>JAUHXC010000008.1 GCA_030427205.1 bacterium | reverse complement strand
GCGAGGGTTGTTCACTCGATCTACGCGTAGCGCAGCAAACCCGTGACCCGAGGAGCCGGATGCGGGAGTTCCGCACGTCCGGATCTGTGGGAGCCCCGGTCGGGTGACCGGCCGGGGCCACCCGACTATTGCACGAAGCGGCAGCCGTCCGCCGGGCAGACCCGGCGCGGGCGATCGTCCTCGGCGAGCTGCCGATCGACCAGCGCGGTGGCGCAGCGGGGGCAGTAGGTGAACGGGCGGGGCATGGCGCTCTCCTTGGTGTCGGGCCTCGGCATCGGGCCAGACAGGTCTCGCCCGCCGCCCGCCGGCGGTCAAGCGGCTTGCGTCCGCCGAGCGGCTGCCGTCCAATGCAGACATGCCCTATCGCGACCTCACCGCCGCCGAGCTCGAGACCCGCGCCGCCGAGCTGGACCGGGCCATCGCCCTCAAGCAGTTCGAATGCGACTGCGTCGACGTACTCGGCCACCACCACCTCGATCGCTCCGACCTGGGCTGGGTCCTGTCGATCCCGGCCAGCGCCGCCGGCACGCTCACCGCGGTCACCGCCGGCCGCCACTACAGCCGCACGGTCGACCGCCTCGCCAAGCTGCACGACGAGCTCGCCGCGCTGCGCACCGAGCGCGAGGTGCTCGAGAGCTGGCGCATCGAGTGACCCGCCCGCCGGCCGCCGGCAGCCACCCTTGACGCCGGGCGGCGGCTCCGGTCTACTCCGCCGACCCGCCAGGGAGTACCCGTGAGCCACGACCCGACCGATCCCGCGCCCGGCGTGCCCGTCGCCATCGGACTCGGCACCAACCTCGGTGATCGCACGGGCAACCTGCACCAGGCCATCGGGCGGATCGGCGCCGTGGTGAGCGCGCTGCGCAGCTCGACCATCTGGGCCTCCGACGCGATGCTGCTGCCCGGCGCGCCGGCCGATTGGTCGATCCCATTCCTCAACGCCGTCGTCGTCGGCCACACCCGGCTGACGGCCCACGCGTTGCTCGACCGCCTGCAGGGCATCGAGCTGGACATGGGCCGCGGCCCGCACGAGAAGTGGGCCCCGCGCTCCATCGACCTCGACCTGCTGGTGCACGGCGAGGCTGTGATCGACGACGCCCGGCTGCGGGTGCCCCACCCGGGCATCGGCGCGCGCCCCTTCGTGCTGCTGCCGCTCGCCGAGCTGTGGCCCGACCGCCGGCTGCCCGGCGCGCGCGTCCCGCTGGCCGAGCAGGCCGCCGCCTACCGCACGCGCCACCCGGTCGAGCTGCCTTTCCGCGCCTATCCGCTCGTCGGCGAGTCGCCGCTGGCCGCCAGCGCCTGAGCGTCCACCCAGCGCTTCAGATCGGCCAGCCGCTCGGCGATCGTCGTCGACGGCGTGAAGCCGAAGTCGCGCCGCGCCGCGCCGATGTCGTACCAGTGGGCCGTCGCCAGCTGCTTCGCCACGAAGCGGGTCATCGGCGGCTCGGCTTTCACCCGGAAGAACCGGAACAGCCCCTCGAGCACCGCGCCCACACGATAGGCCGCCTGGGCCGAGATCCAGCGCTCGCAGGGCGGCAGCCCGTACGCCGCCAGGATGCCGTTGATCACCACCGCGATGGGCTGCGGGTCGCCCTGGCTGATGAAGTACGGCTTGCCGCCGCACGCCGCGTCGGGGCCCAGCGCGTCGAACGCCAGGAGGTGGGCGTCGGCGGCGTCGTCGATATAGGTCGTATCCACCCGTGAGCCGGGCGCCTCGCCCACCAGCCGCAAGCGCCCCGCGCGGGCCCGGGCCAAGATGCGCGGGATGAGGTGGTTGTCGCCCGGCCCCCAGATGAGGTGCGGGCGCAGCGCGACGGTGGCCAGCTCGGGCCCGTGGGCGGCCAGCACCGCCTGCTCGGCGATGGCCTTGGTGGCCGGGTAGTGCGTCTCGAAGTGATCGGGGTAGGGCAGCGACTCGTCGACGCCCTCCAGATCGCCGCCCGCGTGCACGACGCTGGGCGTGCTGGTGTAGATCAGCTTGGGGATGCCATGCAGCCGGCACGCGTCGATGACATTCTCGGTGCCCACCACGTTGGGCCGATGAAAGTCTTCGTAGCTGCCCCAGACCCCCGGCTTGGCGGCGACGTGGAAGACCACATCACAGCCGGCCGCCGCCGCGCGCACCGCCTCCCGATCGGCCAGATCGCCGCGCACGGTCTCGACGCCGCGGGCTGCGAGGGCCGGATAGTCGCCGCGGGCGATGCTGCGCACCCGCAGGCCGCGGGCCAGCAGCCGATCGACGATGGCGCCGCCGAGAAAGCCGCCGCCGCCGGTCACCAGCGCCCGCTGGGGTGTCTCGTCGCTCATCGGCCGGCCCCCAGTCGCTTCGCCGCCCACTGCGCGAGGCCCGGGCGATCGATCTTGGCGTTGTGGCGGATGTCGACCGGGAAGCCATCGTGCAGCAGGAAGGTCTCGATCGGCCGGGTATGGGCGAAGCGCTCGGCGAGGGTGCGCAGCTCGGCGAAGAGCGCCGGCTCGGCGATCGCCGCAGCGTCGGGATCGCGCTCGACGATGATCACCGGCCGCACGTCGTCGCCGGCGGGCACGCCGACCAGCGCGCTGCGATAGACCGCCGCGTGCTGATTGAAGACCATCTCGCACGGCACGGTGTACATCGGCCCCGCCTGCGTCTCGAGGCGATGGCTCTTGCGCCCGCAGAACCACAGGCGGCCGACATCGTCGAAGTAGCCCATGTCGCCCATGCGATGGCGGACCCATGGCTCGGAGTCATCTCTGATGCCATTGGAGTCGTTCTTGATGCCATCGAAGTCATCTTTGATGCCATCGGAGTCATCTCTGATGCCATCGGCGATCTTGGCCAGCGTCGTCGAGGCGTCGCGCCCGTAGTAGGCCTGGGTCGTCGTCGGCCCGCGCACCGTGATCTCGCCGATGCTGCCCGCGGGCAGCTCCAAGTCGGCGCTCCAGCGCGCGATCGGCCCGTCGTCGCAGCGGATCACCCGCACGTCGTTGTGAGCCAGCGGCCGGCCGACGCAGACCCCGGCCCCTTCGGCGGTCTTCGCCCGCGCCTCGCCCAGGATCAGATCGCTGCTGACGGTCGCCACCGGCAGACACTCCGTAGCCCCGTACGGCGTATGGATCTGCGCCCCGGCGGGCAAGAGCTCGAGCATGCGGGCCATGACCTTCGGCGGCACCGGCGCGCCGGCGGAGATCACCCGCTTGAGCGTCGGCAGCTTCACCCCGCGCTCGAGACCCGCCCGGCTGACGGTATCGAGCAGGGCCGGCGAGCCGAACATATTGGTCACGCCGAAGTCGCGCACCGCCTCGAAGATGTGATCCGGGTTCACCGCCGCCGGCCGCGTCGGATCCATGTCGGGGATGACCGTGGTCATGCCCAGGGCCGGGTCGAAGAGCGCAAACGGCGGGAAGGTCGGCAGGTCGACCTCGCCCGGCTCGATGCCATAGGCATCGCGGATAAGCTCCACCTGCGCGACGAAGTGGCGATGCTGATACATCACCCCCTTGGGCACGCCGGTGCTGCCGCTCGTGAACAGGATCGCCGCCAACTCGCCGGCGCGGGTATCGGCCATCTGCCAGCCCTCGCGGCGCGCCTCGCCCTCGGCGATGGCGTCCTCGAGCGTCACCCCGCCCCAGCCGAGCTTCGGCCCGACGGTGACCCAGGCCTTGAGGCTCTTCTTCGCCCAGCCGAGCAGCAGCCGCGCCACGTGGGCCGGGGTGATGCCCACGAACGCCTCGGGGGCCGCCTCGGCGAGGCAGACCTTCAGCCGCTTGATGCCGATGCCCGGATCGACGAGCACCGGCACCGCGCCGGCCTTGAACAGCCCGAAGAACAGCGCGAAGAAGTCCAGCGACGGGCGCACCATCAGCGCGGTGCGCACCCCGTGCCCGATACCCACCGCCTGCAAGCCGCGGGCGATGGCATCGGAGCGATCGTCGAGCTGGCGATAGGTGAAGTGGGTATAGGCCCGCACGCCGTTGCGATCGCGGCCCTCGGGGTGGAAGATCGCCGGCAGATAAGGCTGCTGACGGGCCATGTCGACCAGCGAGCGGGCGATGTTGCACGGCGCGTCCGCCGGCAGCAGCGGGCGACCCCGGCGGGCGGATGGGCCCGTGGCCGCGCCGCGGCTCATGACTGCGCTCCGGCCGGCGGGCGCTCGCCCTCGACCGGGTGGCTGTCGAAGAAGCGGCGCACGTGCTCGCGGATGGCGGGCCCCTCGTCCTCGAGGATGTAATGCCCGCCCTCGGGGAAGAGGTGCACCTCGGCCTGCGGCAGCCGTCGGCGCCACTCTTCGAGGAAAGGCCCGTCGAAGACGAAGTCCTGCTCGCCCCAGCAGATGAGCGCCGGGGTCTCGACGAAGTGATCCAGTCCGGCCGCCGCCGCGTCGATGTATTGCCACGCCGGATCATCCTGCGAGAGCGGGATGTCCTGCACGAAGCGCAGCGTCGCGACCCGATTGTCCCACGAGTCGTAGGGGGCGACGTAGGCCCGGCGCACCGCCGCGGGCAGCGGGCTCTTCACCGCCAGCCGGGTCGCGCCCGCCGAGAAGGCGTTGAGCCCCTGCACCAGCAGCGCCCCCAGCTTCGTATTGCGCGCCAGCCACAGCGACGGCGGGATCTTCTGCCCCCGCGGGTTGTGGAACGCCGCCGTATTGAGGATCACCAGCCGCTCGACCAGCTCCGGGTGGCGGGCGGCCCAGCCGAGGCCGATGGCGCCGCCCCAGTCGTGTACCATCAGCGTCAGCGGGCCCGGATCGAGCTGCGCCACCAGCGCGTCGAGATCGTCGATGCGCCGGCCGAGCGTATAGTCATAGCGATCGTCGCTCGGCTTGTCGCTCAGCCCGCAGCCGATGTGATCGGGCACGATGCAGCGATGGGTGCTGCGCAGGGCGCGCACCATGTCGCGATAGTAGAAGCTCCACGAGGGGTTGCCGTGCACCATGAGCACCGGCGGGCCCTGCCCCTCGTCGAGGCAGTGCATGCGGTGGCCGCCGACGTCGAACAGCCGCCCCTCGAAGGGATACAGCGCCCGGTCGACGCTGTCGGGCAGTCGCCCGCGGGCCGGCTCGCCGGGTGCGCCCGACGCGGTCGGGCTCGCAGCGGGCTCGGCAGCGGACTCCGCAGACACACCCGCAGACAAATCCGCAGACAAATCCGAACCGGACTGACTGGTCGGCTGACCCATCACCACCTGACCTCCATCATCGAGACGTTGAGCCCCGAGCCGATGCCCATCAGCGCCACGGTGTCACCGCGTCGGATCGTGCCCGCCTCGACCCCCTTCGACAGGGTCATCGGCACCGACGCCGGCCCCACGTTGCCCAGCTCGGGGAACGTCAGGATCGCCTTGTCCGGGTTCAGCCCGAGGGTCTGGCACAGGGTGCGGGTATGCACCGCGCTGACCTGATGCATCACCAGGTGGTCGAGCCGGGTATCGCTCCACTGCAGGGTCTCTTGGGCCACGACCCAGGTGCGCATCGCCAGGGCCACCCCCTGCTTGAGCAGGGTCGCGGTGTCGGTGGTCATCTTGTCGTGCTTGCCGCGGCACAGATGGCTCCACTGCGTCGCCGCCTGACTCACCCCGCCGCGGAAGCGGTGCCCGTCGGGGTGCACGTCGTCCCGCGCCAGCAGCATCGCCACCGCCCCCGAGCCCAGGGTCAGCGTCGCGAACTCCGCGCGGAAGTCCTCGACCGTGGTCTCCGGCCGGGCGAGCCGATCGAGGGTCGTCTCCTGGATCTCCCGCGAGCCCTCGCCGTCGACGATGAGCGCGTAGTCGATGGCCCCGCGCTCGAGCATCGCCCCGGCGAGCTCCATCGCGTTGAGGAAAGCCAGGCAGGCGTTGCCCAGGTCGTAGTTGAGGCAGTGCGCCCCCAGGCCCAGGCGGCCGTGCACCATGCACGCCGTCGACGGCTCGAGGTAGGTCCGGCAGACCGACGTATTGAAGATGACCCCCACCCGCTGGCGGTCGACGCCGGTCTGCTCGAAGAGCTTCTCGGCGGCCAGCGCCGCCGCCTCGTCGGGCTCGACCCCCTCGTCCCACCAGCGGCGGGCCTCGATGCCGGCCAGCATGCGCAGCGTATCGGGGCGCATGCCCAGCCGCTTCATCGTATCCGCGAGGCGATCCTCGAAGACCGCAGACGCAATACGGTGCGGCGCGTCGACGTGCGCCACCCCCGCGATCACCACCTTGTCGAACAACATCGTCGGCGCTCCCCAGCGGCCAATGTGTACTCACCGTGCCGGCGGGTTGGACCGCGGATGGGGGGGCCGTGTCAACCACAGCCGGTGTCACCCGGAAGGTGGGGGAGTGGTCATTGCGTCTGCTGCGCGAGGTCCCGCGGCGGGCGAGCCGTATCCGACGCCCCCCGGTGTGCGCTATCATGGGCGCCATGTGCAGGATATTCGGCTTCCGCAGCGTGCTCCAGAGTCAGGTCCACCGCTCGTTGATGAGCGCCGACAACGCGCTCGCCGTGCAGAGCGAGAACCACCCCGACGGCTGGGGCGTGGCCTACTACGTCGCCGGCGCGCCGCACCTCATCAAGTCGGCGGGGGCGGCGCTGGGCGACAAGCTCTTCCACCGGGTCTCGGGCGTGGTCACCAGCCAGACGGTGCTGGCCCACATCCGCAAGGCGACGCAGGGCGAGATCACGCCGCTCAACTGCCACCCGTTTCAATACGGCCGCTGGGTGATGTGCCACAACGGCGACATCCCCGAGTTCTCGCGCTATCGCGACGCGCTGCGGGCCGAGATCGCGCCGGCGCTGCGCGGCTTCATCCTGGGCGATACCGACAGCGAGGTGCTGTTTCACCTGTTTCTGACCTACCTCACCTTCGAGACCGACCCCCAGCGGCGCGGTACGCCGGTCGAGGCGGTGGTGCGCGCGCTGCGCAAGACCGTCGAGACCACCCGCCGCATCTGCGACCCGCCCGCCGAGAGCGACGAGAAGCGCTCGCTGTTGACGCTGGTGGTCACCGACGGCGAGATCATGGTGGCCCACCGCGGCGGCAAGGAGCTGCACTACAGCACCTACAAGACCGCCTGCCCCGAGCGCGACGGCTGCCCGTTCTATCGGCCCGAGTGCGAGGCTGAGACCCAGACCGGCTATGTGAATCACTTCATCGTGACCAGCGAGCACCTGCACGGCGAGAACGTCTGGCTTGAGCTGGCCGAGGGTGACATCGTCGCCGTCGATCACTTCATGCGATTGCATCACTACCCCGCGAAGCGACCCGAAGCGACCGACGGAGACCGGCTGCGGGTCATGGCGCACTGAGATGAGACGCCCGGCCCGATCGCGCCACCACGCCGAGCATCACTGGCTGCACCCCGAAGACCGCCGCGGGCTCGTCGCGGTGCGCCGGCTGCCCGGTTTCTCGGTGCTCGACGCCCGCTCGGCCCGCGCCACGGCGACGATGGCCGAGGTCTTCCGCGAGAAATCTGCGCCGCTCGATCGACAGCACCCCGCCGTCGAGGCGCTCGAAGAGGCCCGGCTGGCGCTGGGCCACGACCGCCGCCCCGAGCTGCGCCTGCTCGACGCGCCGTACATCAACGCCCACGCCATCGATGACAGCTGGCCGCTGATCGTGCTGACCCGCGGCATGCTGGAAGTCGCCGGCCCCATCGGCGCCTTGCCGGTCGTGCTGGGTCACGAGCTGGCCCACATCATCGCGGGGCACGCCCGCGGGCGCTCGCAGCTGGCGATGCTCTCCGACCTGGGCGGGCTGGGCTGGCTGGTGGCCGGCATCACCGGCGGGGCCTCGCTCACCCTGCGTCGGCGGCTGCTGGCGTGGATCAGGCACGGCGAGCTGAGCGCCGATCGGGCCGGCGCGCTGGCCGGCGGGCTCGAGGCGAGCCTGACGTTGATGAAGGCCGTCGACGCGCGGGTCGACGAGACCGGGCCGCAGCATGCCTTCGCCGATGCCTTCGAGACCCACCCGACGCTGGTCGAGCGTCAGCGGGCCCTGAGCGCATGGCATCGCCGGGACGGCGCCGCCGCCGACGCGTGGCGCGAGCTGTCCGATCTGGAGGCCGCGCCGGCGGAGGAGGATCTCGACGCCCTCGCCGCCGCCGAGCTGGCCGAGTTCGACGAGGATGACTGGGATGACTGATCCGCGCGCGCCGGAGCCAACCGACGAGCCGCGGGGCGAGGCCCCCAAGTGGGCGCCGCTGGCGGCCCTGGGCGGGCTCTTGCTGACGCTGCTGTTCACCACCTGGTACATGGACACCGAGCCGCCGCACCGCTGGAAGGACGCGGCGGTCGACCTGGGTCCGGCGGACGCGGCGGTCGACGCCCGATCGAGCGCTGACGCCGAACCCAACGCCGACGCCGCCCCGGACGGCGGGCGGTAGGGCCGCGCGGGCCGACGCCGGAGGGCGCGCTACAGTCGGGCCTGGACCTCGAGGCCGCGCACCATGCAGGGGCTCTCGCAGTCGGGCTGCGTCGCGAAGTCGGGGAACTCGACGCTCAGCTCGGCGGCCATCCCGTCGACCGCCTCGGGCCCGTCGGGCAGGCGATCCACCGTGAGGACGCCGCCGCTGGCGCAGACCGGCGCACCCGCAGCGCCGCCGTCGCTCGAATGCACCAGACAGGCCCGGGCCCGCGGGCCGCCCTCGGCGAAGACGTCGAGCTCGACCGAGAGGTCCCAGCCTTCGAGAGCCGACTCGCCCAGGTGGCTCGTCCGCAGCCGGACGAGGCTGGGCCAGCCCCAGCGAGCGTTCTCCATGTGCGGGCTGCGCCGCGTCGTCCACGTCGCGTCGCCCGGGCCGCAGACGCGCTCGGGCGCGACATCGCTGGACCCCACGGCACACGCCACCGACGGGGCGCCCGCCTCGAGGTCGTCGTCGACCTCGACCGACACCACCATCGCCCGGGTCCGATCCCAAGGCTCGGTGCCCCAGCCCTCGTGCGGGTTCGGGCAGAAGCCGTCGCCGCGACAGTCCACCGCCGAGTAGCCCGCGGGCGGGCACGCGGACCAGACGCACGACACCGACGCGCCGCCCTCGCACCAGATGCCGGGCTCGAGATCTGCGGCCGCGCCGCACTCGGCGAAGAAGGCGCCGCGGAAGCACGCCTCGATCGGCCGCGGCGCAGGGCAGATCCCGTCGAGGCCGACGACGAGCGGCGCGGGGCTGGGGGCGCGGCCGGTGAAGGCGGGGGGCGAGGCGAGGGTGTAGCGCCCGGCCGGCAGGGCCGCCAGCGAGAGCGGGTGGGTCTCTCGAATCTCGGCGCCGGTGCCGACCTCGTCGGGCCCGCAGCGCACGCGATCCCAGGCGGTGACGTTCAGCGTCCGCCCGTCGTCGGCGGGTTCCGTCTCGAAGTGGTCGAAGCGGACCGTGCACAGGCGCGCGTCGCCGTCTGCGCTGACCCAGCTCACATCGTCGTCGCTGAAGGTGACCGTCGGCACGTCGAGCCGCTCGCCGACCGCGGCGCCGGGCGCCGTCTGCCACGCGGACGGGACCTCGAACGCGAGGATGGCGCGCCGCTCGAAGACTCGGCCCGTGCGCAGCGCGGCGCGCGCGACGTCGAGGCCGGTCTCCCGATCAGGCTGCACGGCGCCGCAGATCGCGACATCGTTGAACACCGCGCGCTCGGGCAGCTCCGCAGGGCAGGTGAAGCGGGCCACGTCGTGGTGCGCGCACCAGGTGGCGCCGAATTCATCGATCTCGACGGCGGGCGCGGGGCAGACGACGGGATCGGCGGGGTCGCCCGCGCAGCCTCCGCCGACGAAGGCGAGGGCGCCGATGAGGGGGATGGCGGATCGGTTCAGCGCAGCGAACGACATGGGACTCCTTGCGTCGTGGGTGGGCTGCGGGACGTCCGTACCGCGCGGCCTTACAGCGTTCGCAGCTCGAGCGACGTCGGCGTGGCGTCCGGGCACCGGCGACGTGGCGCCTGCGCCCGGGCGGACCGCTGCGACGTGTCCGGCGGTGTCGCCCCACGACAGCGCGCCCCCGTGCGGGTCACCGGCCGGGTGCCCGACCGCGCCCTCGTGGATGACATCAGGCACCCGACCGGTGGCCCGAAGGGGGTAGGCGACCCTGGATCGGCCACCCACGAGGTGCCGTCACGGCCTGTCGAGCACCCGATCGGGCACCATCGCGGTGGCCCGATCCATGGCACACCGGCCGATCGGGGCGGGCGCGGCTGATATCTGGGGCCGCTCGAGCCTCGCGGCGTCAGCCACGGCGAAGCCCGCGCGTGGTCGATGGCCCGACGCGTTCGCCGGCGCGATGTCGACGCGCTGCCAGACCGGCGGCGCGTTCGAGTGGGGGTGGCGCTTCGGGCCAGCGATGGCCGGTGGGTTCACCGGCGTCGGCGCCCGAGCGGTGGTCGATGGCCCGATGCGGTCGCGGCGGCGTGGCGCGACGGGGTGCGGGCGGCCCGCGCGGGCACCCACGACATGCGCCGAGCCGGTGGCCGATACCCTGCGCGGCACGGCGGACGGCGCGGGCGGCTGGGCGCTTGCCCGAGCCGTCACCGCCGCGGTGCGCCGATCGGGTGCGGCGGGCCGCGTCGTTTCACCCGCGATGTATCTCCGTGGGCAGTCGACCATGCGCGACGTCAGCCGGAGCGGGCGCTGAGGCCGGTGCGTGCGGCGGCGCGGTCGATCGCCGGTGCCGCGATCGGCCGCTGTCGGCCCGGGACGTCAGCCGCGACGTCAGCGATGGCCGGCGCGCGCGCGATCATCGACACCGTCGGGCAGCGTGAAGCGCCCCCGCCAGCCGTTGCGCGCCGCCTGCTCGAGCCAGTTTCGACGCCGCGTCGGGCGAGACGGTGGCGTCGACGAGCGCGGCCCAGGCGTAGGCGTACTCATCGGCCAGACAGGTCGCGAACTGCAGCGGGTCGTCGGCGCTGAGCGTGATGGGCGGCGAGACCTGCCCGGCGGCGACCACGGCGCTGGCCGCTCGTAGAGCTCTCGCAGAGCGGTCAGCATCAACGAGGTCTTGCCGGTGCCGCGGCCGCCGTCGATGAGCAGCGCGCGGTAGCTGCGATCGGGCTCCAGCTCGAGCGACCAGCCGCTCGGGCTGCGCGGTTGTGGGCGCCGGGGCTTCTCGACGGCGAGGGCTTCGACCCGCGCGACGATCCCGCCCACGAAGTCGGTCTGCTCTTTCGAGAGCAGTTCTTTGACCAGGGGACGGGTGTCATGGATGGTGCCACCGCGGGTATCGGACATGCTGCCTCGGGGTCCGGTTGGGCGAGCATCATGCATCACACAGCGGCAGTCGTCCAGCGGCCCGTGATGGCTCCCACGGCGTGGCATCCGGTGAGTCATGGCATGGCATGCCGCCCGCCGCCGTTCAGGGCCTCTACGTCGGCTCGTCGGACGGCTCCGTGGGCTGTCGTTCGAGGCTCAGGCCGCCGCTCGATCGGCTGTCGACCACCGACAGCCCGCCCGTGCGCAGGACCGTGCGGCCGACGATCGACTCGACCGCCTGCCGCGCGCGCTCGCGGGCGGCGCCGCCGAACCAGCTGCTGGCGATGGCCATCAGCGGCGCGACGGCCCGCTCGGTGCCGATGCGCGCCAGGCGATCGATGGCGACGGCGCGGTGCTCGTCGAGGTCGAGCAGGGCGATGCACAATGACTCCAGCGCCGCCTCGTCGGCGGGAAGCTGGTTCGGGTCCACGCGCTCGATCCAGGCCTTCGCCGCGCAGACGCGCACGCCGTCGATGGGGTCTGCGGCCATGCGCGCAGCCAGCCCTTCGGCGAGGTCGAGCGGCGCGCGGGCGAAGCCATCGAGCCAGTCGAGGGCCGGCGGCAGCAGATCCCACATGGGGGTGAGGGGCACGGGGATCGTCAACGTGCCCTGGTAGAGCGTCGCCCCGCGGCCGATGAGCTGGGTCAGCCAGCCCCGTAGCCGGTGATCGAAGCGGCCGAGCAGCGCCGATGGCGCGCCGCGGGCGACCCAGACCGCGTCGTCGAACGCGGGATCGCCGGTCTGGGCCTCGGGGCGGCCGAGGGCGCGCACGACGCGGTCGGCGCGGGCTTCGGGGCGCAGCTCGAGGCCGGCGAAGACCGGCCCGGACAGGGTCACCGCGGCGCAGGCGGACCAGTGCCTGCTGAAGGGTCCGCGCTGAAGGACCATGCTGTGCCCGTCACGTTGCACGACGGCCAGGTGCAGAAAGGGCAGCGGGTTGTAGCGCACCGTCCACGGCCCGCCGTCGCCGGTGACAACGAGCGGGCCGCGCGGCGGCTCTTCGTCCAGGCCCGCCACGAGCTGCGTCCGGCTGAGCGTCATGCTCGGCTCGACGGGCTCGGGCGGCGGCTTCGGTTCGGGCTTCGGCTTTGGCGCGGGCCTGCGGGCGGGCGGCGTCATCGCCAGGATCTCGCTCAGCGAGATCGCGCTGCGCGGCGCGCTCGCCGTGGGATCCGCATCGTCGTCGCGCTCGCTCATGTCGCTCCCGGGCAGGCTCGGCCGCCGGACGCGTCGGCGGCCCGTCGACAGTCGCGCGAACCGCCACCAAGATCCAGCGCTTCCCGGGCCGGCGCCGGCTGTCGCAAACGGCGGTTGAATCGGCGGCGTGGGTGGGGCAACCTCCGGCGGATGCGCATCCTGCACACGTCGGACTGGCACCTGGGGCACGGCCTGCACGGCCGCTCGCGGGACGCCGAGCACCAGCGGTTCCTCGACTGGCTCCTCGATCGCATCGACGAGCACATGGTCGACGCGATCATCATCCCCGGCGACATCTTCGACTCGGCCAACCCGCCCACGGCGGCGCTGCGGGCGTGGTACGGCTTCCTCGGAGCGGCCCGCAAGCGCAACCGCGGGCTGGACATCGTGGTGACCGGCGGCAATCACGACTCGGCGGCCCGGCTCGACGCGCCGCGGGCGCTGCTCGAGCCGCTGGACGTGACGGTCATCGGTGGGGTGCCGCGCTTCGAGGACGGGACCATCGACTACGACGCGATGGCGGTGCCGCTGACCGGCATGGACGGCTCGGTGGAGGCCTGGGTCGCCGCCGTGCCTTTCCTGCGCCCGGCCGATCTGCCGCGGGTCGAGCTGCCCGAGCCGGTCGAGGGCGCGCCGCAGCCCGACCCGCTCGTCGAGGGCGTGCGCGAGGTGTATCGGCGCACGTTCGAGGCGGTGCGCGCGCGCATGGACCCGGGGCAGAGCATCATCGCGACCGGGCATTGTTATATGCGCGGCGGGCGCATCAGCGAAGACTCGGAGCGCAAGGTGCTCGGCGGCAACCAGCACGCGCTGCCGCTCGACATCTTCCCCAGCGACGTGGCCTACGTCGCGCTGGGTCACCTGCACCTCGCCCAGGCGGTGGGCGGCGTCGAGCGGGTGCGCTATTGCGGCTCGCCGCTGCCGCTGTCGATGGCCGAGCGGGAGTATCCGCATCAGATCCTGCTGGTGGATGTCTTCGATGGCATGCTCGATGGCATCCGATCGGTCGCCGCGCCGGCGGGGGTCGAGATGACGCGGGTGCCGGTGGCGGGCTATGAACCGGTCGATACGGTGCTCGAACGCATCGCGGCGTTGCCTGTGCTCGATCGCACCCGGCCCGAGTGGACCCGGCCTTTCCTCGAGGTGGCGGTGCGGCTCGACGCGCCCGAGCCGGGGCTGCGGCTGCGGGTCGAGGAGGCCCTGGTGGGCAAGCACGCCCGGCTGGCGCGGCTGGTGGTCGAGCGCCCGGGGCGCGGGCGGGCGCTGGCCGACGAGGTGCCCGACGCGCAGCTCGGCACGCTCAACGCCGAGGAGGTCTTCCGCCGCAAGTGGGCCCGGCAGCACCCGGGAGATCCGCCCGATCCGCTGCTCGAGAAGTTCCACGAGCTGTTGCAGGACGTCGAGCAGGACGACCGGTGAGCCGATGAGGATCAACGTCATTCGGGGCCAGAACCTGGCCAGCCTGCAGGCGTTCGAGGTCGACCTGAACGCCGAGCCGCTGGGGTCGGCGGGCCTCTTCGCGATCACCGGGCCGACCGGGGCGGGCAAGTCGACGCTGCTCGACGCGCTGTGCCTGGCGCTCTACGACACCACGCCGCGGCTCGACGAGCGCGGCGGCGTCGAGATCGGGCGGGCCGACGACGAGCACAAGCTGCGGGCCAACGACGTGCGCAACGTGCTGCGCCGGGGCACGGGGGAGGGGCACGCCGAGGTCGAGTTCGTCGGGCGCGACGGCGAGATCTACCGCGCGCGGTGGAGCGTGCGCCGGGCCCACGGCAAGGCCGACGGCAACTTCCAGGGCCAGAAGATCGAGGTCTGGCAGCGCGGCGACGACGGCGAGTGGCAGACGCTGACCACCGACCGCAAGACCGACACCCTGGCTCTGATCGCCGATCGGGTCGGGCTCGACTTCGACCAGTTCCGCCGCTCGGTGCTGCTGGCGCAGGGGGAGTTCGATCGCTTCCTCAAGGCCGACGCGAAGGATCGCGGGGCGCTGCTCGAAGCGATGACGGGCGCCGATCTCTATCGACGGCTGGGTCAGGGGGCGCACATGCGCGCCCGCGAGGTGCGCGAGGCGCTCGATCGGGTGCGGCATCGGGTGGACGACATCCCGGTGCTCGACGACGGCGTGCGGGATACGATCGAGGGGCGCGTCGAGCGCGGGCGGGCGTGGGTCGCGGCGGCCGAGAAGCGGCGGGCGGCGCTCGAGGCGGCGCAGCGCTGGTTCGCCGATCTGGAGCGCTTGAGCCGGGCCGAAGAGGAGGCGGAGATCGACCTCGGCGACGCCGAGGCGGCGCTGCTCGACGCCGAGCCGCTGCAGGAGGCGCTCGACGCGGTGGAGAAGGCCGAGCCGCTGCGGGAGACATGGCGCGCGGCCCGCGAGACGGCCCGGGTGGCCGGCGAGGCCGAGAGCCGGGCCGCGGCGCGGACGGCGGCGGCCGAGGCGGCGGTCGTGGCGCTGACCGAGGCCCAGACGGCGGAGTCGGTCGCCGAGGCGGCCCGGCGCAGCGCCCGTGAGGCCCATGACGCGCAGACGCCGCTGCTGCAGCAGGCCCGGGTGCTCGACGCCCGGCTCGAGACGGCCCGCAGCAACGCCGCGGCGGCGGCTGAGGCGGCTCGGGAGGCCGACGCGCGGGCGGTCGAGGTCGAGGCGGGGCTGGCGGCGGCCCGGGAGACCCACGCGACCCATGCCCGGGTGATCGCCGAGGGCGAGCGCTGGCTGGCCGAGCAGTCGGCGGTGGGCCGGGTGCACGCGCGCTGGGCGCAGTGGTCGGCCGAGCTGGCCGGTCTGACCGCCGATCGGGCGGCGGCGGCGCAGGCGCAGGCGCAGGCCGACGAGGCCCGGCGCGCGGCCGATACGGCGCAGGCGGCCGTCGAGCCGGCGGCGGCGCTCGCCCGGGCGACCGAGGCCGCGCTGGCCGCGGCGCGGGAGGCGTCCGAGGGCGAGGCGCTGAGCGCGGCGCGGGCGAAGGTCCAGGCGGCGGAGGCGCGCCTGGGCGTGCTCGGCGAGCGCGATCTCAAGCTCAAGAACCTGCAGGATCGCGCGCGCCGGGCCGACGTGCTGCACGCCCAGTTCGAAGCGGCGGAGAGCAGCCGTCAGGCGGCCCGGCGGGCGGTGAAGAGCGAGAAGGCCCGCGCGCGCCGGCTCGCCAAGGACGTCGAGGCGGGTCGCGCGGGGCTGGTGGCCGATACGGCGCGGCTCAAGCTGATCCGGGCGGCGGCGAGCCTCGTCGAGCATCGGGCGGCGCTGCAGGACGGCGAGCCGTGTCCGCTGTGCGGGGCGACCGAGCACCCGGGGGTCGACGCGGACGAGGCCGGCGTCGTGCTGGCCGACGAAGAGGCGGCGGTCGACGCGCGGCGCAAGGCCCTCGACGGGCTGCGCACCCGGCTGACCCTGGCCGACGAGCGCGCGGCGCGGGCCGCCGAGGACGTGCTCGCCGCCGACGAGGCCATCGCCGCCGCGCGGGCCGAGCTGGCCAAGGTCGTCAGCGATTGGGAGATGGCCCGCATGGCGTATGGCTCGGCGCTGCCCGAGTCGCCCATCGGGTCGGAGCGCGCGGTCGCCGAGCTGGTCGACGACAACCACGGCCTGCGCGAGGCGGCCGAGGCGCAGCGGGCGGCGGCCCGGGCCGAGCTCGATCGCATCGAGTCCGATCGGGCGCGGGTCGACGAGCGGCTGGGCGCGGTCGAAGCGGCGCGCGGCGCGTTGTCTGGCGCCCGCGAGGCGGCCCGGGAGGCCGACGCCCGCCGCGAACGGGCGCTGGAGCGCCTCGGCGCGGCGCGCTCGCGGGTCGAGGATCGCGCGGCGGCGCTGGAGACCGTCTTCGCCGGCTGGTCGGGCTGGCCGGCGGCAAACGACGAGGCGCTCGGCGCGTTCGTCGCCGCGGCCGGGCAGCAGGTGGCGGCCTTCGAAGCGCAGCTGGCGGCGGTCGAGCAGGCGCGGATCGACCTCGGGGCGGCCGGTCAGGCCCTCGCCGAGCTGCAGGCAGCGGCCGGTCAACGGCGCGAAGCGGCGGCCGAGGCCCGCGCCGCGGCGACCCAGGCCGGCGCGGCGGTCGATGCGTTGGCCGAGGCGCGTTCGCAGGTGCTCGACGGCCGGCCGGTCGCGGCGGTCGAGAAGGCGCTGCGCTTCGAGCTGGAGAAGGCGGAGGCGGCGGCGGGCGCGGCGCGCGACGAGCGGGCGCAGGCCGAGGCGCAGTCGGAGGGCGCCGCCGATCTGCTCGCCGAGGCCGAGCGCAGCGCGCGCAAGGCCCGCGACGCCGCCGAGCAGGCCCGGGCGCTGCTCGACGAGGCGCTGGAAGAGGCGCGGATCGACGAGCCGACGTTGTCGGAGCGGCTGCAGCACGGGCCGGAGTGGATCACCCGCACCCGCGGTACGCTCGACGGCCTGCGCTCGCGGCTGAAGGTGACCGAGGCGCTGGTGGCCGAGCGGCGCAAGGCCCGCGAGGGGCACGTCGCGAGCGGTCGGCCGGACGTGCTCGCCGATGATCTCGCCGGCGCGCTCGATACGACCCGTCGCGCCGAAGCCGCGTTTCGCGAGGCCCTCGAAGAGGCGCGTCTGGCGCTGCGGCACGACGAGCAGGCCCGTCGCCAGCGGGCGGAGCTGGCGCCGCAGCTGGCCGAGATGGAGGGCGAGCAGCGGGTCTGGGAGCGGCTCTCGGATCTCATCGGCTCACACGACGGCGGTCGCTTCCGTGACTTCGCCCAGAGCCTGACCCTCGACGCGGTGGTCGGGCTGGCCAATCGGCATCTGGCCGAGCTGGGCCCGCGCTATCGGCTGTCGCGGGTGCCCGACCAGGACCTCGAGCTGCAGGTCATCGACCTCGAGATGGGCGACGAGGTCCGCAGCGTGCAGAGCCTGAGCGGCGGCGAGTCGTTCCTGGTCTCGCTGGCGCTGGCGCTGGGGCTCGCCAGCCTCTCGGCGCGTGAGGCGCGCCTGGAGTCGCTCTTCATCGACGAGGGCTTCGGCACGCTCGACGACAATACGCTGGGGCAGGCGCTGTCGACGCTCGACGCGTTGCAGGCCAGCGGGCGGCAGGTGGGGCTGATCTCCCATGTGCCCGGGTTCGCCGAGCGCATCGGGGTTCAGGTGGCGGTCGTGCCCGAGGGGCCCGGGCGCAGTCGCATCGAGGTGCGCGGGGTGGCGGCGGGCTGAGGCCGGGCGCGGGCCCGGTGGAGCGCGATCAGATCATGCCCCAGGCGCGGGCCGTCTCCCGGTGCGCTTCGGCCTCGTCGGCGCGCTGCAGGTGCTGCAGCAGGGCGCTCCAAACGCGCGGGCCCGGTCCTTTCAACGTCGCGAAGAAGCCTTCGAGCGCCTTCAGCTCGTCCGGGCGGGACGCGACGAGCAGATAGACCCCCGGGTGAGCCTCGCCGGTCTCGGGATCGTGCACTTCGTAGTCATCGTCGGCGCCGAGCTGATGGAAGTAGCCGGCCTCGGTCAGCGCGCTGCGCAGCGCCGCGAGGTGTGCCTCGCCCGGGTGCCGGCCGTCGAGGTCGACGGTCACGAAGCCGCCCGCTTCGAGGGTGTGCACCACTGGATGCACCCGGACCGCGTCGGGGTCGGCGTCGAGCTCGTCGGGGTTGAGCACCCGCGGGTGGAACAAGACCCGATCCCCATGCCGATCGGAGACCCCCGGCGCCCGAAGGCTCACGATGCGCGCCGCGACCGGCCCGACGCGGGTCGCGAAGAACGGGCGCGGATCGTCCTCGAATTGCACCCGGATGAGGCCGTAGTCGGCCTCGAACGGCCCCGTGGCGTCCGGGCCGTCGGGCAGGGGGAACTCGATGACGCCCGCCAGCTCGCGGATGCGCGCCCAGTCGTCGCCGGCGGTGGCGGCCCCGAGGCAGTGCCAGTGAAAGACGTTCGGCTCGCCGATGCTGTCGGCGGCCGCCGCCCAGACGGCGTCGGCTTCGGCATAGCGCGCCGCGTCGAAGTGCAGGCCGCCCAGCTGCTCGGCCACGGCCGTCCAGTCGGGGCGCGCGTCGGCGACCCGCGTCAGGTGCTCGGCCGCCGCGTCGACGTCGCCCCGGCGCTCGGCGGCAAGACCCTGCAGCCACGCTGCCAGATAGGGGCCGTCGTCGGTCTTCGGCGGGTGCTCGACGAGGCGGTCGAGCGCCTCGCCGTGCGCGTCGGTCGCCAACAGCGTACGCCCGGCGAAGTGGAACAGCGCCTCGTCGTCGGGGGCCGCGGCGCGGGTCTCGGCGACGAGGGCCTCGGCGAGGGGATCCATGCCGAAGGCCCGGGCGACCGAGACCAGCGGCTTCAGTCGTTCGAGGCGCGGATCGGCCCTGAGGCCGGCCAGCGCGGTCTCGAAGTCGCGCGGCTCGGCGATGGCGGCGGGCGGCACCGCGGCGTCGAGGATCACGTCGAGAGCCGCCACCCGCGCCGCGAGCGCTTTGGCGTCGCGCAGCAGCGCCAGCCCCGCGTCGCCCGCGCGCAGGGCCTGCCGGGCGAGGGTGAACTCGCCGCCCTCTGCCAGCCGCTCGGCCGCCCAGATGAGGGCTCCCGCGCCGCTGCCGCCGCCGCGGGCGATGCACGCCTGCCCCAGCACGCACATCTGGCGCAGGATCTCGTCGTCGTCGAGCCCGTCGTCGTCGCGCGCGTCGTCCGGGCTGCGCGGGGTGAGGGCGCCGAAGAGCAGCGGCAGGGTCTCGAAGTGCAGGCGGAAGCCGCCGTCGGCGATGATGTCGTCCACCGACGAGATCAGCGGAGCGGCCCCGTCGGCGTCTCCCCGGGCGGCGCGCAGCCGCGCCTTCCACTGGCGCCAGGTGCGGTTCCAGCTCGCGCCGCGGGCCTCGGTGAAGGCCGCGTCGAGGGTCTTCTCGGCGTCGGCGAGGCGCCCGGCGAGCAGGTGCGCCGCCGTCTCGCGCAGCCCGAAGTCGTCGGGATCGACGTCGGCCCCCGCGGCCACCCGCACGCGGCGCTGCTCGTCGAGAAAGGCCAGGGCGTCGTCGGGTCGACCCGCGTCCAAGAGCGCGTCGGCGTGCTCGTTGCTGATGCACAGCCAGCAGACCCGCCGCGGGTCGGTGCGCGAGAGGGTCTCCGTCGAGACGGCCAGCCGCTCGTCGATATAGCCGGTGGGATCCTTGATGCCATAGGCGGCGCACACCGCGTGCGCGGTGCAGATGGTCTGCGGGCAGTCGCGGGTATCGGGGGCGTGGGCCCGATCGAGCAGCTCGATGGCTTGACCCAGGCCCTCGCGGATGTCTTCCCGGTGCAGCACCTGGCTGCGCAGCGCGAAGTTGCGGGCGAAGATCTCGACCCACGGGCGCTGCTCGCCGCGCGCCCGGGCGACGATGCCCGGCACGATGGCGTCGACCTGGGCGTGGCGGCCCTCGGCGACGCAGTCCATCAGGTGCCAGATCTGCCCCTGCAGGTCTTCGGGCAGGGTATCGAGCCAGTCGAAGCCGTCGTCCATGGATCCTCGGGGGCCTGTCAGCGACGGCCTCAGTCTACTCTTTCTCGTCGGGCCGGCGCGCGCTGCCCGGCGTCTGCGGCAGAAAAGATCCGACCGCGGCCAGCCCGACCAGGGCCGCCATCAGCGCGAAACCGAAGCCCAGCCCGGCATACTCGGCGATCACCCCGACCGTCGCCGCGGTCAGCGCGTGCACGATGGCCCGGGCCTGACTCTCGACCGAGAGGGTCGTGGCGCGCCAGCGGGGGTCCATGACGTCGTCGATCGCGGCGACGAAGATCGGCCGGCGGGCGTTCTGCAGGGCCGCGAGCCCGAGCATCAACGCCAACCCGGGGCCGAGCCAGCCCCCGGCGAAGCCGGCGCTCGTCAGGCCGAGCACGATCGCGGCGAGCAGATGGGCCGCAGCCAGCGCGCGCCGGGGGCCGCCGGCCCACCCCACCAGGCGGCTCGAGAAGAGCGCGGCGCTGCCGGCGAAGAGACCCGACGCGAGGTGCCATATGCCGTAGAGCATCGCGCCGACGCCGCCGGCTACGGCAAGGTCGAGGCCTTCGATGCCATGGGCCAGCGCCGGCTGCAGCCACGCGCCGGCCAGCTTGACCTGACTCTCGAAGAGCACCGAGGGCACCACGACCGCCAGCAGGCCCGGCCGGCTCATGGCGCTGCTGATGGCGCTCAGCCGCGCGCCGAGGCCCCGGCGGGCGCGGGCGGGCGGCGCGGGCGGCGGGCGGTCGTCGAGCGCGCGCGGGTAGCGGGCGACGAGCAGCGCGCAGAGCGCGGTGGGCACCGCCGAGGCGGCGAAGAGCGGTCCATAGCGGCCGGTGAGCCAGACCAGGGCGCCACCGAGCAGCGCGGCCGCGCCGGCGCTGGCCTTGGAGTAGAAGCGCGCGGTCCCGATGACCTGAACCTTGCGGCGGCGCTCGTCGCGCCGGGTGAGCCAGTCGAGGATGATCGCTTTGTGGGTGCCCGTGCGCAGCGCCTCACCCACCGCGTAGAGCGCCAGCGCGCCGAGGACGGGCCACAGCGGGTCGGCGGCCGCGCTCGCCGCGAAGAGCGCCAGCATCGCCAGGGCCGCGATGGTGAAGCTCGCCACCAGCGTGCGCCGCCGCCCGAAGCGGTCGGCCACCACCGCCAGCGGGACCTCGAGCGCGGCGAGCAGCCCCTTCTGCCACGCGATGACCAGCCCCACCGCCGCGAAGTCGAGCCCGAGGTCGGCGATGAGGAAGAGCACGAGAAACGGATCGAAGAGGCGCAGGTTGCGCAGGACGGCGTAGGCGCAGAAGCGGGGCAGGGGATCGGATCCGCGCAGGGGGTCGGGATCCGGGTCGGGCGCGGGCCGGGCGTGGGGGTCGGTGGTCACCCACGCATCATGACGAGAGACGCGGGCGCTGTCATCGGTGCGTCTGACCGGCGCCCACGCCGTTCGAGGGCGTCACGCTAGCGGCAGGCGTCGCCGATGCCATCGCCGTCGACATCCCGCTGGTCGGGGTTGGGCACGAACGGGCAGTTGTCCTGGCGGTTGGGGATGCCATCGCCGTCCAGGTCGTCGTCGCAGGCGTCGCCGATGCCATCGGCGTCGGTGTCCGCCTGGTCGGGGTTGCTGTCGAAGGGGCAGTTGTCTTCGTCGTCGGCCCACCCGTCGTCGTCGTCCTCGTCGCAGGCGTCGCCTTGTCCGTCCCCGTTCGAGTCGCTCTGATCGGGGTTGAAGACGAACAGGCAGTTGTCCTGCGGGTTGTCGACGCCGTCGCCGTCGATGTCGTCGTCGCAGGCGTCGCCCCGCCCGTCCATGTCGCTGTCGAACTGGCCGCCGTTGGGGGTCTGCGGGCAGTTGTCGCGGTCGTTGTCGACCCCGTCGCCGTCGGCGTCGAAGACGTCGGCGCAGGCGCCCTCGTCGACGACGCCGTCCTGGTCATCGTCGATCATGTTGCACTCTTCGGGCTGCGGCGCGGCGACGCAGACGCCGGCGAAGGTGCAGCGCTGGCCCGCCGGGCAGTCGGCGGCGGCGTTGCAGCGCACCGGGGCGTCTTCGACGCACTGATTGGTCGCCGCGTCGCACACGAAGCCCGCGGGGCACATCTGCCCGCCACAGCCGACGTTGTTGCAGGCGCCCTCGTCGACCCGGCCGTCGCCGTCGTCATCGAGCATGTTGCACTCTTCGGGGCCCGGGCCGCAGGCGCCCTCGTCGACGACGCCGTCCAGGTCGTTGTCGAGGCCGTCGCAGCGCTCGTCGCCCGCGCCGCCGCCGCAGACGCCGTTGACGCACACCTCGCCCGCCGGGCAGTCGGCGTCCGCGGCGCAGGCCAGGGGATCCTCGCGCACGCATCGGTTGCGGTTGGGGTCGCAGACGAAGCCGGCGGGGCACATCTGTCCGCCGCAGGCGGCGTTGTTGCAGGCGCCCTCGTCGACCCGGCCGTCGCCGTCGTCGTCGAGCATGTTGCACTCTTCGGGGCCGGGATCGCAGGCGCCCTCGTCGACGATGCCATCCATGTCATCGTCGATGCCATCACAGCGCTCGCCGCCGTCGACGCAGGCCCCGACGGGCGTACAGAACTGGCCCGCGGGGCAGTCGGCGTCGGCGTTGCACGGCACATCGGCCTCGACGCAGCGGTTCTGCGCCGGGTCGCACACCGTGCCGGCGGGGCAGACCCGGCCGCCGCACGCGGCGTTGTTGCAGGCGCCCTCGTCGATGCGGCCGTCGCCGTCGTCGTCGAGCATGTTGCACTCTTCGGGGCCGGGATCGCAGGCGCCCTCGTCGACGCGGCCGTCGCGGTCGTCGTCGACGCCATTGCACTGCTCGTCGGGCGGCGCGCAGGCGCCGCCGCCAGCGGCGAGTCGGCAAACCTCACCCGGCGGGCAGTCGGCGTCGTCGCGGCAACCGGGCTCCGCCACACACTGGCCGAGCGCGGTGCAGACGAAACCGGGGGGGCAGCCGCCGTTCGGGCCGCACGCCACGTTCGCGCAGGCATCGCCCACGCCGTCGTTGTCGCGGTCGGCCTGATCCGGGTTGACCGCATCGGGGCAGTTGTCGGCGTCGTCGGCGATGCCATCGCCGTCGCGATCCGCCGGTTCGTCACAGCCCTCTTCGTCGGCGAGGCCGTCGCAGTCGTCGTCGAGGCCGTTGCAGACCTCCCGCTGCGGCGCGTGGGGCCTCGCGTCGCACATCGGGCCCGCCGCGGCGCAGACGATACGCCCCTCGGCCGCGCAGGCGCCGACGCCGACGGCGCAGACCTCGCCCTCACCGGGGCAGGCGTTCGGCGGGTCGTCGCAGGCGTCGCCGATGCCATCGCCGTCGTCGTCGCGCTGGTCGGGGTTCACCGCGTCGGGGCAGTTGTCGTCGTCGTCGGCGATGCCGTCGCCGTCGCGATCGGCCGGCGCGTCGCAGACGTCCTCGTCGACGACGCCGTCGCAGTCGTCGTCGAGGCCATTGCACAGCTCGGCGTCGCACTCATCCGGCAGCGCGACGCAGCGGCCGGCGGCGGTGCAGGCGGTGCCCGGCGGGCAGTCTCCATTGGCGTTGCACGGCCGCGGATCGGCCTCGTCGCAGGCATCGCCGATGCCATCGCCGTCTTCGTCGGCCTGATCGCCGTTGGCGTCGTCGGGGCAGTTGTCATCGACGTCGGCGACGCCGTCGCCGTCGATGTCATCCGGTTCGTCGTCGCCCACCGCCGCGTCGCGGGGCTGGGCATCGGCGCAGGCGCCGTTGGCGCAGTCACTGCCTATTGGTTCTTCGCGGTCCAGCGGGCACCCGGCGAGGCCGAGACAGACCACCGCCGCCGCGAGCAGACGCATCGTCGCGTTCATGAGACTCCCATCGTCGAAACGAGAGACGCCGCCGTGGCGTCCTTCGCTGCCTGATTGGAGGCGACCCTCGACTTCCGTCGGAAAAAATCGCCGCGACCCGAAAAAAAGACGTCAGAACCCGTAGCACTGCACCGCGAACGGGCGCTCGACCTGCTCGGCGCCGCCGCCGCACGCGCCGCGACACGACGTCCCCGCCGCGCCGCAGAGCGTCGCCTCGCAATCCGGCGCGCAGACCCGGCGACCGATGGGCACATCGCTCTGCGCGGCGCAGCCCGCCGGGGCCTCGATACACACCGGCGAGCCGCCGCCGCAGCGGCCGTCGTAGCGCTGCACGCAGACCGTGCCGCCCGGACAGCCGCAGGCCGCCGGCCCGACCCGCGCGGCGCAGACCCCCGCGTCGCACCAGACGAAGGGCTCGGCGCACGCGGCGCAGTCCGGCGGAGCGGCGCAGGCCATGTAGGTGCGCAGCCAGGCCTGATCGAAGCGCACCCGGTCGCGCGCCGCGAAGCCGGCCCAGTCGCAGCCACAGGCGCAGACGTCGCCCACGAGGCCGGCGACGCAGTCGGCGTCGACGGTGCACGCGCGGTCGAAGTCGTCGATGCGCACCACCGTATCGAGGGGCGGCCCCCCGTCGGCGTCCGGCTCCGCGACGATGCCGCAGTTGCTCAGGCATATGGTCGCGAGCAGGCACAGCGCGCCCAGCGGCCAGCGTCTCAGCGGCCGGCGTCTCAGCGGCCGGTGTCTCAGCGGCATTGGGCGAAGACCTCCGCGCAGCGATCCATACACGGCTCGAACCCTTCGAGGGCCGCGGCCCGCGCCTGAAGCGCGGCGGGCATGGGATCGCGCCCCTGCTCGGCGGCCTGCATCAGCCCCTCCGGCCCCAGCGCCTCGATAGCCGCCTGCATCTCGCGCCCGACCTCTTCGAACGCCGCCACATGCTGCGCCAGCCGGGCGCAGGTGCAGGCGCACGGGGCCAGCGCGCCGCCCGCGGGCGCAGCCGGCGCGCCGGCCGAGGGCGCCGTGGCCGAGTCTCCGGGGCCGTCATCGGACTCATCGACCCCCGGGCCCGCGTCGTCGGCCAGCGCTACGTCCGCCGGGTCGAGCGCCGGGGCTGAACCCACCACGTAGTACGCGCCGAACGGCAGCGAGACCGCGCCCGAGACCGCGCCCTGCTCGGCGCAGAGGTGCCCGGCGAGCGCCGCCGGCGTCGGGTTCTGCCCGATGGCCTTCAGGTCGGCGATGCACAGCGGCGAGTCGAAGCTCAATGCGACGCGCTCGGCGGTGAACTCGACGTCGACCGGCACCGGCTCGCGGCCCGCGGGCCAGCCCATGCGCGGCGGAGCCTCGCCCGGCTCGAGGTTCACCGACAGCGCCGCCTCGACCCGGCCCTCGAACCCCAGCGGCAGCGGCTCGCTGAAGGCGACCATATAGACCTGATCCGGCGTCGGCTCGCCGTCGCGCCACGCGAGCACCGAGAGCCCCGGCAGCCCCGCGGGCAGCTCCGCGGCGACCGCGCTCGGCAGGCCGGTGGTGCCCAGCGCGGCCGGGTCGAACAGCATCGCGCCCATATAGGCCATCGGATCGAGGGTCGCGTCGGCGGCGGCCACCGGCAGTCCGGGGCGCACGCCGCGGTTCGACAGCCCGGTCATCGCCGCCGTGAGCGGCGCGGCGAGCGGCAGCTGCGCCCCGCGGGTCGTCGGCGTCTGCGCATTGAGGTGTGTGGCGCGCACGCCGACGTCGAGCACGATCGTATCGGTGCGATCGAGCCAGGCTTTGCCGTGGCTCTCGGGGAAGGACGACAGCGTCAGGTAGACGAACAGCTCATCGTGGCCGTCGAGCCGAAAGGGTTGCACGGTCCACGTCTTGCGCGCCTTGCCGTCCTTCGCTTTCAGGCGGCGGCCCGTCTGCAGGCAGCGCCGCGGCCCGCTGGCTTCGGTCGCCCGATAGCAGTTCCAGGTGGTGTGCCCGATGGCATGGCCCACGCCCAGGTGCAGCCCGTCGACGACTTTCTGCGGCGGGCCGCTCGCGATGATGTCCAGGCCGGCCACGGCGTAGCCCGGCGCCTTGATCGCCGCGATGAAGCAGCGCCCGCTCATGGCCGCGACCTGACGCAGCTCGAGCGTGTAGGTGCCGCCCGGGGTCATCGGCAGCGTCTCGCAGGTGTCGAAGCCCGTCTTCAGCCACTCGGCGATCGAGTATTCCTTCTTCTTGGCCCGGGCGCCGGTGTAGCCCCAGTTCGCGAAGCGGCTGAAGCCCCAGCTCAGATACTCGGGCAGGAACGCGCCGAACGTCTTCGACAGGCTCTGCCCGCTGCGCCCCCGCAGCTGATCGTCGAGCCACTTGACCCAATGGGTGCGCGTGCCGCCGCCCCAGGTCGGCGCGGCGTGCTGCAGCATGCGGGCGAAGTACCGCGTATCGCCGCCGCCCAGGCGCTCGAGCACGAAGCGCCAGAAGCTGCTGGTGCGATAGTGATGCTTGGCGATGAGCGCCTGCTTCACCCCCGGCCGCACCGTATCGTAGTGATCGTCCGAGATGGGCAGCGGGCGGTGGTAGGGCCGCGCACCGACCGGCGTATCGGCCATCTCGGGCACGGCCGCGGGCCGCAGCAGGCCGTTGTTGCGGTGCGCCATCCACTGCAGGCCCACCGCGTCGGCCATGCCCTCGTTGACCCAGTCGCCGCCGGGCTTGTCGGTGCTCTCCGCCGGGCTCGTCTGCAGCAGCCGCGACGAGCGCTGCATGACATGGGTCAGCTCGTGGGCCAGGAAGAAGCGCAGCAGATCGAACGGCGCCTTGGCCCCGAAGGCCTTCTCCGGATCGGCGTTGACGCTCAGGGACGCCCGGGCCAGCGGCACGTACGACGCGATGGGCGAGACGGTGCGCGCCGGCACCGCGATCTCATTGACGTACAGCCGATGATAGTACCGCGCGCCGTCGCGGAAGGTCGCCAGGCGCGGGCGGATGCCCCAGCGATCGAAGTGGTCGACCAGCAGCGCGAGCTCGTCGAGCACCGGCTTGCGCCGCGCCTCGGGCACGCAGCCGAAGAACGAGTTGATGCGGTCCTTGCTGTCGGGATCGACCCCCGGGACGGCGTAGTCCGTCAGCCGGTCGCCGCCCGCCGTGCCGCAGAAGATGCGGAACTCACGGCTCGGCCAGTGGGTCGGGCGGCTCTGCGCGGCGGGCGGCGCCGCCAGCAGCGACACCAGCAGCGACACCCGGATCAGCAACAACGGCAACGGCGGCTCCTCTCGGCCCGGTTGGACGGCGCCGTCAGTATCACCGCTCGCGTCCCGTGCTCCAACCCTCGTACGAGATGCGGTCACCCGTACACGAAACGCCGCCGACTTGATGCACGCGAGCCGAACGGGCAGTCTGAAGCCTGGGACGCAACCTCACCCGGAGGCTCGATGCGGCGTCGGGACCCGCACATCTACGACGAGCAGTACGACGGCGTGCTCTCGGCCATGGCCCTGTCGGGCGGCGTGGCGACCGTCGATCAGCTCGGCGAATGGCTGGGCGGCCCGACGGCGGCCCGGGCGCTGATGCAGACCGTCGCCGACCGCCGCCTCGGCTCGCGCATCG
Organism: bacterium; assembly: GCA_030427205.1. Classification (GTDB taxonomy): domain Bacteria; phylum Myxococcota_A; class Bradymonadia; order UBA7976; family UBA1532; genus JACKDM01. The sequence goes on along the minus strand of JAUHXC010000008.1, from coordinate 256,385 downwards.
CGCTGCCCGCGTCTCGGGCGCTGGCCCTGCGCCGCACCACCATGCGCCTGCTCACCGGGCGCGACTGCCCGCGGCCCGTGCTGGGGCGCGCCCGCTTCACCGCCGTGCACCGCTTCGAGTATCACCTGCACGAGGGCCGGCCGCTGCACCCGACCCACTGGGTCGAGCCGGCGCTCTTCGCCCGCGGCCACCTGCGCCACCCCGACGTCGCCGACGCCATGTGGGCCTCGCTGAGCCGCATCGACAGCGTCTTCGTCGACCTCGATCCCGAGGGCTCGCGCATGGCGATCGTCGACCGCAACTTCAGCGACCGCCACTATCGCCGCCTCTTCGACGCGTTGGGCATCGTCAGCAGCCTCGTCGGGCGCCCGATCGACCTGCGCATCGTCTGCGGGTCGGCGCTACAGGTCACCCGCCTCGAATACCTGCTCGGCGAGATGAGCGGGCCGACCCCCGGCGTCTTGTGGACCCTGACCCCCTACGCGGTCGGCGCGGCGTTCGCGGCGCCGAGCGTCGACGACGAGAGCCCCACCGCGCCGATCGCCGCGTTCGCGCCCGAGCCGACCGAGGCGGTCGAGACCAACGCCTGAGCCGCGCGTCGCCGGCGCTACCCATCTGGCCCGCGGTGGCGCATGATGGCGGCTCGCTGTCGCAGAGAACCACTGCAGAGGAGCCACCATGAGCAGCGCCCCCTTCGTCGACCGCGTCCTGCGCAACCTGCCCCGCTGGGGATCGGGCTTCGCCTTCGCCTCGTGGAAGCAGCCGGGCAAGGTCACCAAGGAAGGCGTCGGCGTCCTGGCGACATCCGTCGACGTAGACAAGGTCGTCGCCCGGGTGATGGACGTCGACCACTACGTGGGCAACATCGACTTCGTCGATACCAGCCGCTCGATCGCCGATCCGGCCCACGAGCCGCCGAAGTCGGTGCGCTTCTACCAGAAGATCAAGATCCCCGTCGTCGGCGCGCTGCACCACGAGCTGGTGCTCGAAGACCTCGGCGAGCGCGATGGTTGGCGGGTGCTCGGCTGGTATCTGCACCCCGGCGCGGCGAAGCTGAGCAAGCGGGACGGCACCCGATCGGACTATAACGACGGCGCCTGGCTCATCCGCCCCGAGGCGCTGGGCTACGCGCTGAGCAGCGCGCCGAGCCGGGACGACGTCGGCCGGATCAAGTTCGCCGCCTTGACCAAGGGGGCCGACGCCGGCGCCCCGCGGGCGGTGCAGGCCAACATCGAAGGCATGCTCAGCTGGGCGCGCCGCGGCTGAAGCCATCCGCCATGCGCGGGGGGAGGGGACGGCATGTCATCGAATGTATGGCGCCTGGCCGTGGTGGGCCTCACGCTGTGGGGGTGTGATACGGGCGGCAGCGCCGGCGGGCCGGATGCCATCGCGGATGCCATGCCCGAGGTCATGGGCGATGCCATGGGCGATGGTCCGGCGGATGCCATGGACGGCGGGGCCGATGCCATCACGGCCGATGCGGGCGCCGCCGACGCCACGCCGGGCGAGCTGGACGCCGCGGCGGACGCGACCCGTGATGCCATGGCTGATGCCATATTGGTTCCTGCCGGTGATGCCATGGTTGATGCCATGGTTGATGCCATGCCGGATGTTATGGTTGATGCCATGCCGGATGCCATGCCCGACGCCATGCCGCCCCCCGGCTGCATGCCCGGCGTCGAGCTCAGCGGTGAAGCCGCCGAGCTGCCCGCCGCCGCCTTCGGCCACTACACCGAAGCGATCGACTGCGCCCGCGACGAGGGCGGGGCGTGGTTCGGCGACGCCGACTACACCCGCTGCTTCCGCAAGTCCGACGGCTCGGACTGGCGGGTCTGGAACACCGGCTGCGGCTGGGTCGTCGGCGAGTTCGGCGGCGGGCCCGATCCGGCGGGCCGGGTGCTGATGACCTACACCGGGCAATGCGCCGCGCTGCCGCCCCGCCAGCGAGATGCCCGCGCGCTGACGACCGGCGTGCTCTACGACGGCTTCGGCCGCCGCGTCGACGGCGTGCGCCTCGACCGCTGCGTCGATCCGACGCCCTGCGACCCCGGGTTGACCGTCGACGGCGCGTCCGAGGCCGTGCCCGCCGACGCCTTCGGCGACTATCGCGCCGCGACCTGCGCCCGCGACGACGGCGGAGCGTGGTTCGGCGGCGTCGACTACGCGATCTGCTACGACAAAGCCGACGACAGCGGCTGGCGCATCTGGAATACCGGCTGCGGCTGGGAGCTCGGCCGCTCGGAGGGCCAGCCGCCCCGCTGGAGCCGCGTCGCGCGGACCTTCTCGGGGCAGTGCGCGTCGATGCCCATCGACCAGCGCGAGCCGTCGGCGCTGACGACCGGCCTGCTCTTCGACGGCTTCGGCGACATCATCGACGGCGTGCGCCTCGACCTCTGCCGCGCGCCGTCGGACCTCGCGCCCGGGGTCGAGGTCGTCGACGGGGCCGGGCGCCCCCGGGCGTTCGCCGGGCGCTACGTCGAGGCCCGCGACTGCACCCGCGACGAAGGCGGGGCGTGGTTCGGCGGCGACTACACCCGCTGCTTCCGCAAGGCCGATCGCTCGGGCTGGCTCATCTGGAATACCGGCTGCGGCTGGGAGCTCGGGCGTCAGGAAGACGAGCGCGGCGGGGCGCGGTGGACCCGGACGGCCCGCACCTACAGCGGGGTCTGCGCCGACATGCCGCACTGGCAGCTCGACCTGCGCGGGCTCGGCGGCTTCCCGCTGCTCGACGGCTTCGGCGATCCGGTCGAGGGCGTGCGCTTCGTCTACACCCCCGAGCCGGCGCCCTGCGCCGACAGCGGCGCGACGGTCAGCCTCGACGGAGACGCCGTGCCCGCGGACATCGCCGGTGACTACGTCGAGGCCCGCGACTGCGCCCGCGACGAGGGCGGGGCGTGGTTCGGCGGCGACTTCACCCGCTGCTTCCGCAAGGCCGACGAATCGGGCTGGCTCATCTGGAATACCGGCTGCGGCTGGGAGATCGGGCGCGTCGAAGGGGGCGATGGCTGGCGGCGCTACGCCCGGACCTACAGCGGGGTCTGCGCCGACATGCCGCCGATCCAGCTCGACGGCCGGGCGCTGACGAGCGGCGTGCTCTTCGACGGCTTCGGCGCGCGCATCGAGGGGCTGCGGGTCGATCACTGCGAAGACGGCGACTGGGCCTGGCGCCACTGACGGTGCCGCGGTTGGCCGAGCCGCTTCACCCGAACAGCTCGCCGACCAGCGGCCGGATGATGTCGCGCACCGCCGCTCGCCGCAGGGCCGGACGCACCGCGATGCCACGCCGCTGGATGGCTTCGGGCGACGGCGTGATGCCTTCGCTGTGATGCCGGATGCCATCGGCGAAGGCCACCGCCGCCACCGCCGCCAGCGTCGGATCCCGCTCGACCAGCCAGCGCGCCACCCGCCAGCCCAGCGCCGCGTGGCGCAGCTCGTCCTCGGCGATGCGCGCGCAGGCCGCCGCGATGTCGCGATCGTCGCCCACGCGGGCCGCCTCGGCCGCCTCCACCGCGCCCATCGTCTCGCCGATGCAGCCCTCGATGATCGTCTCGCGCAGCACGGTGGCCGGATCGACCGCCAGCTCGACGCCGCTGAGATCGAGCGGCCCCGGCCCGACGACCTCACCGGCGAACGCCGTCGCGATGCCATAGGCCAGCCGGGCGTGCCGCACCTCGTCCGCCGCTGCCTGCTGGCAGTCGGCGAGCAGGTCCGCCGGCGCGCCGAGGGCCATGAGCTGCATCGAGAAGCGGGCGAAGCTGGCCACCGAGGCGTGCTCGAGCGCGGCGATCTGCCCCCAATGGGCCGCCAGCGCTGCGCGATCGGCCGGGGCGCAAGCCTCGACCCGCTGGCGCGCCTGCCATCCGCCCCGCTGCGTTCCGGCAGCGAGCCGCGGCGCGGCGTCGACCCTCAGCGGCCGCCCGCAGACATAGCCCACCGTATCGCAATGCCAGCGATTGAGCACCTCGGGCTCGCTCATCACGCGCGCTTCGCCGATGCCGGCGGGGAAGCACCGGCCGAAGCAGCCCTCGTCGGTGCAGAACTCACCGCAGTCGGGGCCCGCCGCGCACTCGTCGGCGCCCGTCCGGCAGCCCACCGCGTCGGGGGCTTCGCAGTCTCGTTCGATGCGGGTGACGCCGCAGCGGCCGCCCTCGCCGCAGTCATCGCCGCTCTCGCAGCGGGGGGGCACGCAGGTGCCGGTGATCGCGCCGTTGGCGGTGATGCGACACGCGCAGATGTTGCTGCCGGGGCAGTCGGCGTCCGAGTCACAGAAGTAGCGGCAGCTGCAGCTGAACCCCGAAGGGTCGATGTTCTCGCAGCGGCCCAGCCGGCCGGCGTCGCAGTCGGCGTCGCTGCTGCAGTCCCCCTCGAAGGCTTCGCCGAAGTCTTCGCAGCTGCCGCTGCCGTACTCGAACGGTTCGCAGCTCGCCGGGCCGACCCGGTCGATGGATCCGTCGTCGCAGCGCATGAAGCCGCTCGGCTGGCCCGCCGCGCCGGGCACCACGACGCCGTCACACGGCGGCGGCGGATCGTCGACGCTCGGCTCTTCGGCCGGGGTTTCGGCGATGCAGCCGCTCAGGCCGAGGGCGGCGACGAGCAGCTTGCGGATGGGGGCGAGGGTCGGGTGGCGCATGGCGGGTCTCCGGATCGGTCGGGGCCGTCGACCCGACGCGGCCGCTGCGGATCATTACAGCGGACGGACGGCCGGCGCTCAGCGCGACAGATCCTCGATGGCTTCGGGCGTGCACTCGGGCGGCGCGGTCTGCGGGTTGCAACGGGCCGGCGTGCCGCCGGGGATGTCGAGCCAGTTGGTATCGTCCGGGCCCGTCGGCGCCGGCAAGTCGGTGCTGAGGAAGTGTGAACCCGCGGCCAGCGTCTGCGCGCGGCGATCGGCGTTGTCTTCGGGGTCGCCATCGGCCGGATCCACATTGCTGGTCACGATGAAGCCCGCCGCCACCGTCTCTTCGATCCGCGCGCGCTCGACCCGGCCGTCGTCGATCTTGAAGAACGCGGCGAAGGGATCGGCCGTGGTCGACGCCTTGACGAAGCACAGCCGGCCCTCGCCCACCGGGCTGTCGCCCACCGGGCTGTCGCCCAGGTAGCCATCCCGGTGATGACCGCCTTCGAGCAGGATGAACATGATGCGCCCGCGCAGCGCGCCGAGCGTCGGCCAGCCGTCCGCCGCGAGCGCCGCGGGCAGGGTCGGGTGGTCGCCGCGCAGATCATCCGGCGTGAACAGCCGCTCGCGGGGCCAGACGGCCCGGATCTCGGCCTCCATCTGATCGTAGTGCCCGGCGATGGGTCCATAGCCGGTACCCGGGCCGTCGTTGGCGTCCTTGAGCTCCATCCAGACCACGATCGGCATGTGGGCCCGATTCGCGTCGGACCACGACTTCATCGAGCGCAAGCAGTCACCGAAGGCCCGGCAGACCGTTTCGGGATCGATGATCGGGATGTGGAAGACCTCCAGCTCGCCCGCATCGGAGCGATGCAGATCCAGCTCGAACTGGCGGACCCCCTGCAACTCGAGCTGTTCGTCGAGCGGCAGGTGGGTGTAGCGATGGCTTGGGTGGGCCACGATCGGGCCCTCGACGTGGTAGCTGTTGTGCGTGCCGCGGGCCTGCACGTGGTTGAGGCGCAGCACGTCGTCGAGCGGGCCCGGCTCGATCATCGGCGGCATGGTCTCGGCGTCGACGGGCACGAGCGGCGCGGCGTCGACGGCGGCGTCGGGCAGCGCCATGTCGGGCTCCGGACCTGTATCGGCGGCGCCGTCCCGAGGCTGGCCGTCCCGAGGCTGACCGTCTGGCGCGCCGCTGTCCGCCGTCGCGGCATCCTGTGGCTGGCTGTCGGGTGGCTGGCTGTCCGTCAGCGTGCCCGGCTCGGTCTCCCCGCAGCCGAGCGCGAGGCCCGCCAGCGCCGCGCAGCAGGCCAGGAGAGGCGACAAGGTCGGGCGGCGTCGTGTGCGCATCGGTGATCTCCTCGGTCTATGCGCATTCTGACACACATCTGTCACCGGGGGGGCGCGCCGACGGCGGCTTCTCCGCAGCGGGATGCCTTCCGGCCGGCGGCGTGGCATCCTGCGCTGCCGACGACCAGGGAGGCCCGCCATGAGCCCCGCATATCGAACCGTCTCTCTCGCGCTCTGCGCCCTGCTCGCCGCCTGCGGCGCCCGCCCCGCCGCCGAGGCCGAGGCCGAGCCGCCGGCGCCCGGCGCCGATCTCTACGTGGTCTACGTGGACGGCGGGGAGGGCTATATGAACCGCGACGGGCAGATCGTCATCCCGCCGCGGTTCGACCTCGCCGCCACGTTCAGCGAAGGCCTGGCCCGGGTCTACCGCGCCGGCGACAACCGCAAGGCCGGCTTCATCGATCCCAGCGGAGAGTGGGTCATCGAGCCGCGCTTCCGCTCGGCGAAGTCGTTCTCCGACGGGCGCGCGGCGGCCATGGATCCCAAGACCCGGCTGTGGGGCTACCTCGACCGCACCGGCGCCTGGGCCATCCCGCCGACGTTCATGCGGGCCACGCCGTTCAGCGAGGGCCGGGCGACGGTCGAGGTGGCCCGCGACCGTGGCGCCAGCATCGACGTCACCGGGCGGATCGTCTTCTCGTTTCCGCCGGGCGCCGACGTGCGCGACCCGCCGGAGTTCGCCGAGGGCCTGATGCCGCTCGATCTGGGCGATCGCGTGCGCTATGTCGACCGCGACGGCCTGACGGTGATCGAGGGCCCGTGGAAGTTCGGCCGCGGGTTCTCCGAAGGCCTCGCGCCGGTGCGCCACGACGACGTCTGGTCGTTCATCGACCGCAGCGGCAAGATCGTCGCGACCGACTTCACCTTCGCCTGGGGCTTCTGCGAGGGCCTGGCAGCGGTCACGCCCCGCGGGCAGGAGAAGACGGGCTATATCGACCAGGCCGGCGAGATGATCATCCCGCCGACGTTCGAGCGGCCCGGCTGCTTTCGCGAGGGGCTGGCCCAGATCGACGCCGAGGGCAAGGTGGGCTACATCGACCGCGCCGGCGCGTGGGCCATCGCGCCCACATGGGACGATCCGCAGTCGTCGGCGGGCTACTTCCGCGGCGGGCGGGCGATGGTCGGTCGCCGCGACGCCGAAGGCCGGCTGTCGCGGGGCTATATCGACCGGGCGGGCGAGGTGATCTTCGAGCCGGCGCGCTGAGGGCGCGCGGGCGTCAGGCCGGATCCGGCGCCGACCCGCTGTCGTCGGCGCCCGCCGCTTTGGCCTCCGCCTCGGGCTGCTCGGCGGATGACATGGGCGCGACGAGGCCCCGGCGCTGGATGGCGTGGTCCCGCGGTCAGAAGATATCGCCGAAGAAATCGCCGACCGCCTCGACGCCGTCCTTGACGCCGTTGCCCACCGCCTCGGCGCCCTTGACCACGTTCTCGCCGACCACCGTGACCCCCTTCTCCATGCCTTGGCCGACCGCTACGATACCCTTGCCGGTGTGCATGAAGGCGGTCTTGCTGCCGCTGTAGATCGCCTGCCCGGCGTCCTCCACGTTCACCGAGAAGCTGATCGACGCCCCGGCGATGATCTTGAGGTCGAAGCTGGCCGAGAGGACCCCGTCCTCGTAGCCGCCGCCGAGGCCGGCGCCCACGCCGCTCGATACGCCGACGCCGATCCCGTTGCCCCGGGCGTCCTTGACGCCGAACGAGGTCGAGGCCAGATCGGCCCCCGCGTTGGCGCAGACCCGCTCGGTGGAGACCAAGCCGCACGCGCCGGCGTTGGGGCCGTCGACGGTGTACTCGGCCTTGCGCCCGTTGGGCAGATCGGCGGTCAGCCGGGTGCTCGCCACGCCGATGGAGCAGGCGCCGCCCGCCCCCTGGGTCCGCACGTTCGAGGCGTCGCAGCCCCCGTGCACCGCGGCGGTGCTCAGCACGACCCTGTCGCCGATGCGCTTGTTGCAGGTGAGCAGGGCGAACTCGGCGGCGATGTCGTCGGCGTCGGCTCGGGGGTAGACCACCGCGCACTCGTTCTCCCGCAGCCGGTCGCGCTGGACCAGGGTCAAGCCCTGGCCGGCGAGCTCGCGGCGGAACTCGGCGGGCGTCATGCTCTTGTGGGTGCCCACCAGCTGGATGCGCCCATCGTGGCGGGCGACGTCCCGGCGGGCGTCGCCCCCGACGACCGTCATGCGGAACTTCTCCCAGGCGTTGGCGTGCTTCCGGTTGGCGTTGAGCCGGCCGTCGGACTCGGCGACCAGCCACTTGCCGTGGTGGCTGCGCAGCGAGACCCGCCCGTCGCCGTGGCGCACGAGGCGCCACTTCTCCCAATCGTTGGCGTGCTTCCGGTTGGCGTTGACCGTGCCGTCCCGCTCGGCGACGAGGTACTTGCCGTGGGCCCCGCGCAGCGAGACCCGCCCGTCGGGGTGGGTGACGAGGGTGAAGGTCTCCCACGCCTTGGCGTGGCGGCGGTTGGCGTTGGCCTGCCCGTTGGCCTCGGCGACGACGTGGGTGCCGTGATGCCCCCGCAGGGTGATGCGCGGGTGCCGGTCGACGGGCTGCGGCGGCTTCGGCGCGCCGACGCGGGTCAGGCGGAACTTCTCCCAGGCGTTGGCGTGCTTCCGGTTGGCGTTGAGCCGGCCGTCGGACTCGGCGACCAGCCACTTGCCGTGGTGGCTGCGCAGCGAGACCTGCCCGTCGCCGTGGCGCACGAGGCGCCACTTCTCCCAATCGTTGGCGTGCTTCCGGTTGGCGTTGACCGTGCCGTCCCGCTCGGCGACGAGGTACTTGCCATGGGCCCCGCGCAGCGAGACCCGCCCGTCGGGGTGGGTGACGAGGGTGAAGGTCTCCCACGCCTTGGCGTGGCGGCGGTTGGCGTTGGCCTGCCCGTTGGCCTCGGCGACGACGTAGGTGCCGTGATGCCCCCGCAGGGTGACCCGCTGCTCGGCGGCGGCGGCGGCGCTGACGAGCAGCGCGAGGGCGAAGAGGCCGAGGCCTGCCGGGCGTGGGCTGAATGCGATGCGCTTCATGATTCGACTCCGGTGTGTTCGGGTATCCACCGGTGTTCGCAAGGTCGATGCCAACCGGTCGGCGGGCCGAAACGGCGCCATCTCGGGCGCTGGGGCCGAGAGGGGGGCGCGCGGCCGAACACCCGGACGGTCGGGGAGCGTCCGGGTGTTCGGGTCGCGCATGGGGTCGGCTATGATGCCGTGGCTGGAGGAGCCCACCCCGATGACCGCCCCGCCCGACACCGAACTCGAGGTTCGCGCCGTGGCGTCGAGCACCGAGACCCTGACCGTGGACGGCGCGGTCGACATTGCGGAGCGCGCGGGGGCGCCCGACGGGCCTCTGGACGATACCCTGCGCAGCGCGCCGTCCATCCCGCCGGGCACGGTGCTCGGCGGTCGCTATCGGCTCGACGAGGGGGTCGGCTCGGGCGGCGGCGGCGTCGTCTACCGGGCGCTCGACCTGGAGAGCGGGGCGTCGGTCGCGGTGAAGCTGCTGCGGCCCGATCGGGTGGCCGATGCACGGGCGCGGTTGCGCTTCCAGCGCGAGGTGCGGGCGATCTCCCGGCTGGCCCACCCCGGCTGCCTGCGGGTGCTCGACCACGGGGCCGCCGCCGGCCAGATCTACATGGTCACCGAGTTCATGCCGGGGGGCGACCTGCGCCGGCTGGCCGGCGAGCCGCCCGCGCGGCTGCTGCCGGTGCTCGTCGCCCTCGCCCGCTCGCTGGCCTACGTGCACGGTCGGCGCATCGTGCATCGCGATCTCAAGCCGTCGAACGTGCTGCTGACCGCCGACGACCCCCCGCAGCCGCGGCTGGCCGACTTCGGCATCGCCGCGGTCGAGAGCGAGCCCGTCGAGTGGGCGACGACCACCGGGCATACGCTGCGGGGCACGGTCGACTTCATGGCCCCCGAGCAGGTCCGCTGCGAGCGGGCCGACCCCCGCACCGACCTCTATGCCTTCGGCTGCCTGATCTTCAGCCTCTTCGCCGGCCGGCCGCCGTTCGAGGGCCCGGGCTACACCCGGCTCATCGCCCGCCTCGAGCAGCCGGCCCCCCCGTTGAGCGACGCGGCGGCGGTGCCGCCGGGCCTCGACGCGATCACCGCCCGTCTGCTGCAGCGCGACCCCGATGAGCGCTACCAGAGCGCGCTCGATCTGGCAGCCGACCTCGCCGAGTTGACCGGCGAGTCGAGCGCCGCCACCGCGCCCATGCCGCCGATCGGCGCGGTGCTCTTCGACCCCGGTGTGGTGGGCCGCGAGCACGAGCTGGCGCAGATCTGCGGGCGCGTCGCCGATACGCCGACCCCGCTGGCGGTGATCGGGCCGGCGGGCGTCGGCAAGAGCGGCCTGATGCGGGCGGTGGTGCGCCGGCTCGCGCCTTCGCGGCGGGTCGTCACCGTCAGCGCGGCGGCGATCACCGACCCCTTCGCCCCGATCCCGGCCATCGAGCGGGCGCTGGCGATCGAGGCCGACGCCGCGACGAGCGACGGCGGGCGCGACACCGAGGCCTGGACCGCGGCCCTCGCCCGCCGGGTCGAGCAGCTCGCCGCCGCATTGACCGCGGCCGCCGCGGTGCGCGAGCTGACCCTGATCGTCGAGGATCTGCACCTCGTCGGACCGGGCGGCGCCGCGCTGTTCGGCGACCTGCTCGAGGCGCTCGCCGGCCGGGGGCCGACGGTGGTGCTCACCCTGCGGCCGACGGGGGCCCTGGTGCTCGACGGCCTCGCCGCCCGGGTGCCGATCGACCGCCAGCACCTGACCCCGCTCGACGGGCCGCGGACCGCCCGGCTGGTGGGTGGCATGCTCGGCCTCGACCCCGATCGGTTGCCGGCGGGTCTGGCCGAGTGGCTCGTCCGCAGCGCGCGGGGGGTGCCGCTCCTGGTGCGCAGCGACGTGCGCCGCCTCGCCGAGCTGGAGCACCTGCGCCGCGTGCGCGACGGCTGGCGCTTCGACCCGCCCGACGCGGACAGCGACATACTGCCCGCGGCCCTGCTGCGCTCCCGGCTGGCGCTGCCGAGCCCAGCGACCCGCGCGCTGCTCGGCCGGGCGGCGGTCTGCGGTGAGGCCTTTGACAGCGCCCTGGTCGCCCGGGCGTTCGGCCTCGGCGAGGCGGAGGTGCTCGACGGGCTCGACGAGGCCCTGCGCGCGGGTATCGTGCAGCCGACCGCGCTCGAAGACCGCGAGCTCGACCGCTGGCGCTTCGGTCACAGCGAGCTGTGGGCCGTGGTGTACGACGCCATCGAGCCCGAGCGGCGGGCGCAGATGCACCGGCGGGTGGCCGACGCGCTCGAGGCCGACGGCGCCTCGCCGGCGGCGCTGGCGTGGCATCGAGTGCGCGGCCCCGACAGGGCCGCCGCCTGCGCCGCGTCGCTGAAGGCCGCCGAGCACGCCCTGCACGGCTACGCCTTCGCCAGCGCCGAGCGGCACCTGCTCGACGCCCGCAGCCGCCTCGACGCGCTGCCGCACGCGCAGCGCCGGCCGGCGCAGGCCCACGCCGCCGAACGCCTGGCCGACGCGCGCATGGCCCTCGGCCGCCCGGATGAGGCCGTAGAGCTGCTCGCCGAGCTGTCGCGCGCGGACGGGCAGCCGCGGCTCGATCGGGCCCGGCGGACCCGCAAGCTGGGGCTGGCCCGCATGCGCCTCGGCGACCCGGCTCGGGGGGTCGACGATCTGGAGGACGCGCTGACCCTGCTCGGCGACGCCCGGCCCACCCGCCTGCGCGGGTGGCTGCGGCTGGTCGGCGATACGCTCATCGCGCTGGCGCAGCCGCTCTGGCGCCGCCGCGGCCGGCCCGACCCGCTGCTGCGGGAGCGGGCCCTGTGCCACCGCGAGCTGGCCATCAGCTACCGCTGGATCGAGGGCGAGCGGTGCGCGATGCACGCCGTGCGCATGGTGCGCCTGGCCGAAGCGCTGGGCGATGTGGCCCTCCGGGTCGACGGCCGGGCCCATCTGGCGACGGGGCTGGCGTTCCTGGGCCTGCCGGGGCTCGCCGCCCGCCTCGAGCGCACCGCCCGGTCGCTGGCGGTCACCGATCGCGACCTCTTCGGCGAGAGCTGGGTCGAGGTGCTGAGCGGGGTCATCGACACCGTCGCGCGCGCCGACGAGCCCCGCGCGCGGGCCCACTTCGAGCGGGCGATCGAGCTGGCCGAGGCGGTGGGCGATCGCTTCCTGCTCGACTTCGTGCGCACCTCCAAAGGCTGGTGCGTGGCGCTGTTGTCCCATCTGGACGAGGCCGTCGCCGACTTCGACATGGCCGGGGTCGGCGCCGACGAGGTGGGCCGCGAGAGCGTGAAGTCCGACGCGAGCGCCGGGCGCATGCTCATCGACATCACCTGCGGGCGCGTCGAGCAGGCCCGGGCCATCGCCCTCGCCGCCCGCCGCCCGGAGGTCGCCCGGTCGATGCCGGCGCTCATGGCCCTCGCCGATGAGGGGCTGGGCTCGATCGCCCTGCAAGCGGGGCGCTACCGCGAGGCGATCCGCCACTTCGAGGAGGCCCGGCGGCAGTATCGGGCGCGCCACCTCGACCGCATGTGGGGCTGGCTGGTGGAGGTCCAGCTCATCGAGGCGCTGCTGCTGCTCGTCGACGCCGAGGGCTTGTGCGCCGTGCCCGACCTCGTGCCGCGGCTGCGCCGGCTGAGCCGGTCGACGTCGAGCCGGCTCGGCGCGCTGAAGCTCTTCGCCGGGGTGCCGGCGCTGCTGCAGGGGGTCGTCGCCGCCCGCCGTGGTCGTCGGCGGGCGGCGCTGCGCGCCTTCGCCCGCGCCGAGCGGGTGCGCCCGGGCCCCCGCACGGGCTACCTGGACTCGTGGATGCGGCTGCGCATCGCCCTCGAACGCCATCGGCTCGGCGCCGCGGGGCACGACCTCGACGCCGCGCTCGACGCGGTCGAGGCCATCTATCGCGACCTGGGCGCGGTGGGCATGCTGCCGATGCTCGACCGCATCCGGCGGGGGCCAGGCCTCGACGCTGCGCTCAGCGGCCCCGAAACGCCGCCGGATCGATCGCCAGCACCTTGAGCCGCCGATAGAGCTGCGGACGGGTCTGCCCCAGGGCCCGCGCGGCGGCCGAGACGTTGCCCCCCGCCTCGGCGAGCGCCCGCTCGATCGCCGCTCGATCGACCACCGACGGCGCGGCCCCGCGGGAGGTGAACGCGGCGCGCACCGCATCGGGCAACGCCTCGACGTCCAGCGCGCCGCCGAGGACCGCGCGCACCCGGGCGGCGGACGCGGCGTGCTGCAGCTCGCGCACGTTGAACGGCCACGCGTAGCGCGCGAGCGCCTCGGCGGCCTCGACCGTCGGCGCCGGCCCGTCGGCGCCGACGAAGTGGCGGAAGAGCGGCAGGATGTCGGCCCGCCGGGCGGCGAGCGGCGGCAGCTCGACGACCGCGCCGGCGAGGCGGGCGTAGAGGTCACCCCGGAAGCGCCCCTGCTCCACCGCCGCCCGCAGGTCGCCGTGGGTCGCGGCGATCACCCGCACGTCGACCGGCCGCTCGCGATCGGCGCCCACCGGCCGCACCCGGCCCTCCTGCAGGACCCGCAGCAGCGCCGGCTGCTGTGAGAGCGGCATCTCGGCGATCTCGTCGAGGAAGAGCGTGCCCCCGTCGGCGGTGACGAACAGCCCGTCCCGCCGCTCGCGGGCGCCCGAGAAGGCCCCCGCCACGTGCCCGAACAGCTCGCTGGCCAACAGCTCGCGCCCGAAGGTGGCGCAGTTGACCGAGACCAGCGATCCCCGCCGACCGCTGCCGGCGTGCAGCCGGCGGGCGACGCGCTCCTTGCCCGCGCCGGTGGGCCCGGTGATCAGGACCGGCAGCGTCAGCGGCGCGAGCAGATCGGCCTGGCGCTGCACCGCCACCCGGGGCAGGGCGACCCCCGGCTCGAGCAGTGGCGGCGTATCGTCGGCGACGGCCAGGGTCTCGTAGACGAAGAGCGAGTTGCCTGCCCGCACCACCGCGCCCGGCTCGAGGTAGGCCATCTCGACCCGCGCCCCGTCGACGGTGGTGCCGTTCTTCGAGCCGAGATCGTCGAGCCGGACCGCCTCGACCGCGCTGCGCACCCGGCTGACGCGGAAGTGCCGCCGGCTGGTGCGCCCGTCGTCGAGGGCCCAGCCATCGGGCCCGGGGGCCCGGCCGACGTCGAGCGGGCGGTCGATGACGCAGGGCGCCTCGCTGCGCGGGTGCACCCGGGTCAGCGCGTGCAGCACCCGGCCACGGATCGCCGGGCTCGCCTGGCCCGAGGTTGCGGTGATGGTCGGGTCGAGCATCCCTCGAAGCGTGCCACGGGATCCTCGGCGAGGCCAGCCGATCGAGGGGCGTGCGGGTGCCGCGACGCGGGCCGCGGTCGAGCGTCGACGTGAACCGGTGGATCGCCTCCTCGTTCCCGCCGGGCGCCGACATACGCGACCCGTCGACGTTCGCCGCGGGCCTGATGCCGCGCGCTCCGGGCGATCGCGCGCTACGCCGCGCCGAAGTCCTCGCTGAAGATGGCGTCCCGCGCCAGCCCCAGCCCGTCGAGCGCCGCCAGCGCATCGGCCACGAACCCGGGCGGCCCGCACAGATAGGCCTGCCAGCCCGCGCTGACGCCCAGCTCGGCCAGCAGCGACCCGTCGACGCGACCCGCGCTGTGGTGGCGCCCGGCGTCCTCGGCCCGCGGCCGGCTGTAAGCGACGTGCACCCGCGCGCCATAGCGGGCCAGCCGCGCCTGCTCGTCGGCCAGCGGGTGGTGGGCGCCGTCGCGCACCCCGTGCACCAGCAAGACCGGCCGCGACCCGCCGGCCAGCGTCTGCAGCATCGGCAGCAGCGGCGTGATGCCGATGCCCGCCGCCAGCAGCAGCACCGGCGCGTCGCTGGCGCGGTCGAGCACGAAGTCGCCGCTCGGCTCGCGCACGTCGAGCCGATCGCCGACCGCGAGGCGATGCAGCGCCGTCGAGAGCGCGCCGCCGGGCACGCGCTTGACGCTGATGCGCAGGCCGCGACCGTCGGCGGCTCGCGAGAGGCTGTAGCTGCGCGCCGGCCCGTCGGGCTCGAGGCGCAGCGTGATGTGCTGGCCCGGCAAGAAGGGCAGCAGGGCGCCGCCGTCGGCCGGGGCCAGATAGATCGAGCGCACGTCGGCGCTCTCGGCCTCGGCGCGCACCACGGCGAATCGCCGCCAGCCCTGGGCCTCGGGCGGGGCGAGGCGCAGCGGCAGCCCGCCCGGGCGGAAGACCGCCGCGTCGACCTCGACCCGCACCGTGCGCGTGCGCCCGTCGGGGTTCCACTCGACGGCGGCCCGGCCCGAGAGCTGGAGCAGATCGCCCGACTCGAAGTCGACGAAGGTCAGCCCGACGCGCGGCTCGAGCAGCAGGTTGCCGATGGTATTGAAGTGACCGTTGCCGGCGTAATCGGTGAACGTCAGCCGGTCGCCCTCGACCTCGACGAAGCCGGCCGGCCCGCCGCGGTGCGAGGCGTCGGCGCCGCGTCGTGGATCACCCTCGGGGCCCTCCGGCGGCGCGACCGTGGCGATGAAGAAGGTGTCCGCCCGCCGCACGAGCGCCCGGGCGCGCGGGTCGAGGCCGCGCGTCACGGGGCCGGGCGGCGCCGCGCTCGGGACCAGCGTGCGCGGGTGGATGTACCGCGGGCAGTTGCCGAAGGTCTGACCGATGCGCAGCGCCATGCCGTCGGCCGTGCGATACACCCGGCCATTGGCCCGGTTGCGCCGGCGGGTGCTCAGCTCGATCGCCAGCAGGCCGAGGGGCGCGCCGCCGTCGAGCGCGTCGGCGAGTGGATCGGCCACATCGAGCGCCCCGTCGAGGTGCAGCGTGCGCTCATCGGGGGCGTGGGCGAAGCCCGGCTGACCCGTCGCGAACGACGCCCACGGGCGCCCGTCGGCGTCGACCGCCGCGAGGACCACCAGCGGCAGCTGATGCAGGAAGTCGCGATGCTGCGCCGGCAGGTGATCGCGGATCATGCGCCGGCCGAGCTGCTCGGAGCGCGCCCGGACGCCCGCGCGCACCTGGGCTGCGCGCTCGCCGGCGTGGAAGGGGGAGGTGGCGTCGTCGAGGTGCATGGTGGGCCTCCGGGGTCGGTCCGCGTATCGCAGTCATCGTCCGGCCAGGCACGGATCGCCCTTGGAGGCGCGCCGGTCGAAGGCGGCCGCGTCCCAGACCGAGATGTGCCGGATGCGACCGGGCCGCGCCCACGCGAGGTGGATGACCACGTCGCCGCGCCGCCAGACCGGCCCGCATGGCGTCCGGCTCAGCGGGGCGCCGAGCGCGTGCACCAGCGCGCTGCGCGTGGGCGGCCGGCGGTGCCCGCCGAACGGCCACACGCCCGACCAGCGGCTGCCGAGGCGGACCCACACGACCTCGCCCCGGCCGTCGGGGCGGCGCGTGCCGATGGTCAGATCCGGCGCCGGCGATGTCTCGAAGGCCGCCGACGTCTCCCGCCAGACGGCCTCGCGCAGCGACGGGCCGCCGAGGGGGCCGAGCACCGCGGCGTCGAAGAACGCGCCCACCACGCCGCGCTCGGCGTCTCGGCCGACGATGGATACGAGCCATCCGCCATCTTCGAAGGCGTCGACCGCGGGGCATCCGGCGCCCGACGCCGGGCGGGCAGGCAGGGGAAGGGGCGCGAGCAACACGGGGGTCGTATCCGGCCGGCAGACCGGCGCGGCGGGCACGACCTGGCGGAGTCCGAGGCTGCTGTAATCGGCGTTGAACTCGGGGTCGTAGCCGTCCAGGTTCTCACAGAATGGGATCTCGGGTGCGGGCGGCGCGCCACACCCCGGGGGGCCGGTCAGGGCGCCGAGCATCAAGAGCATCGCCCATGGCCTGCCCGGTGCGAACGACCGGGTCGCGCCGCTCGAATGCCCCATGGGATCTCCTCGCACAGGGATCTCCTCGCACACTGGACGGCGCGGGCGCACGCCGCGTCGGCTCCAGGCTATCAGGGCAGGCTGTAGGATGCAGGGCGATCGCCCCGGTGGGCCCGAGCGGGGCGCCACCCGAGCGGGCGCTGCCACCCGGCACCCGACCGACCTGCGCCGGCGCTCGCCGTCAGGCGGGATCCGGCCCGAGGCCGCCGTCGGCGCCCGCCCCTTCGACCTCGGCCTGCGCCTCGGCCGCGGCCTGCGCCTCGGCCTCGGCCTCGGCCTGATCGGCGGCGGCGATGGCGTCGAGCGCCTCGGCGTCGAGGTCGAGGCCGTCGGGCTGCACGTCTTCGGGGATCTGCGCCCCGCTGTTGCGCCGCCGCGCGGCGTAGATCGCCGCCAGCTGGGCGTCGTGGGCCCGCATGGGCTCGAGCAGCCGGTCGCGCAGGCCGTCGTCGTCGACGTGCACCATCACCCAGCCGAGCACCTTGAGGAAAGCCACCTGCATCGCCTGGTAGGCCTCGCCGAGCATCTCGGCGCTGACCTCGACCTCGGGGGCGAGCGCGTCGCGATACTGCGGGATGTGACGCTCGACGCGGGCGACGAGCCGCTCGATGCCCAACAGCGCGATGGCCTCGGCGTGCTCGGCGCGCATCAGCGGCAGCATATGCTCGATGACCGCCAGCTCTTCGTCGTATGGGATCTGCGTCACCGGCGCGACGCCCTGCGCGAAGAAGGCATCGACGAGCGCCTGCGCGGCCCGGCCGGCGTCGGTGTTCGGGTAGCGGGCCGCCTCTTTGCCGGCGATGTGCGCGATCTCGCCGATGTCGTCGTCGACCACCTTGTCGACCGCCTTGGCCTTGCCGCCGCCGCGGCCCTGGCGCCGGCCCTGTCGCTTGCGGCGCAGCGCGACATAGGCCTCGACCCGCTCGACGGCGCCGTCGACGAAGCCGGCGAGCTCGGCCAGCCGGGCCTCGAGGGCCAGCAATCGCATCGCCAGCAGGACGGTATACAGCCGCCCCGGCGGGAAACGACGGACGCCGAAGATCTGATCGTACTTGGAGAGCGCGGATGCCATGGTGTGCTCCGTAGGTCGTGCGATGGGCTGTGATGCAGTGATGCCCGGTCGCCGTGGTTGCCAGTGCCTATCGGTATAGACGCCGATCAGTCTACGTGTGACGCGCGTCACGTCAATGGCTTTTTTTGCCTTATCCGCTGTTCGGCCCGATGCGCGGGCCGCGCGGATCGCTGGCGGGTCGGCGCGCGGGCGTCGCGCTGAGCTTGCCGGCGGAGAATGGGCACCGGGCGGGTCTCGGCGTTCGCTTGCCGCGGTGACGGGGTGGGGGACCGGGTGATCGCCGGGGGTTTGCCCGGGCGATGGGGTGGGGGCGCGCATGTCGGCGGCAGGTTGCCCCGGCCGGGGTGGTCGGGGCGCGGATGTCGCCGGCGAGTTGCCCGGGCGATGAGGCAGGGGCGCGGATGTCGGCGGGAAGTTGCCCCGGCCGGGGTGGTCGGGTCGCGGATGTCGCCGGCAAGTTGCCCGTGCGATGAGGTGGGTGCGCGGATGTCGGCGGGAAGTTGCCCGAGGCGGCGCGGTGCACCCGCGTTCGTCGGCGGCAAGGTCGCCGCGGACTGCGGGCATTGCGCGGATGTCGCGGGCGAGTTGCCTGACCTGGGGTGGTGCACCCGCGTTCGTCGGCGGCGAGGTCGCTGAGAGCGGCGGTCGTGGCGCGGATGTGCGTGGCAAAGTCGCCGAGGGCGGTGGTCGGGGCGCGGATGTGGGCGGCAAAGTCGCCGAGGGCGGTGGTCGGGGCGCGGATGACGGCGGCAAAGTCGCCGAGCGCGGTGGTCGGGGTGCGAAAGGCGGCGGCAAAGTCACCGCAGCGGCTGGTCGGGGCGCGGATGCCGGCGGCGAGCTCACCGCCGAGCGTTCATGGGTCCCATCCCGCCGGCTCGGGCGTCGCGTGCAGCGCCCCGCTCCTGCCATTCGCGCGCCAACCGGTGGCCGGTTGTCCGGGGCGCTGTTATGCTCCCGGTGACTCTCGCTGACGGAGCCGGATGCGTCTCTTGCCCCTCGCGCTGCTCGCGGTCGCCGCCCTCGGCTCGGGGTGCATCTACGAGCCGATCGACGGCACGGGCTACCTCGACTGCCGCCACAACGGCGGCTCGGGCTGGACCAACATCGTCGACGATCCGATGAACTGCGGCGGCTGCGGGATCGCGTGCTACCCCGGCGTGCCGTGCGTCGACTACGCCTGCCAGATGGACACGGTGATGCACTGCGGCGCGGGCGCGCGGCGGTGTCTGGCGGCGGCTGACGAGGCGAAGGACGTGGAGTGCGTGCGGTTCGACGACCCGGCCGAGGCGCCGGAGGGCGTCGAGCTGGTCGGGGGCTACGGCTGCGTGCAGCTCGACCCGCCGGTGATCGAGGTGCTCGACGATCCGCCGGTGCTGACGCCGTCGGAGGTCGACGACGGGCGATGGCTGATGATCCCGGGACACACCGACCTGTGCGCCGAGGGGCTCGACGTCAACGGCTGCGTGGCCGGGAACGTCACCTACTTCGACGGCTGCGCCGACCCGACGACCGAGCCGTTGGCCTACGACGTGGCGATCATGGCCGCGGAGATGAGCCGGGGCACCTTCCGCGGGCTGATGTGCGACTGCGACGAGCCGGCGTTCGCGCAGTGCCGGCGGCTGTGCGAGGAGCGCGACGCGCCGAACGCGGAGGCGCTGGCGGCGATGCCGATGACCGGCGTGAACTGGTGCGAGGCGTACACCGCGTGCCAGCGGCTCGGAGCGCGGCTGCCGACCTTGCGCGAGCGGGCGCTGGTCGAGTCGCTGGTGGATGAGCCGGTCTCGCTGTTCGATCACGAGCTGAGCTGCACCGCATGGGCCGAGTCGACCGACCATGTGCCGTGGGTCGCCGAGTGCCTGGATGAGCCGGTCGACGCACTGGGCCTGGACCACGTCAAGGGCGAAGCCGGGCGGGTGTGGTTCAGCGGCGGCGCGCTGACGACGCCGGAGCCGGTGCATCATCTGCCGGACAACGTGAGCGAGTGGGTGGCCGATTCGATCGGCGGGATCATCGGGGCCAAGTCCGATGGCGGGCGCGCGTGGGGTTTGCCGGTGGGCGGAGGGGATTACCTGCAGCCGCGGTTGGTGCGCGGGCGGAGCTTGTTCAGCCCGGCTGGGCAGCCGGCGGCGAAGACGATCGCGGTCGAAGCGAGCGTGAAGGCCAACGACCTGGGGCTGCGCTGTGCGCGTACGGTCGGCTCGCCATTCGAGCACCCGGTGCCCTATGACGCCACCTATAGCCCATACGAGTACGCGAACTGCGAGCGGGAGCGGATCGGACTACGTCCAGTGCGCCGCTCTGTCGGCGAGCAGGTCTACCGCGCGGCGGAGGTCTGCATCGACACCGATGACCCGATGCCGGCCGCGTTCCTCGACGATCTGCGCGATGTCGGCAGACAACTCCTGGTGAGGCCCGATTGGCCTTCAGCCTTTGCTCGTCGGGCGATCGTCGGAGACCTCATGGAGGTCGGCCTCGCCCGTTTCGCCATGGATGAGCAGTGGTGGTTGGTCGAACCGGGCGACAAGTACGCAGAGCGCGATCAACTGCTCGAGTTCTGGTTGAGCGACATCCCGGTCTGGTTGCTGTGGCGGGAAGAGCAGATGCCGCATACATCGAGGTGCGCCGAGGTGGCGCCCGTCACCGATCCATCCTCCGCGGCAGTCGCCGGCCGGATCGTCCGGCGTCACGCGTTGGTCCTGGATTCGGAGGACGCCTGGGTGTTCGGCCACGGCGGCGCTGCGGCGGCGTGCGAGAACCTGGAGTGCGCGGACGCGACGATTTCGCCGGATGTGTGCGAGACGGACTGCAAAGGCTGGATCCTGCCGTTTGCGGTCGAGTTCCAGCGTGTAGAGCCAGCGAGCGTCTTGACCTATTGTCGTTGAGCCTGAAGCCGGCGGCCGGCCTACAGCGGGGGCTGGATCTCGGTGATATCGCAATCGGCGGGTGCCGCCACCGGATTGCAGGCGATCGGCCCGCTGTCCGGGATCGGGCCGAGGCGCTCGGGGAAACGGGTGCCCACGAAGTGAGCGCCCGCCGCGCGCAGATCCGCGATCATTTCGGGGTCGTCGCTGATGCCGTGCACCAGATAGCCGGCCTCAGCCAACGCCCGGATGCGGTCGAGGTCGGCGGGGTCGGTCTCGAAATGCCACGGGAAGCCGTCCTCCTCCCGTGGGGGCAGGATCGGCTCGAAGGTGAAGACGACCTCATCGCCCGACTCGGGGTCGTCGCGGTCACCGATGAGAAACAAGAAGCGATCCTCGGCGTCCAGGCCGCCGCGCTCCAAGTAGCGCTCGCGGGACAGCGTACGGTCGTTGAGCACGAACATGATCCGGCCCCGGGTGTCCTCGATCGTCGGCCAGCCGTCGGCCTGGATCGCCGCCCGCAGGCTCGGATGCTCGCCGCGTACCTCGGCCGGGCCAAGGATCCGCGGCCGCCCGAACGCGTCCACCGCCATTTCTTCCAGGTCGTCGAGTTGAAAGTGCAGCCCACGAGTCGTCGCGAACAGATAGGCTTCGCCGACCAGCACGACCACCAGCGCGTGGCGCGGGTTGGCGTCCATCCACGCGGCGATCTCCAGCATGCAGCGATACCATGTGGTGCAGATGGCGATCTCGTCGAGCAGGTGGTCGGTGACCGCCGGGTCGAGCTCGATCCCCGAGAACCGGTCTGGGATGAGATCGAAGTCGAAGAAGCGGATCCCCTGCTCGCTGAATTGCTCGGCGAACGGGAGATGGACGTAGCCCATCGACTCGGGATCGATGCCGTGATTGACGTCGTGATAGCTGTTGACCGTCGCCCGCGCCTGCATGTGGTTGACGCGCAGCGCGTTGGGATCGGGCGGCGCCATCCCATCGGGCATGTCCACCTGCGCATCCGGCTGCCCGCCGTCCATCGGCCCGTCCTGCATCATGTCGACCATCTCGGGCTGACACCCAAGCGCCACGAAGATGGCCAGCATCAGCGCACACCTCATCGGTCGGGACCTCCACGTCGGTCGAACCAGCGACCAGCATAGGCCTACGCCCCGGACGTCATCGACCGATCGCGGAACACCGGATGGAGCACCCGTGTCGGCGTGACGCATCGTCCGGCGTCACGCGTTCGTCCTGGACTCGGAGGAGGCCTGAGTGTTTGGCCACGGCGGCGCAGCGGCGGCGTGCGAGAACCTGGAGTGAGCGGACGCGACGATCTCGCCGGATGCGTGCGAGACGGACTGTACTGGCTGGATCCTGCCCTTTGCGGTCGAGCTCCAGCGTGTAGAGCCAGCGAGCGTCCTGACCGGTTGCCCTCGAGCTTGAAGCCGACGGCTGGGCACATCCCGGTTGGAGATTTCTCTATGTGCGTCAGTGCGTAGACTGGATACGGTGTGGGTTGCCCGTTCGAACCACGGTCGCCGGGGCGTGGCCGCGCCGACGGGTCGCTGGCCACAGAGGGGGAGCCGTGCCGAAGAAGAACTCGAAGACGTTCCTGCAGAAGACCTTCGACTATAGCGTGGTCGAGAGGCACATGCTGCGCTGTGCCATCCTCACCGGCGGAACGCACACGCCGTTGAACCAGGGGCGGCACCTCGTCCGGCCCATCGGTGGAGACGAGGACGAGGGTCTGTGCCATGGGCTGTGCGTGACGTGGCTGCGCGCCAAGCGGCACAACAAGATCAGCAGCGCCACCATCGTGCGGCAGGCGCAGTTCTGGGAGAAGAACGTCGAGAAGCTCAACTCGGTCTATGTCGGGCAGGCGACGCAGCGCTACTTCGGCAAGACGGGGACCCACAACAAGTTCGTGGCGATGATGGCGCACATGGGGCTGCGCTTCGTGCGCTTCACGACGTACAAGTACACCAAGGGTGATCTGGCCAAGTCGGCGTGGCACATGGCCGGGCTCAAGCTCAACCTGCACGGGCGCTACTTTCTGTTCAGCACCGGCACCCATGCGATGGCGGCGACGTCTCAGCTGGGGACGTCGCGGTTCTTCGATCCCAACGGGGGCGAGGTGGTGTTCGGCAGCCCGGTCGGGCTGGTGGCCTTCGTCACCCTCTACCTGGGCGACAAGCTGTTCACGACCCACTACTTCGGCGGCTACTACAAGGGCTTCGAGGTGGTCGAGTTCGCGTAGGCCCGGTGGGTCATGGGTGCCCTCCGCTGCGCCGGGGTGAGTCCGCAGGCACGCTATGCCATCTCTCCAGGCGGGGGAAGGGGCCCGCCGGCATGGAGATTTCTCCACATACGCCGACTCCGAGACCGAGTACGGTCATGGGCGTCCGCCGCGGGGGCGCGCTTCGGCGCGATGGGGGCCGATGCGTCGACCGCGGCACCAACGCAGTGGAGGCGTGATGCGTGATCTCAAGACGATCCTCGGCAAGACGTTTGGCCTCAGCAAGGTCGAGTGGTTGATGGGCGCGTGTGCGATCGCGAGCGCCGGGGTGCATACGCCGCTCAACCAGGGGCGCCACATCGTGCGTCCCCTGGGTGGCCGCAGGGGGCTGTGCCATGGGCTGTCGGTGCAGTGGCTCGCCGCCAAGCGCACCCACTCGCTCGGCGGCACCAGCTTCGTGCGTCAGGCTCAGTACTTCGATCGCAACGCGACGAAGATGGCGGCGGTGCAGCACTCGCACAACAACCAGCGCTACCGGGGCCAGGTGGCCGGCGCGCAGCAGCAGTTCGAGGCGATGCTGGCGCAGAACGGGTTGAGCTACGTCGGCGCGAAGTACTACGCGCGCAGCAAGTCGGGCCTCGCCCAGATGGGCTGGGAGATCATCAGCCTCAAGCGCAACCTGCACGGGCGCTATTTCTTGATCGGCACCGGCAGGCACGCGATGGCGGCCACCTCGCACCTGGGCACGGCGCGCTTCTTCGACGCCAACGGCGGCGAGGTCGTCTGGGGCCACGCCGCCGGCTTGACCGGCTTCATGCTCATGTATCTGCTCAAGAGCATGTTCGACACCCCCTACTTCGGTGGGATCTGCGGCAACCGCATCGAGCTGATCGAGCTGGCGTAGCGAAGGCTTGCCGCGGGTCAGCGGGTCAGCACCCGCACGGGCGGGGAGCGCACGTCGCTGAAGGGTAGGCGGGCTTCTATCCAGTGGGCGCCCGGTTCGAGCGGCCAGCGGCTGATATATGGGGGGTCGGCCACTGCGACCGGCTCGCCGTCGACGAACCAGACCACCTGCGCGCTGGGCGGATCGACGGTGGCCTGCAGCCGCAGCGTGCTGGCCTCGGCCGGGGCGTCGGGGTCGATGATGAACTGGCTGCCGGGGCGCGGTGAGACGATGCGGATGCGCGGGGTGCGCCGCTCGAGCAGGCCGGGGTCGGACCCGCGGGCGCCGGGCGGGGGTTCGAGGCCTGTGCGGCGCATCCAGTCGGCGTAGCGGGCGGGTAGATCGACGAAGGTGCGCCGGCTGCCGCTGCGATCGTCGGGCAGGTGCACGTGGGCCCGGCAGGCCGCGTCGGGCGTGCTCCCGGGCGCGAAGTGCTCGTCGAAGGCGCCCTCGCACGCGGGGCCGGCGCGCTGGCCGGTGAGCGGGCAGACGCGGGTCGTCGTCCAGCCCTCGGGGGCGGGGAAGCCGACGTCGGAGAGGCGCTCGCCGCGGTGCAGGTCGAGCAGGATGTCGCGGGCGAGCTGCGCGGCGCGATAGCCCGACAGGCCGCGCATCGGGCGCCACGCGGGGTGGCCGACCCACAGGCCGACGAGGTAGCGGCCGCTGAACATCATGGCCCAGGCGTCGCGATAGTCGCCGGTGGTGCCGGTCTTGGCGGCGGCGGCGAAGGGCAGCTCCATGTGGCCGCCGCGGGGGAATGTCGGCAGGCGGGCCATGGGATCGCTCAGCCAGAGGCGGACCTCGGCGGCGGCGGCCTCGGTGAAGATGCGCCGGGCGGGGGCCGCGGGCTGGCGGCTGTACCAGCGCAGGTCGCGCACGGCGCCGTCGAGGGCCAGCGCGCCGTAGGCCCGGGCGAGGTCGATGAGGCGCACGGGCAATCCGCCGATGGCCAGCGCGGCGCCCATACGGCCGTCGAAGGCTTCGCGGTGCAGGCCGAGGTCGCCGAGCAGCCCGTGGAAGGTGCCCAGGCCGACGGCGCTGGCCAGCTCGACGGCGGGCACGTTGCGGCTGTTGGCCAGGGCGATGCGCGGCAGCAACGGGCCGAGGAAGCGGCCGTCGCTGTTGCCGATGCCGTCGCCGGCCCGCAGCAGGTCGTCGAGCACGGTGGCCGGGGTGATCTGGCCGCGGTCGAGGGCCAGGGCGTAGAGGAAGGGCTTGAGCGTGCTGCCCGGCGCGCGGCGGATGCGGGTGAAGTCGAGGGCGCCGGCCTGCTCGGCGGCGTGCCAGTCGGTGGAGCCGACGGCGGCGCGCACGGCGAGGTCGTCTCGCAGGTCGATGACGACGGCGGCGACGTTGCCCGCGCCGTCTTCGCGCCAGTCTTCGAGGGCCTCGGCCATGCGCGCCTGGACGCGGATCTGCAGGTCGAGATCGAGCGTGCTGCGTACCCGCAGGTCGGTGCCGAGCGTGGGGCGCAGCGTATCGAGGCGGCGCTCGAAGGCGAAGAGCGGGTGCAGCGTGGCGTCGGGCCGGGTCGGGCGCGGCTCGATGCGGATGTCGGCCAGCTCGCGGATCGCCTGGCCGTGGTTGAGGTGGTCGATGCGGCCGCTGTCGAGCAGCAGGTCGAGGATGCGGCCGGCGCGCGCCTTGGCCCGCTCGCGGCCGCGGGCGCTGTAGGGGTTCATCAGGCCCGGCGCCTGTGGCAGCCCGCTGAGGAAGGCGGTCTCGGCCCAGCTGAGGTCGGCGACGGGCTTGTCGAAGTAGCGCCGGGCGGCGTAGCCGATGCCATGCACGTTATTGCCGTAGGGCGCCAGCCGCAGGTACTGCGCGAGCACGGTGGCGTGGCCGTAGCGCTGGATCAGGCGCAGGGCGGTGGCCGCTTCGAGGGCCTTGTTGGGCCAGGTGCGCGCGGCGGGATCCTGCAGGCGGGCGACCTGCATCGCGATGGTCGAGGCGCCGCTGATGCGTCGGCCGGAGGAGATGTTCTGTACGATGGCGCGGCCGACGGCCTTGGGATCGACGCCCGGGTGATCCCAGAAGCGGCGGTCTTCGATGGCCAGCGTCGCGGCGACGACCCGCGGGGGCAGCGCGGCGGGGTCGACGGGCCAGAAGCCGAGGCGGGCGGTGGTGCCCGGCTCGCCGAGGAACTTGCCGGCGCGGTCGTGTACGACGACGGTGGCGGCGGGCGCGATCAGGCGCACCCGATGGCCGACGGCGACGAGCAGCGTGGCGAATGCGAGCAGGCTGCCGCCGATGGCATATGCCATCCAACGCTGCCATCGCGCGCGTCGCTGCCATGCCATACGCAGGTGATGCCATCTTGAGATACCATTCGTGTCATCGGTGATGCCACGGATGATGCCATCGGTGCCATCGGTGATGCCATCGGCCATGGGATCCCGGGCGCTCACCGGGCGGGCTCGACGACGACGGCGGCGCCGGGGGAGCGGCCCTTCACCGCGCGGTCGTAGGCCAGCTCGGCGCGAGCGGGCGGCTGAGAGAAAGTGCCGTCGACCGCCGCGCGCACGCGATAGTAGAAGTCATAGGTGCCCTTGGGCAGCGACTCGTAGTGCCAGACGACGCGATCGTCCAGGTACTGCACGTAGTCCGGCGTCGCGGTCAGCTGGCCGCTGGGCGTGGCCTCGGGCGGCGCGGTGGCCAGCCGCGGGTTGAGCGGCTCGAAGCCGGCGGCGAGCGGGGCCGAGATGGCCACGTAGAAGCGGTCGTCGGGGTTGACCACCTGCACGTGCTCTTCGATGACGGCGCCGACGGGCACGGTCAGCGTCTGGCCCGGGCCTTCGAGGGCGGTGCGCACCGGCGGGCCCTCGGCCTGGATCTGCTGCCATTGGCGGGTGACGACGAAGCCATTGCTGATGGCCGGCGCCTCGATGGCCGGCGGCGCCGGCACGTAGCGCACGATCTCCAGGGCCACGGCGCCCTTGGGGCCGCCGGGCTGCAGGGTCAGCGTGCCGGCGCCGTCGGTGAGCGTGACGTGGCGCGCGGCGGGGGTGTCGGGGCCGACGCTCAGGGTCGTCGCTGCGCCGCCCAGATCGAGCGCCGCGCTCGCCGCCTCGCCGCCGCCGGCCTTCATCCAGCCGGCCAGCGCCAGCAAGGCGGGGGCGTCGATGACCGGGCTGCCCCAGCCGTCGCCGCGGCCGAGCTGTACGAGGGCGTCGACCAGCAGCGCCAGCCGCTCGCCGGTGTAGCCCGCGGCGATGAGGGCCCGGGTCATCTCGGCCAGCGTGCGGGCCTCGGAGGCCATGATCAGCGGGTGGCGGGTATCGAGCCGCTTGCGCAGGCCGCTGTAGATCTCGCGGCCCTGGTAGAGCCGCACGGTGATGCCGCCGGCGATGGCCTCGATCAGCCGCTCGTACAGCGCGCCGTCGACCGCGTCGGGGCTGCGGCTGCCGGCGAGCACCGCGCTGGAGAGGCCGTCGTAGCCCAGAAACTGCGCGTTGCGGGCCATCTCGGCGAAGTAGGGGGCGTCGAGGCTGTCGAGGTGGGCCAGGCCGTCGAGGGCCCGGGCGCGGGCGTACCAGCGCTCGCCGCTGACGAACCAGCCGGCGTCGGAGCGCAGGGCCCGGCGCAGGCTCTCGGTGAGCCGGGTCTGCAGGGCGCGGTCGATGGTGTAGCCCGCCTCGGCGGCGTCGGCGAGGAAGTGGGCCGCGTCGGCGGTGAGGCGCACGCTGCCCGTCGTGCCGGGCCACCAGCCGACGAGGCCGCGCTCGTCGATGACCAGCGGCAGCCAGGCCAGCGTCTCGGCGACGACCCGGTCGGTGAGCCCGTCGGCGTCGCCGGCCATCAGCGCGCCGCGCAGCGCCGCGCTGCCGATGAAGGCGCGGGCGCGGGCCAGCTTCTGCCGGGTATCGCCGGTGGTCGGGCGGCGGATGGCGTCGAGCGCGGCGGCCATGCGCACCAGCGCCGGCTTGCTGGCGAGCACGACGGTGCGCCGGGCGGTGCCGGGGCGCGCGGGCTCGGCGAGGGCTTCGAGCGGGGTGGCCTCGCCGGCTTTGAGTTCGAGGATGCGCCGGCGGAAGACGGGCATGCGATCGGGCTGCAGGGGCAGCTCGACCTGGAACGCGTCGCCCGCGCCGTCGGCCTGGCGGTTGGCGGCGACCTTGACCGAGACCCGCTCGCGGGTGGGCTCGCCGTCTTCGCCGAGGGGCGGCATGTCGACGGCGGTCGGCCAGCCGAGGCGGCGGGCGCGCAGCGGATCCCAGTCGACCACCTGCCGCGGATCGCCGGTGAGGGTCAGGCCGTCGGCTTCGAGCTTGGCCTCGCCCGGTCCGCCGGCGCCCTCGACGATGCGGCCGATGGCCCCGGCGGTGAAGCGATCGCCGGGGCGGACGAAGCGGGGCAAGGCGGGCTGCACGAGCAGCGGCAGGCGCACCTGGAGGTTGCTCTTGGCGAAGCCGAAGCGCTGCGATCCGGCGGCGGCTTTGGCGCGCACCGCGAAGATGGTCAGGTTGTCGGGCAGGGTCACCTGCACCGTGCGCGTGCCGCTGTCGTCGACGGCCAGCGCGGCCTCGTAATAGGGCACCGGCTGGAAGTTCTTGCGCACGGTGATGCGGTCGAGGGCGTCCTCTTCGTCGTCCCCGTCGCCGCCGCCGGGCATCTCGGCGAAGGGGATGCGGCCGAAGCCCAGGTTGCGGGTATCGCGCACCTCGACCCGGCTGCGCGGCGCGGTGATGTAGTCCGGCAGCGGGTCGAGGCGGGCCTCTTCGGCGAGGGCGAGCACCGCCTTGTCGACGAGCCACAGGGTCACTTCGCCGCTGGTCGGCTTGCCGTCGGGCGTCTTCAGCTCGACGGTGAGCGGTACGGTCTGGCCGGGCATCGCGTTGTCGGGGTGGCTCAGCTTCACGTCGACCCGGTTGCCGACGGGCTCGACCTCGAGCCACAGCGTCGAGGCGACGGTGGTCGGCTTGCCGAGATCCTGCGCGGTGGCCTTGCTCGGCGTGGCGCCGTCGATGCGGCCGCGCATGAGCACGACGTGCACCGGCAGGCGGGGGGCGAAGCGGTCTTCGATCTTGACCCCGAAGGTGGCCTTGCCGTCGCGCACGGGCAGCCAGCGATAGCGATTGCCGGCGGGGCTCTCGGTGATGACCAGGGCCTCGGCCCGCTGGAAGGGGCTCTGCAAGACGACCTGGGCGGTCTGTCCGGGGCGGTGCTTCTCGCGGTTGCTCGACAGCTCGAAGACGCCCGCCTTCGGCTTGTCCCAGGCGACGGCGCCGGTGCCGCCGGCGTAGAGATCGAGGGTGACGACCTGGGCCCGGCCGAGGCGATCGCGGGCCTCGAGCTCGACGAGGTAGACCCCCGCTTTGTCGATGTTCAGGTCGGTGGTGACCGGCGTATCGGCGCTGGTCAGCTTGGTGGTCAGCACCGGCTCGTCGACGATGTCGGTCACGTAGCGCGCCTCGCCGTGGGCGAAGTCGCTGGCCTGCAGGTGAGCGTGCCACGCGCGGCGCTTGAGGGTCACCTGCACTTCGACATCGGGCAGCAGCGCGCCGTCGGGGCCGGCGACGATGACCTCCGGGCGGATGACCTCGGCGGTGGGCAGATAGCGCGGCAGCTTGAGGCCGAGGGCGAAGGCGGGCACGGCGTTGATGCGCTTGACGGCGGTCACGGTCTGGTCGTCGTCGCCGGTCACGGTGGCTTCGATGACATAGGTGCGCGGCTGGGCGGTGGGCTCGACGCTGGGGTCGAGCTCGAGCATGGCCGAGCCCTGGGCGTCGGTGATGCCTTCCTGGGTGACGGCGGGGCGGCTGTCGAAGCGCGCGGTCCGGGTGTAGCGCCCGTCCGAGCTGTAGACGTAGCCCGCGCGCGGCTCGGGGGTCCAGGCGTAGGGGAACTGGGTCACCCGCCACGCGATGGGGCGCTCGACGACCTGGCCGCCCGCGTACCACGAGGCGACCAGCTTGGTGGCGAAGGGCGCGTCGAGCGGCACGGTGCGCTCGCCGACCAGATCGACCTCGAAGCGGGGCAGGCGATAGGCCTCGACTTCGAAAGCGGCCCCGCAGCGGGTGGTGCCGGCCTTGTCGACGAAGACGGCCTCATAGGTGCCGGTGGGCGGGGCGTCTTCCTCCCACTTGGCGTAGAAGCCGCCGCTGGCGGTGGTCGTGACCGGCAGCAGGCGCGCGTCGCCGTCGGGGCCTTCGATGCGGATGGTGCCTTCGACGCCGCTGTCGGTCGTCAGCTCGCCCTGAAAGCGCGTGCGGACCCAACCCTTGACGTGCACCGGGTGCTCGGGGCGGTACATCGGGCGCTCGGTGAAGATGTGGCACAGGCGGCGCGGCTTCTCCTTGCGGTTGTCGAGGCGCCCCGACGTCCAGCCGAGCCAGTCGGAGCCGCCGTGGCGCCAGTGGTCGTCGCGGAAGGCCTCGGGCGGCCGGGCCGGGTCGAGCACCAGCACGTCGGCGCCCTTCTTCACGGTGATGCGGCGCACGTTGACCGAGCGGCCGGTGACGACGCCCGGCGCCGCCCAGCGGACCATGCCCTTGCCGTCGGTCTTGCCGGTGTAGAGCGTCTGCCACTCGGTCTCGCCCTTCTCGCTGACCCGGCCCTCGACGGTGACGCCGGCGGCGGAGACCGGCTTGCCGCTGGCCAGCGAGGTGACGACGAAGCGCACGTCGTCGGCGCCCTCGACGGTGGACAGGCTCAGATCGGTGACCTGGATGCGGGTCCAGGCGCGGCGGGTGCTGCCGTCGAGCAGGCGCAGGCCGACGATGTAGTGCCCCGGCTTTTCTTTGCCCGCCAGCTTGGCGAGGTGCGGCGCCAGATCGAGGCCGAAGCGGGCGGCGTCGCCTTCGGGGCGCAGGGGCAGATCGACGAGGGTCGAGACGCCGGGCGTGCCGAGGGCGGTCAAGCGGGCCTGCAGCTCGCCGGCGGAGATCGGATCGGGCGCGGTCCACGGCTCGGGCACCTCGCCCGGGCCCGGCGGGCGGCGGCTCTCGTCGGTGCCGGGCACCCGCCGGGGGAAGGGCCAGAAGTTGCGGTCGAGCGGGTCGATGCGGTGCACCCGCAGGTCGGCCCGGCCGTGTCCGCGGCCTTCGAGCGGGGCCCGCTGCGGGCCGGTGCGCTCGACGAGGCCCTCGCTGGCGCCCCAGCGCAGGTAGGGGTTCTGGCGGGGGAAGTAGAGCCAGGCCGAGGCCTCGCCGCTCAGCTCGAGCGCGCGGTCGCGGCGGTCGCGCACGGCGCTGGGCACGACGGTCATGCGGTAGAGGGTCTCGCGCTCGAAGTCGCCGGTGATGCGCAGGCGGCGGCCGCTGGTCCGGAACTCGACGTTCTTCACCGCCGGCTCGAAGCGCACGAGGCTGCGGCCCTCGATGGGGCCCCAGGCGGCGGGCTCGGCGGTGAACTCGAGGAAGACCCGCCGCTGGTTCTCGCAGCGGATGGGCTGATCCTTGGAGTAGCGGGCGCCTTCGGGGCCGACGGGCAGGGTATTGTTGCGGCAGCCGATGTGCTTCACCCGGAAGGGCTCGGCGGTGGAGAAGTCGACGGTGCTGACCGCCTCGGCGCCATCGTCGAGGGCGAGGGCGAAGCGCAGCGTGGTGCGGATGCCCGCCGGGATGGGCCGGGCGAGGGTGACGGTGTAGCGGGCGGCGGCGTCGGCCCGGGCCCGCTGCAGGGCCTTGATGGCGAAGTCTTCGGCGCCGAGCCGCTGCACCGGGCCGTCGCCGAGGCCGGGCAGGGCGCGCAGCTCGATGGTCAGCATCTTCGCCAGCGCCTCGACCGGCACCGGCGAGGGGAAGGTCAGGGTGATGTCTTCGACCGGCTCGAGGCCGTCGGCGCCGTCCCGGGGCACGGTGCGGCTCGGCGGCGTCATCAGCGTCGAGATGCGGCGGGTCTCGCCGTCGGCCTTCACCGTGAACCGGCGCAGCGCGGGCCAGGGCTCCGCCGGGCGGAACTGCAGCGTGCGCCGATCGAGCCAGCGCCACGCGCCGGGCCATGGCGGATCGAGGGTGGCGTAGCGGGATGGATCATCCGCCGGGCCGGCCTGCTTCACCTGGTTGCCGTCGAAGAAGACGGTGATCGGATCCCAGGCGCGCAGGAAGCGATCGGGCACGATCACGGTGTCGTCGGCCTCGGCGGGGCGCTGCCAGAGGGCGTCGTAGATGGCGTCGCCGCCGGGCACGGCCACCGCGGCGGTGGCCAGGACGAGCAGCGGCAGGATCAGGCGCTTGCGCAGGGACATCGGAGGGCTCCGGAGCGAACGGGGGAAGCAGAAGCGGGGGCCATACGCGCGCTCAGTTGACCGCCGGGGTATGGCCCGAGAGGCGCAGGTACTTGCGGATGACCTCCGCCGGCGGCGTATCGTCCGGCGGCTCGACCCCGGCCAGCGCGGGCCGGGCGTTCACCGGCGCGGCGTCGGCGGGCAGGCGCAGCACGAGCACATAGCTGCCCGGCTCGAGGGACGGCATCTGCACCGGGCCCTCGCCGATGGGCGCGCCGCGGGCGTCGAGCAGGGTGGCCTCGACCCGATCGGCCGCCGCGCGCACGCCGACGCCGATGGGGCCCTTGCGCTCGATGGTGAAGCGGAACGGGCGGGCCTCGCCCGGCGCGAGCAGCACCTCGGGGCCGGGGCCTTCGCCGATGGTCGTCGCCCGGCTCACGGTGGCCTCGGCGGCGCCCCACAGCGGCGCGCCGGCCAATCCGCGCAGGTGGATCGTGCCGGCGCCGGTGGGCAGCCAGATGTCGATCCGTCCGCCGGCGGGGCGCAGCTCGACCCGCTCGGCGCCGTCTTCGGGTCGGGCCACCGCGGCGAACGGGGCCGCGGCGCGCAGGTGCAGCATGCCGGGCGCGCCGAGCTTCACCCGGGCCACCAGATCGGCGCCGTCGAGCGGCAGCTCGGCATTGCCGTCGAGGGTCACGCCGGGCTCACCGGCGCTGCCCCAGGGGCCGGCGCGGCTGCCGTCGGTGGGCTCGAGCCACGCCAGGACGGGTCCCGGGCGGTATTGCAGCACGAGGGTGCCGCCGGTGCGCACATCGGCGCCGGCGGCGGGGCCGATGCGGCCGTCGGCGTCGACCAGCGTCGCGAAGTCCACCGCGCCGGCGAGCCGCAGCCGGGCCTCGGCGCCCGCCACCGGGATGCGCAGCTCGCCGCGGGCGGTGGCGGTCAGCTCGATGGGGCGCTCGGCGGTCAGTCGACCGTAGTCGGTGGCGCCGGCGACGGTGACGAGCCGGAAGCGGGCCGGCGCGGTGCCCGGGTTGAGCACGAGCACCTGCTTCTCGGGGCCGGGCGCGCTGCTCGACGGGCCGTCGGCGGCCCAGACGACCCCGTCGCCGACGACGGCGGCGAGGCCGGTCGAGAGCGTGATGCGCGGGCCGTGGCCGGCAGGCAGCGCGAAGAGGCGGCCGGTGCCCGGGGCCAGCTCGGTATCGACGCCGCCCTTCACGGTGTCGTTCGTCGGGCGATCGAGGCTGACCGCGCGCACCCGGACCTCCAATGGGGACCCGTCGCCGGAGGTCAGCTCCACGGCGCTGGCGCCTTCGGCGGCGTAGACCGCCGACGACTGCCGGCCCACGGCCATCGGCGCGCCGGCGAGGCGGACGCCGGGGCGGCCGATGGGGCTGCGGGCTTCGATCCAGCGCGGGCCGCCGGCCTTGGCCAGATCGAGCCGCACCGGGCGATCGCCGGGCACGGTCAGGGCGACCGGCTCGGCGCCGACGACGACCCGCCGGGCGCTGACCGCGCCGGCGCCGCTCACCAGCACCAGCCCGCGGTCGCCGACGGCCAGCGGGCGCTCGCCCACCGGCGCGCAGCGGTCGACGCAGGCCAGGAGATCGGACGGTCCGCGGACGGCGAAGACGCCCGGCAAGAGCGTTGGCAACGCGATGACGGCGGCGGGGGCGCGGCCCGGCTCGGCGTCGACGCCGCGGGCGGCCTCGGCCTCGGACGGCTGCACCGGGCGCGGCGCGAAGGCGGTGACCGTCGCCGGCAGCCCCCGCTGATCGAGGGACCACAGCCGCAGCCGGTGGTTGGCGCCGGCCACGGGGCGGGCGGCGATCCAGGTGTCGGTGCCGGTGTCCTGGGCCAGCGTCGTCCAGCCGTCGCCGGTCTGCGCCTCGATGGCCACGCCGACGTTCTGCGCCGACTGCACCCGGGCCAGCAGCGCCGGCGGGGCGCCGGGCCCGTCGCCGAGCGCCGGCAAGGGCAGGTGATGCGTCACCCCGTCGGGCACCAGCGCGCGGGCGCTCTCGAAGACCAGCGGCTCGCCGTCGATCCCCGTCGGGGCGTGCATCGCGATGCGGCTGCGGCCCCGGTCGCCGTCGAGCGCCTCGACCCGCAGCGTATAGTCGCCGGGGGTCAGCCGCCGGGCGATGCGGAAGTTCCAGCCGTCGGGGCGATCGTCGGCCACCGCCAGCGAGCGGCCTTCGGCGTCGAGCAGGCGGGCGCGCACGTCGATGCTGCCCTCGGAGGTGATCTCGAACAGACCCTCGGCGCCGACGGCGAGCGGGATCTCGGCCGGCGGGCGGATCCAGCGATCGTGGCCGGCCATCAGCCGCTCGGGGCGCATCTCGAGGGTGTAGGGCACGTGGTCGTTTCGCCGCCCGCAGCGCACCGCGAGGCGGTAGTCGCCCGGCTCGAGCTCGATGGCGAGCGCGCCGCCCGCGATGCGCTCGATGCGGGTCATCGTCTCGCCGTCGCGGCGCATCAGCTCGCCGACCATCTCTTCGGAGAGGGTGAACTGCACCGGGCTGGCCGCCGACAGGGTGAAGTCCCACCAGTCGGGCGTGCGGTCGCCGGCGGTCGGCTCGCGCCAGACGTGGCGCACGCTCTGGCGAGCGGGCAGGGCGTGCGGCCCGTGGCCGACGAATCGCGCCGTCTCGCGCACCGGCTCGAGGCGGGTCTGGCGCTTCGTCTCGACGGCGGAGGGCAGCACGATGACCCGATAGCGCCCCGGCTCGAAGGCGCGGGTGGTATCGCAGTCGACCTCGGGGCGGGTGATGGGCCAGCCGTCGCCGTCTTCCAGGCGGCAGCGGAAGGTATGGCCGCGGCCGATGCTGCGCAGGCGGTAGCGGCCGCGCTCGGCGATGTCGAAGGTATAGGCCACCGCGCGGCCGGCGGGCACGGTCCGGCGGGCGGGGATGTCGGGCTTGAGGGCGCCGCCGTCGATGAGCGGCGTGGTGACGAGCTGCACGCCCAGCCGGCCCCGGCTCGCGCCGCGGGTCGAGACGGTGAGCTGGTACTCGCCCTGGCCCAGATAGCGCGCCACGCGGAAGTTGCGCCCGACGCCGCTGGCCTCGTCGCGGGCGAAGCCCAGGCGGGTGCGGGTGCGCAGGTTGCCGGCGGTCTGCAAGAGCCCGGTCGACTCGAGGATGTACAGCGCCGGCTCTGCGACGACCACCCGCCACGTCTTCTCGCGGTTGCGATCGAGCGTCACCGCCGCCGGCCGGGCCGAGGCGAGGGTGGGGAAGACCGGCAGCGCGCCCAGGCGCTCGACGGGCAGCGGGCTCTCGGCGGGCGTGGGGCGATCGAGCACCAGCCGCAGCGCGCCGACGAGCGGGCGGTCGTGCGGGTTTTGGACCCGGATCGTCGCCGGGCCGGCGGCGACGGGCAGCGCCTCGGAGAAGCCGCCGTCGGTGGCGACCCGCAGCGCGGTGCCGTCGGTGCTGCGCGCTTCGAGTCG
Source organism: bacterium (assembly GCA_030427205.1). Classification (GTDB taxonomy): domain Bacteria; phylum Myxococcota_A; class Bradymonadia; order UBA7976; family UBA1532; genus JACKDM01. The sequence continues at coordinate 220,854 of JAUHXC010000008.1, read as the reverse complement.
CCCACCGTCGGGCAAGCGCGCCTCGACCTGCAGCGTCTCGCCGGGCATCAGGGTCAGCGGCAGCGGCACGGTGGGATCGATGGGCAGCGGGCGCATCACCAGCCCGACCGGCGCGTCGCCCTGCGCGTTGCGCACGAGGGTCAGCGGCCGGGAGTGGCTCAGCTCGACCCGGCTGCGGCGGACCACCGGCGGCAGCTCGACCGGCTCGGGCATCGCCGCGCCGCCGCTGAGCGGGTTCCAGGTCGCCGGGCGGATCGCCAGCTCGACCACCGTCGCCGGGCCGGCGTTCAGCGGCCGCAGCTGCAGCACGTGCAGGCCGGTCGGCAGCCCCAGGCCGACCCCGCCGGGGCTCCACTCGGGCGTCTCGTAGTCTTCGGGGCGCTCGATGGCCGGCTCGATGCGCAGCTCGGCGCCCGCGGCGGTGAATTCGAAGTCGCCGGGCTGCTGCACGTCGAGGAAGATCGTGCTCCAGCCGGTGAGGTTGAAGCGGCGGCTGTAGCGCCGGTCGGTGCGCAGGGGGATGGCGGTCTGATCGACCACCTCGCGCTCCTCGCCGTCGCCGCGGGTGAAGAACGCCGAGGCCGACATCCGATCGCCCGGCGGGCCGTCGTGCAGCGTGGCGATGTAATACGGGCCCTCGCCGCCGAGCACGTGCTCGATGCCGATGGGCGCGAACCACTGCACGGTATACGGCTGCCCCGGCGGCCCGGAGACGGTGACCACGTTCTCCTTGGCCACCGAGACCCGCACCCGCGCGGTCGGCACCCGGCTCTCCTTGGTGATGCGATCGCTGAAGCCGCCGCCGGCGAACGGCCGCGCCGGATCGTAGGCCGCCACCGACAGCTCGACGTCGCCTTTTTCGGCGGGCCCGGGCAGCGACAGGCCGATCTCGCGCGCGCTGCCGTCGAGCCGGAAACGATCGACGCCGAAGGGTCCGATCACCCGCTGGGCACGCCCGCCGTCCCCCGGGATGCGCGTGACGCCCCAGCGCACATGCAGCGTCTTCTGCTCGCCGGCCTCGGCCCAGGCCGATCCGGGGCCGCCATAGGCGCTGAGCCGATACAGGCCCGCGGGCAGCTGGCGGGTGAGGGTGCAGCGGCGCACCGGCTGCCCGGTCACCGGCTCGATGGTGCCGCAGGTCGGCTCGCCCTCGACCAGCCAGTTGCCGTCGCGCCACAGCCGCAGATCGGCCAGGTGCCGCCCGGCGGCCTCGAAGGCGACGATGCGGTCCTTCTCGAGGTCGATCCACCACGAGCGGTGGTGGTGATCGGTCAGCGTCGTCGCCATCAGGCGGTCGGGCTCGAGGCGCAGCGGGCTGTCGTTGAGCTCGGCGCTGCGGGCCGCGGTCAGCTTCACCTCGCCGGCGGCCTTCTCGGCCGGGTGGGTCACGATCAGGTAGTCGCCCTGTTCGAGAAAGGCGTCGATGCGCCCGTCGGCCTCGCCCGGCGCGCCCATGATCGCGCCCGGGCCCTCCATGCGGTCGACCAGCTGCAGGCCCACGCCCTGGGCGCTGCTGGCCTCGATGGCGTAGCGGCCGAAGCGGGGCACCGTCAGCACCGTCTGCTGGCGGCTGTCGGCGGGCACGGTCTGGCGTTCGAGGCGCGGCGCCGCCGGGTCGGCCCGGGCCGGATCGGGGGCGAGCGTGGCCGACAGGGCCAGCGCGGACAGCGTGGCGAGCAGGGCGGGGCGGGGGCGCAGACCGGCCGGGTATAGCATCGGACTCTCCGGGCGAGCGGGGGACGATGACGCGGGGATTGCGAGAACCGGACCAAAGCCCGACGACGAGCGCAAGGGGCTTGCGCAGCCATCGTGGGCCTCGCGAATCGACGTTTGAACATGATTCACATCAAAAAGATCCGATTCGTGTCTTTCGGCTGCTTCGCGGTCGGGCTTGGCTTGCATCGGCGCTGGCTCCATCATCCTTGCCGAGTTCATTGGCGAGGAGCCGACGATGCGTTTCGTGCCCGACCGAAAAGAGACCGGCCGCGCGGCCCTGATCGGCATGGTGCACCTCGCGCCGCTGCCCGGCAGCCCCGGCTGGCGCGGCTCGATGGCGGCGCTGCTCGAGGCCGCCGAGCGCGACGCCGACGCGCTCTGCGCCGGCGGCTGCGACGTACTGCTCGTCGAGAACATGGGCGACCGGCCCTATCTCAAGGGCGCGGTGGGCCCCGAGACGGTGGCCGCCATGGCCCTGGCTGTCGAGCGCGTGGTGCGCCGCGGGCTGCCGGTCGGGGTCCAGGTGCTGGCCGGCGCCAATGAGGAGGCCCTGGGCGTCGCCCTGGCCGCCGGCGCGCGCTTCGTGCGGGTCGAGGGCTTCGCGTACGCCCACGTGGCCGACGAGGGCCTGATCGACGCCTGCGCTGGCCCGCTGCTGCGGCGGCGACATGCGCTGGGGGCCGAGGTCGCGGTGTGGGCCGACGTGCAGAAGAAGCACGCGGCCCACGCGATCACCGGCGATTTGAGCCTGGGCGAGCTGGCCCACGGCGCGGTCTTCTGCGGGGCCGACGCGGTCGTCGTGACCGGCCGCTCGACGGGCGCGGCGACCGCGCTCGACGACGTGCGCGCGGCGGGCGGATGCGGGGTGCCGGTGGTCGTGGGCTCGGGGGTGACGCCCGCCGACGCCGCGGCGCTGGGGGCGGTGGCCGACGGCTTGATCGTCGGCAGCTGGCTCAAAGAGGGCGGGGACTGGCGGGCGCCGGTCGACGGGGCGCGGGTGGAGCGGCTGCGGGCGGCCCTCGACGGGTGAGGCGGCGGCGGCCCTGCGAGACCTACTTCGCCGCGTTGATCGACCAGTCGTACTCCATGATCTCGACGTTGACCTCGCCCTTGGCCAGCGCCGCCTTCAGGTTCTCATTGAACTGCGCGGCGAACTCGACCGGCGAGCCGGCCTTCTGGGTGAAGTCGCCGCGGAACCACAGGTAGAGCCGGGTCAGCTGCACCGTCTTGCCGTCGAGCTTCAGCCAGCGGTCGTCGTTGTGGGCGCGCACCGTCGAGTCCTGCAGCTGCGCGTCGATCTCGGCGCCGGTGTAGGCGAAGCGGCGCAGCGGCGGGCAGCCCTCGCTGGCGCAGTTGACCGCGAAGTGGATCCGCGGCTCGGCGAACTTCGGCCGCAGGTACTCGTGCTCGATGGCGTCGAGGCTCACCTTGCCCAGGCCGCCGATGGTCCAGCGGGCGTGGCTCCAGCGCTTGTCGTCGGGGATGTCCTTGATCGACTTCAGCGGCCAGTACTCGGCGATGAGCTTGAGGGTGAAGGCGTTGTAGGCGTTGATCAGCAGCGCCAGCTTCTCGTCGCGGCTCAGCGCCCCGAAGTCGGCCTCGCCCAGCGCGGTGATGTAGCCGTCGAGCTTGGCGGTGTCGGCGGCGAGCTTGTCGTAGAAGACCCGCCCGTCCTCGCGCACGACCGCGGCGAGCACCTCGCCGAGCGCGGTGTGGTCGAAGCTCGCGCCCTCCGTCTGAGCGCCGTACGCCTCGCCGATGGAGACCTGGTCGGGGCCGAAGACCTTCTCCAGGGTCTGGCAGCCGCCGAGCGCCAGGGCCAGCGTCGCGATGATGAGGGTCGTGGTGCTGCGGATCATGGAAGTCCTCGATCGATTCGTCGGTGGATGTCGCAGGAGGCTACGGGTCGACGCCCGGCAGGTTACCGGATTCGCCCGCCCACGGCATGCACGTCTCGCGTCGGCCCGCGCCGGGACGTATGCTGCGGGCCATGAGCGCATCCCATTTCGACCCCGACGCGTACACCGAGGCCCTGCGGTTCGCCGCGGCCGCCCACGGTGCCCAGACGCTGCCCGGCAGCGATCTGCCCTACCTGGTGCATGTCGTGACCGTCGCCGCGGAGACCATCGCGGCGCTGACCCACGAGCACCACCCACAGGCCGATCTGGCGGTGCAGTGCGCGCTGCTGCACGACACCGTCGAAGATACGCCGGTGACCCTCGACGAGGTGCGGGCCCGCTTCGGCGACGCGGTGGCCGACGGCGTCGCGGCGCTGAGCAAGGACGACTCGCTGCCCAAGGCCGAGCGCATGCCCGACAGCCTCGAGCGCATCCGCGAGCAGCCCCACGAGGTGTGGCTGGTCAAGCTCGCCGATCGCATCACGAACCTGGCCCGGCCGCCGCATTACTGGCCCGACGAGAAGCGCGAGGCCTATCGCATCGAGGCCATGCTCATCGGCGAGCGGCTCGGCGAGGCCAGCCCGACGCTGGCCGGGCGGCTCGCGGCGCGCATCGAGGACTACAAGGCCTATATCGGCGAGGGGTAGGGGGCCTGAGCCCGGGCGGCGCCGCCGGGGCTCAGGGGCAGCTCCAGCGCACCTGGAACTGACGCAGCAGCGGCGACTCGGCGTCTTCGTTGAGCTGCAGGGTCACCTTCATCTTCAAGAAGCGCCGCGAGGCGACGCCGCTCGCCACCAGCCGGTTGGAGACGTGCACCGGGCCATTGGCCGGCGGCGTGGTCGCCAGCCCGCGGAAGGTCTGGTTCTCGAAGTCGCCGAGGTCGGCGGCGCTGGTGGCGTCGAAGCGGATCGTGCCGCCGCCGGGGATGTCGGCGTCCCAGGTGAGGCTGTTCCAGACCGGCTGATTGCAGCCCGCGTCGAAGATCTCTTCGTAGCTGCCGCGCCCGATGGCCAGGCGGCGCACCTCGCCGGTGAAGTCGGTGTACGAGTAGACCCGCCCCGAGCCGGGGTAGATGTCGACCGAGGCGTTGTTGCCCGGGTTGATGCGGGCGATGTTGCTCGGGTTCTGGCCGTAGAAGGTCATCCAGATGATGCCCTGGTTGTCGGCGCCGATGGCCGCCGGCCCGGTATTGCCATCCGGGATGCGCCGCGAGCCCACGATGTTCTCGGGGATCTGGCTGTTGCGCCGATATTCGGTGGAGTGCCACCAGACCACGTAGCTGGCGTTGCCCGAGCTCATGGCCATCCACATCCAGCCGTTCTGGTCGATGGTGATGCCGCGCCCGGCGGTGCGGCCCCACTGGTCGATGTCGACCTTGCTCCAGCTGCCGTCCGACGGGTCGTGGGCCATCGCGTCGCCGCAGCCCCAGCCGGAGAACCACAGCCGGCCGCCGGTGTCCGCGGCGATGCCGTAGCTGCTGCCGCAGCCGGTCTGACGCACGTCGTTGGGATACGCGATGAACGGCCCGGCGCGGTTGTTGTGGGTGTCGATCCAGCTGGTGCCGTCGTTGCCCAGGGTGCCGATCCACAGCTTGCCGTCGGCGGTGACCACGCCGCCATACGGGTTGACCGGCACGTTGACCGTGGCCAGCTGCTGCCCGGTGCGCGGGTGCATCTTGTACCACTGGCGGGTATTGTAGCCGCCGGCCCAGGGGTAGCCATCGGGGTTCTGCTCGTCGCCGAGGTCGATGGTCAACGCCCGGATGAGCGCGTTGTGCGGGCCGGCGTTGGCGGTCCACAGCACGCACTCGTCCTGGCCCCAGTTCAGCGGCCGGCCGTTGCGCGAGGTGTCGATGACCCCGTTGCCGTTGCGGTCGACGCAGTCTTCTTCGTTGCGCGCGATCTTGGTGACGGTGCCCTGCATGCCGAAGCCGCGGTTGCCGACGTAGGCGTTGCCCAGGCTGTCGAGGGCCACCCGGCTGGCCATGTTACAGCCGTTGGTATGGCAGCAGCTGCCCTGGCACAGCCCCTGAGGCAGCCCGACGCGATACTCCGAGAGCTCACGGGGCGGCGTGCCGGGGGTGAAGCGGCTGACGGTGCTCAGGTCGGTGTTGACCACCCACAGATAGGTCTGCTCGTCGGGGTCGCTGCGCACGACGAGCCCGCCGACCTCTTCGTCGAAGCCGACGCCGTCGAAGTTCTCCCGCTGGAACTCCGCGCCGAAGTCGTCGCCGACGACCCGGTTCTGCAAGACCGGCTGGTTGGTGCGGAAGAGGCCGCCGGAGAAGTCGTAGACGTAGCCGCAGGTATAGGGCTGGGCCTGACCGTTGACGATGCGGAAGCAGAAGCGCTTGCTGATCGCCGTCGAGCTGATGGCGGCGTAGACGTGCCCGTTGACCGGGTGGATCGCGACCTCCTGGAAGACCTCGGAGCGATCGGTGCCGTCGTTGCATTCGTCGGCGACGGCGCCGTTGGAGCCGTCGGGCACGCAGTAGGCGCCGCGGGATCCCGCCACGAGCGCCGGGCCGTTGCTGAAGGCGAGGATGTCGTTGATGTCGCCGGTGCCCTGGTAGACCGATCCGGCGCCGGTCGGGTAGCCGGCGGGGTAGAAGAGATCCTTGGGCGGGAAGCGGGCCGACGGTGTCATCGGTCCGTTGGGGAAGCCATAAGTCCGATAGCCATTGCGATAGCCCTGGAAGACATTGCAATCGGAGTCGAGGTTGACCGACGTGCTCGAGTTGAGCGGCACCACCACGTCGGGCGGCTCGGCCCAGCCATCGGCCGGCAGGGCGGCCTGATCGTTGATGTACAGGTTGCCATCACGCACCACGAGAGCGGTGCGCCGGCCGTTGCCGCAGACCTCCATGTCCTGGATGGCTTCGATATCGGCTTCGTCGACCAGGTTGCCCTGCAAGTCATAGCGCTTGAGCACCCGCGGCGTCGCCGCCAGCACGTGGTTGGTGCTCGGAGCGATGACGACCACGTTGTAGGTGTTCTCTTCGTCCCAGTTGGTCCAGGTCGCGCCGTTGTCGCTCGAATAGAGCAGGCCCGAGGGCGCGGCGACGAAGATCTGACCCGCCCGACGGATGGCGATCGAGCCGCAGCATTTGATGCCTTCGAGCAGTGTATTCCAGGTGCGTCCCTCGTCCCCCGAGCGGCGGATCCGGCCGATGTTGTCGTGGATGAAGATGGTGCCGTCGGCGCCGATGGCCATCGCCTGCACGCCGTCGAAGTTGCTCTCGATAGGAGTCATGCGCTCCCAGACCACCGCCGAGAGATCGGCCAGGGCGGCTTCGGCGGGCGCGGGGCGGACGAGGCCCGCGGCGAGTACGATCAGGCCGGCGAGCAAAGGCAGAGCGACGGGTAGATGGACGGGCAGACAGGAGCGGTGGGACATGGCATCCTCCTCGATGCGCGCGGATCGAGGCACGCTTGTTTTGCTCGTACGGTAATGTTTCGAAGCAGTTTCATCAATTGAACGGGACGACGAACATGAGAAGGGGTCACTGGTGAAGCCCGGTCGCTTGATCCTGCCGGTCCTGGCCGCGCTGGCCATCGGCCTGCTCGCCCTCGCGCTGTGGCAGCAGCCCGAGCCGACGACCGGCGGCGTGCCAGCGACCGCCGACGAGACGCCGAAGCCGGCGCCGACGACCCGCGCCCGACCCGTCCGGATGGGCGCCGAGCCGGCGACCGAGCCGGCCAAGGACGCCGGAGTGGACGCCGCGGTGGACGCCGAAGTCCCCATCTCGGCGGTGCGGCTCGACGCGCTGCAGGCGTCGGTCAAGAGCTTCTACGACAGCCTGCCGCCGGGCTGGAAGATGCCGGAGAAGGTGCGTATCGACGAGGTGCTGCCCGCCGACGCGATCGATATCCTCGGGGTGCCGCCGGAGAGCATCCTCGACGAGCTGAGTCACTATCCGATGAACATGAAGACCGGGCTGGAGATCGTGCTCGACATGGGCCCCGAGGCCGACAGCGTCGGGTTGGCGGTCATCTTGCCGAGCGGCCGGCGCTACCTGGACGTGCTGGCCATCGTGCCGCCGCCGGGCGCCGAGCTGCCCGAGCCAGCCCGGTGGAATCAGCCCCAGCCCCCGCCCCAACCCGACGGACCGTAGCCCGACGGCGCCTGCCGCGATCGAATCGAGAGTCGCCCCCGGCGCATCTGCTGACTCGGCGCGGCACGTCATTCGCCGCGCGGGAGGCGCCAGTGCAGAACCCGATCCGGCCCGAGCGGGCCGATCCCGAAGACGTGGAGCCACCAGAACCCTGCGCCGGGCCGCCCACGGGGCGAGCGCCGGCCGATCAGCACACCGAGATGGCGGTGGAGGCGACCGACCCCGCGCGCCCGCGGGTCGTGGTCGTCGGCGGCGGCTTCGGCGGGCTGGAGGTGGCCCGGGCGCTGGCGAAGGCCCCGGTCGAAGTGGTGCTCGTCGATCGCCGCAACCACCACCTCTTCCAGCCGCTGCTGTATCAGGTCGCCACCGCCGGGCTCGCGCCGGCCTCCATCGCCGCGCCGATCCGCTCGATCCTCAGCGGGCAGGAGAACGCCCGGGTCATGCTCGCCGAGGTGACCGCCATCGACACCGAGCGGCGGCGGGTGCTGCTCGACGACGATCGGCGGCACGCGCTGGCCTATGATCATCTGGTCCTGGCGGTGGGCGGCTGCACCACCTACTTCGGCAACGACGCCTGGGCCGGGCTGGCGCCGGGCTTGAAGAACATGGACGAGGCGATCGAGATCCGGCGGCGGGTCCTGCTGGCCTTCGAGCAGGCCGAGCGCCAGGACGATCCCGACGACCAGTCGGCCCTGCTGACGTTCGTGGTCGTCGGCGGCGGCGCGACGGGCGTCGAGATGGCCGGCGCGCTCGCCGAGCTCTCGCGGCATGTGCTGGCGTGGGATTTCCGGCGGATTCGGCCCGACGCCACCCGGGTGATCCTCGTCGAAGGCGGCGAGCGCGTCCTGCAAGGCTTCGACGAGACGCTCTCGGCCCGCGCGCAGAGCCAGCTCGTCGAGCTCGGGGTGGAGGTGCGGACGGGGACCCGGGTCGAGTCCATCGACCCCGAGGGCGTCGATACGAGCGGCGGGCGCATCCCGACCCGGACGGTGATCTGGGCGGCGGGCATTCGCGCGAACCCGTTGGCCGGGGCGCTGGGCGGTGAGACCGACCGCATGGGCCGGGTGGTCGTCGACGATCGGTGCCGGGTGCCGGGCCACGACCGGATCTACGCCATCGGCGACATGGCGCGCTTCGAGCAAGATGGCGAGCCGCTGCCGGGTGTCTCGCCAGTCGCCATGCAGCAGGGTCGCTATGTCGCCCGCCTCATCGCCGGTGGCTCGGCGTCTGCACCCTTCCGCTATCGAGACAAGGGCAGCATGGCCACCATCGGGCGCTCGCGGGCCATCGCCGAGCGCGGCCGCTGGAAGCTCAGCGGCTTCCCGGCCTGGGTCGCGTGGCTGGTGGTGCACCTCTACTTCCTCATCGGCTTTCGCAATCGGTTGGTGGTCCTGCTCAACTGGGCGTGGAGCTACATCACCTATCAGCGGGGCTCGCGGCTCATCACCGGGCAGCGCATGGTGGCCGGCGCCGAAGCCGACGAGTGAGGCTTTCGGTGCCGCTGTCGGCCGCCGCGGCCCCGCTTGACCACCCGGATGGCCGACCGTATCCTGCCGCAGCCCGAACGCGGTCGGTCCGGCCCGAAGCCAGACCGCCAGCGCTCGAAGGCTTCACCGGCCGGCCCCATCCGCCGGCTTCCATCCGCTGCCTTCCGGGCATGCGATGTGGGCCCCTTCACGAGGTGGTCGATGCACGACGGACGGGCGCCCCGGGCGCGGCGAGCAGGGACGGCACGCGTCGGCGTGTGCCGGGCGCATGTGCTGCTCGGCGTCCTCGTATGCGTCGCGGCCTCGCTGGCCGGCTGCGGGCCCGGCTTCGACCCGCTGTCTCTTGATCCCGACGTCGCGCCGCCCGACGCGGGCGCCGCCGAAGATGCGACGCCCGCCGCCGTCGTCGACGCGGCGCCGGGGCAGCTCTCAGAGGGCCTGGTCTCGCCGCGGCTCGACGACCTCGCCGCGCTGCCGCTGCTGGGCCGGCTGCCGGTCGATACGCCGGCGGTCGTGGCGCTGGCGCCGCCCATCATCTGGAATACGCAGCTCGACCTCGCCGGCATCGTCGACGCGCTCGGCCCGCTCGGTGAACGGCTGCGAACCGAGACCCGCGAGGCGTTGGGGGCCGATCTGACCGATCCGGTCGCCTGGCGCAAGGTCTGGCTCGACGCGACGGTCCCGCTGACGATGGCCGTGCTCGAGATCGAACCGCTGACCATCGCGCTCGGCGCCGGCATCACCGATCCCGACGCGGTGCGGACGATGATCCACGCGCTGCACGCCGGCCGCCATCGGCTGCGGGAGTCGGTCGTCGACGACACCACCTTCGTCGGCCGCCTCGACGGATACGGCGCGGCCTACGCCTGGCGTCGCGGCGAGCTGTGGGTGGTCTTCGGGCGCGATCTCGCCCGCGGCGAAGCTTTCAGCGAGGCGTTGGGCCTCTTGCGGACCACGACGTCGCTCGCCGGCAGCGAAGCGATCACCGAGGCCCTCGAGCGCCTGGGCGATCCGCGGGGCGCGCTGGCGCTGGTCAACGTGCCCGCGATCCTCGAGCGAGGCCTGCGAACGTCCGAAGACGAGCCGCGCCTGCGCGGCCTGCTCGACCGCGAGAACCACAAGCGGCGGTTCGACGAGTTCCCCGGCGCCAACCGGTTGATGGGCGATCGCCTGCGCTTGCAGACCCTCGACCTCGCGCTGCGCCCGCGCACCGTGTCTGAGCAGCTGCTGCGGGCCGCCTTCTATCCGTTCGGCCCGGCCGCCTTCGGGCTGGATGTCGAGGCCACCTCGGCCCGGCTGACCTATGTGCAGCAGCTGATCCCGGGCTCGCTGCCCGCCACGGTCTTCCGCCCGGGCGTCGAGGCGGCCGCCGAGCGCCTGCTGGACGGAGAGCCCGCGCTGCGCTTCGGGGTCAGCTTCGACCCCCGGGTCTCGATGAGCATCGCCCGCGCGCTGGCGCTCGTCGCCAATCGCGGCGACATCGCCGAGTTCGAAGCCCGCCTGCGCGGCGCGAGTCAGGTCGACCTGCGCCGCGACCTGCTCGACCTCTCGAAGGGTGTAGCCGAGGTGGCGGTGCACGTCGATCGCTCGCGCTTCGAAGAGCCGGTGACGCTGATCGAGGTGCTGCATCGCGTGGGCGCCGTCGCCCGCTGGGCGGTGATCGACAGCGAGAAGATGCTGCGATCCCTCGAGCGCATCGAGCGGGCGTACGATTGGATCGAGAGTGCAGGCCCGGGGCGCTTCGTGCTCGATCTGCCCGGCGTCCCGCAGATTCGGCTGCAGGTCGCGGACGACGCGGTCTACGGCGCGTTCGGATCCAAGCCGCTGACCCGGTTGGTGACGGGCGAGAGCGCCGCCGAGCCGACCGCGGTCGCCGATGGCGGGCCGCCGGCGCCCGTGGATCGACAGGACGCGGGCGTCGCGGCAGGCTCGGCGACCCGGGGCGATGGCGGCGTCGCCGATGGCGGCGCGGTCAGCCTGCTCGAGGCCACCGCCCGGCTCGAAGAGGCGGTCCAGGCGAGCGAGAGGGCCGAAGACGACGCGCCCTCGCCCGAGCTGGCGCTGCACCTCGAAGTGCACCCGCCATGGTGGACGCCCGTGGCGCAGACGGTCGGCGGCGTGGCTGAGCTCGGTGCCGGGCAGCTGGCCGGTGGGCCGGGCAGCTTCGCTTTCGAGCGACGGCGGCTGCGATCCGTGGCCGACGTGATCACGGCCGTCGAGCTCGAAGCGATCCAGTCGCGGGACTTCCTGCGGGCCCGGCTCGAGATCGACGCGAAGGACGGGCTCTCCCCGGCGGTGATCGAGATGGTGCGCGCGTCGTTCGCGCCGCTGACCGAGTAGGCGGGGCGCCCTCGGGGTTCCCCGTCGGACCCGGCCGTGATACGTCGATCCTCATGCTCGAATGTCGCATGCACACCGCGCCGCTCGACGACGGTCTAGTCGAATGGCGGGTCGCCCCGCGAGGTGAGCCGCTGGCGAGCTGCCGCTGGCCATGGCCCGCCGGCTGGTCGCCCGAGGCGCCGCCGTGGGTGCCGCCGGGGCTCGGCGCCCGCGCGTGGCTCTGCCGACTCTCCGCGCCGGGCGGACAGCTAGATGCCCCGGACGGAAGTGCCAATCCGGTGTCGACGACCGGGCACGTCGATGCCGGCGTTGCTCCTCCTCGACGTGCCTCCAGCACGCCTTCGTCGTCGCGCCTTGGCCTCGACGCGCCCGGCGCGCCGCCACCGTATCGTCATTCTCGTCCGGGTCATCTCGACGTCTGGGTGATGCGCTTCGGGGCCGAGGTCGACGGGCTCGCGGCGCTGCAGGCGACGCTCGATGCGCCGTTGACCGGCGTCCGCTGGAGCGGCCTGCTGCTGGCCGAGGCCCGACTCGGCGAGGCGCATTGGGCGGTCGTGCACGCCGGGCCCGCCGTCTTCGCGCTGCGCGCGACCGGCAGCGCCACCGCCCACCTGGCGGGCGCGGCCCGTGGCTTCACCAGCCTCGTCGGCGATCCGCCCCATGCCGAGCCGCTGCAGCGGTTCACCGTCGGTCCGCTGCAGACCCGTCGCCTCGGCGCGTGGACCATAGGCCGCGCGCCAGCGGCGCCGCACGCCCACGCGCGGGCCGTGCTGACCCTGGAGACGCCGACGCTCACCCTGGCCCGCATCGAGGCGCTGGTCGTCGACTGCCGCATCCTGGTGGGCTACGACCCCCAGAAGGCGATCGCGGCCGCCGACGCCCGGCTCGGCGTGCTGGGGGTGACCGGTGCCGAGGGGCGGGGCGAACTCGACAGCGGGCCATCGGGGCCGGCGCGGGTCCGGGCGGCGACGGCCCGCGGCCCGCGCGGCGATACCGCGCCCATCTGGCATCGGCGCACGGTGCGCCGCATCGGCCGGGCGCTGGTCGTGCTCGACGGGCTGTGGCGCCGCGACGCGCCGCTGGTGCGCCTCGGTGGTCGGCGCCACCAAGACATCCTGCTCGCCCTGGGAGGCTGTCCATGACCGCCGAGGCACCGCCGGGCGAGCCCACCGGACGCAAGGAGCGCCCCGAGTACCGCTTCGAGATCAAGTACGGCGCGCAGTACGTCGACCCCGACGACATCCATTGGGAGGCGGCGGTGTTGCTGCGGCGCCTCGAGGCGCCCCAAGGCGTCGAGACCAGCCCCACGCTGCGCCGCTTCGTGCGCGATACGGTCTTCGCGATCGAATGGTACGAGGACCGTATCAAGCGCCTGCGCCGCGAGCGGCTGGTCTGGACGGGCCTGATGGTGGCGCTGATCTTCGGCGCCTTCGCCGCGCTGGCGGTGGTGCTCTTCAGCGAGAGCCGCGCGGGCAGCGACGCCGGGGCCGGGGTCGCCGAGTTCTCGGCGCTGGTGGCCGGGCTCTTCGGGCTGCTCAAGCTGCTGGGCACGCTCACCGACTCGTCCAAACGCATGGCGGCGTGGCACAAGGCCCGCTCCCGGCTCAAGGAGATCCTCTACGGGCTCGAGACGGACTGGCGCGGCCGGGCGTGGGACGAAGAGGGGGCCCGCAGCCCCGAGTTCGAGAAGGCGCTGGTCGACGCCACCCGCGCGGCACGGGCGGTGCTCGACGAAGAGCAGCAGGCCTACTTCGAGAGCGTCGCCAGCCCCACGTCGCTGCTCGATGTGGTGACCGGCTCGACCAACCGCATGCGCGACGAAGTGGTGCGCGCGGTCTCGACCCGCGAAGACGACGAGCGGGTCCGGGCCGCCGCCCGGCGCGACGCCGAAGACGAGCTGGAGCGTGCCCGCGCCCGCGAGCGCGCCGCCCGTCGCTGGCTCGAGACCCTCGAAGCCGCCGAAGAGCGGGACGACGGCGCCATCGCCGACGCCCGCAGCCGCATCCGCGACGCCGAGCGCGATCGCATCCTCGCCGAAGAAGAGCTGGCGGCGATGAAGATTTGACGACGGGCCTCGGTCGTCGCGCCGACGCAGTGCGACCCCCCGCCGTTCGCCCGGGGCACAGCCGGTGTGCCGTGGGGTCACGATCTCCATCGCCGGTGAGCCATGAGCCGTGGCTCTGCGATGTGCTGACGCTGGCGCAGCCTTTGCTTTGGTTGCGGGCGTCGAGCCGCCCGCGCGCCGGAGAGCCCCATGCTGCGATCGCTGTTGATGTCTGCCGTTCTCTGCTGCGCCACCGGCTGCCTCAAGCCCTCGCTGACCATCCCCGCCGACGAGCTGCAGCGCATCGCCCGCGATCCGCACCGCGACCAGGGCATGCAGCAGGTGCGGGTGGTGCAGGATACGACGTTCGCCGACAGCCCGACCGGCGGCGACCCGTGCGCCGATCACGATCACGGGCCGGTGCACCTGCGCATCCACGGCCGCCACCATCATCGCCACCGGCATCACGCGGGGCACGGGCGGCCGGGCCCGAGCGGCCTCGATCGGGCGGGGCCCACCGCGCCGCGGCGCATCCCGTCCAACGGCGGGGGATCGGTCAACCCGGGCGGCGGCGGCGGAGGCCTGAACTTCAACATCAAGGACGGCGAGCTCGTGATCGTGGCGGTGATCGTCGCCGCGGCGGTGGGCACCGTCGCGCTGATCGCCAGCGAGGGCATGCGCTACGACGGCTGGGTCGAGATCTCGCCCGATCACCCGGTGCACCTGATGGACGGCAAGCGCCAGCGGGTGGTGCACCTGTCGAACCTGCGACCGGAGCACATCGGACCGTCGACCCGGGCGGTCATCCGCCCCGACGACGGCCTCGGCGCGAGCTACCTCGGCCGCGCGCCGCTCGATCGCCAGGGCTTCGTCTGGCGCATGGAGATGGGCGGCCGCGAGGTCTTGACCCCCGACGGGGTCGATCCGGTCACCTTCGCCTCGACCATGCAGCTCGGCTACTTCCCGCTGCAGACCCTGGGGCTGCTCTTCACCACGACGCTGGGCACCGGCGACTACGTCGAGAACGACATGATCGGCGCCCGCTACGGCCTCGAAGCCCAGTACCTGCCGCTGGCGCTCGGGCGCTTCCACCTCGGCGCGTTCGGCATGGTCGGCCAGACCTGGGAGGCCCGGGACAACGGGCACCTGCGCGCGGGGGAGAGCAATCGCTTCACCATGGGCGCCGGGGCCATCGCCGAGATCGATCTGACGACGCGGCTGGCGCTCTCGATGCGGGCCGGCGCCCATTGGCGCGAGTACGGCGACGGCGGCTTCGACCGCCCGACGCTCTCGGCGACGATGGGCTTCGCGATCTACTGAACCGCCCGAGAGGTGACCTTCAGCGGCCTGCCGTTGTCGGGACTCGGCGGTTGACGCTACCCTCGGGCTCCCGCGAGTGGGGGCGCGAGATGACAGCGAAACGATTCTGCGCGGCGGCGTTGCTGCTCCTGACGGCGGTCGCCTGCGACGACGGCGACACCGAGCCGGTGCCCGGCGACGCCACGGCGGCCCGCGCGCCCGAGCCCGAGCCGGCGCCCGAGCCCGAGCCCGAGCCAGAGCCGGCGCCCGAGCCCGAGCGCGAGCCAGACGCGGCGCCCGAGCCCGAGCCCGAGCCGTGGCCCGCTCCATTGCCCGACGCGATGCCCGGCCTGGCCGTGGTGCACGACGGACGGCTGGTGGCCGCTGGCGAGACCTTGGCCATCGACGGTCCGCCGGCGGGCCTCGATCATCCGGTGACGATCGCCCTGACGCTGGTCTGGCGCGGCGCCGAGCCGATCGACTGGCCCGACGACCCGGCGGCCTGGCTGGACGCGCCCGGGTTCAGCTGGCAGATCCCACCGCCGCTGCGGCTCGACACCGACGAGACCGCGCGTATCGAGCTGGCCTTCGACCCGGCCATCGCCGACGCCGCCGGCACGTACATCGCCAGCATCACCCCGCCGGGCGTCGACTTCGCCCTCGACGTACAGGTGCAGCTGCGGCGCCCGCTGCGCATGGTCGTCGTCGGCAGCGACGGGCGCACGCTCGTCAGCGACGCCTACGGGCTCGACCTGCGCCCCACAGCGGATGCCATCGAGCCCAGCGCGCGCCACACCATCGCATGGGGCGCCGGCCGGTTCTTCCGCAGCTGGGCCACCGGCGGCGAGTGGCAGGACCCCGGCGCCTATGCCTACAGCGACGATGGCCTGACGTGGACGCCGTCGACCGCGGCCCCCGAGTTCTGGTCGTCGGGCTGCGCTTATGGCGTCGATCGCTTCGCCTGCGCCGTCGGCGATCGCTTCGCCTGGTCGATGAACGGCGCCGGCGTGGTGCACGAAGCGACGGCCTGGCAGGGCATGTTGCACGCGGTGCACTTCGCCGACGATCGATTCGTGGCGGTGGGCCGCGGCGGGCGGCGGGCGGTGAGCTTCGATGGGGTGACATGGGCCCACGACTCGGGGGACGGCGGCCTGCCCGATGGTGTCGACGATGACTGGTTCTTCGCGGTGACCGCGCGCCCCGAAGGCGACTGGGTCGCGGTCGGCGGGCGGGACTCGACCATCACCGCGCACAGCCCCGACGGCGTCGATTGGAGCGTCGCCCGGGAGCCCGGCAGCCGCGGCGCGTACAGCGTCGCTTGCCTGCCGGGCCGCTGCCTGCGCGACAGCAACGGCGGCGAGAGCCCGCTCTATGTCAGCCTGGATGGCATCGACTGGCAGCCGCTGGCGCTCGCCGAGCCGCAGAGTGTCTACCTGCTGGGCACCGTCAACGGCTGGTTCGTCGCCGCGGTCAACCCCTGGCAGCAGCCGGGGGCCCTCTATCGCTCGCGGGATGGCATCGAGTGGACGCTGCTGCATGAGACCGACGCGCCGGTGCACTGGGTCGCGCTGGCGGTCGAGGGCTGGGAGTCGACCCGATGAATCGGCGCTGGCTATCGGTCGTGGCGCTGCTCGCGGCGTGCGGCGGCGAGGAGACGACGGGCTCGACCCGCGACGCCTCGACCGACCTCGATCGAGGCATCGTGCTGGATGCCATGCCGATGCCATCCGATGCCATGCTAGACGCTGCGTCGGATGCTGGCCCGATGCCATCGGACGCCGTGTCGGATGCCATGCCTGATGCCAGGGTCGATGCCTTCGGGGATGCCATGCCGGCCGCGCTCGACGCCGACGCCAGCCCCGACGCCCTGCCACCCGATGACTGCGATCGCGCGCTCGTGGCGTCGCCGGTCGGCGGCGATCCGATCGAGCTGTTCGACTTCGGCCGTGCAGCCGCCCGCGGCCCGTCGCTGACCGCCGAGATCGAGCTGACCAACGTCTGCGCCCGCCGGCTGCGCTTTCTGGGGCACCCCGATGACTGGCTCGAGGGCGCCGCCTTCGCCCTCGACGCGCTGCCGCCGATCCAGCTCGAGCCGGGGCAGGGGACCGTCATCGGTCTGCGCTTCGGCCCCGACGCGGCGGGTTTGGCCAACGGTCGGTTGACGCTGCCCTACGACCGCCCCGGCGCGCCGCTGGTGGTCGAGCTGCGCGCCGAGGTCGTCGGTCCGCGGCGGGTCGTCTTCGTGGGCGACGGGCGCCATGTCGTCACCACCGCCGACCACGGCGCGTCGGTGGCTGCGGATGGATTCGAGACGCTCGAAGCCCACGGCGACGCGCTGCAGCGCGGCGTCTGCTGGGGTGCGGGGCGGTTCGTCGCGGTCGGCGGCAACGTCGACAGCCGCTGGTGGACGAGCGTCGACGGGGTCGAGTGGCAGGCCCATAGCGCCGATACGCCGGTCATGGCCGGCTGCGCCTACGGCGCTGGCCGCTTCGTGACCGCGGCCGGTCGGCCGATGCACAGCGTCGATGGGATCGAGTGGGTCTCGGGCCGCGACGATGGCTTCGTGCCGCAGCACCTGCGCGCGATGACCTTCGGCGGCGGCGTCTTCGTGGCCGTCGGCGACGAGGGACGGGTCGTCAGCACCGTCGATGGCACCGGATGGGATACGGACGCGGTGCTCGGCATCGGCGGCCTGACCGCGGTGACGTGGGGCGGCGGGCGCTTCGTCGCGGTGGGGCAGGGCGGCGCGACCGCCAGCAGCCGCGACGGGGTGCAGTGGGCGACGGGGCTCATCCCCGAGGCGGGCGACCTCGGCGGGGTCGCCTGGGCCGGCGGAGAGTTCGTCGCCGGGGACGGCGGGCGTATCTTCGCCTCGGACGACGGCCTCGACTGGCGCCCGGTCAACGCCGCGCCCGCCGTGCCCCGGGTGGGCCACGGGCGGATGATCTTCGGCAGCAGCGGCGGGCGTCTCTTCCGCAGCGAGGACGGAGGGTTCTCATGGACCGAGTGGCATGTCAGCGCCGGCGGGCTGGGCCTGTCGGCCGCGGCGGTGGAGGGCCTGTGATGGCCCGCGCCCCGCAGCGAACGATGGCCCGTGTCTCGACGGCCGCGCGACGGATCCCGGGCGCGGGGCTGTGGCTGGGCCTGCTTCCGGGCTTGATTCTGGGTCTGGCCGCCTGCGATCCGCCGTCCGAGCCGACGGCGGCCGATGCGGCGGCGGGGCAGGCCCCCGAGCCCGAACCGCAGCCCGGTCCTGACATGCCCGCGCCCGAGCCCGAGCCCGAGCCCGAACCCGAAGCCCCCGGACCCGAGCCCGACGCTTGCGTCGACGACGCGGACTTCTTCGCCGCGTCGGTGCAGCCGATCCTCGCCGGCGACTGCATCATGTGCCATCGCGAGGGCGGCGCGGGCGCGCTGACGCGCTTCGTGATGCGGCCCTTCGACGAGGCCGACGCCGAAGCCGCCAACCAGCGGCTGCTCGCGGGGCTCGTCGTCGAAGAAGACGGCTTCGCCGGTTTGCTGCTCGACAAGCCGACCAACGTGGTCTCCCACGGCGGCGGCCGCCGCTTCGAGGTCAACGACCCGCGGGCCGATGTCTTGCGCGCCTTCGTCCGGCGCAGCCTCGATCCCGAAGACTGCGTCCAAGAGATGGCGCCGGCGGCGGATCCCTGCGCCCCGGGCACGATCCGCCCCGGTCGCAGCGAGCTGCGCCGGCTGACCGACAGCCAGTTCACTCACTCGGTGGCCGACATCTTCGGGGTCGACGTGCCGCCGGGGCTGTTCCCGGCGACGGTGCGCGACCGGGAGTTCCGCACCTGGCCGGTCAACAATACCGTCAGCGCCGCCGGCGCCGAGTCGATCATGCTCGCGGCCGAGTACGTCGCGTCCCGCTTCGACGTCGCCAGCGCCGTGACTTGCGCCGAGGCCCCGGCGGACTGCGGTCGACGGACGGTCGTGGCGCTCGCCCGCCGCGCGTTCCGCCGCCCGCTGCGCCCGGCGGAGTCGGCGCTGCTCGACCGCGTATTCGCCGCCGGGCTGCCCGCCGAGACCGCGGTGCGCCAGGCGGTGGAGCTGCTGCTGCAGTCACCGCAGTTTCTGTACGTCGCCGATACCCCCGCCGAGCCATCGCCGGCGGCCCGGGCCGACGGGGCGGCGCCGCTGGACGCCTACGCGCTGGCCGCGCGGCTGAGCTTCTTCCTGGCCGATACCGCGCCCGACGCGGCGCTGATCGCCGCCGCCGAGGCCGGTGAGCTGAGCACGCGGGCCCAGATCGCGGCCCACGCCCGGCGGCTGGTGGCCGATCCGCGCGTCCGGCGCGGCCTGACCGCCTTCCACCGGGATTGGCTCGACGTCTGGCGCCTGCAGAATACGACCCGGGACCCCGAGCGCTACCCCGGCTTCGGACCGCACGTCGTCGAGTCGATGCTGACCGAGCTCGACCTCTACGTGACCGAGGTGGTCTGGGCCGGCGATGGTCGGTTCGACAGCCTGCTCTACGGCGACGTGACCTGGGTCGATCGCACGCTGGCGGCGACCTACGGCCTGCCCGATCCGGGGGAGGGCTGGCATCGGGTCCGCCTCGACGACGATCGCCCGGGCATCCTGACCCGCTCGGCCTTCCTCGCGGCCCACGCCTACGCCGGCAGCTCGTCGCCCGTGCAGCGCGGCGCCTTCGTGCTGCACGATCTCTTCTGCGAGACGCTGTCGCCGCCGCAGGACGTCAACATGGATCTGCCCGAGCCCACCGCGGCGGCGCCGACGATCCGCGAGCGCCTCGAACAGCACTGGACCGCGCCCGCTTGCCGGGCGTGCCATACCCGCATCGACCCGCTCGGCTTCGCCTTCGAGCACTTCGGCGCGCTCGGCGAGTGGCGCGATACATGGGAGGACGGCACGCCCATCGACGCCAGCGGCGACTTCGAGATGGCCGGCGGCTTCGACGGCGCGGCGGAGATGATCGGGCGCGTGGGCACCGCCGCCGAGGTGCGGGCGTGCTACGCCACCCGCTGGTTCGAATACGCCGTGGGCCGACCGGCCGAGCCCGCCGACGCCTGCACCGTACAGACCCTGGCGGCGCGCTTCGCCGAGACCGACGGCGACATCCGCAACCTGCTCGTCGATATCACCCTGACCGATGCCTTCCGCTATCGGCCGCTCGAAGGGGGGCGCTGAGATGCTCGTCAAAGGCACCCGCATCGATCGTCGGCGCTTCTTGCGCCTGAGCGGCGCGGCGGCGTCGCTGCCCTTCGCGCTGCCCTTCCTCGACGCCTTCCGCCCGCGGCGCGCCCGGGCGCAGGGGGCGCTGGCCCGCCCCAAGCGGCTGGTGATCGTGCACAGCCCGCAGGGATCGGTGCTGAGCCGGTTCGTGCCAGTCGGCGCCGAGCGGGCCTTCGAACTGCCCTATATCACCGAGCCGCTGGCGCCGCTGCGTGACCGGCTGACGATCGTGACCGGCGTCGACAACGTGCAGCCGCGCTTCAATACCGTGGGCAACGCGCACATCAACGCGAACTACACCGTGCTGACCGGCCGGCCGTTCCTCGAGCAGAACCCCGACGCCCAGACCCCCGGCGGGCCGAGCGTCGAGCAGGTCATCGCCGATCGCATCGGCGCCGATACGCCTTTTCGGCGGCTCGACTTCGCGGTGGGCGGCAACCAGACGAGCAACGGCCTGCTCACGCCGCGCGAGGGCGCGTTCTTCTGGGTCGGGCCGCGGGATCCGATCTCGGCGTTCAACAACCCGCTCGCCGCGCTGATCCGCGTCTTCGGCGACGGGCAGCTCTCGCCGGCCGACGCCTGGGCCCTGCGCGCCCGCCGCGCGTCGGTGCTCGACGGCGTCCTGGCCAACTTCGGCGAGATGAGCCGCGGGCTGGGCGCCGACGATCGCGCGCGGCTCGAGGCCCACGCCGACAAGCTGCGCCAGCTCGAGCAGCGCATCGTGGCCGGCACCGGCGAGTGCAATCGCCCCGAGGTGGGGCTGCCGCCCGGGGTCGATCCGGGGCTCGACGATCACCTGACGACGCCGGTGACCAACGAGCTGCTCGCCAGCGCGCTGGCCTGCGATCTGACCCGGGTCGCGACCCTGAGCTGGGCCAACGGGCACGCCCCGGAGTTCCCCTGGCTGTGGAATCGCAACGGCGGCCGCCCGATCGTCGACCTCGGCGTCTGGGAGAACTGGCACGCGGTGGTGCACGCCGACTATCAGGCGGGCATGGAGCATCCCTATCGCTGGTACGTCGAGATGCTCGTCGACCTCTTGACCCGGATGGCGTCGATGACCGACGCCGACGGCGACAACCTGCTCGAGACCTCGCTGGTGGTGTACTTCAGCGAGTACAGCAGCGGCCGCCACTGGCACACCGCGCTGCCGGTCGTGCTCGCGGGCAACGTCGGCGACGCGCCGGCCCACGGGCCCGCGGGGCGCTGGCTGGACGTCATGGGCGGTACGGTGGCCGAGCTGGAGGCGTCGGGTGGGTATCGCACCTCGGGCTCCACCACGAATCAGCTGTGGACGAGCGTGCTGCGCATGTTCGGGTTCGACGACGCCGGCTTCGGCCACTACGGCGAAGGCATGGCCCGGGGCGGGCTGCCGGGGCTGCTGGCGTAGGCCGCCCGCCCGTGGCTCGGCTCTCGGGGGGCTCAGCTCTCGGCGGTGAGGATCGTATCGGGCGCCTTGCCGAAGCGCGCGATGAGCCACGCCAGCGGCGGCAGCAGGCTGGTGAACACCCCCAGCGCGCCCCAGCCGACCGCCCGGGTGACGTCGCCGGCGGTGACCTCGGGCTGGGGCTGGTCGGTGCCGCAGAACGCGCGCCCCTCGGCCAGGGTCTTGCCGAAGACGACGTCCGGATCCTGATCGAGCAGCGTGCGGCAGCGGCGGCCGCGGGCGAAGGCGCGCACGGTCTTGCGCGGGCAGACGACGAGGCCGGCGGTGTGTCCCATCAGGCAGAACGTCCACGCCACCGGGTTGGTGTGCAGCCCGGCGCCGACCTCCCAGCCCGAGATCTCGTACTCGCCGATCCAGTCGGTGCCATAGCCGGTGACGATGTGATGCACGTCGTGGAGCTTGAGCGCCTGGACCCGTGAGGGCGGGTTGGGGATGGGGATGGGGATGGGGCCCAGCTTCACCCACTCGATCCACTTGTGCACGACCTCACCGTCGTCGAAGGCCTTGTCGTCGAGGAAGTCGGCGCGCAGCGCGCCGAGGGTGCGCTGGGGGTCGAGGGCGGCGGCGGGGGCTGCGTGGGCGGCGGCGGCGTTCATGGGGTCCTCCCGATGGGCGGTGCAGCGTATGTTTCGAGACGCTCGGGAGAATTGCACGCGCCGTGCCGACGGCGCGGTCGACGGTGCGATGCGGCCTGCACGCCATCGAACGTTCGGCCATCTGCCGTCGATGGCGGTCAACTCGCCGCGGTGCGGCATTTCGACGCGCTCGGGCGGCGATCGGCGCGGCTCGATGGCCTTGCCCGGCATGCCGGCAGTCGGTAGAACCGGTCGCCACCGCCTGGAGAGCGCCATGATCGTCGCCATCGATGGGCCGGCCGGAGCCGGCAAGAGCACCGTCAGTCGTATGCTGGCCGAGCGCCTGGGCTGGGTGCGCCTCGATACCGGCGCGCTCTACCGGGTGGTGGGGCTCGCCGCGACCCGCGCCGGCCGCACGGTGAAGGATCCCGATCTCGGGGCGTTCGCCGCCGGCCTCGCGATCGAGGTCGAGGCCGACGGGATCCGCCTCGACGGGGTCGACATGGGCCAGGCCATCCGCACGCCCGAGGCGAGCGCCGCCGCGAGCCGCTTCGCCGCGGTGCCGGCGGTGCGGGATGCGCTGTTGGAGTTGCAGCGTCACCTGGGTCGGGCGCAGGACACCGTGATCGACGGCCGCGACATCGGGACCGTCGTCTTCCCCGACGCCGACGTGAAGATCTTCCTGACGGCCGCGGCGGAAGAGCGGGCCCGCCGTCGACTCGCCGAGCTCGAGGGCCGCGGCGAGGCGGCGGACTTCGAGACGGTCCTCGCCGACATCGTGCAGCGGGACAAGCAGGACTCCGAGCGCGCGGTGGCGCCGCTCAAGAAAGCGGCCGACGCGGTCGAGGTCGATACGTCGACGTTGGATCTGCCGGGGGCGGTCGAGGCGTGCCTCGCGGTGGTCCGGCAGAAGGTGGGCTGAGGGTCGAGCACTGCAGCGGGTCGAGCACTGCAGCTGCGTGCTGGCGGAGGTGCGGCAGTCGTTCTCGGGGGAAGGGCCAGATGGAGCCGGCCCGGATCCCGGGTGCTCGATGCGGTCACATCGAGGATCCGAGATCCGGTCCGGCACCGGATATCGACCGGGAGCGGCAACCCTGCTCATGCCCGCCCGTCTGTTGCAGGATCAACGGCCGACGCATCTTCCCGTTTGCACCTGCCGTGCCAGAATTCTCTCTTTTCTTGTAAGTTCTTTCAGGGAAAGGGGGATTTTGCCTCGGGTGCGGCGCGGACGCCGTGGGCGGCCCGGCTTGGACCGTTTTCGGCCCTTCGCTGGACCGTTTTCTGCGGTCCGTGGGCCGTTTTTGGGGCCCGGTGGACCGTTTCTGTCGGACCGTGGACCGTTCTGCCGGCGGACCGAAATCAGAGGGAGGGCTGGTTGGCGGTCTCGACGAGCATGCCGTTGAACGCCTTGAGCGAGATGGCGAAGGTCTGGATCCACGTGACGATGGCCTGCTCGGTGACGCCGCCTTCGAGGTCGATGTCGCTCTCGAGGATCGGATCGCCCTCGCGGTCGATATACGAGCGGCTGAAGCGCTTGGAGCGGTTCCACTCGTTGATGATGACCGGCGACATGGCCCGGCTCGAGCTGAAGCCGGCGAAGAGCTGAGCGCTGGTCGGCTGCGGGAAGAGCTGCACCTTGAGCCCGAACATGTCGATCTGAATGAAGCGCTCGGTACGGTTCATGATGCTGAACCCGGCGGCCTCGACGGCGCGGGCGTAGACCTCGGGCCCGGCCTTGTCGATGACGGCGCTGTTGCCGGCCGCCGGCGGCGCCGCTTCGGCCACCGGCGGGCGGGCCGCGAGGCGCTCGGCGAGCGTGCGATAGTCCCGGTTGCATTGCTCGAGCTGATCGAGCACCGCCTGATTGCCGCCGCAGCCGGGCAGCGCGAGCAGGGCGAGGGTCGTCAGCAGCAGGGACGGCAGGTGCTTGGGCACGGGGCCTCCGGTTCGTCGAGGGCGCGGCGGCGGCTCGCACGGCGCCCGAGTCTGAGTCTCTCTGATGTACGGCAACCGGCCGGGTGGCGCAATTCGGCGGCTCGGCGGGGTCGAGGCCCGCCGAGCAGGCGCGGGCGGTGGCGGCTGTCTCCTGCCGCCGCGGGTCTACGCATCGCGCGAGAAACCTTGCGCTGATCCGCGGCTCCTGCCATGACGGGCGAACCCGCACCCGTCGCGCCGGGTGCCAGCCCCCGGGAGGAGCCCATGGCCAAGAAGATCATCATCGGCGTCGTCGCCGTCATCGTCCTGCTCGTTCTCGCCGGCTTCCTGATGCCGGCCGAGGTCCACGTCGAGCGCAGCGTCGTCATCGACGCCCCGCCGGCGAAGGTGTTCCCGCATCTCTGCAGCTTCGAAGCGAGCCAGAAGTGGTCGCCCTGGGCCGAACGCGATCCGGAGATGACGAATTCCTACGAAGGCACCGCCTGCACCGTGGGCCACAGCCACAGCTGGTCGGGCAACGATCAGGTCGGCACCGGCAAGCAGACCATCACCGCGCTCGAGCAGGACAAGCGGGTCGAGACCGACCTCGACTTCGGCGAGCAGGGGCTGGCCAAGGCCTTCATCACCGTGACCCCCGAGGGCGAGGGCAGCAAGGTGACCTGGGGCTTCGACACCGACATGGGCATGAACCCCATCGGCCGCTGGTTCGGCCTGTTCATGGACGGCATGATCGGCGGCGACTACGAGAGCGGGCTCGCCCGGCTCAAGGGCATCGCCGAGAAGGGCTGAGCGCCCCGCCCGGCCCCGCACCCGTCAGCCCGCCCGCCAGCTGGCACCGCCCGGGGTCTCGACCTCGATGGCGTCCCCCGCCTGCACCTTCACCTGAACCTTACCCGGCAGCGGCTGCACCGTGCCGTCGGCGCGGATGAGCCGGTTGCGCCCCGGCTCGCCGTCCGCCGCGCCGTTGAGGCCCGGCGCGGGCAGGGTGCGGCGCTCGGTCACCAGGCTGACCTCCGCCGGCACCGCGAAGCGATAGCGGCGCACGATACCCGCGCCGCCGGGCTGCTCGCCGGGCCGTTGCTTGCGGGGGCGCACCGCGTAGCGCTCGATGTGCACCGGGAACGCGCGCTCCAGCGCTTCGATCGGGGTGTTGAGGGTATTGGTCATGTGCACATGGATGGCGCTCTGACCGGGCCCGGCTGGCCCGCCGCCGGCGCCGCCGGCCAGCGTCTCATAGTGTACGAAGCGGCTGCCGTCGGGCCGCCGGCCCCCGAAGAGCACGTTGTTCATCGACCCGCAGGCGGCGGCGGGGATGCGCCCGGGCGCGGCCGGCGCGAGGGCGGTGAAGAGCACGTCGACCAGCCGCTGCGAGGTCTCGACGTTGCCCGCCGAGACCGCCGCGGGCGGGCGGGCGTCGACCACCGATCCGGGCCGGGTCTGCACCGTGATGGGCCGCATCAGCCCGGCGTTGGCCGGCAGGCTGTCCCCGGCGATGCAGCGGAAGACGTAGAACACCGCCGACTCGGCGATGGCCCGCACGGCGTTCATCGGCCCGGCCACGGCGTCGGGGGCCGCGCTGAAGTCGACCTCGGCCCGGTCGCCGCCGATGCGCACGGTCACCGGGATCGGGATGGGCGTATCGTTCGACCCGTCGTCGTCGAGGTGGTCCAGCGCGTGATATTCGCCGTCGGGCAGGGCGTCGAGCACCGCCCGCATCCGGCGCTCGGCGTAGTCGAGCAGCGCGTCGTCGAGCCGCTCGACCGCGTCGGCGCCCAGGCGCTCGGCCAGCTCGATCATCCGCTGCACGCCGAGCCGATTGGCGGCCTCCTGCGCCCGCAGATCACCCCAACGCTCGTCGGGCAGCCGGCTCGCGGCGGCGAAGCGCGCCCGCAGCGCGTCGTCGAGCGCCGTCGGCGGGATGCGGATGCCTTCGTCGTCGATGGTCAGCCGGCGCAGCGTGCCGTCGGCGGCGCGCGGCGTCGGCAGGCTGCCCGCCGAGAGGCCGCCGACGTCGGCATGATGCGCCCGGTTGGCCACGTAGAAGGTCGGTCGCTCGGGCCGGTCGGGCAGAAATACCGGGGTGACCAGGGTGACGTCGGGCAGGTGCGTGCCGCCGGCGAACGGATCGTTGAGCACCACCTGGACACCCGGGGTCATCGGGATCGCCGCGATCGCCGCCTTCACGCTGAGCGGCGTGCTGCCCAGATGCACCGGGATATGCGCCGCGTGGCACAGCATGCGACCCCGAGCGTCGAAGACGGCGCAGGAGAAGTCGCGCCGCTCCTTGATATTGGCCGAGAAGGCCGCCCGCATCAGCGTCGCGCCCATCTCTTCGGCCACCGCGGCCATGCGCTGCCGGTGCACGTCGAGCGCCAGGGACAGCCGCGCCGGATCGTGCGCCGGCCGCGCGCCGACGCGGGTGCAGAGCCGATCGCCGCTCGGCAGCGTCGTCGCCTGCCAGCCCGCCGGCAGCCACAGCGTGGCGCTGTAGGTCGACAGAGCGCGGGGCCCGGCGATCACGCCGGTCGCGCGCGCCTCGGCGGCTTTCACCGTGGGCACCAGGCCGGCCCGGGCGTAGACCCGCAGGGCGACCAGCTCGACCGGGCGCCCATCGTCAATGGCATAGCCATAGCGGGCCCGGTGCTGCCCCTCGAAGGCCGCGCGCAGCTCGGCGGGCGTCGGCGCCGCGTCCAGCGCCACGGCGAGCGCGTGGGTCTGCCCGCGATAACGGCAATCCGCGAGCACCTGGATGTGCTCTGGCGCCGCGCCGTCGGGCAGCGCGGCCTCCTTCACCGTACCGCGCCACAAGGCGACGAGCCCCGCCGGCGTCCAGCGGTCCTCGGTCGCCAGCACGGTCCGGGTGGCGGCGGCCTCGTGGGGCGCGTCGACGATGCCCTCGGCGGAGAGCACGCCCGGCTCGGCGGGGAAGAGCACGTCGGGGCAGCCGAGGGCGTCGGCGAGGGCGCAGGCGTGCAGCCCGCCAGCGCCGCCGAAGGCCACCAGGGTCAGCGTCCGCGGATCGATCCCGCGGGCCATGCTGACCCGCTTGCAGGCCCGCGCCATGTTGGCCTCGGCCACGGCGAGGATGGCCGCCGCGGTGGCCTGCAGCTCGGCCCCCAGCGCCTGCGCCAGCCGCCCCACCGCCTCGCGCGCGGCGGCGACGTCGAGCCGGAAGTCGCCGCCGAGCAGATCGGGCAGCCGCCCCAGGACGACGTGGGCGTCGGTCACCGTCGGCTCGGCGTCGGGGCCCGCGCGGCCATAGCACGCGGGGCCCGGCACCGCGCCGGCGGATCGCGGCCCGACCCGCAGCGCGCCGCCCGCGTCGACGTAAGCCACCGAGCCGCCGCCGGCGCCCACCGTCTCGATGGGCAGCAGCGGCACCCGCAGCGGGTGGCCGTCGAGCGCGCCGTCGTCTTCGGGCGTCAACGCGCCGCGGATGACCGAGACGTCGGTCGAGGTGCCGCCCATGTCCAGGGTCAGCAGCCGATCACGCCCGACGCGCTGCCCGACGGCCCAGGCGCCGCGCACGCCGCCCGCCGGCCCTGACAGCACGGTGTGCACCGGCCCGCGCCCGGCCGCCTCCGCGGTCATCAGCCCGCCGGACGAGCCCATCACCCACAGCCGGCGATCCCGACCGAGGCTGTGGTGCAGGCGATCGAGGTAGGTGCCCATCACCGGCGCGAGGAACGCGTTGACGACCACGGTGGACGTGCGCTCGTACTCGCGAAAGACCGGCGCCAGGCGGCCGGTGGTGATCGGCTTGTCGGGGAAGGCCGCGCGCAGCGCGTCGGCGATGGCGTCTTCGTCCGCCGGATCGGCGTAGCCGTGCAGCAGGCACACCGCGAAGGCGTCCGCCTTGGCCAATGCGTCGCGGTGGCGCGCGATCCACGCCGCGACATCTTCGAGCGGGCGGATCGGACCGTCGGGCCCCCGCCGCCCATCGATGCCCAGCATCTGGTGCACGAGCGGCGGGGGCACCTCGGGATGCAGCGCGTAGAGCGACGGCCGCGCCTGGCGCCGCAGCCGCAGCACGTCTTCGAATCCGGCGGTGGTGATGCCCACCACCCGCGCCCCGCGGCGCTCGAGCAGGGCGTTGGTGGCCACGGTGGTGCCATGGCGGACCGGCCCGTCGCAGGGTCCGATCCGCGCGGCGAGCGCGTCGAGCGCGGCGAGCACCGCCCGGCCGGGATCGTCGGGGGTCGAGGGCACCTTCAGCCGCTCGATGCGGCCGCCGATCCGGGCGACGAGGTCGGTGAAGGTGCCGCCGGTATCGATGGCGACGCGGATGTCGGACGGCGTGGGCTGCATTCGGGGAGGGTATCAGGCTGCCGGGCCGGGTCAATGGGCGCCGAATCACGGGCGATGCGGGGCACTTCGCCCCATCTCGCCGGTGGTGACCGGCCCGCGGGCCCCGCGATACGCAGCATCCAGGCGCTGGCACGATCCACGCATAAAGGTGGGGCAGACATTCGACGCACATCCAAGAGAAAGGAGACCCATGTCGACCTACAACCGCCACTTCGTCAGCGATATGCAGACCATTCGCGAGCGCGCCCGCGACCGGATGGAGCAGGGGGCGGTGATCGGCGATGACCAGCAGACCGAGACCGTGCTCGCCTTGCTCGACGAGGCGCTGGCCACCGAGATCATCTGCACCCTGCGCTACAAGAATCACTACTTCACCGCCGAGGGCGTGCTGGCCGAGGCGGCGAAGGCCGAGTTCCTCGAACACGCCCGTGAAGAGCAGGCCCACGCCGACCAGATCGCCGAGCGCATCACCCAGCTGGGCGGTACGCCGGACCTCGATCCGTCGACCCTCATCCAGCGGGGGCACGCGAAGTATGGCTCGGCCGAGAGCCTGCACGAGATGATCCGTGAGGATCTCGAAGCCGAGCGCGTCGCGATCCAGGTCTACCGCGAGATGATCCGCTACATCGGTGACAAGGATCCGACGACGCGGCGCATGCTCGAGGGCATCCTCGAGCAGGAAGAAGAGCACGCCGACGATATGGCCGGCCTGCTCGAAGACGGCCGGATCGAGGCCGCCGCCAGCTGACGGCCCCGCTTCCGCGCCCGTTCGCTTCCCGTCGGCGCGCTCGGCCCGCATCCTCCCTCGCGTGGCCGCGGGCGCCGGCGGTCCCCCGGCGCGACCCTCCCAGAAATCCTGCCCATCCGATTCGGCGGTGACACATCCGCCGCCCGTCGGTTTTGCATGACCGTCCCCATCTCTTCGGAGGCCGTCATGCGCTCGCCCCTCATCCTCGTCTTCGCCCTCATCGCCTCGCTCGGGCTGCTGCTGCCCGCCGCCTACGCCCACGGGCCGTTCGACGCGCTCGGCGGGCTGGCGGTCTATGGCACCGGCTGGGAGGGCGACTACACCGCCATCGGCCTCGGGGGCCGGGCCCGCGCCGAGCTGGGCGAGACCATCGGCGTCGACGTCTTCGCCGAGCTGGCCGACGTGGAGATCCCCGACACCGTGCGCCGCGATCTGGTCATCGGCTTCGACCTGTACGTGCCGTTCTCGCCGCTGCCCGGCCTGCGCCTGCGGCCGCTGTTCGGCTTCTGCGCCGATTTTTCATTCGTCGACCCGCATCACGACCTCGCGCCGCGCTCCGACGACATCGGCTTCGGGGTGCACGCCGGCGCCGGCGCCGAGGTCGGTCTGGGCCAAGACTGGTCGGTCTTCGCCGATGTGCAGCAGGTGGCGTGGTTCGGTCACGACCGCTCGGCGAGCGCCTGGACCGGCACCCTCGACGGCGACATCGAGCTGTCGACGCTGACCCAGGGGCGGGTCGGGATTCAGCTGCATCTCTTCTGAAGCATTGCCGTGTGAGGCGGGGGCGAGGTGGCGCCCACGCCCGGGCAGGGGAGGGGGAGGAGGGCCCGGACGTGAGCGCCGAGTCGGTGGCCCGACCGATCAGCGAGCGGGTCGACCGGGCGCGGCGCTCATCGGCTGCGGCCCGTCGCTCGACCCGTCGCCCGGCCCCTTGCCGACGAACCCACCGAGGCCGCCGAGCGGCGTATCGACCGGCGCGTCTTCCAGGGCGGCGGCGAGCACCTGGCTCATGTCATCGACCAGGATGAACTCGATCTGGTCGCGCACGTCTTCGGGCACCTCGTCGATGTCACGGTCGTTGCGGCTCGACAGGATGATGCGGTCGATGCCCGCCCGATGCGCCGCGAGCACCTTGGCCTTGATGCCGCCCACCGGCAGCACCCGCCCGCGCAGGGTCACCTCGCCCGACATGGCCGTGTCGCTGCGTACGCAGCGGCCGGTGAGCAGCGAGGTCAGCGCGGTGAAGATGGTGACGCCGGCCGACGGCCCGTCCTTGGGCACCGCGCCCGCCGGCACGTGCAGGTGCAGGTCCTGCTCGGCGAGGGCGTCCGTATCGACCCCCAGCTCGGTGGCGTGGGAGCGCACGTAGGTCAGCGCCGCGCGGGCCGACTCCTTCATCACGTCGCCGAGCTGGCCGGTGATCTCCAGCCGCCCCTTGCCCGGCATACGCGAGGTCTCGATGAAGAGGATGTCACCGCCGACGGGCGTCCAGGCGAGGCCCGTGGCGACCCCCGGCAGCGCCGTGCGCTCGGCCACCTCGTCGCGATACTTGGGCTTGCCGAGGTGCTCGACGATGCCGTCGGCGTCCACCGTGAGCCCGTCGGTCTCGCCCCGGGCCACCGCGAGGGCCGCCGCCCGGCACAAGCGAATGAGCTCCCGTTCGAGCTGGCGCACGCCGGCCTCGCGGGTGTAGTCGCCGATGATGCGGTCGATGGCCCCGTCGGTCACCTGCAGCGAGGGGCGCGCGGTGCTCTCGCCCGCCGACGCCTCATCGGTCGCGCTCTCCGGAGCGTTGCCGACGCCGTGGTTCGCCAGCTGCTTGGGCAGCAGGTGCTTGCGGGCGATCTGCCGCTTCTCGGCGCGGGTATAGCCCTCGACGCTGACGATCTCGAGCCGGTCGCGCAGAGGCGCCGAGAGCCGGCCCAGGTCGTTGGCGGTGCAGATGAAGAGCACCTCCGACAGGTCGAACGGCAGCTCCAGGTAATGGTCGGTGAAGACCGCGTTCTGCTCGGGATCGAGCACCTCGAGCAGCGCCGCCTCGGGGGAGCCGCTGAAGGCGCCGCGGCCCAGCTTGTCCAGCTCGTCGAGCAGCATCACCGGGTTCTTGGCCCCCGCCTTGCGCAGCCCGGCGATCAGGCGACCGGGCAGCGCGCCGACGTAGGTCCGCCGATGGCCGCGGATCTCGGCCTCGTCGCGCACGCCGCCGAGGGCGATGCGCACGAACGGGCGGCCGGTCGCCTCGGCGATGCTGCGGGCCAGCGACGTCTTGCCGGTGCCCGGCGGGCCGGCCAGGCACAAGATGGTGCCCCGCGGGTTGCCCGAGAGCTTGAGCACCGCCATGTGCTCGAGGATGCGCCGCTTGACCTTGTCGAGCCCGTAGTGGTCGGCGTCGAGCACCGCGCTGACCCGCTGGATGTCGTCGTGGGTCTCGGCGCGGTCGGTCCACGGCAGATCGGCGATGGTCTCGAGGTAGGTCCGGACGACGTTGTACTCCGCCTGCCCCGGCTGCAGGGCCTCGAGGCGCTTGAGCTCGCGATCGACCGTCTCGCGCACCTCCTCGGGCAGATCCATCGCGCCCAGCCGGTCGGCCAGATCGTCAGTGCCGCCCTCGCCGCCCTCGCCGAGCTCCTTGCGGATGGCCTTGAGCTGCTGCCGCAGGATGTTCTCCCGCTGGTGATCCTTGAACGCGTCGCGCACCGAGCGGCGGATCTTCTCCTCGACCTCGCCCCGGGCCAGCGTCTCGCCGGCCAGCTCGGTCACCGCCTCGACGCGGTCGACGGCGTCGAGGGTCAACAGGATGTGCACCCGGCGCTCGTGGGTCAGCTCGAGCAGGCTCGCGACCCG
This sequence comes from bacterium, assembly GCA_030427205.1. Classification (GTDB taxonomy): domain Bacteria; phylum Myxococcota_A; class Bradymonadia; order UBA7976; family UBA1532; genus JACKDM01. The sequence continues at coordinate 188,882 of JAUHXC010000008.1, read as the reverse complement.
GTCGGCGAAGAGCCCCGGGTCGTCGGCGGGCTCGGTCTCGTCGACGAGCCGGGCCAGCGCGCCCGCGTCGTCTTCCGACACCTCGCGGATCTGCGCGCCGAGCGCCTCGGCCAGCGCCTTGGCCCGGTGGCTGTCATTGCTCGACGTCGGGGCCGGCGCGACCTCGACGTGCCAGTACGGGCGGCTGCTCGACATCGTCTCGATGGCGACCCGCTCGAGGCCGCGCACGGTGATGATCAGCGCCGCCGAGGCCGCCTGCTTGACCGAGATGATCTCGGCGATGGTGGCCAGCGGCTGGATGTCGGCGACCGTCGGGTCGTTGATGCGCGGGTCGCGTTGCACGCCGACGACGACCTGTGGGCGCTCGGCGCCGCCGTCGGCGAGGGCCTTGATGAGGCGGACCGACTTGCGCCGGCCGACGGGGATCGTCGTGACGGTGCCGGGCAGCAGCACGCCGCCCCGCAGCGGGAGGAGGGCGATCGGATCGGTGGGGATGACGCTCGGCTTCACGGCGTGCTCCTGATGGATCGAATGTGATGGGTCGCCGGCGTCGAGATGACATCCGGCGGCGCGGTGAACGAAAGCTGGTTTCGTTCACCGATATGTCAACCCCGCGGGCGTACTTTTATCGAATTCGGCCGGGCGGGCAGAGAAAAATGTGTCTACTCATATAGATGCGCGACCTGCGCCGTGGTCACGGCATCCGCGCGCGCCGCGGCTGAGAGGGGCGCGCCCGGCTGGCTCCAGTCGAAGGGTGGGAGGCACGACCGCGCCGATGACTCACCCCGACGCGGGCCGCGGTCTGTCAGTCGATGGGTGCGCCGTTGCGGATCCACTGGCCGAGCTGCGCGCGCTCTTCGGGGGTGATCCCGGTCAGGTTGCCCAGCGGCATGTACTGGGTGGTGACGGCGTTCTTCATGATCTGCTCGGCCTGCGCCCGGATCTCATCGGGCCGCTCGAGCAGGATGCCCTTCTGCGCCGCTGTGAAGCCGGGCCACGTATTCTGCCGCGCGTGGCACGGGGTACAGCGCTTCTGCACGATGGGGTGGATCACCGTCGCGAAGTCGACGTCGCCTTCCACCGCCTCGACCGTCGCCGGGCGGGTGACGAACGCCAGCCCCAGGATCGCCAGCGCCGCCAGCGGCCACAGCCAGACGTTCTGCTGGCCTCGCCCGCGCAGGTTGAACCAGTGGCGCACGATCGCGCCGGCGACCGAGATGCCCGCCAGGATCGCCCAGTTCCAGGCGTGGCCGTAGGTCATCGGGTAGTGGCTGCTGACCATGATGAACAGCACGGGCAGCGTCATGTAGTTATTGTGCAGCGACCGCAGCGCGCCCGCCTCGCCCAGCGAGCCGTCGGGCTCTTCGCCGCGGGTCATCGCGTCGACCATGATCTTCTGGTTGGGGATGATCACGAAGAAGACGTTGGCCGCCATGCACGTGCCGAGCACCGCGCCGACGTGGATGTAGGCCGCCCGCGCGCTGAGCAGCTCGGTCAGCGCGAAGGCCAGCCCGGTGATGAGCCCGAAGCCGAGCAGGCCGAGCACCACCGGCGCCTTGCGCAGCGGCGACTTGCACAGCAGGTCGTAGACGATCCATCCACCGACGAGCGACGCGACGCCGACGCCGATGGCGGCCCACTTCGTCAGCCCGCTGTCGGCGTCGAGCAGCAGGCCGTCGGCGCCCATGTAGTAGACCAGCACCAGCATCGAGGCGCCGCTGAGCCATGTGGCGTAGGCCTCCCACTTGAACCAGTGCAGCGTCTCGGGCAGCCGGGCCGGCGCGACCCGAAAGCGGATGACCCGGTAGAAGTGGCCGCCGTGCACCGACCAGACCTCGCCCGAGACGTCGTCTTCGGGCTCGGGCGGCGGGCGCAGGTGGTTGTTGAGCCAGACGAAGTAGAACGAGGTGCCGATCCAGGCGACCCCGACGATGACGTGGAACCAGCGGACCAGCAGCTCGAGCCATTCCTGTAGGTGGGCCAGCACGTCTCCTCCTCGATCGGCGCCGGCGCACCGGCGAACGCGACACCCTACCGTCACATCGGCCCGCTGCAAAGCGCTGCCGGGCCGCCGCGGCGCGCCGCGACGTCGGGCGGGTCGCCACCAGACGAGATCGGGCGCGGTGCGCTGCCCTGCCCGAAGATCCGAAGGCGCTATGACCGACGCGGGCGCAGGAGCCCGAGCGTCAGGAGCAGCCAGCCCCAGGGCGCGTCATGGCCACCGCGGCCGGGGGCGACGCTGCAGCCGTCGTCGGCGGGCGGCGGGCAGTGACGCAGGCGCTCGACGGTGGGCGCCTCGTCGGCGATGAGCAGCGCGCACTTCTCTTCGGGCGTCCGCACCTCGAAGGGCCTGTCGTCGGTGGGATCGCAGGCATCGCCGATGCCATCGCCGTCGATGTCGTGCTGGTCCGGGTCCGCGACGAGCGGGCAGACGTCGCGCTCGTCGGCGACGCCGTCGTCGTCATCGTCCGTATCGCACAGGTCGCCGAGGCCGTCCTGGTCGTTGTCGGTCTCGCCGTTGGGCTGGCGGGGACAGTCATCGATGTCATCGTCGATGCCATCGCCGTCGTCGTCGGCATCACACACATCGCCGGCGCCGTCGCCATCGAGGTCGATCTGAGCGGGGTCGAAGTCGAGCGGGCAGATGTCGAAGACGTCGTTGACCCCGTCGTCGTCGTCATCCGGATCGCAGATGTCATCGATGCCATCGTCATCGGTGTCGACGCCGCTGTCGACGGTGTCCGGGCAGCCATCGCGCCCGTTGGGGATGCCGTCGCCGTCGCGGTCGTCGTCGCAGACATCGCCGATGCCATCGCCGTCCGCGTCGGCCTGGTCTTCATTGGCGATCGCCGGGCAGTTGTCGACGTCGTCCAAGAAGCCATCGGCGTCGCTGTCATCGCAGGCGTCGCCCAGGCCGTCCCCGTCGAAGTCGGCCTGGGTCCCATTGGCCACCCGCGGGCAGTTATCGAGCGCCGCGGGCAGATGCCAGCCGTCCAGCTCGCCCTGCTCGACCTCGTAGACCTCGTCGATCCGGCCGTCCCGGTCTTGGTCGATCGCGTCGTCGTCGGCCGGGCAGCCGCTCTCGCACTCGCCGGCTTCGTCGATGGCGTCGTCGCGCGTCCGCCACCGCGTCGAGGCGGGCGCTCGGCTCGGCGATCGGCAGGATGCGCGCGCGAGCGGGCTGCCTCATCTGTTCGGTCCACCCCCACCACACCAGCGCCGCGAACGACAGCAGCGCGATGCACGCCACGGCGAGCCTGCGTGGCCACCAACTCGATGGCTGGCGCCACGTATCGGATGAATCGGCCGGATCGCGCACGCCGACCCAGGCCGCTGGCGGAGCGCTCTCGACGGTGTCTCGGACCCACGCCGCCGATCGTGCTGTGGGCTCGGCGGCCTGCAGCGCCGACCACAGCGCGCCCCGCATGTCGGTCGCCGTGGGGAAGCGATCCGCCGGATCCTTGGCCATCGCCCGTAGGATGACATAACCCAGCGGATCGGGGATGCCCGCCTCGCGCGTCGGCGGCCTGTCTTCGAGGTGCGCCCGATAGACATCGAAGATGGACTCGCCGCGAAACGGCTTGCGCCCGGCGAGCAGGTGAAAGAGCAGGACGCCGGTCGAGTAGATGTCCGTCGCCGGCCCGATCTCGCGTCCCTTGATCTGCTCGGGCGACATGTACGACGGGGTCCCGATCGCACGCCCGCTCGCGGTCAGCTGGGTCGGATCGCCCTCGCTGTCGAAGACCTTGGCGATGCCGAAGTCGAGGACTCGCACGTCCTCGCCGTCATCGTCGCGCACGAGCATGATGTTGCCCGGCTTGATGTCGCGGTGCACGACGCCGACCTTGTGAGCGGCGGTCAGCGCGTCGAGCACGCCGTCGATGATCGAGGCTGCCCGGGCGATGTCCATGCGGGCGTGCGTGCCCAGCGCCCGAGCCAGGGTGGTGCCGTCGACGAACTCCTGGACCATGTAGGTCAGGCCGTCCTCGTTGCCGTAGTCGAGCAGGGTCACGCACCGTGGGTGGCGCAGGCGGGCCATCACCCGCGCCTCGCGCTCGAAGCGCGCGGTCAGCTCGCGCTTGTGCAGGTGCAGGTTGAGCTTGACGGCGACCGTTCGATCCAAGGCGACGTGGCGCGCGCGATAGACGGCCCCGAAACCGCCGCGGCCCACCAGGGACTCCAGCTGGTACCGGTCGCCGAGCATCCGCCCGATATACGGGTCTCGCTCCAACGCCTCGCTCCGTGGTTCGCGAATCGAGTGATGGTGTCAGAGAAGCGCGGCGTCGGACTTCCGAGTAGCGGTATCGGCCGCAAAGCGTCGTCGAGAGGGGGCGCGGATCGGCCGTCGACGCGCTTCGATGGGCCGGCAGTATCGGTGAGCAGTGGCGCTCGACGGCGGGCTCGCCGATCGCCTACCCTGAAGCCATGCCGGAATACACCTCACGCAGCGCGAGCCAGCTGGCCGCCGATGGCCCGTTGCTCGCCGATGAGCACGCGATCGACCCTCACGCGTCGGCCGCCTCCCGACGGGGCCAGAGCGACGACATCCGCCAGGCGCTACGCGACGAGCCGGCCGACGGCCCGACCCGGCAGGCCGCGGCGTCCGCCGGAGATCGGGACGAAGGCGCGCCCGCCGAGCCGCAATTTCTCGAACTCGGCGGCGGCACGCATACGGTGCCGCCGGGCGGCAACCTCTGGCGCATCGCCGAAGAGATCTACGGTGACGGCTCGCTGTATGTCCTCCTGCGCGACGCCAACCCCGACGACGTGCATGACGGTGGCCGCCTGGTCTACGCGGGCGCGGTGCTCGACGTGCCCCGCATCGCGCGGCCGATGCTCGACGGCCTCGCGGCGTTCTCCGACGACCCCGAGCGGCAGCTCGATGTCGTCAGCGGGGTGTCCCAGGAAGACTACGCTGCCTTCATCGCCGGTCTGACCGCCGAGGAGGCCGACGCCAACGCCGAGATGCTGCAGACCCTCGAGATGATGCGTGCGTCGGGCATGACCCTCGACCAGCTCGCCGAGGACCAGCAGCGCTGGATGGAGACGCGGGCCGCCGCCGAAGGGCTCAGCATCGGTGGCTTCATCCAGCAGGAGACCGCCGCGCGCGGCTATGGCGGCGCGACGGCGACGTGGTGGCCGTCGTTGACCCCCGACGAGCAGCGCGCCTGGACCGCGCGCTTCGAAGCCGCGGTCGCCGCGGTCGAGGCCGCCGCGCCCGACGACATCCGCGCGATCCTCGACGAGGCGACGGCCAATGGCGGCGGTTTCGCGTGGGAGCCGCAGGTCTGCGAGGAGCTCGGGGCCTTCGCTTTCAACAACGGTCGGCACGCGCTGGGCGTAGGGCGCGCATGGGTCGAGGCGGTCGAGACCGATCCGGCGGTCACCTTCGGCAACGTGGCCCACGAACTCAGCGGTCATCAGGAGTACGGCGATACGGTCGGCTGGGCCATCATCTCCCGGGTGCTCGCCAACCTGCCGGCCGACGAGCAGGCGCTCGCCCGCGGCGGCGCCAATCACATCTTCTCGGCCTATGGCTACATGGAGACCGAAGTCTTCGCCGAGCTGCGCGAGCAGGAGCATCTGCACCCGGACAATCCGACCGATACGCCGGCTCAGGATGTGCCCCGCCAGCTCCAGCGGATCGCCGATGCCTTCTCGCCGACGGTGGCCGATGCCATCGTGCGCGGGCTGTGGCGCCGGGTCGAGAGCAGCCCGCACATGACCGACGAGGCTCGCCAGCTCTTCGTCGAGCAGGTGCGCGCCGTCTTCGGGATCGCGCTGTGACGCGTCTCGCTGTCATACGCTCGGCGGCGTCACGGCTCGCGTTGGCGGCCGCGTGCTTCGCCGGGACAGCGTGCAGCAGCGGCACGCAGGCGCAGCCCGCCGATCGGAGTGAGCCCGTGAAGTCAGCCCCGCCCCCTGCGCCGGCCCGGCCGGCGCCTGCGCCGAAGCTCGCCGACGCCATCGCCCGCCTCGGCAGTGAAGACGCCGCCGAGCGCGAGGCGGCGGCGGTGACGCTGTCCCGCGATCTCGACCGCGCCCGCCCCGAATTGCACGCGCTGATCCGCCGCGGCGCGCCGGGGCAGGGGGCCGTCGCGGCGCTGCGTCTGCTCGGCCCCGCCGGAGACCGCGACGATCTGCCAGTGCTGCGCGATACGCTGCAGGCGGGCGGGGTTCTGGGCTGGGAGGCGGCCCGCGCGCTCGGGCATCACTCGGGTGAGGGCGCCCTCGAGATCCTCCTGGCGGCGGTGGCATCGGATGAGTCCGCCGTGGCCGAGGCGGCGCTCGCCGCGTTGCCTGATCGCAGCGAGCCGGCCGCCCGCGAAGCGATCGAGCGCGCGCTGGCTCATCCGGTGGCCAGCCGACGCTTCAAGGCGGCGGTCGCGCTCACCCGCGCCGGCGCGGGGCCGAGCATGGCGCTCGTCGAGGCGCGGCTCGCGGTGGAGACCGACGCCGATGTGCGACGCACTCTGGAAGCGCTCGTCGCGGCGCCGCCCCGCTGAAGCGCTGTGATCCCATATTGGCAGCGGGGGCAAGCCCAGAGGCTGGCTGGTGCCTGCTGCGGGGCGACCATCTACACCGGCGACCACGACGCCGTCGGGATTGGGCCCGATGGCGCGCAGCGGGTCGACCAGAGGATTCAGTGAGCGATCGATGACTGACGTGCACGCCGAACTCGAAGCCCTCGAATTACCACCAGAGCCCGCGAGCGGGTCGAGTGGATCGCCAGCACCCGACAACCCCGCCGCCGCCGATCCGGGCCATACCCTCTGGGTGGTCCTTGCGCTGCTGGTCTGCTTCGTGGTCGCGCTGCCCCTCTGGCTCATCGTGAGCGCCGTCGTCGCGCTCCCGCTCGACTACTTCGCCGCCGAGGCCCTGCAGCATACCGACGGGCTCGTGATCGTGCCCGAGTTCGACCGGGCATTGTACGCCGCCTGGGCCGTCGACATCACCGTCGTGCTCTGGTGCCTCGTGCGCCGTGTGCGCAGTCGTCGTGATCCGGCCGCCCGGCCCTGGCGCCCCCTCGCGTGGCTGTGGGGCGGATACCTCCTGGGTATCTGGATCACCACGCCGATCGACATCTTCGGCGTGGCCGACATCCCCGAAGAGATCACGTCGTTTCTGCTGCTGGGCGCCTCGCAGCTCGCTGGACTCATGATTCCGCTGGTGCTGCTGGTGCTGCTCGCGCGCCTGCTGGCCCTGCTGTGGCGCGCAGCGCGGTCTTCGGTGCGCGGCTATCGGCGCGTGGTCGGGCTCTCGTCGGCTCTGGGCCTGGGCGCCGCGACCACCATGGGCTCGGTGGCGCTCGGGGTCGACGCCGGCTACTTCGAAGGCCTCAGCGAAGCCGTCAGCGAGGCCTTCGACGAGGCATACAGCGCCGACAAGTACACCGAAGACGTCTTCGACTATTACGTCTCGGCCAGCGGTGACTTCGCCAGCCGCGACGAGCGCTCGACGTTCGGCGTCGCGTCGGCCTTCGCGCCGGCGGCTGACCGGACGCCGACCGATCCCTTCGCGAAGTGCGCGCACACGTTGCTCTAGCCTCAGCCGGGAGAGAAGGCGCAGGTCGAACGGGCCATCGGCTACGTCGTGAACAAGTGGCGCTTCTCGCGAGCGGACGCAGAAGACGTAGCCATGAAGGCGCTGGCCGATACGTGCAAGTCGTATCGTGATCGACCACGGGATCATGTCGTCGAGACGTATTGGACGTCGGTGAAGCATACGAGCCAGAACTTCCAGGAGCGCAAGGAGACCCGGGCCAGGTACGAGCAGGACATCGGCGATCTGATCCGTGAATGGCAGACCGTGCCGGGCCCACTCGAGACCGCGGAGCTCGACCGGATGAAGCGTCAGGTCGACAGCGCCTATCGTCTGCTCCCGTCCGACCAGCGCCGCGTGGTCGACTTGCGCCTCGACGAACGGTCGTACGACAGCATCGCCGCTGACCTGAGCATCACGCCCGAGACCGCGCGAAAGCGGTTTCAACGGGCCAAGGAGAAGATGAAGTGCAGCGTGCGGTGCGATTCTCGGCGGCGGAGACCCTATTGATTCCAGGGCCTTGGAAGAAAAGCTCCGCCCGATCGAAAAAAATCGGTCACGAAATCGACCCTCACCTGTGGAGCCGGGTGGAACGCGCGCAGGAATCCACCTGCGGCGTCTTCACCGGAGGCAGGCCATGCAGGCCCCAACCGACACCGTTCGTCCCGTCCACCCGACGCTCACCGCGCGGGAGAACCCACACATCGCCGTCAACTGGCACCTCTACAAGCCGTGCAACCTGAAGTGCCGGTTCTGCTTCGCGACGTTCCGCGAGGTGAAGGGGCGGCTGCCGCTGGATGAGTCCCTGCGGCTGCTGGCCGCGTTGCGGGCGGCGGGCACCGAGAAGATCAACTTCGCCGGCGGCGAGCCGACGATGCACCCCGAGATCGGGCCGCTCGTCGCCGAGGCCCGCCGGCTGGGCTTCGTCGTCAGCATCATCACCAATGGCTTCCGCCTCGACCGGCTGCTCGACCGGCAGGCGAGCGACCTCGACTGGGTCGGCCTCTCGGTCGACTCGGCCGACGAAGACATCCAGGCGGCGCTGGGCCGCGGCGACGGCACCCACGCCTCGCGCAGCCTCGAGCTGGCCGCCCGCGTCCGCCGGGCGGGGCTGCGGCTCAAGCTCAATACGGTTGTGACCGCGCTCAACTGGCGCGAAGACATGCGGGCCTATGTCCGCGTCTTCCGCCCGGATCGATGGAAGGTCTTCCAGGTGCTGCCGGTCGACGGGCAGAACGACGGATCGGTAGACGATCTGCTGGTCACGTCCGCCCAGTTCGACGCCTGGGTGGTCCGGCATCGCGCCTTGGAAGCCGAGGGCTTCGGCCCCGTCGTCGAAGACAATGACGCGATGACCGGCTCGTACCTGATGGTCGATCCGCTCGGGCGCTTCTATGGCAACAGCACCGGACGGCACGTCTACAGCGCACCGGTCCTCGACGTGGGCGTCGCCGCGGCGGCCCGAGCGGTCGGCTTCGACCCGGACAAGCTGGTCGAGCGCGGGGGGCTGTACCGATGGTAGGGCCGGCGAAGCTGAAGATCGCGGTGTTGGGCGGCGGTCGGGCAGCGCGCCGCCGGGCGCGGCAGGCGAAGCGCAGGGGGCTGAGAGTGCGCACCTACGCCTCGACCCGGGATGGCGGGCGCGGTGAGGCCCAGCGGCTGTGCGAGAGCATCCGCCGCGGCGGCACGGACCGGGTGGTGATCGTGCAGCAGTTCAACGGGCACTCGGCGACCGAGACGGTGCGTGGCCTGTGCGAGCACCTCGCCGTGCCGTGGCGCATGGTCAAGCGGGCGTCGGAGCTGCCGGCGGTCTTTGACGAGTGGCTGGGCTGAAGGCGGGGCGGGCGCGGCGGCTCAGAATCGCCAGTACATGTTGAACTTCGGCAGGATCGACAGCTGATCGACGAACACCCCCACCAGCGGCAGCTCGACATGCCCGTAGACCACGCCCAGCTTCAGGTTGAAGACATCCCAGCTCCAGTACGCGCTGACCGACGCGTTGGCCAGCCACTTGTCGCCGGCGTCGTCGATCCCGCCGCTGGCGAAGATCTCGACCGTGGTCCGCCCATCCTCGCTGGTGTAGGTCGTGCTGCCGGCGACCTCGGCGTTCTGGCTCAGCGAGACCGACCCCTCCAAGACCCAGGCGAAGCCCCGTGAGGTGCGCAGCTCGAGCACCGGGGCCAGCTTGAGGCTCGATCCGCGCAGGGCGGCGTCGATGCCGAAGGCGTCGCTGACGCTCGACGAGCCCGAGGTGCCGACGGTGGCGTAGTGCAGCCCGCCGTGCACCGCCACGTCGCCGCCGGGCAGGCGCCAGCTCGCGAAGAGGGCCACCGGGATGAAGTACACCTGCACGTCGGGGGCGAGGTCGTTGAAGTACTGGGCGTTGGTCGTGATGATCCCGCCCGAGGCCGCCATGGAGAAGCCCTCGCCGGGAATGAAGCTCCACTTGGCGACGAGGTTGGGCACCCGGGCGATGTCGAGCAGCGGCATGGTGCCGATCTCGAAGTTGTCGGTGATGCCGTATTCGAGCAGGCCGGTGACGTAGATCCGCCACTCGCCGCCGTTGAGCGTCGCGGCGGAGTAGTCGGTCACCGGGCGGCTGGGCTCGTGCCACGCCGACGCGGGCGCGGCGAGTCCGACGAGGCAGGCGGCGAGCGCGAGCGCGCCGAGCCGTGAACGCAGGGGGCGGGTCAGGGCCACGCGAACACCTCCCCGTCGCGGCTGCATTCGCCGGTGCTCTCGTCGGCGTCGAAGGTGCACACCCAGACGCCGTCGACGTCGGTCAGCGTGGCTTCGGTGACGCTCGAGTCGAGCACCCGCACGCCGACGAGGAAGGTGCCGTTGCCCGCCACCTCGCGCAGCAGGGCGTAGCCGTCGTCGGTCTGCTGCAGGCGCAGGTCGAAGCCCGAGGGCGTGCCGTCGGCGGTGACGAGCTGGCCGACGAGCGACAGGATGAGGTCGTTGCTGCCGGTGAGCTCCATCGCGCCGGTGATGTCGGCGTCGAGCGTCGCCAGCCCCTCTTCGCTGGCCAGCAGGCAGTCGCTGGCCTCGCCCCAGACGACGACCCGCTCGAGGCCGTCGGTGGCGATGGTCAGCAGGTCGAAGACCGAGCGCAGCACGATCGAGCCGTTGGCTGGGTCGGCCACCGAGCCGTCCGTGCCGGGGCAGAGGTGCGTCAGGCGCGCCCAGGAGCCCGCTGCGACGTTGAGCGCATAGGCCCGCTGTGACACAGGGGGGGCTGCCCGATCGGGCCCCTGGGCGCCGCTGGCGGCCGCTGGGGGCATTCGGGCGGTCAGGGACTCGCTCTGGGCGCTGGTGCCGCTGGCTTTGTCGAGCTCGCCGGCGGCGGTGTCGAGCTCGGCCATCAGCACGCCGATCGCCGCGAGGGTCACCACGTCGCCGAGCGCGCCGTCGACCAGGTCGCGGGCGGCGTCGGCGTCGAGCACGCCGTCGATGGCGTCGAACTCGAGCAGCAGGTCGTCGACGGCGGGCGGCGTCGGCGCGGGCGGCGGGCCGTCGTCGCCCGCGCAGCCGGCCGCGAGCGCCAGGGCCGCTGTCAGGGCGGTCGCGCAGGCCGATGCTCGGGCCGAGCGGGCGGGGGAGGGGCGCTTCATGGGTGCTGCCTTCGCTGTGTGCGCCGCAGGATACCGAAAACGAGCAGCAGAGTGAGCGGCCATGGGCTGCCGCCGTCATCGGCCGCGCAGTCGCAGCCTTCGTCGCCGCTGTTGAGCATGGTGTCGTCGGCGGCGTCCTGTCCGCCGACGGTCACGTCGAGGCGCGGGTCGCCGGCGCCGTCGACGCCGGCGTCGCCCGGCGGATCGGGCGCGGCGTCGGCGGTGTCCATCGGGGCGGCGTCCATGTCGGGCACGGTCGGGTTGGCGTCCTGCCCGTCGAGGATGCCGTCGCCGTCGGTGTCGTCGTCGAGCGGGTCGCTCTCGTTGGGGTCGACGACCCCGTCGCCGTCGGCGTCTTCGGCGCCGTCGAGCAGCCCGTCGCCGTCGCTGTCGGGGTTGGTGGGGTCGGTCTCGCCGTCGTCGACCCGGCCGTTGCCGTTGCGGTCTTCGCTGCTGTCGGGCAGGCCGTCGCCGTCGGTATCGGCCCGCAGGGGGTCGGTGGGGTTCTCGGCGTTGCGCTCGTCGCCGTCGCCGATGCCGTCGTCGTCGGTGTCCGGGTCGTCGGGGTCGGTCTCGCCCTCGTCGACCACGCCGTTGCCGTTGGCGTCTTCGACGTCGTCGGGCAGGCCGTCCATGTCGCGGTCGCCGCTCTCGTCCGGGCCGATGGTCAGCGCCTGACGTGGGCCGTCGCAGCGACGGCAGCCGAACCCGTCGGCGGTTGCGCGGGCGCCGGGCACCCAGGTGTCGAAGACGATCGGGCGGTCGTCGGCGGGGAAGCCCGGCTGGCTCCAGGCGCGGCGCTCGTGGGCCGCCGGCGGCACGCTCGATCCGTCGGGCCAGCCGGTGATGCGGTAGCCGGCGGGCTGCGCGTCGAGGTCGAGCACGACCGCGGTGTCGTCCCAGTACATCGGCAGCGGGATGCGCTCGCCGGGGTCGGGGCCCGGCTGCTCCCACATCAGGAAGCCGGCGGTATTGTCTTCGATGTCGGCCATGGGGAAGTGGGTCTCGCCGACGCTGAGCTCGAGGTACACCGGGTAGTCGCCGTCGGGGTAGGGGGCCCCGTCGGGGTCGAGGCCGTCGAAGGGCACCTCGATGGCTTCGCCGGCGTTGCCGACCCGGCCGCGGCGGGCGAAGTCGCGGGTCGGGTCGAAGGCGCCGTCGCCGTCGGTGTCGACGATGAGCCGCCAGACGCCGCGCAGGTTGGGCACGAAGCGGAAGACGCCGGCGTCCTGCACGCCGTCGCCGTCGGGGCTGATGCTGGGGGTGCCGGCCTCGTCTTCGAAGGTGAACTCGGCGATGCGCGGCTCCGACGGCGGATCGGGCGGCGGGTCGGGGTAGTTGAGGTGGATGACGTACTGCGAGTAGAAGATCTGCCGGTCGCCGTCGCCCTGCTCGGGGCAGAGGCCGTCGCCGTCGGGGTCGCCGAACTCGCACCAGCTCTGGTCGGGGTGGTCGGCGAGGCCGTCGTCGTTGGCCACGACGATGTAGCGGAAGCCGCGCAGCGCCTCGAAGTCGATGACGAAGACCCGCGCGCCGTCGCCCACCGGGGCCACCGCGTAGAAGTCGGCGCTGGTGCTGTAGTCGAAGTCGTGGGCGTTGAGCTGCCAGAAGAGCGCGCTGACCCGCCCGCCGTCGACCGGCGTATTGTCCGGGCGCAGCACCTCGATCTGGAAGAAGCGGGTCGAGGTGCCGCTCGGGGTGCGGGTCTCGGGCTCGCCGGCGAAGTCGAACGACCATACGCCGGGCTCGCCGGCGTCGATGGCGTGGTACAGCGGGTCGTCGGTGGCCGCGGTGCAGTGCCCGACGCCGCCGGGGGTCACCGACAGCACCCGCCCGCAGCGGGCCCGCTCGCTGCCCGCAGGCTCGCGGCCGTTGCGCTCGCGGAAGGTCTCGATGGTCACCCCGTAGGGCTGCACGTAGCACAGCTCGGGCACGGCGAGGTCGCAGTCGGCGAACCCGGCGCATTCATTGGCGCTGGGGGCATAGGCCACGATCTCGGCGCCGAAGCGCTCGGGGTCGACCGGGTTGGGCGCGCCGGGCACCTGGTCGATGCGCCCGTTCTCCCCGGCGGCGACGTTGGCGTCCTGCACCCCGTCGTCGCTGGAGCACACTTGAATGGTCTCGTCGGCGTCGACCACCCGGACTCGCACGGTGGTATTGCTGTCGAGGCCCTGGGTCAGCCCGAGCTGTGGGGTGCCCTCGGGCAGCGCCCACGCGGGGCCGCCCGACAGGCCGACGCCGAGCGCGATACCGAACGCGATGGTCGCGCGGCGTCTGGATTTGCAGTGTGCGGTCCGTGCCCGACCGGCCGCCCGCGGTCCCATCTGCTTCATCTCGCCCTCCCCCCGGAGACGTGGGCCGCGGTCACCCCGCGGCGCCCGTACAGCGCAGCAAATCGCGGTCGCTCCTGTCAACGGGGTCGGCGCTCACCCGTCGATCGTCGCCGCCCGACCGGCCCGTCGCCCGGGACTTGCGTGGATGTGCGTCGAGGGAGTACACCAGAGGGCCCCGTTGGCGCTTCGGAGGACACCCGTTGAAGCCTCGATATCTCCGCTCGCTGGCCGCACTGGCGGTGGCGGCCGTTTTCGGACCGAGCCCGGCCGACGCCGAGATCAGCCCCCATGAGCTGACCCGGCCGGCGGCGGGCATCGGCCTCGGCCCGGGCTACGGCCAGCGCGATCTGCAGTTCCACCTGGATGTGGGCACCTACTTCGGCAGCTTCGAGGACGAGGCCGGCTTCAGCGAGGATCGCTTCGCCTTGTCGCCGCGGCTGCGGGTGATGCAGCCGGTGGGCTTCAACGAGGCCGAGCTGTCGCTGGGCTTCATCTGGCTCGACAAGAGCGGCGACGCCGGCGATGCCCAGACGTTCCAGCTCGGCAACATCTACGCGGCCCACTACTGGGTCTGGCGCACGCTGGGCCGGCAGATCCGCCTGGGCGCCGGGCTGGGCGCGCCGACGGCCATATTGCGCGACGAGCAGCCGCGGCAGACGCTGATCGACAACGAGGCCCTGATCACCGCCGCCGGCATGCGCAGCGGGCGCGAGTACTGGCTCTGGACGCCGGAGACCGGCTCGGTCGTGGGGCACTTCGACTTCTACGAGCGCTGGCCGTTCGGGCTGGTGCTCGGCGGGCGCTTGAGCGTCGCCGGCCTGTATGGCTTCGACGACAGCCCCTCGACGGTCGGGCTGGGGCTGGAAGGCTTCAACCTGCTGGCGCAGGTCGACCTGGACGTGGCCTTCGATACCGAGTCGGTGCGCACGATGCTGCGGGCGTCGTATGTGCTCGTGCCGCTCAACGAGGGCGAGTTCGGCTGGTTGGCCCAGGACGAGATCGACCAGATCGGCGCCGAGGTCGAGTTCCGCATCCGGCTGGGCCGGGCCGACGTGGTGCTGCGGTTGGACGTGCCCATCGACGCGCCGTTCGGCTTCGCCTTCGACGACGGCGGCATCTGGGGCGCGCACATCGGCGTCTCGTCGCCGACCGAGCTGCGCCTGCCCGAAGAGTAGGCGCGCCCCCCGCCCGAATCAGCCGCCCGCCTCGGCCTGCGCCGCGAGCGCCGCGCGATACGCCTTCTGCCAGCGCCCCTGCTGCTTCTTGCTCACCCCGCCGAGCACCTCGAGCCCGTGCCGCAGCCGCGCCAGGCTCAGGTCGCGCCCGAGCAGCCCGATCGTATCGAACAGCGGCGTCGAGCTCTTCTTGCCCGAGATGGCCACGAACAGCGGCGCGAGCGAGTCGCGCAGCTTGAGCTCGAGCACGCCGGCGGTGGCCCGCAAGGTCGCCTCGATGGCCGCGGCGTCCCACGCGGGCAGCGCCTCGAGCTGCCACTGGGTCCACTGCAGAACCCGCTGGACCTCCTGGGGCTCGAGCTTCTTGTGGGCCAGGTCGTCGGCGGTGATCGGCGGCATGCCCTGCAGGAAGAACCCGGCGACGTCCACCAGATCGCTCCACGTCGAGATGCGCGGGCGGACCAGCGGCACGAGCGGGGCGAGGGCCTCGCGGTTGAGCTGCCAGCGCACGATGCGCTCGATGAACTGGGCGTCGTCGAGGTCTTCGCGGATGTAGCGCCCGTTGAGCCACGTGAGCTTGTCGACGTCGAAGACGGGCCCGCCGAGCGAGATCCGGTCGACGTCGAAGTGGGCCATCATCTGGTCGAGCCCGAACTTCTCCGACTCGTCGGGCATCGACCACGCCATGCGCCCGAGGTAGTTGAGCAGCGCCTCGGGCAAGAAGCCCATGCGCTGATAGTAGAGGATGCTCGTCGGGTTCTTGCGCTTGCTGAGCTTGCTCTTGTCGGGGTTGCGCAAGAGCGGCAGGTGGCACAGCTCGGGCGCCTGCCAGCCGAAGTAGCCGTAGAGCAGCAGGTGCTTGGGCGCCGAGCTGATCCACTCCTCGCCGCGCATCACGTGGGTGATGCCCATGTGGTGGTCGTCGACGACGTTGGCGAGGTGATAGGTCGGCAGGCCGTCGCTCTTGAGCAGCACCTGCATGTCGACCTGGCTGTAGTCGATGTGGATCGGGTCGCGCAGGCGGTCATGCACCACGCAGGTGCCCCCGTCGGGCACCTTCATGCGCACGACGTGGGTCTCGCCGGCGGCGGCGCGGCGGGCGCTCTCGTCGGCGGAGAGGCTCAGGCAGTGACCGTCGTAGCGCGGCGTCTGCTTGGCGGCCATCTGGGCCTTGCGCACCTCGGTCAGCCGCTCGGCGGTGCAGAAGCAGCGGAAGGCGTGGCCCTTGCCGAGCAGGATGTCGGCGTGCTCGCGGTACAGCGCGCTGCGCTCGCTCTGTCGGTAGGGGCCGTGCGGACCGCCGACGTCGGGGCCTTCGTCCCACTCGAGGCCGACCCAGCGCAGCGCGGCGAGGATCGCGCCCTCCGACTCGCGGGTGCTGCGGGCCTGGTCGGTGTCTTCGATGCGCAGGATGAACTGCCCGCCGTGGGTCTTGGCGAAGCAGTAGTTGAACAGCGCCACGTAGGCGGTGCCGACGTGGGGGTCGCCGGTGGGCGAAGGGGCGATGCGGGTGCGCACGGTCACGGGGGCCTCCTGTGAAGCGGTGGGCGATTCTGCCGCCCGCGCCGGGGCGGCGCAACCCCCGCCCGGCTCGGGGGCGGGCAGGGGGCGGGGCGGGCGGCCCGGCTTTACGTCGACGCCCGGGGTGGTGTACCAAACCGGCTCGATCAGCAGGAGCAGACCACCATGTCTCAGTCAGTCGGGGCCGTCGGCCGCCGAGTCGTCCGTCGCCGCATCGTCGCGGCGTTTGCGCTGGTGCTGGCCCTGGCGGTGGCGTGCACGACCGAGTTCGCCACCGAGGGCGGTAACTGCGAGGTCGACGGCGACTGCGAGACGGGCGAGGTCTGCCGCACCGTGCTCGGCCCGGCGGCAGAGGAGCCGGTGGGGGTCTGCTTCCGCGCGTGCCGGGCGGACGACGACTGCGTCGCCGCCCGGGGCGAGGTCTGTCGCCTCGACGCGGATGAAGAGTCGGGGGTCTGCGGGCGGATCTGCGTGGTCGACAGCGACTGCGCGGATCACCAGCAGTGCGCGTTCGATCGCTGCGTCGACCGGGCGCTGCTGGCCGATCAGGGGGCGCCGTCGCCGGACGCCGCGCCCGTCGAGGGCGATATGTCTCCTCCCGATGGGCAGATCGCCGACGCCGCGCCGGACGCGGCGGTCGACGGGATGGCGGATGACGCCGAGCCTGCGCCGGCCGATATGGGCGGCGCTGCGGACGGCGCTGCGGACGGCGCGGTGGACGGCGCTGCCCCCGATGACAGTGGCGCGGTCGATGGCGCGCCGGTCGATCTGCCCGACGCCCAGCCCGACGGCGCCGCGGTCGAAGACGCCGCGCGGTGACGGTGGGCGCCGACGAGACCGGGTCGGAGTCGCCGGGCGAGGTCATGATCGTGGTCGATGGGGCGCGGTGTATCGGCGCGGGCGTCTGCCTCGTCGCCGCGCCGGCGCACTTCGAGTTCGGGCCGGATGGCCGCAGTCGGGTGCGCGCCCCGGATGCGTCGAGTGTGGCTGCTTTCGAGGCGGCGCACGCGGCGCTGCGCGAGGCGGCGCAGCGCTGCCCGTTGGGCGCCATCCGCCTCGTCGCGGCGGAGGGTGACGACGGGCTCGACAGCGCTTCTGCATCCTCTGCGGTCGCGTCCGCCGTCGATTGACACTATGCTGGGCGTGGGGCGTCGTCGGCCGCTGCCCCGTGCAGCCGGCTCGACGCCCGCCGTTGGTCGAGCCGGGGGAGGCGAGAGATGGATGAGCCGCTGCATGTTCTGGTCGTCGAGGATGACGAACTCGGCGCGCGGACCCTGGCCTCGCTGCTGAGGTCGGATGGTCACCGCGCCGAGATCGTGCACAACGGTCGCCGGGCGATCGAGCGGCTCAAGGCCGAGCGCTTCGACCTGCTCATCACCGACATCTACATGCCCGACATGGACGGCATCGAGCTCTTGCGCACGCTGCGGCAGTCGAGCGATCCGCTGCCGATCATCGCGATCTCCGGCGGCGGGCGCACGGTGCAGGTCGACTACCTCGAGCTCGCCAGGCGGCTGGGCGCGGCGCAGGTCCTGCGCAAGCCGTTCACCCTGCGGGTCTTGAGGGCGGCCATCCGGGCGGCGATGAGCGGCGCGTCGGAGCTGCCGAGCCAGACGGCCTGAGCAAGACCAGTGGTTGTTTGATGGGGCCAATCAGGCGCTGAGCCGCCGGCCTCGCGCCGCTACGCCGTGGCTGCGCGTACGAGCCGTATACCCCGCGACCGCATACCCAACGACACAGAGTGAACGGCACGCGCGCCTCACGGCGTCCCCGTGGTCGGTGCGCGTACGCTCAACGTTCGGGGATGAGAGCAGGGGGGGCGGGCTCTTGCGGCCCGAGTTGGGCTGCCCGCAGTGGGCGCATGGCCAGCGGGAGGGGCGATGACCGGACTCCGAGGAGAGGGCCCGGTCATCGGGCGACCTCAGGGGGTCTTGGTCTTGGCGCCGTCGGCGGCCTTGGTCTTCACCTCGCCGTCCTCGACCTTCACGCCCTTGATCTCCTCGACCTCCTGGCAGTCCTGGCGCTTCTCCTGCTCGACGATGACGAAGTCGACGCGGCGGTTCTGGGCCCGGCCCTGCTCGGTGTCGTTGGTGGCGATCGGGCGGGTCTCGCCGTAGCCCTTCGACTCGAGCCGCTTGCCGGCGATGCCCTTGTTGACGAGGTACTTGCGCACCTCGCGGGCCCGGTTGTTCGACAGCGTCAGGTTCGAGCTGTCCTTGCCCTGGCTGTCGGTGTGGCCCTCGATGCGGATCCGCTTGACGTGCGTGTTCGACTTCAGGGCCTCGGCCAGCTGGTCGAGGATGGGGAAGGAGCGGGCCTGGATGCTGAACTTGGCCAGGTCGAAGTAGATCGACTCGTTGAGTTCGAAGCGCTCGCAGGTCACCACGACCTTGGGCGTGGGCTTCTCGTCGGGGCAGCCGTCGTCTTCCTCGAAGTCGTTCTTCGTCTCGGCCTTCAGCGGGCACTTGTCCACCGCGTCGAGGATGCCGTCCTGATCGGCGTCGTCTTCGGGGCAGCCGTTGGCGTCCTCGATGCCGTCCATGTCTTCGGGCTTCTCGGGGCAGAGATCCTTGTCGTCGGGGATGCCGTCGCCGTCCTTGTCCTTGATCTTCAGCGGGCAGCCCTGCTCCTCGGCGACGCCGGGGGTGTCGGGGCACTTGTCGTCCTTGTCGAGGATGCCGTCGCCGTCGCGATCGGGGCAGCCCTTGTTCTCCGCCGGACCGGCGGCGTCGGGGCAGGCGTCCTCGGCGTCGACGATGCCGTCGCGATCACGGTCGGGGCAGCCGGCGGTCTCCTTCTGGCCGGGCACCGTCGGGCAGCGATCGTCGGGATCGATGATGCCGTCGCCGTCGGTGTCCTTGGGCTTGGGGTCGGGGCCCCACAGCATGAGGTCGAGCCCCATCACCGCTTCGATGTTGTTGGCGACCGGTAGATCGGGATCGAGCGAGTCGCCGAGGTAGTAGCGCACGTCGCCGCGCAGCCACAGCCAGTGGGCGACGCGGACCTTCGTGCCGAGGCCGACGTGCACGTTGATGTCGGCCTCTTCGTCGACGAGGTCGGGGGCGGCGTTGTGGTAGATGCCCACACCGGCGCTGACGTAGCCCGACCACGCGTCGGCGTTCTTCAAGAAGAAGAGCCCGTCGATGTCGTAGATCCAGCCGGGGTTGGTCTCGGTGGAGGCCTTGAAGGCCATGTGCGCGACCGAGGCCTCGAGGGCCAGCCACTCGGCGGCCTGATAGCCGATGCGCAGGCGACCGACGAGGGAGGACTCGGGGGAGACCGGGCGGCCCTCGCCGTCGATCTCGCCGAAGTCCCACGGGGTGAGGACGAAGTGGCCGCCCACGGAGGCGCCCAGGTAGAGCGACGGCCACGGCACGCCGATCTCGCCGTCGGACGCCGGGGCGGTCATCATGGCCTTGGCGTCGTCGGCGGCGCTCGCGGCGGCCTCTTCGGCCTTGGCCTCGCCGTCGGCGGCGGCCTCTTCGGCCTTGGCCTCGCCGTCGGCGGCGGCCTCTTGGGCCTTGGCCTCGCCGTCGGCGGCGGCCTCTTGGGCCTTGGCCTCGCCCGCGGCGGCGGCCTCTTGGGCCTTGGCTTCGCCGGCGGCCGGGGCAGCCTGCGCGGCTGCGGCCGCTGCTTCGGCGCCCTCCTTGGCCTTCTCGGCGCCCTCCTCGGCCTTCTCGGCGCCTTCCTTGGCTTTTTCAGCGCCTGCCTTGGCCGCTTCTGCGCCTTCCTTGGCCTTCTCGGCGCCCTCGGCTGCTGCCTGTTCGGCAGACTCTGCCGGCTGGTCCCCCTCCTGGGCCAGCGCCGGGCTCCCGGCCAACGCCAGCAGAACCGGGCAGATGAGCGCGAGCGACGTTTGCCGCATGCTCATGATCGTCCTCCTTAGATCCAGAGCCGCACATATCGCTGTGAATGAGCAATCAACTCGCTCCGCGACCCTGGCGTCAAGGATCTTGTGCCAACGGAGGGTCTAACCGGCCCCGACAGGGCCCGTCAGGGTACGCAGGGCTGTCGACGGGGCCGGCGAGCTTGTACCATCGTCGGATGACCCGACCCCGCCCTCCAGAGAACACCGCCGGCGACAACACCCTCACCGACGGCCTCGCCACGACCACGTCGGATCGCGCGCCCGAGCAGGATGTACAGCGGCCGGCGCTGCTCGCCGTCAGCGTACTCTACCACCCCGATGTCGGGCGGATCGGCGAGCGGCTGCTCGTCCCGTGGCGGCTCGGCGAGCGGGTGGCCCTCGATCGGCGCGGCCCGAATTTCGTCGATCCCGACGGTCGAGCGCGTGGTCCGCTGGCTGACCGGGGAGTCAGTCGCCGGGCGCTGCAGCTGACCTGCACCAGCCGGGGCCTGCGCGTCGAATCCGATGGAGAGCTGCCCTATCGCCTCGCCGGCGCCCCGCTCGCGGCCGTCGGCGAGATCCCGTTCGAGCGGCTCGGCAAAGGCCTGCTGTTGGAGTGCAGCCGCCGGGTGATCTTGTGGATCGACACCTGGAAGGAGGCGCCGAGCGGCGAGGTGCACGCCGAGCTGTGGGGCATCAGCCAGGCGGTCGAGATTCTGCGGGCGCGCATCACGTCGCTCGGGCCGCACGACCTGCCGGTGGCCATCGCCGGCGAATCGGGTACGGGCAAGGAGCTGGTCGCCCGCGCGCTACACGCCTGCTCACCCCGCTCGAAGCGGCCGTGGGTGCCGGTCAACGTGGGGGCGCTCAACCTGTCGACCGCGGCCGCCGATCTCTTCGGCCACGCGCGCGGGGCCTTCACCGGCGCCGATCAAGCCCGTCCGGGCTACTTCCGGCGGGCGCACGGCGGCACGCTCTTCCTCGACGAGATCGGCAGCTTGCCCGATCCGGTCCAGCCGATGCTGTTGCGCGCCCTCGAGTCGGGGGAGATCCAGCCGGTGGGCGAGGCCCCGAGCCGGGTGGACGTGCGCCTGCTCACCGCGACCGACGCCGATCTCGATCAGCTCAGCGACGCCGGCCGCTTCTTTCGGCCGCTCTTGTATCGCATCCGCACAACGCGCCTGGTCCTGCCGCCGCTGCGGGCGCGTCCGGCCGATATCCCGCTCTTGTTCATGCGCTTCGCGAGCCGCCAGCTCGAGTCGCTCGGCGCGCTCGATCGCCTCGAAGCCGGGGAGTCGCCGTGGATCGGGCGGCGCATCGTCGATGCGCTGCTGCAGCATCGCTGGCCGGGCAACGTGCGCGAGCTGCGCAACGTGGCGGTGCAGATGGTGATCGAGAGCATCGAGTCGCCCCGGGCTCGCTTGCCGGAGCATTTCTCGGCCGAGCGCGGTGGCCGGCTGTCCGATCCGATCGCGGCGCTGCGCGACATCACGGCGCCGCCCGCGGTCGAAGGGCGGGACTGGGCGGTGCCGCCCGATGCCCTGGTCGAGGCGCTGCGCCGGCATCGCTGGCGGGTGCGGCCGGTGGCCGACGAGCTGGGCGTGGCCCGCAATACGGTCTACGCGATGATGGGGCGGCTCGGCATCCGTCGGCCGGGGGATCTGACCCGCGACGACATCTTCGAGGCGCTGGCGGCGGTCGGGCGACCCGACGCGGCCGCGATCGCGGCGCGGCTCGAGGTCTCCGAGCGAGGGCTGAAGCTGCGCATGCGGGCGCTGGGCGTGGTGCTGGACGGGTGAGCGGGCGGGACGGCCGTGGGCTCAGCGCGGTGCGCCGGCGAGCTCGAGGCGTTGCCGGTCGTCGCGCAGGGCCCGCGGGCGGTCGCCATGACGCAGAACGGCCCACAGCACCCGCGGATGGAAGAGCACCCACGGCCCCGAGACCATCTGCAGCACCTGGATGAAGCGACGATACACGGCCCGATCGTGGCCGCACAGGCGGAAGACCCGCCCACAGTAGGCCTGAAGCAGCTTGAGCCCCGGCGGTCGGCAGCCGGCGAGCTGCGGGAAGCGCAAGCCCTCGGTCGCGGCGAGAATCCACGGCACGAGGTTCATCCGGTGCAGGGCCTTGAACCACCGCCGCGGTCGCAGCCGCCCCCGGCGCAGGTGCCGGTCGAGCAGCTCGGCGTCCCGCGCGGCCATCGTCATGCCCTGGCCGAAGACCGGGTCGAAGCTGCAGACCGCGTCGCCCACGGCGATCAGGCCGTCGGGCAGGTCGCGCAGCCGGTCGTAGCGGCGCATGGCGGCGTGGGTGAAGCGATAGCGGCGCACGGGGCCGAGGGGGCGGGCGTGGGCGATGGCCCGGGCGAGCTCGTCGCTGGGCAGGCTCTCGACGAAGCGTTGAAAGCCCGCCTCGTCGCCCGGCGGGTGGTCGCCGAGGTAGCCGACGAGGGTCACGAGCCAGCGGTTGCCTTCCACCGGAAACAGGAAGCCGGTGCGGGTCTGGTAGGGCGGCTGACCGTAGATCAAGAGCGCGCGCCAGTCGGCCGGCGCGTCGGCGGGGGCCTCGAAGATGCGGGTCGCGTAGCACAGGTCGACGTCGAAGCGCTGTTCGCTCGGCGCCTGCCGGCCCATGGCTTCGAGCCAGCGGGGCAGGCGGGTGCCGCGGCCGCTGGCGTCGACGACCAGATCGGCGTCGAGCGCGCTGCGTTCGCAGCGGGCCCCGCGCAGGTCGACGCCCACGACCCGCCCCTCGGCGTGGCGCAGGCCCTCGACCGTGCTGCCATAGCGAAAAGAGATGCGGTCGTCCTGCTGCAGTCGAGCCCGAACGCGGCCTTCGATCAGCGGGCGGCTCTGCACATGCACCGGAAACTGGCTGTCGAAGCGCGCCTTCCACACCCCGTGGTGCAGCCAGCGTACGCCTTGTCCGAAGTCGAAGCGGTGGGCGCCGTGGGCCTCGATCTCGTCGACGAAGCCGGGGAAGAGGCGGTCGAGGATGCGTTCGCCGCGCTTGAGCAGCGCGTGGGCCTGGCCGCCCTGAGGCGCGCCCTTGCGCGGTCGGCTGTCGTCGGCGGGTCGGTCCCGCTCGATGACGGTCACCCGCTCGAAGTGGTCGGCGAGCACCCGCGCGGCGCAGAGTCCGGCGAGGCCCGAGCCGATGACGACAGCGTGATGGCGGTGGGTCGAACGGACCACGGGCACTCCTCGGCCGGCGAGCCTGCGACGGGTCGGGCGAGCGGCGAATGGCTCGCGCCTGCACGCCGTGCGGCGGTACGCGCGGGAGCCCCCCAGCCCCCGATGCGACTTGTTACTTATATCGGCGGTGGTGTCTCTATCAAGTCACCTGGCGAGGCGCACGGTCGGTTTCAGGAATTTTCGGGCCCGATGGGCCCGGGTGTGCCAGCCGCGTCAGGACAGCCCGAGGCGCGCGCGCAGAGCGGCGAGGGTATTCCGGCCGGCGATCCCGTCGACGGTCAGGCCCGCGTCCGCCTGAAACCGTCGAACGGCGGCGCGGGTATTGCGACCCATCAGCCCGTCGACCACCAGATCGGCGCCGATGGCTCGGTTGAGCGCCGCCTGCAGCCAGCGCGTCTCGCCCCGGGTATCGACCCGGCCGTCGTCGGGTTGCGTGCCCGGCAGCGGCTCGGGCGCCTCGAGCAGGGCCTCGAACGCCAACCGCAGCCGGGTCAGGGTCTCGTCGTCGGGCTCGCCGGTCGCCGGCAGACCCGCCGCCGCCTGCCACCCGGCCAGCGCCGCGCGGCTGCGCGGGCCGAACTGCCCGTCCACCACCAGCCCGGCGTCGGCCAGCCGATTGAGCGCGCGCTGCAGCCAGCGCACGTCCTCCTCGGCGAGGCGCTCGGCGGCGTCGAGCCCGGGACCCCCGGGCGCCACCGGCGGCGGGATCGCGACCACGTCGGGATCGGCGAGGCGGGCGGCGAGGCGGTCCCGTGTCTCGGCATCGGGCTCACCGGTGACCGGCAGGCCCTCCATCGCCTGATAGTCTCGCAGCGCGGCGCGGGTCGCCGGACCGATCAGGCCATCGACGACCAGCCCGGCGTCCATCACCCGGTTGAGCCCGCGCTGCGCGTGCCGCAGGTCGATCACCGCGGCGACGTCGGCCGGCGGCGCCTCGAAGTGCCAGAAGGGCTCGACGCGGCCATCGGCGCGGACGGCGTACATCTCGACGGCGTAGTCCGACCCGGAGACCTCGACCTCGGCGAAGGTGACCGTGGGCACCTGGGCGCCGGTGCCGTACTCGACGTCGAAGCACAGCCGGCTCCAGGGCATCCAGCCTTTGGCGCCCCGGCAGAACTGCCGCCTGAGCGGGCCGCGCAGAGGGAAGGTGTAGCGGGCCCCCGGCGTGCCGACGATCACCTGGCGGACGGCGCCCGCGCCGGTGTCGATGCCGATGTCCCACACCAGGTGCTCGTGGCCCGCGAAGTAGCACGCGACCCCGTGCTCGACGAGCAGACTGCCCAGGCGCCGCTCGAAGGCGGTGTTGGTGCGACCCATGGCCGAGCGCAGCGGCACATGCCCGACCACGAAGCGCAGATCGGCGTCGGCCGCCGCCGCCAGATCGTCGGCCAACCAACGCTCCACCGCCCCGTCGATGCCCTGGTCGACGATCTCGGCCAGCGCGATGTGCAGCCCGTCGAGGCGCACCGAATACGACCGGGGCGGCATGCCGCTCGGCGTCAGCGGGTGGATCCGCTGCGCCAGATCGGCCCACGCCCGGCGGTAGCCCTCCCGATGGGCCGCGGTGTAGGTGTCGTGGTTGCCGGCGATGGGCAGCACCGGGATGCCGGCCGCGGCGAAGGGGGCCAGCGCCCCGTCGAGGGCCTCCCACCAGCTCTGCACCCGGGCGAGGTCGTAGCCGTCGTCCGGGTTGCCGCTGGTCATGTCGCCGGCGAGCAGCACGCAGCGGGGCTCACGTTCGATGACCCGCTCGATGACGGCGGGCAGGGCGTCGGCGACCCGCCCGCGGGTCGAGATGTGGATATCGCCGAGGATTGCGATGCGGAATGTCATGCCTCGACGCTACGCGGGCCCCGCGGCTGGCTCAAGCGCCGGCGGTCGCGTGTTTCGAAATCGGCAGAACTCACCGTCATTTCGGGGCCTTTCGGACACATTGCCGTCGTCGGTCGGTAGTCATTACGGCAGCCGAAGCGGCACGAAGACCGATGGAGACCTCGATGAACGCCCACGCGCAGCCCGCCTGCGATCCGCTCGAATCCGACCCGTACGACCCGGCGCGCCCCGGCCCGACGGCGCTGAGCCTGTATCGACCGCCGACGGGCGGCGTCGACGTGCAGCTGACGGATGCCGACATCGACGCGCTCGCCGCCGAGCTGGGCGCCAGCCGCCGGCGCAAGCTGCTCGAGCTCGCCATCGACTGGGGCGAGCGCATCCTGACGGTGGTCTACGGCGGCGACATCGAGCGCATGCGCGCCCGGGGCGGCGACAAGGACGCGTCCCTGCGCAAGCTGGCCGAGCGGTTGGACGTCAGCCCGGCGCGGCTGCACCACGCGGTGCAGATCCACGACTTCGTCCGGCGCCACCCGCGCATGGCGCAGGTCGAAGGTCTCACGGCGACCCACTACCGCTCGGTCATGCCGCTGCCCGACGGGCGCCGCCTCGAGCTGCTGAACCGGGCCGCGGCCGAAGGCTGGACGACGCAGGAGCTGGAGCGCCACGCCCGCCGGATCAAGAAGACGCTCACCGGCGGCCGCGGCGGCCGGCCCCGGCTGCCCGATGGCATCAAGCTGCTCAACTCGATGCACAAGTACGCCGAGAAGCCGGAGACCATGGCCGGCATGGACGACTTCTCGCGGCTGAGCCCCAAGCAGGCCCGGCGCCTGTCCAATACCCTCGACGTGATGCTCGCTCGCCTCGAACACGCCCGCAGCGCGCTGTCGCGCCACCTGGATCAGGCCGGCTGAAGGGGAGGGGCGCGCGGTCCATACGGCGCGCTCCGGGCGTCGCTCAGGCGTCGACCACCGGCGTGATTTGCTGACCCAGGTCGAGCTGCCCGTCATCGGTGGCGATGCGCGCCGTGACCGTCTGTCCGGCGCGCAGATAGCGGTCGGAGCGAGCCTGCTTCTTCAAGAAGATGCGCCACTTCGTCGCCTCGGGCAGCAGGGCGCCGATCTTCTGAACCAGGGCCGACGGGGCCCGCATCGCGCAGCCGCCGGGGGTGCCGGTCGCGATCAGATCGCCGGGGCGCAGATCCATCAGACCGCTGAGTTCGGTGAGCGTCTGCGCCGGGCCGTAGACCATGTCGCTGGCCAGGGCGTCCTGGCGGCGCTCGCCATCGACGTCGAGGGTGAGGCGCAGCTCGGGCCAGCGGGCCAGCTCGGCGCCGTCGACCAGCACCAGAAACGGTCCGCAGGGGCCGAACGTGCGATAGCTCTTGCCCTTGTAGAACTGCATCTGCGGCAGCTGTACGTCGCGCGCCGAGACGTCGTCGAAGATCGTCAGACCGGCCACCACGTCGCCCAGATCGGCGGCCTCGAACGTGCGCGGTTCATCGACCGGCGCGCCGATCACCAGCCCCAGCTCGACCTCGTAGTCGAGCAGCTGCACATGGCTCGGCTTGCGGATGGGTCTGCGGCCCGACGTGAGGCACGACGAGGCCTTGGTGAACAGCATGTTGAAGGTCTGGCCCTCGGGATCGAGACCCGACTCGGCGCGGTGGCTGCGGTAGTTCACCCCCTGGCAGATCACCCGGCCATCGGCCGTCACCGGGCTGAGCAGCTCGAGATCGGCCAGCGCCCGATCGAAGTCGGTGGCGCTGGCGGCCGCGGCGGGGCCGCCAGCGGTCAGAAACGCGCCGGTCGTCGACCAGTCGCCGTCCAGGGTGGCCACCCGCTCGTCTCGGGCTACGCCCCAGCGGGGGCCGGCGGCCGATTGGAACCGCACGATGTGCATCGCCATCGATCATCTCCGCGCGACCTGCGCGGTGGGACCGCCGGTCGTCGCCCGCCGTCGTCGGCGGATCATCAGGGGGACATCGCCCGTTTGAGTTGCAGCACCCGGCGCAGTGTCAGCGCCGGCTCGCTGCGCAGATTACGCAGCACGGTGGCGACCCGGCGCGGGGTGAGCCGGGTATCGACGAAGTCCGCCGGCATCGGCGGGCCCCATTGGGCCATGGCCTCGCGGGTCATCGGCAGCACCGTCGGGCGGTGCTCGGCGTCGTGGCGGTCGCTGTCGGCGTAGTGCTCCATCAGCTGCCCCCACGGGTCGCGCCAGTAGTCGAAGAGCTGACTGCCCATCAGGTGGCGGCCGATGCCCCACCCATGCCGCCAGCCGCGCTCCCGCAGCACGCGCTGACCCATCGCGAGCGCGTCGACGTCATCGACGGCGAAGGCGGCGTGGCTGAAGCCGTTCTCGACCGAGCGGGCGAGCACGATCGTATGGTGCTCGGTGGGCAGCGGCCCCTGGTCGCAGCGCAGAAAGACCAGCGCCGGGCTGCCGTCGTCGAGCACCTGGATGTCGCTGGGCAGCAGACCCAGCGTGCGGGTGTACCACTCGACGGCGCGGTCGAAGTCGACGACCTCGAGCGCCACGTGGCCCAGGTGCCGAATCGCCGGGGGGCGGGCCGGCAGCCGCAGCGGCGCGTTGACCCGCCGGGCGGCCCGCGCGTGAGACATGTCCGTCGGCGGCGGTGTCTCGGTGCGCGTCTCGGTGCGCGTCTCGGAGGACGTCTCATCACGTCTCGCCGAGGCCGACACCACGTCGATCACGTGCCCCATGGGATCGACGAGGCTCACCCGCTCGACGGCGCCGTCCGACCCGAGCGCGGCGTCGGCGCCCGCGCACGTCGCGAGCGCCCCGAGCCCGTCTGGATCGGCCGCGAAGCGCAGCCGGCGCAGAGCGATCGCCGGCCCGCGGATCACCTCGACGAGCGCGTGGGCCGGGACCCCGAACAGCGCTCGGCTGTCGTCGGCCCGGCTGTCGTCGGCCCGGCTCTCGTCGACCCGGGTCTGCGATCGGAGCCCGAAGTCCTCGAAGAAGCGGGCCGCCCGCGCCGGATCGGGTCGCTCGAGGGTCATGCTCAGCAGCCGGCGCACCCGGGCGAGCGGCTCTGGGTGACGCCGGATGGGCGGCTCGGCGTTCACCGGCGTCTCGGCGGCGTCGGAGGCGTGCATGGCTCCATCGTGCGGAGCCATTCGGCCGGCGTCAACGGTCCCCTGGAGCGACGGCGCGCGGTCGCGCTTGACCGCCTGCCCGACAACCGCCACGCTCCGGGGGTGGCTCCCGACTCACCCCGCGCCGCCGCCCCGAGCGCGGCCCCCGCGGCCGCGCCCGAACGCGCGTCGCCGACGGGCAGCCTGCCCGATGACGCGCTCTTGGCCGCGTTGCCGGCCGTAGCCGCGCGGCTGCCGCGGGCGCGACTCGGCGCGTGGCCGACGCCGGTCGAGCCCTGCCCGCTGGGCCGCGACCTGTGGCTCAAGCGCGAAGATCTCAGCGCGCCGCTCTACGGGGGCAACAAGGTGCGCTGCCTCGAACCCGTGCTCGGCGAGCTGGTTCGGCGCGGCGTGCGGCGGGCCGTCGGCACCGGGGCGTGGGGCAGCAATCAGGCCGTGGCCCTGGCGATCCACGGCCCGCGCTGCGGCGTCGAGACCGGCGCGATCCTGTTTCCGCAGCCCGCCAGCCGCGCGGCGGCCCACAACCTGCGCAGCTTGCTGGCGGCCCGAGGCGACGTGCGGCTGCTGGCGCACATCGCGCTGTTTCCCTTCGCCTGGCTGTCGGCCCGGCGCGCCGGCCTCACGGTGATCCCGCCGGGGGCCGCCGTACCGCGCGGCGCCTTGGGCCACCTGGGCGCGGCGCTGGAAGTGGTCTTCGCGGTGCGTGCCGGGCAGCTGCCGATGCCGCGACACATCGTGCTCGCCGTCGGCAGCACCTGCACCACCGCCGGGCTCTTGACCGGCTTCGCGGCGGCGCGGGCCCTGGGGCTCATCGAGCGGGTGCCGACGATCCACGGGGTGCGGGTGACGCCCTGGCCGGTCACCGCCCACCGCCGCATCGTCACGCTCGCCGTGGGCACCGCCGCGCTGCTCGCTCGACTCGGCGGCCCCGACGTCTGCGCCCGCGCGCCGCTGCGTGCCGCCCTGACGGTCACCGGCCGCGAGCTGGGCTGGGGCTATGGCCACGCGACCGCCGCCGGCCGTGGGGCCATCGCCGCATTCGATGGGGTCGACGGGCCGCACCTCGATACGACCTACGCCGGCAAGGCCGCCGCGTGGGCGCTCGCCGAGGCCGATCGACTCGATGGGCCGGTCTTGTTCTGGGCCACCAAGAGCGCGGTGCAGCCGCCGATGATCGATCCGGCCGCCGCGTCGGAGAGGGCAGGGGCCCGCGTCTCGCGCTGGCTCGCTCGGGGCGTGCGCAGCGGCTGAGGCGGCGGGCGCCTCGCATTCGCGGTCCGCGGGGTGACATCGGCGCCTGCGGTGCATCTCGATCGACTGCGCGCCCTGGAGCATTCTGTTACACTCCTCGATTTCTTGAGTCTGGCCTGTATCTTGCTTATGGTGGGCGCCGATATCTGTTTTTGGGTTGTTCGAAAAGATCTACGACAATCCCGTTGCGGCGGGCTGCCGCATCACGCGACCGGGGGAAAAATGCGAGTACGAGTCTGCCGAGGGGATGCGGCAGTGGGTGTGCGCGGGCGGTTCATTCAGGCGCTGATCGCGGCGTCGACGCTGGCCTTCGCCGGGATCGCCGGCGCCGCGCCGGTCGTCGAGTGCGCGGTCGACGGGGCCGACGTCGGGCTGCTCGGGCAGTCCGCCGAAGTCACCGTCACGTTCGACAACGTCGGCGATCGCACCGGGCAGGTGCCCATCGTCGACTTGATCCTGCCCCCCGAGGTGGGCGAGCCGACCGCGACGCTCTTCGGCCGGCCGGCCATCGTGGAAGAGGGCGTGGTCTTCGGCGATCTGCCGGTGCTGCACCCCTTCAACCTGCAGCCGATCGAAGGGCCCGCCGGCTGGCGGCTGGTCACGGTGTGGAGCTCGATCACCAGCCACGCCCCCGGCGCGCCGCCGCTGCCCTTCGAAATCTCGCTGCCCGTCTCGCCCGAGGCCGCCGTCGA
Organism: bacterium; assembly: GCA_030427205.1. Classification (GTDB taxonomy): domain Bacteria; phylum Myxococcota_A; class Bradymonadia; order UBA7976; family UBA1532; genus JACKDM01. The sequence continues at coordinate 158,761 of JAUHXC010000008.1, read as the reverse complement.
CGTGCCCATCGAGTACGACGTCGGCTGCCAGTACGCGTTCGGGGTGACGCCGTTCAACGACCCGTTGATCGACCCGCCGATCTACGCCGATCCGATCACCCGCGAGCTGACCCCGCGGCTGGTCGCCATCAACCACGAGGCCTCGGGGATCACCGTCACCGGGCCCAACTTCCCCGCGACCTTCGAGCTGACCGTCGACGCGGCCATCGGCGCCGCCATCGAAGATCTGCGGCTCGAGACGCTCATCGACGACCGCTTCCGGATCACCGAGGTCGTCATCACCCGCGGCGCGGGCGCGGTCACCGAGCCGTTGGCGCCACCGGACGGCCCCGGCGGGCGCGCAGCCGCCACCATCGACCCGTTCGTGGGCGTCGACGGGCCCGACATCGTCCTGACGATCACCGGCTACGTGCCCGAGTTCGGCGCCGACGGTCAGCCGGTCATCGATCCGATCGAGGGCGGCACCGTGGTGCTCGAGGCCACCGGCCGGCTGGTGGCCGCGACCCACGCGCCGCCGGAGGGCGCGCGCACGCCGCTCGAGCCGCAGGCGATGCCCGCGAACCTCGCCGCGGCCTCGATCCTCGTCCAGGAGCGCATCACCAACCTCAGCGCCAACCGCGACCGCTTCATCCCCGGCGAGCGCGGACGGATCGACACCGTGGTGCTGGTCTCGGACTATTTCGACTTCGACGCGGTGCGCATGACGTCGACCCTGCCGCAGGGCGTGACCTTGCGGGCGGGCACGGTGCAGCCGGCGGCGATCTCCGTCGAGGGCGATGACCCGACCACCCTCGAGTTCACGCTCGGCGACCTCGACGGCGACCTGCCCGGCGGCACCCGGGTGCCGGTGCGCATGGAGTTCGACGTCGACGAGTTCTATCCGAGCGCCGAGCCGGTGCGGGCCGCCGAGCTGCTGCCCACCGACCACCTCGTCGCCGCGACCGTGCGCGCCCCCGACGGCCGCCGCCGGCAGACCGTCGAGGAGGACTCGGGCGTCGACGAAGACGTGCTCATCCGCCGGGTCTCGTACGAGAAGGTGCTCGTGGCGGTCGACGGCCTGCCCGTCGACGAGGGGCCCGACGTGGTCCCGGGGCAGGTGCTGACCTTCCGGATCGCGGCGACCATCCCCAGCGGCGACGTGCCCTCGGTGGTGCTCGCCGACTTCATGCCGTCCAACAAGATCTGGGCCGACGAGTACGGCCTGGACGTCGCGATCGACCCCGCCGGCCCGATCCGCTACGGGCCGGGCCACGACCTCGCGCCCGAGCTGCTCGAGTCGATCGAGGTGCGCGGGCGCGATGGCGACAACGCGCTCATCTTCACCTTCGGCGACCTGGTGACCACGCCGTCCCGCGCCCGCCGCATCGAGATCCTGCTCGACTTCACGCTCACCGACGAGATCAACCGCGAGGACGACCAGCCCTTCACCAACCTGCTGCAGGGGCTATCCCCGGGCGGCAACTCGGTCGAGCTGGCCGAGTTCTACGTGCGCGAGCCGCTGCTCGATATCTCCAAGGGCGTGCTGTCGACGACCGGCGGCGGCCGGATTCAGCCGGTCCCGATCCAGCTGCCCTACAGCTCGGCGCGTATCGCCGCCAACCCGATCGACGGCGATCTGAGCGACGCCGACGCCGGCGACGAGGTGACCTTCGCGGTGGTCGTCGAGAACCAGGGCGGCTGGAACGCCTACGACGTGGTCATCGGCGATCTGCTGCCGCCGAGCCTCGTCCGCCCCGACGCCGGCTATGGCATCACCGTCACCAACGGGGTCGGGCAGCCGCTCGCGCTGGGGAACGCGGCCGAAGACCTCTTCACCGACGGCATCCGGCTCGCCGAGCCGATCCCGCCCTTCGACGACAACTCGGGGCAGAACGTCGTCGTCGTCACCTACACCGTGCGGGTCGCCGATACGGTCACCGCCCGGGCCGGCTTCACCAACGGCGCGACGATCAACCGCTTCGGCTCGCTGCCCGAGGGGCAGGACTACGTGGGGCTGCGCCCGATCGACGGGGCCAACGTCACCATCGCCGACTTCGTGGTGCAGAAGCAGCTCGTCAGCGCCAATACGGCCTCCGTCGGTGAGTTCGCCCAGTGGCGGGTGATCGTCGACGTACCCGAAGGCGACCACCCGGAGGTGGTGATCACCGACCAGCTGCCCGCCGAGCTGGCCTTCGTCGACTTCCAGCCGCTGGTGCTGCCGGCGGGCATCGAGATCTCCGGCGCCATCGATCCGGTCGTCGGCGCCAACGGGCGCACGGTGACCTGGAACCTCGGCACCGTCACCAACAGCAACCGCAACGACGCGGTGCGCGAGCAGCTGGTCTTCACCTATCGCGCCGTCGTGCTCAATAACGACCAGGCCAACCGCAACGACCGGGTGTCCAACCGGGTCGACCTCGACTTCGTCGGCGGCCGCAGCAGCGCCGAGGCGGGGCAGCTGACCATCGGCGAGCCGCGGCTTCAGCTCACCTGGGAGCCGCTGCCGACCGTCGACGGCTCCGACCGGGCCCAGCTCGCGCTGCGCCTGCGCCACCTCAGCGGATCGCGCAACGCCTTCGACGCGGTGATCACCACCACGCTGCCGGCGAACCTCACCAACATCGGCGACATCGTGCCGGTCAGCGGGCTGCCGCCGACCGCGTTCGAGGTCGTGGGCAATACGCTGACCCTGCGCTACGACGTGCTGCCCAACGGCACCAACGCCGTGGTGCGCTTCGCCGCCACCGTCGCCGCCGACGTGCCGACCGGCGCGCCGATCCCGGTCAGCGCGCGGGCCACGTGGACCAGCCTCGCCGGCGCGGTCGTCCAGCCGCTGAGCCCGTTCAACGCCGACAGCGTCGAGCGCACCGGCTCGGGCCAGCCGGCGCGCAATGACTACGCGAGCACGGCCAACGGCTCGGTCAGCGTGCAGGCGCTCAGCGCGGCGAAGATCGTCGTCGGCGGCGCCGCGCAGGCGACCGTCGGCGAGATCGTGCGCTACCGCTTCACCGCGACGGTGCCCGAGGGCCTCGGCGCGGCGCTGACCCTGGTCGATACGCTGCCGCCGACGATGGCCTTCGTCGGGACCGAGAACTTCGCCGCGTCGGCCGGGCTGACGTGCGGTGGCCAGCCGTGCGCGCTGCCGGCGCCGGTCGTCGAGAACGCCGGGCGGCGGGTCACCTGGAACCTGGGCGCCCTGCGCAACGCCGACGCCGACAACGCCGTCGTCGAGACGCTCGCGTTCGACGTGCTCGCGGCGGTCGCCAACCTGCCGGCGGCGGCGGCGGGCACCGCGCTCACCAACCGCATGGCCGTCGGCGGCCTCGAAGCGGCCAGCCCGGTGTTGACCATCGCCGAGCCGCGGCTGGCGATTTCCGGGCGGCAGGACGTCGAGCCGGCGCAGGGCGGCGACGTCGTCGACGTGCCCATCGTGCTCACCAGCCCCGCCGGCGCCGTGCCGGCCTACGACGTGACGCTCGAGCTGGCCTCCGGCGAGGGCTTGACCCTGCTGCCGGCGCTCGATCCGGGGACCTGCCCCGCGCCCGACGGCATCGCGTTCGGCGGCGGCGACGGCACCGTCTCGTGGGATCTGCTGCCCCCCGGCCTGAGCTGCACCTTCACCGCGCGGGTTCGCCTGGACGACGAGGTGGGCTTCGGCGACCGGCCGACCCTGGCCGGCACCCTGCAGTGGACCAGCCGCCCGGGCGACGTGGTGGCGCCCCAGAGCCCGTTCGAGCCCCTGTCGGTCGAGCGGACGGGTGATCCCACCGACGCGGGCGGGGCGGAGAACGACCACCGGGTGGCCTTCCAGACGGTCGTGCCGCTCACCGGCCCCTCCGTCGCGGTCGACTTCGTGACCGGCACCGACCCGATCACGCTCGATCCGGGCGTGGCGTTGGGCGAAGACGGGGTCTGGCGCATCGCGCTGACGGTGCCCGAGGGCCGCAACGACGGCGTGCGGCTGCTCATCGACCTGCCCGACGGCCTGCAGGCCACCGAGGTCCGCCGCGGGGCCGACGGGTTCAACGGCCAGATCGGCACGCCGCCGCCCGGCGCGGTCGAGACCCAGCCCGGCGAGACCTTCGTCGTCGACCTGGGCGCCGTCCGCAACCCGGCCGACGAGGACGACCTCAACGACACCATCGTGATCGAGGTCGTCGCGGCGCCCACCGGCACCGTGGCCCTGGCCGACGGCGAGCCTTATACCCTCGACGTGACCGTGCAGGCCGACGGCGGCGAAGCCCCGCCGGTCAGCGGCCCGGTCGACTATGTCTTCCCCGGCGCCGTCATCGGGCTCGCCGTCGATCGCGCCGACCCCGCGGGCGGCGAGACGGTGCGGGCGACGGTCTCGCTGACGAACGACGGCGACGGCCCGGTGAGCAACGCGCGGGTGGTGGTCTCGATCCCGCCCGGCTTCAGCGTCAGCCCCGGCGATGACGGGCTCGACAACGACCTCGACGGGCAGACCGACGAGGAGGACGAGCAGGCCGCCTACGACGCCGAGGCGGGCACCGTCACGCTCACGCTGAGCAATAACATCCGTCCGGGGGAGGGGGTCGCCCTGCCGCTCGATCTGGTGGCCGACGCCGCCATCGAGGGCCGCCCGGTCGGCCTCTCGGCGACGCTCGACACCTACGACACCCTGCCCGTCGACGGCGTGACCCTCGACGGGGCCGCCGACGGCTACGATACCGACGGCGACGGCGTCGTCGACAACCCCGCCGAAGCCGATGGCGGCGCGCCGGGCGACGACGGCGACGACACCGTGACCGTGATCATCTCGCCGCGGGCGCCGGCGCTGAGCGCGACGAAGACCGCCGCCGATCAGAACGGCGACGCGGTCGAGCCCGGCGACAGCCTGCTCTACACGGTGGTGGTCAGCAATACCGGCAACGGGCCCGCCCGCGACCTGCGCCTGACCGATCCGGTGGGCGCGCTGGCCAACGCGGCCTATGTCGACGGCTCGCTCGCCGCCGACCGCGGCGTGGCCGAGGTCGTCGGCGGCGTCCTCGTGGCGACCCTCGACGCGCTGCCCGGCGGCGAAGACTGGACCCTGACCTACCGCGCCGCCATCGACGCGCCGCTGCCCCGGGGCACCGAGATCCGCAACCAGGCGAGCTACACCGCCACGGCGGTGCCGCCGGGCGTGACCGACGATCCGGCGACCCCGGCGCCCGACGACCCGACGGTCGTGACGGTGGTCAGCACCGATGACCCCGACGGCGACGGGCTCGACGACGACGACGAGGCCGCGGCGGGCACCGATCCCAACGACCCGGATACGGACGGCGACGGCCTGCCCGATGGCGTCGAGGTCAACGGCGAGAACCCGACCGACCCGCTCGACCCGGACAGCGACGACGATGGCCTGCACGACGGCGTGGAAGACGTCGACGGCGACGGCGCCCGCGATCCGGGCGAGACCGATCCCAACGACCCGGACAGCGACGACGGCGGGGTGCCCGACGGGGAAGAGGTGCTCGCCGACGGCACCGATCCGCTCGACCCGGCCGACGACCGGCCCGACGACGCCGACGGCGACGGGCTCGACGACAACGACGAGATCGCGGCGGGCACCGATCCGAACGATCCCGACACCGACGACGATGGCATCCCCGATGGCATCGAGGTCAACGGCGAGAACCCGACCGACCCGCTCGATCCCGACACCGACGGGGATGGCCTGTGCGACGGCCCGGCCGACGTCGCGGACGTCTGCCGCAGCGGCGAAGACCAGGACGCCGACGGCGTGCTCGACCCGGGCGAGACCAACCCCGACGACCCCGACTCCGACGATGGCGGGGTGGGCGACGGCGCCGAGGACGCCCGCGGCAGCGACCCGCTCGATCCGGCCGATGACGACCCGCAGGATCGCGACGGCGACGGGCTCGACGACGGCGAGGAGGTCGAGCGCGGCACCGATCCCGACGACCCGGACAGCGACGACGATGGCATCCCCGATGGCACCGAGGCGCTGGGTGACAACCCGACCGATCCGTTGAACCCCGATACCGACGGCGATGGCATCCCCGACGGCGAGGAAGACACCAACGGCAATGGCCGCCTCGATCCGGGGGAGACCGATCCCAACAACCCCGACAGCGACGGCGACGGCGTGCCCGACGGCGAAGAGGTCGCCGATGGCACCGATCCGCTCGACCCCGATGACAACGCGCCCCGGGATCGGGACGGCGACGGCGTGCCCGACGCCGAAGAGGCCGAGCGCGGCACCGACCCCGACGACCCGGACAGCGACGGCGACGGGGTGCCCGACGGCGACGAGATCGACAACGGCACCGACCCGCTCGATCCCGACAGTGATGACGATGGCATCTCCGATGGCACCGAAGATGCCATCGGCACCGATCCGCTCGACCCGGACACCGACGACGACGGCCTGCAGGACGGCGAGGAAGACCTCGACACCGACGGCGAGCTCGACGACGGCGAGACCGACCCGCTCGACCCGGACACCGACGACGGCGGGGTGAGCGACGGCGGCGAGCGGGCGGCGGGCACCGACCCGCGGGATCCGCTCGATGACGACATCACCGACAGCGACGGCGACGGCCTGCCCGACGCCGACGAGCAGGCCCGCGGCACCGATCCCAACCACCCCGACACCGATCGCGATGGCATCCCCGATGGCCTCGAGGTCGATACGGGCACCGATCCGGCCGACCCGGACAGCGACGGCGACGGGCTGTGCGACGGCGACCGCACCGTGCTGGGGGCCTGCGCCCGCGGCGAAGATCTCGACGCCGACGGCGAGGTCGACCCCGGCGAGACCGACCCCCGCGACCGCGACACCGATGACGGCGGCGTCTCCGACGGGGTCGAGGTCTTGCTCGACGGCACCGATCCGCTCGACGGCGCCGACGATCGCCGCCGCGACCGCGACGGCGACGGGCTCACCGACGACGAAGAGGCCGCCGCGGGCACCGATCCGCTCGATCGCGACACCGACGACGATGGCATCGACGACCGCACCGAGATCGAAGGCCGCAACCCGACCGACCCGCTCGATCCCGACAGCGACGACGACGGGCTGTGCGACGGCCCGGGCACCGTGGCCGGCGTCTGCGTCGGCGGCGAAGACCTCGACGCCGACGGCCGGCGGGACGGCAACGAGACCGACCCGACCGATCCCGACAGTGACGACGGCGGCGTGCCCGACGGCGCCGAAGTCACCGGCGGCACCGACCCGCTCGATCCCACCGACGACGTGGGCGGCGACCCCGACGGCGACGGGCTCGACAACGATCGCGAGCGTGAGCTGGGCACCGATCCGCTCGACCCCGATACCGACGGCGATGGCATCCCCGATGGCACCGAGGTCGACGGCGAGAACCCGACCGATCCGCTCGATCCCGACAGCGACGACGACGGGCTGAGCGACGGCGAAGAAGACGTCGATCGCGACGGCGCGCTCGACCCGGGCGAGACCGATCCCAACGACCCGGACACCGACGACGGCGGCGTGCCCGACGGCGCCGAGGTCATCCGCGACGGCACCGATCCGCTCGATCCCACCGACGACGCGACCGCCGACCCCGACGGCGACGGGCTCGACAACGCCGCCGAGCGCGCGGCGGGCACCGATCCGCTCGACCCGGACACCGACGGCGATGGCATCCCCGATGGCATCGAAGTCAATGGCGACAACCCGACCGATCCGCTCGACCCCGATACGGACGGCGATGGCATCCCCGACGGCGCCGAGGACGCCGACCGGGATGGCATGGTCGATCCGGGCGAGACCGACCCGGCCGACGCCGACACCGATGACGGCGGGGTGAACGACGGCGACGAGGTCACCGCCGGGCTCGACCCGCTCGACCCGAGCGACGACGACCAGCTCGACCGCGACGGCGACGGGCTGACCGACGACGACGAGCGCGCGCGGGGGACCGATCCCGACGACCCCGACAGCGATGACGACGGCGTGCCCGACGGCCGCGAGGTGGCCGACGGCACCGACCCGCTCGATCCCGATAGCGATGACGACGGCTTGCTCGACGGCATCGAGCCCGGCGGGCAGACGGTCACCGACCCGCGCAACCCGGACACCGACGGCGACGGGCTGTGCGACGGCTCGGGCACGGTCGAGGGCGTCTGCGTCGGCGGCGAGGACCGGGACGACGACGGCATCGTCGACGCCGGTGAGACCGACCCCAGCGACCCCGATACCGACGACGGCGGGGTGAGCGACGGCGCTGAGGTGCTCGTCGACGGCACCGACCCGCTCGACCCGCGGGACGACATCTTCCGCGACCGCGACGGCGACGGGCTCTCCGACGCCGACGAGGGGGTGCGCGGCACCGATCCCAACGATCCGGACACCGACGACGACGGGGTCGACGACGGGCGCGAGGTCGAGGACGGCACCGATCCGCTCGACCCGGACAGCGACGACGACGGGCTGTCGGACGGCGACGAGCGCGACCGGGGGACCGATCCGCTCGACCCGGACACCGACGACGGCGGCGTGACCGACGGCGGCGAGGTCATCGGCGGCACCGATCCGCTCGACCCGCGGGACGACGATCGCGGCGATCGCGACGGCGACGGCCTGCCCGACGCCGACGAGGCCGCCATCGGGACCGACCCCGATGATCCCGACACCGACGACGACGGCATCCCCGACGGGGCCGAGGTCGACAACGGCACCGACCCGCTCGACGACGACAGCGACGACGACGGGCTGCTCGACGGCGAAGAGGATAGCGACGGCGACGGCGTGCTCGACCCGGGCGAGACCGATCCGCTCGACCCGGACACCGACGACGGCGGCATCGGCGACGGCGTCGAGCGCGGCGAAGGCACCGACCCGCGCGACCCGGCCGATGACGGCGACATCGACCGCGACGGCGACGGCCTGCCCGACGTGCAGGAGGCCGAGCGGGGCACCGATCCGCTCGACCCGGACACCGACGACGACGGGGTGAGCGACGGCGACGAGGTGCTCGGCGGCACCGACCCGCTCGACCCGGACACCGACGACGATGGCCTGACCGACGGCGACGAGGTGGCCCGGGGCACCGACCCGCTCGACCCGGACACCGACGACGGCGGCATCGGCGACGGGGCCGAGGTCGAGAATGGCGGCGATCCGCTCGATCCGGCCGACGACGGGCCCCAGGATCGCGACGGCGACGGGCTCGACGACGCCGAGGAGGTCCTGCGGGGCACCGATCCCGACAACCCGGACACCGACGGCGACGGGCTGCTCGACGGCACCGAGGTCTTCGGCGACAACCCGACCGATCCGCTCGATCCCGACAGCGACGACGACGGCCTCTTCGACGGCGTCGAGGACGCCGACGGCGATGGCGCCCTCGACCCGGGCGAGACCGATCCCAACAACCCCGATACCGACGGCGGCGGGGTGGGCGACGGCGCCGAGGTGCTCATCGACGGCACCGACCCGCTCGACCCGGCGGATGACGTCACCCGCGATACCGACGGCGACGGCCTGCCGGACAGCGAAGAGGCGCGCCGCGGCACCGATCCGATCGACCCCGATACCGACGACGACGGCGTGCGCGACGGCGACGAGGTGGCCGATGGCACCGACCCGCTCGACCCCGACACCGACGACGACGCGCTGAACGACGGCGACGAGCGCGACCGGGGCACCGATCCGCTCGACCCGGACACCGACGACGGCGGGGTGAGCGACGGCGGCGAGGTGGCCGGCGGCACCGACCCGCTCGACCCGGCGGACGACGATCCCACCGATACCGACGGCGACGGCCTGCCCGACGACGACGAGGCGGCGCGGGGCACCGACCCGCTCGACCCCGATACCGACGACGACGGGATCAACGACGGCGACGAGGTGGCCGGCGGGACCGACCCGCTCGATCCCGACACCGACGACGACGGGCTGACCGACGGCGACGAGCGCGACCGGGGCACCGATCCGCTCGACCCGGACACCGACGATGGCGGGGTGAACGACGGCGACGAGGTGCGCGAGGGGGCCGATCCGCTCGACCCGGCGGACGACGGCGCCATCGACAGCGACGGCGACGGCCTGCCCGACGTCGACGAGCGCGAGCGGGGCACCGATCCCGACGAGCCGGACACCGACTTCGACGGCATCCCCGACGGGGCCGAGGTGGACAATGGCACCGACCCGCTCGACCCGGACAGCGACGACGACGGGCTGACCGACGGCCAGGAAGATCTCGACGGCGACGGCGCGCTCGACGACGGCGAGACCGACCCGCTCGACCCGGACACCGACGACGGCGGGGTGAACGACGGCGACGAGCGCGACGGCGGCAGCGATCCGCGGGATCCGGCGGACGACGCCGGCCTCGATCGCGACGGCGACGGCGTGCCCGACCTGGACGAGGCGCGTGACGGCACCGACCCGCTCGACCCGGACACCGACGACGACGGCCTGCCCGACGGGGTCGAGCGCGACGGCGGGACCGACCCGCTCGACCCCGATACCGACGACGACGGCCTGACCGACGGCGAAGAGGACGCCAACGCCAACGGCCAGCAGGATCCGGGGGAGACCGACCCCCGCGACCCGGACAGCGACGACGGCGGCGTGAACGACGGGGCCGAGGTGGCCGGCGGGACCGATCCGCTCGACCCGGCCGACGACGACGACACCGACACCGACGGCGACGGCCTGCCCGACGACGAAGAAGAGGCGCGGGGCACCGACCCGAACGACCCGGACACCGACGGCGACGGCGTGCCCGACGGGCAGGAGGTCGACGACGGCACCGACCCGCTCGACCCGGACAGCGACGACGACGGGCTCGACGACGGCGACGAGGCCGAGCGCGGCACCGATCCGCTCGACCCGGACACCGACGGCGACGGCGTCGGCGACGGGGCCGAGGTGGTCGACGGCACCGACCCGCTCGATCCCGACGACTTCCGCCCGCTCGACCGCGACGGCGACGGGCTGAGCGATACCGAAGAAGGCATCATCGGCACCGATCCGCTCGACCCGGACAGTGACGACGACGGCGTCGACGACGGCGTCGAGGTCGCGACGGGCACCGATCCGCTCGACCCGGACAGCGACGACGACGGCCTGACCGACGGCTCGGAGGACGGCGACGGCGACGGCGTGGTCGACCCGGGGGAGACCGACCCCCGCGACCCGGACACCGACGACGGCGGCGTGAGCGACGGGGCCGAGGTGGTCGGCGGCACCGACCCGCTCGACCCGGCCGACGACGACGCCACCGATACCGACGGCGACGGGCTGCCCGACCTCGAGGAGCGGGTGCGCGGCACCGACCCGCTCGACCCGGACAGCGACGACGACGGCATCGCCGATGGCACCGAGGTCTTCGGCGACAACCCGACCGACCCGCTCGACCCGGACAGCGACGACGATCGGCTGTGCGACGGCCCGGCGAACGTGCCCGGCACCTGCACCGGCGGTGAAGATCGCGACGCCGACGGCCAGCAGGACCCGGGCGAGGCCGATCCCAACGACCCGGACAGCGACGACGGCGGCGTGCCCGATGGCACCGAGGTGCTCGTCGACGGCACCGACCCGCTCGACCCGAGCGACGACGGCGGCGTCGACCGCGACCGCGACGGCCTGCCCGACGACGAAGAGGCCGCCGTCGGCACCGATCCAGACAACCCGGACACCGACGGCGACGGGCTGCTCGACGGCACCGAGGTCAACGGCGAGAACCCGACCGATCCGCTCGACCGCGACAGCGACGACGACGGGCTGCTCGACGGCGTCGAAGACAGCGACGGCGACGGCGCGCTCGATCCGGGGGAGACCGATCCCAACGACGCCGACAGCGACGACGGCGGCGTGGGCGACGGCGACGAGGTGCTGCGCGACGGCACCGACCCGCTCGATCCCAGCGATGACATCACCCGCGACAGCGACGGCGACGGCCTGACCGACGTCGACGAGCGCGAGCGGGGCACCGATCCGAACGATCCCGACAGCGACGGCGATGGCATCCCCGATGGCATCGAGGTGGACGGCGGCACCGACCCGCTCGACCCGGACACCGACGGCGACGGCGTGCCCGACGGGGTCGAAGACGCCGACCAGGACGGCGTGGTCGACCCGGGCGAGACCGATCCGACCAACCCGGACACCGACGGCGACGGCGCCAGCGACGGCGAAGAAGACGCCGCGGGCACCGATCCGCTCGACCCCGATGACCGCCCGGGGCCGGTCGACGCGCCCGATCGGGACGGCGACGGCTTGTCCGACGATCTCGAGGAGGCCCTCGGCACCGATCCCGACGACCCGGACACCGACGGCGACGGGCTGCCCGACGGCGTCGAGGTGGGCGGCGGCACCGATCCGCTCGACCCGGACACCGACGACGACGGCCTGACCGACGGCGCGGAAGACGCCGACGCCGACGGCCAGGTCGGCCCGGGGGAGACCGACCCGCGGGATCCGGACTCCGACGACGGCGGCGTCAGCGACGGCGACGAGGTGCTCTTCGACGGCACCGACCCGCTCGATCCGGCCGACGATCGGCCGCTCGACAGCGACGGCGACGGCATCAGCGACGCGGACGAGGTCCGCAACGGCACCGATCCCGACGACCCGGACAGCGACGACGACGGCCTCGACGACGGCGCCGAGCAGCGGGCGGGCACCGATCCCAACGACCCGGACAGCGACGGCGACGGGCTGCTCGACGGCGTCGAGGACGCCGACGGCGACGGCGTGGTCGATCCGGGGGAGACCGACCCGACCAACCCGGACACCGACGGCGACGGGCTGCCCGACGGCGTCGAGGTCGGCGGCGAGAACCCGACCGATCCGCTCGATCCCGACAGCGACGACGACGGCCTGAGCGATGGCGTCGAAGACAGCGACGCCGATGGCATCCGCGACCCCGACGAGACCGATCCCAACGACGCCGATACCGACGACGGCGGCGTGAGCGATGGCGCGGAGGTGCTCATCGACGGGACCGACCCGCTCGATCCGGCGGACGATGGCCTCGACGACCGCGACGGGGACGGCGTGCCCGACGGCGAAGAGGAGCGCCGGGGCACCGATCCCGACAACCCGGACAGCGACGGCGACGGCCTAGACGACGGCGCCGAGGATCGCGCGGGCACCGATCCGCTCGACCCGGACACCGACGACGACGGGCTGCTCGATGGCGAGGAGGACGCCGACGGCGACGGCGAGCGGGATCCCGGCGAGACCGACCCGCTCGATCCGGACACCGACGACGGCGGGGTGGGCGACGGCGCCGAGCGCGACGCGGGCACCGATCCGCTCGACCCGGCCGACGACGCCGGCATCGACCGCGACGGCGACTTCCTGCCCGACGTCGAAGAGGCCGAGCGGGGCACCGACCCGAACAACCCGGACACCGACGGCGACGGCATCATCGACGGCAACGAGGTCGGCGGGCTCAACCCGACCGATCCGCTCGACCCGGACAGCGACGACGACGGCCTGTGTGATGGCGACGGCACCGTCGCCGGCGTCTGCGAGGCCGGCGAGGACCGCGACGGCGACGGCGCGCTCAATCCCGGCGAGACCGATCCCAACGACCCCGATACCGACGATGGCGGGGTCAGCGACGGCGCCGAGGTGCTCGTCGATCGCACCGATCCGCTGGATCCGGCCGACGACCTGCCCATCGACCGCGACGGGGACGGGGCGACCGACGCCGAAGAGGCGGTGGCCGGCACCGATCCGAACAACCCGGATACCGACGGCGATGGCATCCCCGATGGCACCGAGCTGTTCGGCGAGAACCCGACCGATCCGCTGAACCCCGATACGGACGGCGATGGCATCCCCGATGGCATCGAAGACGCCGATCGGGATGGCATGATCGACCCCGGCGAGACCGACCCGAACAACCCGGACACCGACGGCGACGGCGTCGACGACGGCGGCGAGCGGGCCGATGGCACCGATCCGCTGGATCCCGATGACTTCGACCCCAGCGATCGGGACGGCGACGGCCTGACCGACGGGGAAGAGGAGGCCCGCGGGACCGATCCGGACAACCCGGACAGCGACGGCGACGGGGTGCCCGACGGGCAGGAGGTCGCCGACGGCACCGACCCGCTCGACCCGGACAGCGACGGCGACGGCCTCGACGACGGCGACGAGGCCGCGCGCGGCACCGACCCGCTCGACCCGGACACCGACGGCGACGGCGTGGGCGACGGCGGCGAGGTCGTGGCGGGCACCGATCCGCTCGACCCGAATGACTTCCCGGCGGGCGATCGCGACGGCGACGGGCTGTCCGACGCCGACGAGGACGCGCTGGGCACCGATCCGAACGACCCCGATACCGACGACGACGGGCTGCCCGATGGCCTGGAGGTCTTCGGCGACAACCCGACCGATCCCCGCGACCCGGACAGCGACGACGACGGGCTGTGCGACGGCCCGAACACCGCCGCGCCGGCCTGCGCCGGCGGAGAGGACCTCGACGCGGACGGCGTGCTCGATCCGGGCGAGAGCGATCCCAACGACGCCGACACCGACGACGGCGGCGTGCCGGACGGGGCCGAGGTGCTCATCGACGGCACCGACCCGCGCGATCCGCTCGACGACATCGGCGGGGACCCGGACGGCGACGGCCTGTCGACGCCCGACGAGGTGCTGATCGGCACCGACCCGCGCGACCCCGACACCGACGGCGATGGCATCCCCGATGGCACCGAGGTCAACGGCCGCAACCCGACCGATCCGACCGACCCGGACAGCGACGACGACGGGCTGTGCGACGGCCCGAACAGCGTCGAGCCGGTCTGCGTCGGCGGCGAGGACCTCGACGCCGACGGGCGGCGGGACTCGGTGGAGACCGACCCCAACAACCCCGATACCGACGGCGGCGGCGTGCCCGACGGCACCGAGGTGCTCGTCGACGGGACCAACCCGCTCGACGCGTTCGATGACGACGCCGACGGCGACCTGGACGGCGACGGCCTGCCCAACGTCGACGAGATCGAGCGCGGCACCGACCCGCGCAACCCGGACACCGACGGCGACGGCGTGCCCGACGGGCAGGAGGTCACCGACGGCCTCGATCCGCTCGACCCGGACAGCGACGACGACGGGCTGCTCGACGGCGTCGAGATCGGCGGCGACAACCCGACCGATCCGCTCGATCCGGACAGCGACGACGACGGCCTGCTCGATGGCATCGAGGACGCCGACCGCGATGGCAGCCGCGATCCGAACGAGACCGATCCCAACGACGCCGACACCGACGACGGCGGGGTCGACGACGGGGCCGAGGTGCTGCGCGATCTGACCGATCCGCTCGACCCGCTCGACGACGGGGTGACCGATCCCGACGGCGACGGCCTCGACAACGCCGAAGAGGCGGCGCGGGGCACGGATCCCAACGACAGCGACAGCGATGACGACGGCCTCGAAGACGGCGCCGAGGTCGACGCCGACAACCCGACCGACCCGGCCGACCCGGACACCGACGGCGACGGGCTGTGCGACGGCCCGGGCACCGTGGACGGTATCTGCGCCGCCGGTGAGGATCGCGACGGCGACGGCCGCGTCGGGCCGGGCGAGACCGACCCGACCGACGCCGACACCGACGACGGCGGCGTGAGCGACGGGGCCGAGGTGCTCGTCGACGGCACCGATCCGCTCGACCCGGCGGACGATCGCGTCGGCGACCGCGACGGCGACGGGCTGCCCGACGGCGAGGAGACCCTGCGCGGCACCGATCCCGACGACCCGGACAGCGACGACGACGGGCTGTCCGACGGCGACGAGGTCGCCGGCGGCACCGATCCGCTCGACCCGGACAGCGACGACGACGGGCTGCTCGACGGGGTCGAGGTCGGCGGCGAGAACCCGACCGATCCCAACAACCCCGACAGCGACGGCGATGGCCTGCCCGACGGCGTCGAGGACGCCGACGGCGACGGCGCGCTCGACCCGGGCGAGACCGATCCCAACGATCCGGACACCGACGACGGCGGCGTGGGCGATGGCGCGGAGCTGCAGGACGGCACCGACCCGCTCGATCCGCTCGACGACCGGCCCACGGACACCGACGGCGACGGGCTGCCCGACGCCGACGAGCTCATCCGCGGGACCGATCCGAACGACCCGGACACCGACGACGACGGCTTGCCCGATGGGACCGAGGTCAACGGGGCCAACCCGACCGACCCGCTCGATCCGGACAGCGACGACGACGGCCTGTACGACGGCGTGGAAGACGCCGACGGCGATGGGGCGCTCGATCCCGGCGAGACCGATCCGAACGACCCGGACACCGACGGCGGCGGCGTGCCCGACGGGGCCGAGGTGCTCATCGACGGCACCGACCCGCTCGACCCGGCCGACGACGGGGTGGGCGACCTGGACGGTGACGGCCTGAGCGCCGACGAGGAAGCGGCGGCGGGCACCGATCCGAACAACCCGGACACCGACGGCGACGGCCTGCTCGACGGGGTCGAGGTCGAGGGCGACAACCCGACCAACCCGCTCGACCCGGACACCGACGGCGACGGCCTGCCCGATGGCTTCGAAGACACCGACGGCGACGGCACCCGCGATCCGGACGAGACCGATCCCAACGACGCCGACACCGACGACGGCGGGGTGAACGACGGCGACGAGTTCGTGCGCGACGGCACCGACCCGCTCGACCCGAGCGACGACCGCACCGCCGATCCCGACGGCGACGGGCTCGACAACGGCGGCGAGGCGGCGGCGGGCACCGACCCCAACGACCCGGACACCGACGGCGACGGCATCTCCGACGGGGTCGAGGTCGGCGGCGAGAACCCGACCGATCCGCTCGACGTGGACACCGACGGCGACGGCCTGTGCGACGGCCCGCTCGAGATCGTCGACGTCTGCGCGGCGGGCGAAGACACCGACGCCGACGGCGTGGTGGACGCGGGCGAGACCGACCCGGCCGACGTGGACACCGACGACGGCGGGGTGGGCGACGGGGCCGAGGTGCTCGTCGACGGCACCGACCCGCTCGATCCGGCCGACGACCGCGACGTGGACACCGACGGCGACGGCCTGTCCGACAGCGACGAGGCGATCCGCGGCACCGACCCGGAGAACCCGGACACCGACGGCGACGGCGTGCTCGACGGCGTCGAGGTCGGCGACGACGATCCCACCGACCCGCTCAAGGTCGACACCGACCGCGACGGGCTGTGCGACGGGCCGATCCCGGTGCCGGGCAGCTGCCCGCGCGGTGAGGACATCGACGCCGACGGGGTGGTCGACAGCATCGAGACCGATCCCAACGACCCGGACACCGACGACGGCGGCGTCAACGACGGGCAGGAGCGGGCCGATGGCACCGATCCGCTGGACCCGAGCGACGACCGGCAGCCCGACAGCGACGGCGACGGGCTCGACGACGCCGCCGAGGAGGCGCTGGGCACCGATCCGAACAACCCGGATACCGACGGCGACGGCATCCCCGACGGGGCCGAGGTCAACGGCGATCAGCGCACCGATCCGCTGGATCCGGACACCGACAACGACGGGCTGTGCGACGGGCCCAACGACGTGCCGCCGGTGTGCGTGGGGGGCGAGGACCTCGACGGCGACGGCTTCTTCGATCCCGGCGAGCTGATCCCCAACGACCCCGACAGCGACGACGACGGGGTGGGCGACGGCGGCGAGACCGTCGACGGCCGCGACCCGCTCGAGCCCGACGGGGTGCCCATCCGCGACGCCGACGGCGACGGCCTCGACGACAGCGACGAGACGGTGATCGGCACCGACCCGAACAACCCCGACAGCGACGGGGACGGCATCCTCGACGGGGTCGAGGTCTTCGGGGAGAACCCGACCGACCCGCGGGATCCGGACACCGACGGCGACCGGCTGTGCGACGGCCCGGGCACCGTCTCGCGGATCTGCATCGGCGGCGAGGACCTCGACGCCGACGGCGTGCGCGACCCCGACGAGAGCGATCCGCTCGACCGCGACACCGACGACGGCGGCGTGCCCGACGGGATCGAGGTGCTGCTCGACGGCACCGATCCGCTGGACCCGGGCGACGATCTGTCGGGCGACCGCGACGGCGACGGGCTGCCCCAGGACGTCGAGGAGCGGCTGGGCACCGACCCGGACAACCCCGATACCGACGGGGACGGCATCTCCGACGGCGTCGAGGTGAACGGGCCGCGGCCCACCGACCCGCTGGATCCGGACACCGACGACGACGGCCTGTGCGACGGCCCGGGCGCGGTCGAGGATGTCTGCGTGGGCGGCGAAGACCTCGACGCCGACGGGGTCGTGGATCGCGGCGAGACCGACCCGCGGGACGCGGACACCGACGACGACGGCATCGACGACGGCGTCGAGGTGCTCTCCGAGCGCCAGACCGATCCGCTCGACCCGGACACCGATGGCGACCGGCTGTGCGACGGCCCGGCGGCCCCGGGGGTCGAGGGCTGCGCCGGCGAGGAGGACGCCGACGGCGACGGGGTGACCGACCGCGGCGAGACCGACCCGACGGACCCCGATACCGACGACGGCGGCGTGCCTGACGGCACCGAGCGCGGCGACGGCACCGATCCGCTCGACCCGGACGACGACGACGCCGACGGCGACGGCCTGAGCAACAGCGAAGAGGCCGAGCGCGGCACCGATCCGAACAACCCGGACACCGACGGCGACGGCATCCCCGACGGCGAAGAGGTCGAGATCGGCACCGATCCGACCAGCACCGATACCGACGGCGACGGCGTGCCCGACCCGCGCGAGCGGGACTTCGGCACCGATCCGACGGAGGCTGACAGCGACGGCGACGGCCTCGACGACGGCGACGAGCTGGATCGGGGGACCGATCCGACCAACCCCGATACCGACGGCGATGGCATCCCCGACGGGCAGGAGGTCGCCGAAGGCAGCGACCCGTTCGAGGCGGATGGTGACGGTGACGGTCTGGTCGACGGCGATGAGCGGATGCAGGGCACCGACCCCAACGACGCCGACACCGACGACGACGGCCTGCTCGATGGCGACGAGGTCGCGCGCAACACCGATCCGACAGATCCTGACACTGATGGTGATAACCTGCTCGACGGCACCGAGGCCGGCGTGAGCGCCGACGAGCGCCACCCGGACACCGATCCGGCGACCTTCGTGCCCGACGCCGATCCTGACACGGTCACCGACCCGCTCGACGCCGATACCGACGGCGGCGGCGTCTCCGACGGGGCCGAGGACCGAAACGGTGACGGTTCGTTCGACCCCCGTGACGAGTTCGATCCCCTCGATCCGGAAGATGACGGTTGCGTCTCGCCTTCGGATTGTGATGGGGATGGTCTGACGGATGAGCAGGAAGAGACCTTCGGGACCGATCCCCGACTGGCCGATACCGATGGAGGCGGTGTGAGCGACGGTGAAGAAGTGACCCGCGGCCTGGATCCGCTGGATCCGAGCGACGACTACCTCGACGATCCGGTCGTCGAGGGCGGTGAATGGCTCGGGTGCACCGCCGCACCCGGCGAGCGCGGCACCGGCCCCTGGGGCTGGGCGCTGATGCTGCTGGCCGGCCTGGGGCTGGGGCTGCGGCGCCGACGCATGGCCCGCGGCGCTGCGCTGGCCCTCGCCGCCGGCGTCGTGGCCTTCGCGCCGACGGCCGAGGCGCAGGACGGCGGCAAGTTCGACGTGCAGCAGCTGCGCATCGGCCCCGACCTGTCGCGCGACTTCTTCGGCGTGCTGACCGCCCGCCCGTCGGAGGAGCAGTTCCGCTGGCAGGTGGGGCTGCTGCTCGACCACGCCGACGATCCGTTGGTGCTGACCGCCGGCGATCAGCGCGTGGGGCGCATCGTCGACAGCCAGACGACCGCCCGGGTGCTGCTCGATCTGGCCTTCCTCGAGCGCTATCGCGTGGCGCTCGAGATGCCGTTGATCCTGCAGCAGGCGGGGGAGACCGACATCGCGGGCCTCGAGTCGAACGAGCTGTCGGAGGGCGGCTCGGGCTTCGGTGACGTGCGCATCCTGCTGCAGGGCTCGCTGTACGACGAGCGCACCGAGGACGACCCGAGCGGCGCGGCGCTGGCGTTGGCCTTCGACTTCTATGTGCCCGGCGGCGAGCTCGACCGGTTCCAGGGGGAGGGCTTTCGCTTCCACCCGCGGCTGGCCTACACCGAGCTGTTCGAGTCGGGCTGGCAGCTGGGCGTCAACCTGGGCTGGATGCTGCGCGACCGCGCCGAGTACCGCAACCTCGAGGTCGACGACCTGCTGACGCTGGGCGTCGCCGCCGACGTGCCGCTGCACGCGCAGGTGAGCCTGGTGCCCGAGATCCAGGGCGGGGTCTCGGTCCTGGCCGACGCCATCGCGCCCGAGGAGACCCCCGTCGAGCTGCGCGCCGGCGTCAAGTGGCGGCCCAATGAGCGCTGGACCCTGGTCGGTGGCGGCGGGCTGGGGGTCATCGGCGGCTTCGGCACGCCCGACATCCGCGGCTTCTTCGGCGTCGCCTGGTCGGGCGCGGTGAAGCGCGGCGAAGAGCCGCCGCCGCCTCCGCCGGTCGAAGACGGCGACCTGGACGGCGACGGCATCCCCGACGCCGAGGATACGTGCCCCGCCAAGCCCGAGGACCGCGACGGCTTCCAGGACACCGACGGCTGCCCGGACCCGGACAATGACGCCGACGGCGTGCTCGACGTCGACGACAAGTGCCCCGACAACCCCGAGGACGCCGATCAGCACGAAGACGCCGACGGCTGCCCCGACCCGGACAACGACGGCGACGGCATCCTCGACGTCGACGACAAGTGCCCCGCCGAGGCGGAGGATCGCGACCAGTTCCAGGACGCCGACGGCTGCCCCGACCCGGACAACGACGGCGACGGCATCCCCGACGTGGCCGACGCCTGCCCCCTCGTGGCCGAGAACAAGAATGGCTTCGAGGATGACGACGGCTGCCCGGACAAGGTGCTGAAGGTCTCGTGCGACCGGATCGACCTCGGCGGCGACAAGGTCTACTTCGACCTGGACAAGGCGCGGATCAAGCCGGTCTCGTACGCGGTGCTCGACAAGGTCGTCGAGACGCTCAAGAGCTACGCCGACATCCGCCTGGTGCGCATCGAGGGGCACACCGACAGCCAGGGCTCGGCGAAGTACAACATCGACCTCTCGCAGCGGCGGGTGGAGTCGGTGCGCGACTTCCTCATCGAGCGGGGCATCGACGGCCGCCGCCTCGTCGCCCGGGGCTACGGCGAGGATCGCCCGATCGATACCAACCGCACCGCCGAGGGCCGGGCCAACAACCGCCGGGTCGAGGTGGTCATCCTCGAGCGCGAGGGCTGCCCGCCGCCGGCCGCCACCCCCTGACGCGCGCCGGCGCGGCGTCTGTGGGCCCCTGCCGTGGGCGGCATCCGGTCAGGGTGTCGCCCGTGCGTCGCTTCGCGTATGCTGCCGCCGTTCGGATCGCTGCGCGCCGGGTCATCCGGCGAATCGTGCGCGGCGGTCCAGTCCACCGAGCCCGGATTCGAGGGGAGCGATGAGCGAGACCGAAGAGAAGAGCCTGTTCGAGGTGGTGGTCGACTTCTTCCAGGACGACGACTGGCCGATCGAGCTGATCGACGGCGAGCAGGCCCTGCGCAGCAAGTTCCGCAGCGAGGCCGGCGAGTGGACGGTCTATGGTCGGGTGCGGGCCGAGCACCATCAGTTCTGCTTCTACTCGGTGTGTCCGATGCGGGTGCCCGACAACCAGCTGGCGTCGGTCTCGGAGTATCTGCACCGCGCCAACTACGGCATGACCATCGGCAACTTCGAACTCGACTTCTCCGATGGCGAGGTGCGCTACAAGACCAGCATCGACGTCGAGGGCGACCGGCTGACCATGGCCCTGGTGCGCCAGATGGTGCTGGCCAACGTCATGCTGATGGATCGCTACCTGCCCGGGCTGATGTCGGTGATGTACGGCGGGGTGACGCCCGCGGCGGCGATCGCCGAGATCGAGAAGCACTGACCGGACGCCGCGCCCACCGTCGCGCCGTCGGACCCCCATGGTGCGCTGATGGCCACAGATGGCCAACCGCCGGTTGTCGGCGGCCTGTCAGTGGTCTATCGTAGGCTGTTCGATCGACCCGGAACGATCAGGAGCACGCGCAGATGACAGCGTTGCGCGGTATCGCCGCGATGGGCGCGCTCGCCGTGGCGTTGGCGGGGTGCATGAGCACCTTCCAGTCGACCACCGGCGACGTGATGTCGGACTATTCGACCCGGCACCTCATCCCGTGGGTCCTGGCCAACGGCGATACGGGCATCGCCTGCGAGACCGGCGTCTCGATGGTCAGCTTCCTCGTCTCGTTCGAGCGGGTGACCGATCCGCCCCACGGCGCGGCGATCCCGACGCTGCTCTCGGCGGGGGTCTGCGCGCAGGAGCAGGCCTACGAGGCCGACCTCGCCTCGCGGCGGGCCATCCGCCGGGCCGACGTGCCCGCGGCCAAGGACGCCCGCATCCTCGAGAAGCGCCACAACGTCGTCGCCGCCCGGCGCTATCTGGCGGCGTGGCAGGCGATGGTGGCCATGTTCGGCGAGCCGGGCGCGGCCTGCCCGATCTTCGAGACGCGCTACGAAGAGCTGGTCTACACCCTGGGCATGGTCTCGGTGGTGCAGGCGCTGCAGCACGACATGGCCGCCGAGAGCCGGGTGGGCGTACCGCTCGACGCGCCGGCCAAAGCGGCCCGCGGCACGGCGTGTCTGAATAACGATCGTTGGTGGGGCGTTCCGCAGGCGCTCCGCGCGGTCATCTGGGTCAGCGTACCCGGGACGGCGCCCGACGGGGCCGATGCCTGGGCCGAGTTGGAGCAGGCGACGGCCATCGGTGAGAAAGCCGGCGTGAGGCTGGCCCACGCGTTCCAGGCCCAGGCGGCAGCCGGGGCCGGCAGGGAAGACGTCTTGAAGCAGGCCATCGTCGCCCACGCAGAGTCGCTGAAGCAGACCCCGCCGGCGGATGAATGGGCCACGGTCGATCGGTTCGGCACGTTGCAGGTGCAGAACCTCTCCGACCGCTTGTGGACCGACGCCGAGGGTCATCGCACGCCGTTCGGCGGGTTGGGCACTTTCCCCACCGCGCCCGAGGACGACGAGGACGACGACCTGCTCGACGGCCTCGGCGTCGACGAGCCGGCCGCCTCCACCGAGCCTGCAGCGCCCGCCGCGGCCGCGCCCGGAGCTTCACCCGCAGCCGAGGAGAACTGACATGATCACCCGCAGTCTCGCGACAGCCTTGCTCGCCGGCGCCGCCGCCCTGGTCGGTCTGGCCGGGGTGGCCGACGCCGCCGCGGTGAAGAAGAGCCTGTGCGTCTTCGATCCCAGCGGGGCCAATGGGCAGGTCTTCCAGCTCATGAAGGACTACAAGCTCGAGGCGGTCGCCTGGGGCGTGGACTTCGAACTCAAGCCGTACACCGACGAGAAGACCGCCGCCGACGACTTCAAGGCCGGCAAGTGCGACGCGTCGATGATCACCGCCACCCGGCTCAGGCCGTTCCACAAGTTCGCCGGCAGCCTCGAGGCGATGGGCGCGCTGCCCGACTACGCCGTCACCAAGCAGGTCGTGCGCAGTCTGTCCAAGCCGGGCGCGGCCCGGCTGATGAAGAACGGCGACTACGAGATCGCCGCCGTCTTCCCCGGCGGGGCGATCTACCTCTTCGTCAACGACCGGAGCATCGACACCGTCGACGAGCTGGCCGGCAAGAAGATCGCCACGCTGACCTACGACGAGGCCTCGAAGACGATGGTCAAGAAGGTCGGCGCGTCGATGGTCGCCGCCGACGTGGGCACCTTCGCCGGCAAGTTCAACAACGGCAGCGCCGACGCGTGCTACGCGCCGGCCTTCGCCTATCAGGCGCTCGAGCTCTACAAGGGGCTGGGCGACAAGGGCGCCATCGTGCGCTACCCGCTGGCGCAGATGACCCTGCAGATGCTCATCCGCAGCAAGGACTTCCCCGAGGGCTTCGCCCAGAAGTCCCGCAGCTTCGCCGCGGCCAACTTCGCCAAGGGCCTCGAGGTCGCCCGCAAGGCCGAGGCGGAGATCCCCGCGAAGCACTGGCTCGACATCCCCGCGGCCGACAAGCCGCGCTACGACCAGATGCTGCGCGACGTGCGAGTCGCGCTGCGTGACGACGCCGACCTCAAGCTGTACCATCCGGTGGCGCTCAAGCTGTTCCGCAAGGCACGCTGCAAGGCGGATGGCTCGCGCGCGGAGTGTGTCGAAGAAGTCGAGTAGCCTTTGATCGAGTCGAAGGAACCGGCATTCCTCAGGATCCGGTTCTACACCACGCTCCCCGCCGTGCTGCTTCTGCTCGGCGTCCTGGTCTACGGGACCGGGGGGCTCATCCACGCTCGCCTGCTTCAGCTCGGCGAGCACGTCTGGCCCGGCTATCACGCCCTGCGGTCGGACCCCGTCACCCCCGAATGTGAAGCTGACGCGCTGCGTCAACGCCGGGCCGACGCCCTGGCGGCCCACGAGGCGAAGCAAGCCGGCGGCGCCGCCGCGCCGAACGCAGCGCCCTCGGAAGACGACCTGCTCGACGATCTGCTCGATGACGACGAGCCGACCGACGACGGCGAACCCGGCGCGGGGCAGGGCAGCGACGGCGTCGATCTCGACGCGTTGCTCGAAGACGAGCCGTCGCCGAAGCCACCGAAGCCGCCGAGCCCACCGCCCGAGCCGGCCCCCGCGCCGAGCGACGAGGTCGATCTCGACGCGCTGCTCGAAGACGACGCGCCCGCCCGAGCGCCGCCCGGTGCCGCGCCGGCGCCCGAGGGCGATGTCGATCTGGACGCGCTGCTCGAAGACGCGGGCGACGGCGGCAGCGGTGACAGTGCCAACGGCGACGCCGATGACAGCAGCGACGGCGGCGACGTCGATCTGGACGCGCTGCTCGGCGATGGCCCCGACGAGGCCGAGCCGACGCCCGCCGGTCTCCCGCCGGCCATCCAGGCCTTCGACAACGCCATCGCCGCCTGCGAGGCCAAGCACGCCGCCTACAGCTCGGCCGTCACGTCGATCACCCCCAATGTGCGCCGCTTCCGGGTGGTCGAAGGCGCGGTGCAGCGGGTGGTCGAGTTCGGGGTCGACTCCCTCAGCCACCTGCTGGCGTTGCTCATCCTCATCTGCGCGGTGGCCACGACCGCCTTCAAGCACCACATCGCGCTGCGCCCGCCGCGGGCCCGCATCGATCACATCGCCTCGGAGGTCTCGCAGCTCATCGCCTTCGCGCTGCTCGCGTGGTCGGCGTGGCAGTTCAAGACCGTCGACGTCGACGCCTTCGGCAAACCGCAGAACGCGACCCTGCACCTCATCTGGGTGATCGGCTTCGCGGTCCTGGCGCTGGTCAACATCTACAACCTGATCACGCTGCCCAAGGGCGGCCCCGAGAGCCGGGGCATCTTGCGGGCGCTGCTCAGCGTGCCCCTGTTCGCGACGATGGCGCTCATCGCCGGCGGCTACTTCCTGCTCGCCGAAGACCACGGCGCGGGGCTCGCGATCTACGTCGCCAAGCTCACCGAGCACGCGCTGCTCTACCTCAACGTCGGGCTCTACGTCTGGGTCGGCATGCTGCTCAAGCGCACCGCGCTGGCCAACCTGTGCTTCGACGTGCTGCGGCCGTGGAAGATGCCGCCGGAGATCCTGGCCTTCGTCGCCGTGGTCGGCGCGGCCCTGCCCACCGCCTACAGCGGCGCGTCGGGTATCTTCGTCATCGCCGCCGGCGCGGTGATCTATCGCGAGCTGCGCAAGGCCGGCGCGCGGCGGCAGCTGGCGCTGGCGGCGACGGCCATGTCGGGCAGCATGGGCGTCGTGCTCAGCCCGTGCCTGCTGGTGGTCATCGTCGCCTCGCTCAACAACGAGGTCACCACCGACCAACTCTACGGCTGGGGCTTCAAGGTCTTCGTGCTCTCGGCGGTGCTCTTCCTCGCCGCTTCGCTGCTCAACCGTCAGGGCAAGCTGAGCTTCGCCGGGCCCAAGGAGGCGCTGCCCGGCTCGCTGGCGGCCCTGGCGAAGCTGGTGCCCTATCTCTTGCTCTTCGCGGTGCTGCTCGTCCTCTATCGGGTGACCGTCGACGCCGGCCTCGACGAGCACTCGGCGCCGGTCATCCTGCCGGTGCTGATGATCGGCGTGCTGCTCTACGACCGCTTCACCCAGCGCCAGGTGACGACGCGCACCGGGCGGGTGGTGCGCTTCGGCTTCCGCCGGGCGCTGGGCGCGGCGACCAGCGAGACCACCGGGCACATCGGCGCGCTGCTGCTGCTGATGGGCATGTCGATCTGCCTCGGCGGCATCATCGAGCGGGCCGAGCTCATGGAGCTGGTGCCGGCCACCTTCGGCTCGCCCTGGGCGACGATGGGCGTGCTGGTGGTGGTGCTCGTCGTCGTCGGCATGTGCATGGATCCCTACGGCGCGGTGGTCCTGGTCTCGGCGACGGTGGCGGCGGTGGCCTATCGCAACGGCATCGACCCGGTGCACTTCTGGATGGTGGTGCTGGTGGCCTTCGAACTCGGCTATCTGACGCCGCCGGTGGCGCTCAACCACCTGCTGACAAGACAAGTGGTGGGCGATACGAAGGTCGAACGGGCCGAGAACGAGGGGCAGGGCTTCTGGAGCCGCCACGAGCGGCTGCTGCTGCCGATCACGGTCATGGGCATCGCGCTGCTGGTGACGGCGTTCGCGCCGCTCGCGTTCGACGGCTACGGGCAGGCGGCGGAGACCCCGCCGGCGGCCGAAGCGCCGGCCGAACCCTGACCGCGGTCAGTTGGTGCGCATGACCTTGAGCACTCGCCCCGGGCGCAGTACCAGCTTGCGCGGCAGACGGTTCCAGATGCGCAGGTCGGCCACCGAGACGTCGTTGCGCGCGGCGATGGCGCTGAGGGTATCGCCGCGGCGCACCACGTAATCGAACTGCCCGCGCACCTCCAGATCCATGCGCCGTTGGAAGGCGAGCGCCTCGCGATAGGTCCACAGGCGGCCGAGGGTGCGGGCGATGGGCGCCTTGAACCGGATGTGCAGGTGGTTGTGGTGCCCGCGCACGTGGCGCACCAGCGACTCGGGGCGATAGCGGCCCCGGGGATACGAGAGGATCGACGCGAGGTCGTCCTTGTCTTTCTTGAGCTGCTTGATCGCGTAGCGATACAGCCGCCGCTGGTGCCGATAGTCGACGAAGATGCGGTCGACCTGGCCGGTCTCGTGCAGATGCTCGATGAGCGTCCACACCCTGCCGGTATCGAAGTTGGCCGGGGTCACCATGCGGTACTTGTAGTCCGCCGGCTGCTCGCCGAGCAGGAAGTAGCGCATGTCGACGTCGCAGCCGTCCTGATGGCTGCGATGGGGCGGGAAGCGGCCGCCGTTGCGCCGCGAGATGTCGCCGACCACCATGTCGGGCCCGTCGGGGTGCTTCGCCTCGACCGCGGCGTGGGCCGCCTGCAGCGCGATGACCACCTCGGGCACGGTCCACGCTTCGTTGGGGTTGCGCACGTGGATGCCCGGGCTCTTTTCGAACAGCACGCCGAAGAGCAGCCGCCCGCGCCCCGCGCGGCCCACCGAGACCGACGGATGCCACTGCGCCAGCGAGAGCGGCGGCACCTTCGCCCGCCAATGCTTGAACGTATCGATGGCCCACGCCGCCAGCGGATGCCGGGAATCGGGCTCGGCGGGCTGGGCGGCGGCCGGGCTGGCCGTCAGCAGGCCCGTGACCATCAGCGCGAGCAGCGCCGGTCGGGCCGGATTGGAGAACAAACCACGCATGGCCGGCGGATCGTGCCGAAAAACGGCGTCGATCGCCAGTCGACGCCTCGCTTGGGCCCGCGGCGGGTCGCGGCGGCGGGCTTGCGCCGCCTGGCGAACGGGCGCAGGCTGACGCCATGCACAGCCTGATCGTCTCCCTCGCCGCGGTCTGGGGTCTCGCCGCTCCGCCGGCGCCGCTGGCCATCGAACACTCGACCTTCACCCTCGACAACGGGCTGGTGGTCATGGTGCACGTCGACGACCGCCTGCCGCTCGTCGCCGTCAGCCTCGACTATCGCGTCGGCTCGGCCGACGAGCCCGCCGGACGCACCGGCTTCGCCCACCTCTTCGAGCACCTGATGTTCATGGGCACCGCGGCGGTGCCCCGCGGCCGCTTCGACCAGCTCATGGAGGCCGAAGGCGCCTGGAACAACGCCTGGACGAGCAACGACCGCACCCACTACTACGAGGTCGGGCCGAGCCACGCGCTGCCGTTGCTGCTGTGGCTCGAAGCCGATCGCATGCTCGGCTTGGGGCCCGCCATCGACCAGCAGAAGCTCGATCTGCAGCGGGACGTGGTGCGCAACGAGCGGCGTCAGAGCACCGAGAATACCCCCTACGGGCTCGTCTGGACCACGCTGCCGCCGCTGATGTACCCCCCGGGGGACCCCTATCACCACAGCCCGATCGGCTCCCACGAAGACCTGCAGGCGGCCACGGTGCACGACGTGCAGCAGTTCTTCGCCCGCTGGTATACGCCGGACAACGCGTCGCTGGTGGTCGCCGGCGACGTCGATCCGGGCGAGGTCGAGCGGCTGGTGCGCGCGTACTTCAGCCAGATCCCGCGCGGCGCCGAACGGCCGGCGCGGCCCGGGCCCCGCCCGCCCGGGCCGCCCGCCGGCAAGAGCCGCACGGTGTCCGATCGGGTCGATCAGGCGCGGGTCATCCTCGCGTGGCAGAGTCCGGCCCACTACCGGCCGGGCGACGCGGCGCTCGACGTGCTGGCCACCGCGCTCTCGGACGGCAAGTCGAGTCATCTGCACCAGGCGCTGGTCTATGGCGAGGCGGTGGCGCAGGACGTCTACGCGGCGCAGTGGTCGGGGCGCCTCGGCTCGCAGTTCGTCGTCTGGGCCACCGGCCGCGACGGGATCGACGCCGATGCGCTGCAGGCCCGGCTCGAGGCCGCGCTCGCCCGCAGCGTCGACGCCATCGACGACGACGACGTGATCCGCGCCCGGGCCGGCATCACCAAGGCGTTCATCGAGAAGCTGCAGTCGGTGCGCGACCGCGCGTCGACCCTCAACGGGTACTACTCGGCGCTGGGTCGGGCCGACTTCGTCGCCGAGGATCTGGCGCGCTATACAGCGGTGGACAAAGCGGCGGTCGGCGACGCGGCCCGGCGGTTCCTCGTGCCGGAACATCGCGCCGTCCTGCGGGTGGTGCCGCGCGGCGACGACGCCTCGAAGGCGGGGGAGGGCGCCCGATGAGCTGGATCGTGAACCATACGCCGATTCGGTCGGGCCCCTGTGCGCTCGTGATCGCAGCCGCCCTCGGAGCCAGCCTCGCGGCCTGTGGCGCTGCCCCGAGAGTCGGCGAGCCGACCGCCGATCTGCCCCGGCTCTCCGCGCCGCAGCCCACCCTCGAGACCGCGGACCCCTACGTGCCGCCGAGCCCGCGCCTCGTCGAGCACCCGCGCCTGCCGCCGATCTGGCTGCTGGAGCGCCACGACGTGCCGCTGGTGGCGATCCACGTGGTGGTGCCCTATGGCGCCGCGTCGGATCCGGCGGGGCAGGGCGGCCTCGCCGCGCTCACCGCCGAGATGATGGAGCAGGGGGCCGGTCGCCGCGGGGCGCTCGAGCTGGGCCAGGCGGCCGAGCGGCTGGGCGCCGAGTTGACCGTCGAGGCCGATCGGGACGCCAGCAGCGCGCGCCTGGTCGTGCTCTCGGCGAACCTCGAGCCGGCCCTGGCGCTGCTCGGCGACGTCGTGGCCCGACCGCGGTTCGAAGAGGCCGAGTGGGCGCGCACCCACCCGCTGTGGCTGTCGGGGCTGGCCAGCCGGGCGTTCGAGCCGCGCCAGGTGGCGTCGGTGGTCGCCGACGCGGCGCTCTTCGGCCCGAACCACCCTTATGGCCACCCGATCGACGGCACCGTGGACAGCGCCAAAGTCATCGACCTCGCCGCGGTGAAGACCTTCCACGCCCGCCACTGGCGCCGCGACAGGGCGACGGTGGTGGTGGCCGGCGACGTGACCGCCGAGCAGCTCGGCGCGCTGCTGCCGCCCGCGTTGCTGCAGTGGGGCTCGTCGGGTGAGCCGCCGCCCTGGCCCGAGGCGCCGCCCGCGCCGCCGTCCACCCGGCGGATCGCGCTCGTCGAGCGGGCCGACAGCGCCCAGACCGTCTTGCTGATGGTCGAGCCGGGGCCCGCCGCCGGCGAGGGCGCGATCGGCGCCGGGCTGGCCGACATCGCGCTGGGCGGCAGCTTCACCTCGCGGCTGAACCTCAACCTGCGCGAGGACAAGGGCTACACCTACGGCGCGCGTTCGAGCCTGCCTTTCGCGCGCGGGATCGGCCTGAGTCGAGCGGGCGCCGCCGTGCAGACCGCGGTCACCGGGCCCGCCATGGTCGAGCTGCGCACCGAGCTGACCCGCATGGCCGCCGATGGTCTCCAAGCGGCCGAGCTGGTCAAGGCCCGTGCGACCGCCCGCGGCGGTGATGTCGAGGCCCAGGAGACGGTCGCCGCGGTGGCCGATCGACTGGCCCAGCTCGCGGGGCTGGGGCTGCCGCCCGATCACGACGCCCGCGTGGCCCGTCGCCGCGCGGCCCTGAGCGCCGCCGATGTGCAGAGCGAGCTGGCGGCCTTGCCATCGGGCGCGGCGAGCCTCGTCGCGGTGGGTGATCCCAAGGCGCTCGCAGCGGCGGTCGAGGCGCTGGGTCCCGACGCGCCGACGCCGATCTACTACGACGCCGACGGGCGCGCGCTCGGGGCTGCGCCGGGTGAAGCGGCGGCACCCGCGGCGCCGGTCGACGCGCCCGACTGACGGCGCCGTCCGCCCGAACCGTCAGCGCCATCCGCCCGAGCCGTCAGCTCGATGTGGTTCGGGTCGCCGCGCGCAGCCCGGCGTCGGCGGCCGCCGCGCGCATCGCCTGCGCCTCGGCTTCACGCCCGATCCCCGTGAACTGAATCGCCGCCAGATCGAACGCGCGCCGCGCCTCGTCGTGCGCGTCGGCGGCCAGCGCCAGCTCGCCGGCTCGACGGGCCGCCTCGGCGGCCTCGGGCGCCACCAGTGAGCCATCGAGCAGCGGCCCGAAGTGCGCGAAGCGGGTCGGCCAGAGGTCGAAGCGCCGCAGACGGGCCGCGTCGACGAGCAGGCAGACCGCCGCGAACGCCTGCATGACCGGATCTCCGCGGCTCTCGGCCACCCGCAGGGCCTCGCGGCGATGGGCCTCGCCTTCGCGGTGCTGCCCCATGGCGTCGTGCACCCGGCCGAGGTTGAGGTCGGCGACGATGACGCTGCGGCTGGCCAGCTCGTCGAAGATCCGGCGGGCGGCGCGATAGTAGACCAGCGCGGTCTCGTGGTCGCCGGCGGCGAGGGCCGTCTCGCCCATCTCGTTGCGCACGCTCGCCTGCCCGTGACGGCCGCCGGCGCGGCGGTAGAGCGCCGCCGCGCGCGCCAGATGACCGTGGGCCATGCTGTCGCCCCGCGCCCGGCCGGCGACCGCCCGCAAGAAGTGCAGGTTGGCCAGCGGCAGGATCAGCGTCGACTGCGCCAGCTCGCCCAGCAACGCCGCGGTGAGCGACTCGACCTTGGCATAGCGGCCGCGGTGATAGAGCGACCAGCCGCGCGCCTCGGCGCAGCGCAGGAGCAGGCGCAGGTCGCGGGCGAGCCGGGCGTGCTTCTCGGCCCGGCGCAGGTGCAGCTCGGCGGTCTGCGGCTCGGCGCCGAGCAGCGCCTCGCCGAGCACGTAGGCGCTCAGCGCGCGATGGCCCTCGGTCCGGGCCCGGCGATCCGCCCGGCGGGCCCGGCGGCGGGCGCGGCCGAGGCGACCGCTGCTGATGTCCACCAGCGCCCAGCGCGCGTGCAGCTCCGCCCAGCGCGGGTCGCCGACGCCGCGACCCGTGGCCCGCAGCGCCCGCGCGGCGTCGAGCAGGTTGCGCCGCACGCGATCGCCCTCGGTGCGCCGCCGGGCGCGGGCGGCGGCCACGATGAAGGGATCGATGGCCCCCTCGGGATCCCCGGCCGCGAGGCGGTGCCGTGCCAGCCGCTCGGCGGCCTCTTCACCGCGCTCGGCCAGGGCGGCCGCGCAGGCCCGGTGCCACCGGCGGGCGCGGTCGGCCCGCTGGGCCCGGGCCAGCAGCGCGTCGCGCAGCGGGGTATGCGCGATGCCCCAACCGGCGTTCTCGTCGGCCAGCAGCCCGGCGTCGCCCAGCGGCGCCAGCAGGGTCCAGTGCGCATCCTCGTCGGGCAGCCCGGCCGCGTCGACGAGCCGCGGCCAGAGCGCAGGGCCGATGAGCGCCCCGAACGTCGCCGCCAGCTCGAGAGCCATCCACTGCGCGTCGCTCACCGCGCTGAGGGTGCATTCGACCCGCTCGAGCCACAGCTCGGGATCGGCGGCGGGCATCGGCGGCTCACGTCGGGCCAGCCGCAGACCGTCCTCGTCCTGCACGAGCGCGCCGCGCGCGTCCCACAGCCGCAGCAACGCCAGCGCCCGGCTGCCGTCGCCGCGGGCGCGCTCGACCAGCGCGTCGACCAGCGCGTTGCCGGCTGGCGCGACCCGGCGCACCATCTCGCCGACCGCCGACGGGGGCAGCGGGTCGAGGGTGAGCCGGGTCACCGGCCGACGGCCAGCGAGCTCATCGAGCTGTTCGGCGACCGCGGGCGTCCGCTGATCGCGCAGCACGGTCAAGACCACCAACAGCGGCATCTCGCGCTCGCGGGCCGCCAGATGCTCGGCGAACGCGATGCACGCCGGCGACCACTGCGCGTCGTCGACGACGAGAATCCGGGGTCGAATCGCGGCGAGTCGATCGATCGCGAGGGCCAGGGCCACCCGAAACTCGGCCGCCGAGTCGAGCATGAGCACTGTGTCGTGCCCATCGACCCGCCAGTCGGGGTTCGCGGCCGCCGCGGCGATCAGCGCCGCGCGATCATGTGACGGCAGGGCCAACGCCCGGGCCGCCTGCTCGACGGCCGTGGGTCCGCTCAGGCCCGAGAGTCGCAGAGCGCGGGCCAGCATGTCCGGCAGCGCGGCGTCGGTCTCGTCCGGGTCGGGGCGGGCCAGCAGACCCTCGGCGATGCCCAGCTCGTGGGCCCGTCGCGCCAGCCAGCGCGCCAGATGGCCCGTGCCGCGTCCGGTGGCGCCGTCGAGCACGACGACCTCCGGGCGGCGGCGGCGCACGACCCGCGCCAGGATGCTCCACAGCGTCGACTGCAGCGGCTCACGGCCCACCGGATCGATCTGGCGCAGGTCGGCCAGCGAGCGGTGCACGCCCGCCAGGCGAAGAGGGCGCGGCGGCTCGGGTCGACGCCAGTCGGGCAGGGGCGTCAGCGGGCGGGCCTGCAGCGTCGCCGGCGCGCGGTCTGCCGCGTCCCGATCATCGGGGATGGCCGCCAGGGCGAAGGCCGCCTCGGCCGCGAAGGCGAAGCGGTCTTCGGGCGCCTTCGCGAGCAGCCGCGCGACCCACGCGTCGAAGGCCGGCGGCCACGGCGCGCCCAGACCGACCGGCGTCTCCCGGAGGTGGCCCTGCATCGCGCCGATGGAGCCGCGGCCGGCGAACGGCGGGCGGCCCGTCGCCAGCGCATATGCCAGACAGCCCACCGCGTACAGGTCGGTCGCCGGCGCGATGGCCCACTGTTCGCCGCGCACCTGCTCCGGCGCCATGTAGTTGGGCGTGCCCGTCGAGCCGTCGTCGTTGTCGACCTGCTCGGTGGCCAGCGCGACGCCGAAGTCGGTCAGCACCGGCCCCTGCGGGCCCATGAGCACGTTGTCCGGCTTGAGGTCGCGGTGGATGACCCCCCGCGCGTGGGCGTGGCCCAGCGCGTCGAGCAAGGCGAGCAGATCGGCGCGCAGCGCGGGCCACGGCCGCTCACCGAGGTGGCTGCGCATCGTCTTGGGCCCGGCGAAGTCCATCACGATGTAGGGGGTGCCGGCGCTCATGCCCAGCGCCTCGGCCGTCGAACGATCGAGCTGCCCGTGATCGTGCACCCGCACGATGCCCGGGTGATCCATGCGGGCGACGGCGCGCAGCTCGCGGCCCATGGCCCGCAGATCGTCGTCGTCGCGGGTGGCGTGCAGCAGCTTCACCGCCAAGGCCACCCGCGAGCCGCGGTGCCACGCCCGCCAGACCTCGCCGCCGGCGCCGCGGCCGATGGGGGCCAGCAGTTCGAACGGACCCAGCCGTGGGGCGACTCTGCGCATGCCGGCTCAGTATGGACCATCGGCTCTGCCGTGTCAGTGTCAGAACGTGACCGAACGGTCCAGGCTGTGCCCGGTGCCGGCTTTCGGCTGCGTCGGCCGGGCGCCGGCCGCGTGTTTCTCTCGCACCGACCTCGCCGAAGACGTATATGAAGGGCCGTCGACAGCAGGAGGGGGCATGGCCGACTTCGAGATCGAAGACCTGATCGAGAAATCGGGCGCGGTGCGCACCGACGACC
This sequence comes from bacterium, assembly GCA_030427205.1. Classification (GTDB taxonomy): domain Bacteria; phylum Myxococcota_A; class Bradymonadia; order UBA7976; family UBA1532; genus JACKDM01. The sequence goes on along the minus strand of JAUHXC010000008.1, from coordinate 124,435 downwards.
TCGACTACGAGGCCGCAGCCCGGATCGGTGTGACCGACGCCGAGGCCCGGGTACTGCGCTACATGGCCGACACCGAGACCCACACCATCATCTACATGAAGGATCTGCTCGCCGGGCACTCGGCGCGGGATCCGGAGATCACCGCCTTCCTGTCGGTGTGGGTCTACGAAGAGCTGTGGCACGGGCGCGCCATCGACCGGGTCCTGCGGGCCAGCGGCCGCGAGGTGCCCGAGGAGCGGGCGCGCGAGATCACCGTCGGGCGCTCGATCCGCGAGGGCATCGAAGCGCTCGCCTCCCACGCGGTGGCCAACATGACCCACCACTTCATCGCGGTGCACATGGCGTGGGGCGCGCTCAACGAGTTCACCGCGGCGGCGTCGTACAATACCCTCGCCCGGCAGACCGCCAACCCGGCGGTGGCCACGCTCTGCAAGCGCATCGCCCAGCAGGAGCGCAAGCACTTCGCCTTCTACTACACCCAGGCCCGCAAGCGCATGGCCGCCAGCCCCGTCGCCCGGGCGCTGGTCCGCTTCGCGATGAACCGGGTCTGGGATCCGGTGGGCGACGGCGTCGCCGGCCACGACAACCTGGCCCATACCGCGCGCACGCTCTTCACCGATCCCTGGGGCTGGCGCGAGCTCGAGCGCGCCGAAGAGCGCATGCGTCAGCTGCCCGGCCTCGAAGGCTTCGACCGGCTGACCTACAAGATCGGGCGCCTGCTGCCCGGCGGCCCGCCGACCCACGCCCGCCAGCAGGCCTACGCCACGGTGAGCTGAGCGCCCGGCCGCTGCCTCCAGCCGGCCCGTCTGCCCTGGCCGAACCCGGCCACCCCCGTCATCGCCGAGTCATCGCTGCCGACTGCGCTTCGGGGTATGCTCGACGTATGCACAGCCGTACGCCGCGCCGTTCGACCGGCCTGCTCCCGCTCTCCGTCGCCCTCTTGCTCTCCGGCTGGCCGCTGCTGGTCGGCGCGCAGCCCGACGACGCCGCGCCCGTGGCCGAGCCGCCGATCGAAGCCGAGCCGCCGATCGAAGCGGCGCCCGACGAGCCCGTCCGCCTCGCGCTGCAGGGGGCCAGCCACCGCCTGATCCGGCTCGCGGGCCAGGCCCCGGCGGTGGACTTTCCCTTCGACGTCTCCCGGCGGACGCCGACGCTCAGCGCCGTCGTGCTCGAGGCCACCTACGGCAGCCCGCCGGCCTCGGCCGACGGCATCTTCGAAGCCCGCATCGTCGATGATCCCCGCGGACCGCGGGTGCGCCTCTCCGCTGACCCCGATCGGCTGCGCACCGGCGCCTACACCCTGCGCCTGCGGCTCACCGGGGCCGGCGTCGAGACCTACGAGCCGGCGGTTCAGATCTCGGTGCCCGCGCCCGAGCTGGTGGTGCCCGAGAAGCTCAACGTGCAGCGCATCCGCGCCCTGTGGCCGTCGATCTTCGGCGACGGCGAGGCGTCCGCCGAGCCGCTGGTGCTGCGCGAGGTCGGCCGCTTCGCCGGTCTCAGCGCCGTACGGCTGACCCAGCGCGGGCCGTTGACCCTCGACGGGCGCCCCGAAGTCGGCGTGATCGAGACGGTCGGCGAGCCGGCCGACCTGCCGCCGGGCGGCACCGGCACCCTCGACTACCGCGTCGACCCGCGGCACCTGCCCCCGGGCACCGTACGCGGCACCCTGCAGCTCAGCGCCCGTGAGCTCGGCCAGCCGATCGACATCCCGGTCGAGATCGTCACCCGGGTCGACCCGATCTGGATCGTCTTCCTGGTGCTGGTCGGCGTCTTTCTGGGCTATGTCTCGCGCCAGCTGCTCGGCCGCTGGCGCGCGCGCAACGAGGCGACGGTGCTCGCCGCCGTCGAGCGGCGGGCGGTGGTGGCCCTGGCCGAAGCGGCGTCCGACGGGGTCTTCCGCACCCGGCTCGACCAGATCCGCGAGGCGCTCGACCGGGCGCTCGCCGGCCGCGATCCACAAGCCATCGCCGACGCCGCCGCCGCCGCACGCAGCGCGCGCGAGGAGGCCCGGGCGACCCTCGAGACCCGGCACGCGACGCTCAGCGCCACCTTCGGCGACGTCGTCGGACGGCTCACCGGCCGCCCGCTGCCGCGTATCATATCGGCGCGCCTCGAAGGGCGCCTCGAGCCGATCCGCGAGGCGTTGCTGGCCCGGGAGACCGACCGGGCCGACGGGCTGCTCGCGGCGCTGACCACCGGCCCCGGGCTGACCGGGCTGCGTGCGGCGTGGAAGGACTGGCAGCTCGACGCCCGCCAGGCGCTGGGCACCGTCGACCGCCTGGGCGATCTGGCCGAGGCCGATACGACGGCGCCGACCGCCGCGCTGCAGGCCCTCGCCGGCGATGCCGACTTCGACGCGCTGTTCACCGACGGCGCGGCGGCGTTCGAAGCGGTGCACCAGTTCACCGCCGAGGTCTGGGTGCAGCTCGACGCCGCGATCGAAGAGATGCTGGTCGATCTGGGGGCCGACGTGCCCCCGGCGACCGCTGCGGGCATCCGCGACGTGCTCGGGCGGGCCCGCGCGGCGCTGGTCGGCGGCGGCGCGCCTGTCGACGGGCTGCGGCTGATGACCACCGAGCTGCCCACCGCGCTCGGCGCGGCGATCGGCGCCGCCCGCGGGGGCGCGCAGACCCGCACCATGCTCGCCGAGCGGCGCTACCGGGCCGCGAGCCTGCCCGCGCCGGCCGAAGAGATCCCCGAGTCGAGCATGGGCCTCGACCCCGACGCGACCCTCGGCCCCGACGATGCGCCCGCCGCCGGCCGCGGTCGGCGCCCGGCCGATCCGCCGCCGGGGCCCGCCGGCTGGCAGCGTGACCTCGACGTGGCCCGGCTGGCGCTGGCGCGCACCCCGCCGCCGCCCGCCTTCACGCCGCCCAAGCCGCTGCTGGCCGAGGCCCTCGGCAGCATCATCAACGCCGTGGTCATCTCGTTGGTGGCCTTCGTGGTCTACGCGGACGACTTCGTCGGCACGGGCACCCAGCTCGTCTCGACGCTGCTGTGGGCCTACGGCATGGATCTCGGCGCCGAGGCGGTCAAGACCCAGCTGCAGCGGGTGACGCCGGCGGGCGAAGGCTGATGGCCGACTTCAGCTGGCTCGACTTCGACGACCGCCGGGCGCTGGTCGACGCGCTCATCGACATCGGCCTCGTCGGCGATCAGCGGGCGCTGCTGCTCGGCGATCTGCCCGGCCGCTACCGCCTGCAGCTGCGCAACATGCCCGACGATCTGGCTCAGCTGCAGAGCGACATCGCCGAGATCAACCAGGTCGAACGCCTGCTCGACGGGCAGGTGCCGCTGCGGCTCGTCCTGCGCCGCGCGGAAGTCGAGGCCCAGCACAGCCCGGCGGCGCTGGCCACGATCCGCCGGCTGCGGGCCGACGTCGAGCTGCGCGCCGGCGGTCAGCCGCCCGAGCCCATCGCCGAGCCGCCGCCGAGCGAGATCCCCGAAGCGATCGTGCATCGGGACGACATGGTCGACTTCGAGTTCCTGGTGCGCGGCGCCGCCGCCGGGCGGGCCGTGGCGCGGCTGACGGTGGCCGCGGTCGCCGACGGTACGCCGCTGCTGGGCGGCGGCGGCCAGCCCGTCGAGCACCGCGGCACCGGCTGGCTCGTCGCGCCGGATCTCATGCTCACCTGCCACCACGTCGTGCGCGCCCGCCGGCCCGACGCCGATCCCGTCGCGCCGGCCGATCTCGAGGCGCAGATCGCCGGCATGGCGATCCACTTCGACCTCTACGGCAGCAGCGCCGCCGGCGAGGCGGTGGGCCCCGCGCGGCTCGTCGCGATGGCGCCGGCGCCGCTGGACTACGCCTTGTTGCAGGTGCCCGCCGGCGACCGCCGCCCGCTGGCGCTCGACCCGGTGCCCATCGACCCGCGGGACTACGTGGCGGTCAACATCCTGCAGCACCCCGAGGGCCGCCCGCTGCGGGTCGCGCTGCGCAATAACATCGTCGCCGGCACCGACCCCACGGGCGTGCGCTACTACACCGATACGCTGCCCGGCGCCTCGGGCGCGCCGGTCTGCGACGACCGCTGGCGGGTGCGGGCGATGCACCGGGCGACCCGCGGCACCCGCGCGGTCTACGCCGGCAAGCGGGTGCAATACGAGAACATCGGCACGCCCATCGGCGCGGTGCTCGAACACATCGGCCGCCGCGCGCCGGCCGCGCTCGAACAGATCAAGGCGGCGATGACGGCTGCGGGCTGACCAGCCCGCGGGCCAGCTGATCGACCCGCTTGAGCAGATCGGGCATGCGATGGGGGCCGGCCATGCGCCGGATGGCGTCCGCCGCCGCCTCGACCGGCAGACCCGCGGCGGTCACGTAGAGCGGCCGGGTCGAGGCGCCGCGCAGGAGCTCCACCGGCGCCGCCGAGCGGAAGCGGGTCTTGGCGACGCCGACGACGGGCAGCCCGCAGGCCGCGTGCAGATGCCGTCCCAGGCCGGGTCGCGCCGGACCCAGATCGACATAGCCGTCGACCACGATCAGGCCGGGCGGCGGGCCATGACTCAGCATCGCTTCGACGCACGGCAGCTCGCGCAGGTAGAAGCGCCCCGGCCGATAGGGCGCCACGTCGGCGACCTCGACCACCGCCTCGAACGCCGGGGCGGTATCGGTCCAAGCGGCGAACCACAGCCCGCCGACCCGGCCCGTGCCGCGGGCGTCATCGTATTGCACGTCGACGGCGAGGGTGAGCCCGCTCACCGGCCCGGGTGGCCATCCGGCGACCAGCCCGGCGGCGCCAGTTCGAAGTGTTCGAACTCGAAGCCCGGCGCCACGGTGCAGCCGACGAGCGTCCAGGCGCCCAGCGAACGGGCCGATTGCCAGAGATCCGCCGGCACGACGCCCTGGGGCCGCTGACCGCCGGCGATGTCCGGGCCGAGGCGTTGCCGCTGCACCGACCGCCCGTCGAAGACGCTCAGCTCGAGCGGATCACCGGCGTAGTGATGCCAGACCTCGTGCATGCCATGCAGCCGATGCCAATGGGATCGCTCGCCGCGCCGGAGCAGGAAGTAGACGTTGGTCATCGGCGCGCCCCCGTCGGGCCCGATCGGGGCGCGGTACGCCTCGGCGAACCAGCCGCCCTCCGGGTGCCGCTGCAGCCCGAGCTGCGCGATCAGATCCTCGGCCTCGCGCCCAGCGTCGCTCATGGCGCGCTCAGCGGACGCGTCATCTCACGGGTCATCGGTGCGTCCTTTTCGTCACGGTGAACCCCATCGTTCGCCGCAGAGAATAGCCCATCCGCGCATTTTTCCGCTGCCGCTTTTGCCATCGCGCCGCGCGCCGGTGTCCCACGGTCGAACCCAGTCATCGGGAGGTGAACGTGTCGCGTTACCTGTTGTGCATCTCGCTCGCGCTGGCCACCGTGGGCCTCGCGGGCTGCGAAGAAGGCCCGCCGCCCGGGCCGCTCTCGCCGAACGCGGCGCCCGACGGCGACGGCGGCCTCGCCGCGCCGGGCGATCCCATCGGCCGCCCGCCGCACGCCGAACCCGATGACCCCTCGCTGCAGCTGCGCCGCCTCACCCGGGGCGAGCTCGAGCGCAGCTTGACCCGCCTGCTGGGCCCCATCGCGCTCGTCGACGCCGAGCCCGACCTGCATCGGGCCGGCTTCGCCCGGGTCGGCGCCCGCCAGGTCACCACCTCGACCAGCGGCGTCGAGCGCTACGCCTTCGCCCTCGAGGACGCGCTCGACCAGGTCTTCGGCGACCCCGCCGCCGCCGCCGCGCTCGCCCCCTGCGCCCTCGCCGAGCCCGGCTGCGTGCGCCAGATGCTGCCCGAACTCGGGCGCCGCGCCTTCCGCCGGCCGCTCGACCCCGAAGAGCTCGCCGCCCGCGAGGCCCTCGTCGACGCCTGCGGCGGCGCGCTGCCCGGCATGCGCTGCGCGGTGGCCTCGCTGATCTACTCGCCGCATTTTCTCTACCGGGTCGAGCTGCCCACCGACGGGGTCTACACCGGCTACGCGATGGCCTCGCGGCTGGCGTACTTCCTCTGGGGCGGCCCGCCCGACGACGCGCTGCTCGACGCCGCCGCCGCCGGCGAGCTCGACACCGCCGAAGGGGTCCGGGCCCACGCCGCCCGCATGATCGACGACCCGCGGGCCCGCGTCGGCCTGCGCAGCTTCGTCGACGAGTGGTTCCGCACCGACCGCCTCGAGCGCCTCGGCCGCGACATCCTCGCGGTGACCGACGAGCCGGTGCAGTTCCAGCTCGGCCGGGACGGCTCGCTGCAGCCGTGGTTGCAGCACCTGGTCTACGCCGCCGGCGAAGAACTGCGGCGTATGGTCGAGCACCACGTCTTCGACCTCGACGCCGACTATATGGACCTGCTGACGACCGATACGACGGTGGTCGACCGCGACCTGCTCGACATCTACCAGCTCGGCTTCGACGAAGAGGGCTTCCCGGTGCGCGTGCGCAGCGGCGAGGTCTCCGACGAAGAGGGCGAAGACGACGAGGGCGACGACGACGAGGGCGACGCGCACGAGGGCCCGTTCGACGAGCAGAGCTGCCGCGAGGACTGCACCGCCGAGTGCGTGGCCTACGGCGAAGACCCGGCCGACTGCGCCGGGTGGTGCGCTGAGGACTGCGCCGAGATCGCCGGCTTCTACGCCAACCCCCAGAGCTGCGACGACGCCTGCCACAGCGAGTGGTGCCCCGAAGAGGGCCTCGACGACTGCACCGCCTTCTGCGACGACGAGTGCGGCGAGTTCTGGGGTGAGGGCGACGACGGCGGCGAAGGCGGTGAGGACGGCGAAGGCGGTGAGGATGGCGAGGGCTACAACGAGGCCGCCCGGGTGCAGCGCATCGACGCCATCGGCGAGCCCGGCGCCGACGGCTTCATGCTCGCCCGCCACCGCCCCGACAGCGCGCGCCGCGGCCTGATGGGCACCATGGCGGTGCTCGGCCAGCTCGGCAAGCAGACCGAGACCTCGCCCACCCGCCGCGGGCTGTACATCATGCGCCGCATCCTGTGCCTCGAGGTCGGCGAGCCGCCCGACGAGATCGACCTCTGCCACCGCCCCGACGGCGTCTCGCGCCGCGACTCGATGGAGGCCCACCACCTGTGCGCCGCCGCCTGCGCCGGCTGCCACACCCAGACCGACCCCATCGGCTTCGCCATGGACGGCTTCGACACCGTCGGCCGCTTCCGCCGGGTCGACGACTGGGGCCACCCGCTCGATACCACCGTCGACTGGCGGCTGGTGCGCAGCGACGGCAGCCACAACTTCCAGTTCGACAGCCTGCGCACCATGGCCGAGACCTTCCGCGAGCTGCCCGAGGCCACCGAGTGCGTCACCCGGCAGGTCTATCGCTTCGGCACCGGCCGCACCGAGTCGCTCGCCGACCAGCAGACCATCGGCGAGCTCAACCGGCTCTTCACGACCAACGGCCGCCGGCTCAAGCCCTTCCTGGTCGAGTTCACCGCCACCGACGCCTTCCGCCGGGCCCCGTCCGGGGCGCCCGAGGGCCACGATGCGAACGCGGCCCCCGACCTGGCCCGCATCCAGGCGGAGATCTTCGGCCCGCACTGCGCCGCGTGTCACGTGGGCACCGCGCTCGGCGGCCTCGACCTCGCCGCCGACGCCGGGCTGATGGACCGCCTGCGCCGCGACAGCAGCGCCGGCATGCCCCTGGTGACGCCCGGCGACCCGAACAACAGCTACCTCTGGCACAAGGTGGCCGGGACCCACGCCGACGTCGGCGGGGCCGGCAGCGCCATGCCCCCTCAGGCTTTCATCTCCGACGAACTCCAGCAGCGCCTGCGGGCGTGGATCGAGGCCCTCTGATGCGCGCCCACGACAAGACGATCAAGAGCTCCAAGGCCCCCTCCCGGCGGGGCTTCCTCAAGGGCCTGCTGGCCGGCGGCGCCGCGGTGAGCCTGCCGCTGCCCCGGCTGGCGATGGCCATGAACGGCAACGGCGACGGCTTCCTCGACGGCCGCCCGCTGCCCCGCCGCTTCGGCGTGTGGTTCTTCGGCAACGGCATCAACCCGACGTCGTGGCACCCCGCCGGGCCCGGCGGCAGCGGGTCGGACTGGGCGCTCAGCCCGTCGCTGGCGCCGCTCGGGGCCCACAAGGGCTACCTCTCGGTGCTCAGCGGCTACCAGAACATGGTCGACGGGGCCCACGTCGGCGGCTGCGCCGGCGCGATGACCGCGGCCCACCCCCACGAGCGGGGCGGCGCGGCGCTGCCGTCCATCGACCAGCTCGTCGCCGCCGGGCCGGTGGGGCGGGGCACGCCGATGCGCTCCATCGAGGTCGGCTTGAGCAAGGCCACGCCCGCCGGCCCGCAGCCGCTGCTGCACGCCATCAGCCACCAGGGCCCCTCGGCGGTGAACTACCCCGAGTACGACCCGCAGCGGCTCTACGCCCGGCTCTTCGGCCTGTCGGCGGTGCCCGAAGAGGTGCGGCTGAGCCGGCGCTCGGTGCTCGACGCGGTGCTCGGTGACTTCGGCAAGCTGCAGCGCACCGTGGGCGCCGGCGACCGACGGCGGCTCGAGGCCCACGCCGATGGCATCCGCGACCTCGAACGGCGGCTGGGCGAGATGGTGCAGGGCCTGTGCGGCGGCGTGCAGGCGCCCGGCGCCGACGTGCGCGCCGACGACCGCGAAGAGGCGCCGGCCGGGCTGCACGATGCCATGAGCCGCATGATGGCGATGGCATTGGCCTGCGATCTGACCAATGTCTTCAGCTATGTCTTCACCCTGCCGGCGGCCCACGTCTACTACCGCCACCTGGGGCCCGACTTCGAGCGCTCGTACCACGAAGACATCGTGCACCTGGTCGATGCCTTGCCCAATGGCTATGATATGGTCACCCAGGGCGTGGTCTACACCATGGAGAGCCTCGCGGTGACCCTCGATCACTTCGCCGCGGTCGATACCGGCGCGGGCAACCTGCTCGACGAGCTGGCGATGCTGGTGACCAGTGATACCTCCTATGGCTGGACCCATGAGAACCATGACTATCCGGCGCTGGTGGTCGGCAAGGCCTGCGGCGCGCTGCGCGGCGATGTGCACGTCGGCGCGGCGCCGCAGCAGCGCAACTTCAGCGACATCTTGCTGACCCTGGCCCGCATGGGCGGCGTGCAGGCCGACAGCATCGGCATGAACGAGACCCTCAGCTCGACGGTCGTGCGCGACATCCTCGCGTGATACCCATACGCATCGCAGCCGAAGGCGCACCGCGATGCCCGCCCTGGTCGCCGGCGCACCGCCGGCATCGGCGCCGCCTTCGCCCATACGATTGCGTCGCCGGCCACGCGGTGATCGTGCGCGGCCTCAGCCCCGGTGCAGGCCACCGTCCACCCCGTGACCGGGCGCTCGCTGCGCGCCTCTGGGCGCCGAGTCAGGGGCAGCTGACGGGAGGGCAACCCGGTGGGCGAGAACGGGTCATCGAGATCCCCGGCGACGTGATACGCATGCCATCGAATCGACGAACGCCACCCGCAGCCTATGAAAGACCGATATGAACGAACCCATTGGACCGCAAACGGTGGAGTCAGGACCGGGCTCGACCGTCGAGGTGCCCAAGCGTACCGAACAGAAAGTGGCCGATACGGGCCGAGAGCATCTATTTGCTGCGGCCAGCAAGACGATCTATCTCACATTTGATGATGGGCCGAACGATGGGACCGACGCCGTAGTGTCTGTGCTCGAGAGCACCAAGGTCAAGGCTTCCTTCTTCCTGCATGGTTCGGTGGTCGCCGGTGGTTCATCGGAGAACATCAAGAAGAACGAGCAACGCTTGAAGCAGCTCGTGAAGCAAGGGCATCACATTTCCAATCACCTGTGGAAGCACATCAGTGCTTACGGCGACGAGAGCCCGGCGACGTTGGCAGACTCGATCGAGAGGACCGATCGCCGGATCGCCAGGGCGCTCGGCCGACCCGCTCGCTCGACCTTCGATCCGATCCGTCTGCCCGGAGATGGCCGATTCAACAAGAGCTTCGTCAATGCTCTCCAAAGCTCGGCTGTGCCTGCCCATCAGGGCATGGGGCAGTTGGTGTTGACGGGACCCAACCCCTTGCGCCGCTCGCACGTCGGTTGGTCCTTCGAGTTCTACCCAGTCGGCACTTTCAAGAGGCGTCCAGCGTCTCCCGATTGGGAGGGGACCGGCGTCACGGCGGACTATTTGCCGAGGTACAGTCCTCGGGGGCGTCCGCGCAATGGGGCGATCATTCTGCTGCACGACATGCACTGGGTGAAGCAGCCGGCCCTCCTGCGACGAGTGATCGTCAAACTCCAGGAGTTGGGGTATCGCTTTGGTACTCTCGAGCGAACCGTTCGAGTGGCGAGCCGAGGTGCCGCTGCCGGAGCCGTAGTGGCCCGGTAGCAGGACATCCATGATGCGCGCTGAGATGTCGGTGGGGCCGATGTCGCGCCGTCGCCATGGGCGACCGCTGTAGGCTCCGCGCCGCCGCCGGGTATGTTTGTGACATACTCCGAGGCCGATTCATGCCTGGAGCAACCATGTGCACCGTCATCACCGCCGCCTTGCTGGCCCCGCTCGTCGCCGCCTCCACCGCCGTTGCCGACACCGGCTTCGAGACGCTCGATCGCATCTCGCTGAACGCCTTCGAACTGCGGGCTGAGGTCGGGCTGGGTGCTCTTGCCCAGCGATGACGAGCTCGAAGACATCTTCCCGCGGTTGGTTTCGCGGCCAGCGCAGACGTGGTCGCCATGGTGGCGCTGATGCTCGAGTCGACCAACCTGATCAACCTCGCGGCGTTCGACGACGACAACGAGGCCTTCAATGCCCTCAGCATCGGCGTCCGCTCCATCGGACATCCGATCCAGCCCGGCCTGCACGTCTCGCTGCCCCTCGACGACGAGGTCGAAGACGGGCTGACGATCTATCACTTCTGTCTGCGCGTCGCGCTGGGCGGTTGAGGGCGGTCGGGCAGGGATACATGGCCGTACAGCGGCCAGACATGCGACCCCGCAGCCCGCCGCGTTCAGTCAGCTGCAGGTGTCGGGGCCGACCCTATGTCCTATGGTATCTAACGGACATGCGGGCATGTCTTGTACGGCGATCGGGTGAGCATGAATATCGAGAACAAGGTCCACGGACTCATCAAGGCGTCGGGCGCCGAGATCGAGCCGCTGCCGGCTCGAGAGGGGTGGCAATTGCTCGCCTGCTGGCGGTCGGCGTTCGCGCCGACCGGTAAGCGCACGCACCTCGGCCACGAGTCGGGCCGCACTTCGCGACGACGTGAGCCCGACCGCCCGGCCTCGCCCCCATCTCGGCTCACAGCCCCGCGCCTCGGCGATCAGTCGTCGTAGCCCATCGCGCGCCGGCGGGCGAAGGCCGTGGTCCGCATGAGCTGACCCACGCTGTTCTCGCCGTGCACGTCGACCTGCGGCTTGGAGTAGAAGTTGAAGAACTTGCTCGACTCCTTGCCCTTGCTGCTTTGCGCGTCGCGCGCCGCGGCCTGGACCCACGCCGCCTGGTTGTAGGCGAACGACTGCATCACGACCTGCCAGGTGTTCTGCTCGCGCCGCATCAAGGCGGTGCCGAAGCCGGTGCGCGAGGGCACATGCAGCACGACCTTGCCGGGGTACTTGTCGAGCCACTTCTTGCGATCGTCGGAGCGGGTGGGCTCGTGATAGAAGCGCAGGCCCGACTCGGTGCGCACGCCGATGATGGTGCAGCCGGTGATGCCCACGGTGAGGATCGGCTGACCGTCGGACGGCGCGTCGATGTGCGCGATCTGGTGCGTGCCGGCGACCTTGTAGGCGAAGCCGAGGAAGCGCGCCTTGATCGACGGCCCGCCGGTGAACTCCGACTTGGGGTGGCGCATCACCAGACACGCCTTGAGGTGGCCCACCGGCACGAGGTCGAAGCCGAAGAGCGTCTTGCAGTTGTTGGCCAGCGCGTTGGCGTCGACCCGATTCATCGCCATCGACTTCTCGAGCATGCTCGCCGAGTCGATCAGGGTGTGCTTCATGAAGGCGACCGGGTCGACCATGAAGCGGATGTTGTTCTGCCAGGTGGCGACTTGACTTGGGCTGGGCATAGCGGGCTCCGACGCGGGGGTAGCCCGAACGTTACCCGAATGCGGGACTTGTGGACAGCACTGGGCGATCGGCCCGCGCGATCGCGACGGCCCTCGGCGCCCGCGGGCGGTCAGATCGAACGCCAGATGGCGGTAGAGGCGCGCCGACCCGGACGGGTGACCATCCGGCAGCCCACAATGAGCGGACGCGGCGCGCCGGGTGCTCTATCATGCCGCCGTTCGCCGAGGAGAACCGGTAGAGGAGGCCCCCCGATGATCTCGACGCTGACGAGCGCGGCGCTGTCTGTCGCGCTGCTCGCACCCGCAGGCCCGGTCGACTGGGCCAATCTGAGCTACACCGTGGACGGCACGACCTACACCCTGACCAACGGCAGCTTCGAGCGGCAGCCGGAAGACGGCGTGGGCGAGTCGCTCGAGCTGACCGGCGTGGTCTCCGGCGACCTCGACGGCGACGGCCAGCCCGAGCACCTCGTCTCGCTCGTGTACTGGGGCGGCGGCACCGGGCGCTTCGACGAGCTGTACGTCTACCGGGTGGCGGGCAAGACCCCGTTGCTCGCGGGGCGCATCTTGGGCGGCGATCGCGGCGACGGCGGCCACGGGCCGGTGAAGATCGTCGGTGACGCGGTGCGGCTCGAGCGCAACGCCTCGCTGCCGTGGGACGGCGTATGCTGCCCGAGCCTGGCCGTCGTCGAGCACTACCGCTGGATCGGCGGGGCCCTGGTGCGCGACGTCGAGCGCTCGGGCATCGTCTCGCTGGGCGGGCACACTGCGTTGCCGGCCTACGACGCCTCGTTGAAGGCGGCGCGCGCGGCGATGACCGGGGCCGAGCGCAACCCGCAGAAGGCCATCGAGCACCTGCTGCTGGCGCTGGAGAAGACGCCCGGTGATCCGGTGGCGCTCGGCGAGCTGGGCTTCGCGATGATGGCCGAGAAGGTGCCCGAGGCCGAGGCGGCGCTGTGGGCGGCGGCGAACTCGAAGGGCAAGGCGTCGGTGCGGGCGGCGGCGCTGTACAACCTGGGCAAGCTCTACGTCGAGCGCGGCGATCGGGCGCGGGCCGTCGACGCGGCGCAGCGCTCGCTGGTGCTGCGACCGGGCAACAAGCCGACCGCGGCGCTGCTCGACAAGGCGCAGGCCCTGGCCGCCGCGAAGTAGCCCCACCCCCAGCGTCGGCGACGGTGGGCGTTCGCCGCCTTCGGGCGGCTCCCGGTAGAAAATCTGCGCGCCGATTGCCATCCTCCACACGACAGGTGTCCCACTGTTCGAGAGCCCCCGCCGGGGGCAGGGGAGGCGCGGTGAGCGAGCGACGTGGATGGGGCCGGGTGCTGCCGTTCCGGCGGAAGGCGGTCGACCAGACGCCCCGGCTCGACATCGACGATCTGTACCGCCGCCACGCCGGCATGGTCTTCCGGCGCGTGCGGCGGTTCTTCCCCGACGAGGCCGAGGCCGAAGAGGTGGTGCACGAAGTGTTCATGCGCGCGATCGAGAAACGAGACACCTTTCAGGGCCAGTCGTCGCCGACGACGTGGCTCTATTCGGTGACGACCCGGCTCTGTCTCAACCGGCTGCGCGACCGCAAGCGGCGGGCGGAGAAGCTCGAGCTCAACGCCGAGCTGCCCGGCCTGCGGCCGTCGAAGGCCCGCGATCAAGAGGCCGCGCTGCTGCTCGAGCAGCTGCTCGGGCAGCTCGACGAGCAGAGCCTCGCGATGGCCACCTATTACTTCGTCGATGGCATGAGCCACGCCGAGATCGCCCGCATCATGGGCGTCAGCCGGCGCACCATCGGCAATCGCATCGAAGAGCTGCGCAGCGACGCCCGCCGCGCCGCGGGGATGGCGTGATGCGCGACGAGCCTTCAGACATGGCGGAGGAGATGCACGCCGAGGCGCCGGCCGCCGGCCTCGACCGCGAGTGGCACCTCTCGCCGCTGACGGTCGAGCGCATCGTGGCCGGCGAGCCGGCCGAGGGCCCGATCGCCGAGCACCTCGCCGGCTGTGACGAATGCCAGACGGCCATCGAACAGGTCCGGGCCGATGCCTCCGCGCTGCGCCCGCCGGCCCGACTGCGCGAGGCCGCGGCCGGTCGCACCACCGGGGCCCCGACCAACCGGGTCGCGATCTACGGCGCCGTCGTGGCGCTGGCGGCGGTGGGGCTCTTCTTCGCGCTGCGCCCGGGGCCGGCGACCGTCGAGACGACGCCGACGCCCGACATCCGGATCAAGGGCGGCTTCGCCCTCGAGATCATCGCCCGCGACCCGGCCAAGGGCGCGCAGCGCACCATCGAGCAGGGCGACACCGTGCGCCCGGGCGAGCAGCTGGGCTTCAAGGCCTCGGCGGCGTCGGCGGGGCACCTGCTCATCCTCGGCGTCGACGGCAAAGGCGCGACCTACCCGGTGTATCCCCGGGGCGCCGCGCCGAAGGGCGCCGCGTTCGGTCCGCAGGCGCAGGCGGCGGCGCTCGACAGCGCGATCGAGTTCGACGCGTCGACGGGCAGCGAGACGCTGGTGGCGCTCTTCTGCGCGGCGCCGGTGGACTACCCCGCGGTGGCGCCGCGGCTGGCCAAGCTGGCCAACCAAGCGGCCAATCACAGCGCCGCGACGCCGCTGCCGGCCCTGGTCGACGGCTGCGAGCAGGTGGTCAACCGCCTGCAGAAGACACCATGAGCCCGCGGCTGCCCCTCGCGCTGCTGGCGCTGGCGCTGGCGACGCTGACGCCGGCCGCGCCGGCCGAGGCGGGTCAGAGCCGCATGGCGCTGGTGATCGGGGCCAACCTGGGCGAGCCCGACGAGACGCCGCTGCGCTATGCCGAGCGCGACGCGAGCCGCTTCGCCGACGTGCTGACCCGCTTCGGCGGGGTGCCGCCGGAAGATCTGGTGCTGCTGCGCGGCCCCGATCCGGCGACGGTCGAGCGGGCGCTGGCCCGGCTGGCCGAGCGGGCCGCCGAGCGCCGGGCCGCCGGCGACGAGACGGTGCTCTTCGTCTACTACAGCGGCCACGCCGACGCCCGCGCGCTGCACCTGGGCAACGCGCGCCTGCCGCTCGATCACCTGCAGGGCGCGGTGGCCGGCAGCGGCAGCGCCCTGTCGGTGCTGGTGGTCGACGCCTGCCGCTCGGGCGCGCTGACCCGGGTCAAGGGCGCGCGGCAGGTGCAGCCGTTTCGAATTCGCGCGACCGATCGCCTCGAGAGCGAGGGCAGCGCCATCATCACCAGCTCGGCCCAGGGCGAGAGCTCGCAGGAGTCCGATCAGCTGGGCGGGGGCATCTTCAGCCATCACTTCGTCAACGGCCTGCTCGGCGCGGCCGATGCCTCGGGCGATCGGCGGGTCACGCTGTCGGAGGCCTATCGCTACGCCTATGAAGAGACCCTGCGCGCGACCAGCCGGGCGCCGGTGGTGCAGCACCCGACCTATGCCTTTCGCATGCGCGGGCGCGAAGATCTCGTGGTCACCCGGCTGGCGCAGAGCGGCGGGCTGGGGCGGCTGCGGCTCGAACCCGACGGGCATTGGCTGCTGTTGCCGCGCGACGGGCGCGGGCCGGGCGTCGAAGAGGTGCGCTCGGCGGGCGGCACCGAGCTGCTCGTCGAGCCGGGGGCCTATACCCTGCGCCGGCGCACCGCCGACGCGATCTTCGAGGGGCTCGCCGACGTGCGCCCGGGCGGCGCGACGACCATCACCGCCAAGGGCCTGCAGCGCATGCCGTACGGCCTGACGGTGCGCAAGGGCTACGATCGCGGGCGGCGCTCGGTCTGGGGCGCGCTGGCCGAGGGCGAGGCCGGCGGATCGGTCGAGCAGGGGCTGGGGCTGGCCGGCTTCGGCGCGGTGGGCGCGCGGGCCGACTTCGAGGCGGTGGCGGTCGAGCTGCGGCTGCGCTACGGCGGGCTGGCCCACGACACTACCGGGCTGGCGCTGGCGCAGCATCAGCTCGGCGCCGACGTGGGCGCGCTGCGGCTCTTCGACCTGGGGCGGCTGTCGCTGGGCTTCGGGCTGCGGGTCGGCGGCGAGTGGATCCGCCAGGACTTCACCACCAGCGGTCAGGCGCCGACCCGGGACGCGCTCGCCGGTCGGGCGGGCGCGCTGCTGCGGGCGGAGTACGCCGTCCTGCCGGCGCTGAGCGCGCGGCTGTCGGGCGGGCTCGACGGCTACATCCTGCCGGGCGGCGACGGCCCGGCGCTGACCGCGGCGCCGTTCGTCGGCCTGGGGGTGACCGTCTATGTACCGTGATGGGATGCGCGCGCGCCGCGCCGTCGCCCTCGTCGGCCTGCTGGCCGGTCTGCCGGCAGCCGGCCTGGGTATGGCCGGCTGCGGCGACTCGCTGGCCGATGGGGCCTATCCCGGCGAGCCGCTGTATACGGTCGCCGGGCCCTTGATCCTGGCGGACTTCGAGCAGGTGGTGGCGCTCGCCGAGTGCCAGGGCGAGGCGGAGCTGTGCTCGGAAGACGCCTTCGCCGCCTGTGAGGCCGCGGGCGACGAGGACGCCCCGTGCCCGGCGGCCGACCGCTGCTTCGACGATCTCGAGGCCTGCCTGGCGGGGGAGGGGGCCGACGTCGCGCTCTTCAGCAGCGAGGTGGTGCTCGGCGTGAGCTTGATCTGGAGCGATCCCGGGCGCGGCGGCGCGCCGTTCGAGCAGGCGAGCACCATCGACCCGGGGCTGCCGGCGACCTATCGGCTGACGGTCTACCAGCCGCCGCCCGACTCGACCCTGCGCCGCACCGCGGCGGGCGACTACGCGGTCGGCGTGCTGGTGGCGTTCGAAGATCTCGACGGCGACGGCAGCATCGACCCGGCGTACGAGAGCGTGCTCGGCGGCACCACCGAGCTGGCGGTCCTGTTCACGCCGACCGGGCTCGACGATCCGACGCTGGGCCGCTTCGCGCCCGGGTTCCATCGGGTCGCGCCGACCGATGACTGGTGCGATCACCGCCAGGGCACCCGCTTCGCCGCGCCCGAAGACGAGCGCAGCCCGATCAGGTTCGGGCGGATCGATCAGATCGCGCCGATTCTGCTGCCCGATCTCGACTGCCGCAGCGGCCTGAGCGAGTGGGGGCTGTGTCCGCTGAATGTCGACCTCGACCGCTGCGAGGAGCTGCGGCCGCCGCTGTATTGCGCGTTCTGCGACGTCGAAGACGACGGGGGCGAGGGCGGTGAGGAGGGCGAGGGCGACGACGGCGGCGAGGGTGAAGGTGAAGGCGAGGGCGAAGAGGACGATCCCGACGCGCGCGCCGCGCCCTGAGCGTGCGGTGCAGCGTGCGCGGCGATGCCCGTGGCGGTGTCGATGAAGCAGCGCTTGCGGTCGAGCGCCCGCTTGTGCAGACTCCCCGCGCCCGGCCGCGCACGATGCGGCCGAAGTCCTTCACCGAACGGAGAGATCCATGAGCAACACCGAGCGCACTTTCATCATGATCAAGCCCGACGGCGTCGCCCGCGGGCTCGTCGCCGAGATCATCAGCCGCTTCGAGCGGCGCGGCTTCAAGCTCGTCGCCATGAAGTTCATGGTGGCCGACGAGGCGCTGCTGCAGCAGCACTACGGCGCGCTGGCGGACAAGCCGTTCTTCCCCGGCCTGGTGAAGTTCATCGGCTCGGGCCCGGTGGTGCCGATGGTCTGGGAGGGCAAGGACGTCGTCAAGCAGGGCCGCGCCATGCTCGGCGAGACCAACCCGCTCGCCTCGAAGCCGGGCACCATCCGCGGTGACTTCGGCATCGACATCGGCCGCAACGTGGTGCACGGCAGCGACTCGGTCGAGACCGCCGAGCGCGAGATCGGCCTGTGGTTCGACAAGGGCCAGCTCGTCGACTGGACCCTGCCCCTCGCCGGCTCGATCTACGAGTGATCCGGCCGCCCGGCGTCGTCGCCGGGTATGCCCGCCTCTACTGCCCCCCTGGACCCGGTCTGCTCACTGCAGCCGCCACGGATGGGCCGCGACATGCGCCACGACCGCGTCGATGAACGCCCGCACCGCCGGCGCCACGTGCCGCCGGCTGGGATACAGCGCCACGACTGGCATCGACGGCAGCGACCACGCCGGCAGCAGCCGCACCAGCCGCCCGTCGCGCAGGGCCTCGATACACAGCAGCGCGGGCAGCACCGTCGGCCCCGCGCCGGCCAATGACAGCTGCTGCAATGTCAGCAGGTCGTTGACCCGCGCGCCGTCGGCCTCGACGGTCACCGCGTCATCACCCTGGGTGAAGCGCCAGCGCACCGGGCCGCTGCGCGGGCTGTAGACCAGGCAGCCGGCGTGCTCGAGATCGGCCGGGTGGGCGATCGCATCGACCCCGTCGAGCCAGGCGCGGGTCGCGACGAGATAACTCGTCGACTCGCCGAGCCGGCGGGCGATCAGGCTGCTCGCCCGGGGTTTGCCCGCCCGGATGACCACGTCGAAGCCTTCTTCGATCACCGCGACCCGCCGCACGGTGACGTGCAGGTCGAGCTCGACGGCCGGATAGCGGGCGAGGAAGTCGGGCAGCAGGCGGGCGAGCACCGCCTGGGAGAACAGCGGTGACGCCGAGATCCGCAGCCGCCCGCGCGGTTCGCCGTGCAGCATGTCGGCGTCGTCCGCGGCGAGGTCGGCCTCGGCGGCGATGCGCCGGCAGCGCTCGAGGAAGACCTCGCCGGCCGGCGTCATGCGCAGGTTGCGCGAGTCGCGCTCGAGCAGCCGGGCGCCGACCGCGTCTTCGAGCTGGGCGATCCGTCGGCTGAGCGTCGACGTCGAGACCGCCGAGCGGCGCGCGGCGGCGGCGAAGCTGCCGTCTTGCACGATGTGGGCGAACATCACCATGGCATTCAGATCGAGCATGATGCGTATTTTGCACGGATCATGCCTGAGTTTCATTGCATTTATGGGATGAAGGCGCCCGAGGTTGGCCGTTGTGGAGCCTGCGAGGGGCGCCTATGTTCGTACTGCGCCCGCAAGCTGCCTGTCGAAGACCGACGACGCGGCGTCCGCCCGAGCATGGCATATCATGTCAGATATCATGTCAGATGCCACGCCGGATGCCACGCCGGATGCCATGCGGGGCGCGCCACCGATCCATGCATCGCAAGGAGGTCCCATGTTGCATCTGCTCCCCCGAACCCGCCCGTCCATGGGCGCTGCGCTCTCGCTGGCGCTGTTGACGCTGTCGGCGCTGCCCGGCGCCGCGTCCGCCGCCCCCGGTGGTGCTCTCGGCTCGGCCGACGCCATCGCCCTCGGGCCCGACGGGGCCGTGGTCGTCGCCGACAGCCGCGCCGGCCGCCTCGTCGCCTTTCAGCGCCCATCGATCGCCGCGCCCGAGGCGAAGCACTTCAACCTGTTCGGGCTCGATCGCACCATCGCCGGCCAGCTGGGCACCACCGCCGATCGCATCCGGCTGACCGACATCGCGTTCGACCGCGCGGCGCGGGTGGCCTACGTCGCGGTGCGCAGCGGCTTCGGGGCAGAGACCACCGGCGCGGTCTTCACCGCCACCGCCGACGGGCGGGTCGCGCCGATCGACATCGCGGCGGCGAAACCGACCGAAGCCCGGCTCGCCGATGTCGTCGCCGACGCGGTGCCGCTGCCCCGCGGGCGCACGCTGCGCGACTTCACCGTGACCGATCTCGACTTCCACGGCGGCGCGCTGTACGTCGCGGGCACCTCGGGCACCGCCTTCGACGCGGTGCTGCGGCGGGTGCCGTTCCCCTTCGGCGGGTCGGCGGCGGTCTCCAAGCTGCAGATCTACCACGCGTCCCATGCTCAGAATGAGACCCGGGCCCCCATCCGGGCGCAGACGATGGTCGAGCTCGGCGGTGTCTGGCACGCCGTCGCGGCGTATACCTGCACCCCGCTGGTGCTCTTCCCGCTCGATGGCCTGAAGCATGGCGCCCGGGTGGTGGGCAAGACCATCGCCGAGCTGGGCTATGGCAATACCCCCACCGACATCCTGGCGTTCTCGGCGACCGATCCCAAGGGCGTGGCGGGCGAGTATCTGCTGCTGCTCAACCGCCAGCGGGCCCCGGTGATGATCCCGATGCCGGCGCTGGCCGCGGCGGCGAAGGCGCCGGGCCTCGACAAGCCGGCGGGCTTCGGCAAGGCCGGGCTGTCGGGCATGGAGCTGCCCATGGTGGGTTTCTTCGCCATCGCCGACCAGGGGCCCGAGCGCCTCGTCGGGCTGCGCCGTGATCCGCAGACCGGCACCGCCGATCTGCTCTCGGTGCGCAAGAACCTGTTCTTCCGCCTGACCGACTTCGTCGGCGAGTTCGATATGCCCGGCTATACGCCGCCGAAGGGCGGCGACGAGATGGCGGGCTTTCGGACGATGCTGCAGCAGGAAGAGGGCTTCCGCCCGCGAGCCCGCCGGTGAGCCCCATGGCACCGGGGCCCGGCCGGTCGGCGGCAGGCATGCTGGCCGCGCTCTGGCTGGCGCTGACCGCCGGGCCGGCGAGCGCGGTGAGCTTCACCCCCGATACGCCGACCCTGGCGGCGAATACGCTGCGGATCTACGTGCACTTCGAGCGCCCGATGCGCACCGACGCGGTCGATGGACACGTCGAGCTGCGCGACGATGCCGGGCGGTTGATCGACGCGCCGTTCTTCGTCGGCGGGCACGAGTTCTGGAGCGCCGACGGCACCCGGCTGACCCTCCTCTTCGACCCGGGGCGGGTGAAGTCGGGGCTCATCGCCCACGACCGCCTCGGGCGCGCGCTGCGCGCGGGCGGCGCGGTTCGGCTGGTGGTGCGCGGCACGCTGCCCGATGCGCGAGGCCGCCCGCTGGGTCGAACGGTCTCCCGGCGCTGGGCCGTCGGGCCGGTGGACGCGCGGCGGATCGAGCCGGCGCGCTGGGCGGTCACCACGCCGGCGGCGGGCGGCCGCGATCCGTTGGTCGTGCGGCTCGACGAGCCGGTGGATCGACTGCTGCTCGAGCAGGGGATGGCGCTGCTCGACCCCGCTGGGCGACCCGTCGCGGGCGCGGTGGCCGTCTCCCCGTCCGGCGACCGCTGGCGCTTTGATCCGCAGCGCCCGTGGGCGGCCGGCGACCACGCGCTGCTCGTCGACCCGGCGCTCGAAGACCACGCGGGCAACTCGCTGGTGGGCCGCTTCGACCGGCCGGCCGATGAGCCATTGCGGGTCTTTGCCGGCGGGGTCTATCGCCGGGCGCTGCCGATCCGCTCGGCCCGGTGAACCGAGGGGGTCAGCGGGCCCCGGCCGGGCGGTCGGACCACGCGGCGGCGCGGCGGACCTCGGTCCAGACGGGTTGCGCGTGCAGCGGACGCAGCGCGGGGCTGGCCAGCAGCCGGTCGGCCATGATCTCGGGGGTGGGCGAGGTGGCCAGCGCGTCGCGCACCGCCGCGATCGCCGCCGGCAGATCGCCCGCCTGCGCGCGGCTCTCGGCCCGCAGCCGGTGATAGCGGCTCCACTGCTTGCCGCGGGTGACCTGATCGTCGGCGCCCGGCGGCGGCTGGCTCTCGAGCAGCGCCCGATAGCGTTCGAGGTCGGCCCGGGCGGCGCCGATGCGGCCGGCGCGCCGGTGATCGGCCGAGCGGGCGAGCAGCAGCGCCATGCGGGCCTCGGGCGCGGTGGTCTCGCCGCCGGCGCCCATCAGCAGCGCTCGGGCGGCCAGCCGGACCTCCGGGTCGAGCGGGTGCTTGTCCAGGTGCACCGCGAACGCTGGCTGCAGCCACGCATCGGCGGCGGGGCCGAGCACCGCGCGCACCAGCGGCGCGAAGTGCAGCGGGTCGCGCCGCACCCGCCCGCGCAGCATCTGGTCGAACGGCCCCCCGGGCACGAGGTCGGGCAGGCGGGCACCCACGATCTCGTCGGCCGTATCGAAGCGCCCCAGATCGTAGAGCGCCGCTGCGCGCAGGGCGGCTGCGGCGTCGTCGTCCCGCCCGCCGAGCCGGTCGAGGGTCACCGCGGGCCGGCCCTCGGCCAGCGCGCGCCCGGCGACGTGCAAGGCCGGATCGGTCAGCGGGGCCTCGCGATCGATGGCCAGCCCGTCGAGCAGCAGCGTCTCGACGCGGGCGCGCACCGTCGCGCCCGAGGGCGAGTCGCCGGCCGCGCTGCCGATCTCGAGCATCAGCCGCTCGTCGGACCGCGGCAGCCGATCGGCGGGCAGCTGATCGCTCCAGCGCTGGCCGGTGGTGTACTCGGCCACCTCGATCCGACCGTCGCCGGGGTCGAGGGTCACCCGGACGTGCAGCGGATCGCCGGTCGGCGTATGGGCCTGGCGGTTGAAGAAGACGATCTGATCGGCGCCGCGGCGGGTGAGCATGGCCCGCTGCATGGTGACCGATCCGCCGCCCCAGGCGACGTTCTCGATGCGGAACAGCGCCCGCCGCTCGCCGGTGGGCGCCCGGGCGACGAGGCCGATGTCGACCACGCCGGCGTACTCCAGGCGCGGGGTCTGCATCGCGACCTCGACGGCCAGCGGGCCGCCGGTCGCGATGACGGGCAGCCGCGCGATGGGGCCGACCCGATCGCCGATCACCTCGAGCGCGCCGCCGGCCCGGTCGACCCGCAGCCGATCGGGGGCGATGATCCGCAGCTGCGCGGGCAGGTCGGTCCCTGGCTTCAGATCGAGCCGCTGCGTCAGGCGGGCGTCGAGGCGAGCGAGCCGATCGCGGTCGATGGGCGCGGCGTCGGGTCGCTCGACGAGTCGCCGTGACGCCGCCTGCGCCCCGGGCCAGTCGAGCGCGTCCTCGTAGGCCCGGGCGGCCCGCCGCAGGGCCTCGGTGGTGCGGCGGCCCTCGGCGGCGCGCATGAAGAGGCCGGCCGCGTCGATGACCCGGTCGCTGGCCGCGGCGAGCCGCGCGGCATGCCACGCGGCGTCCGCCGGCGCCCGCCCGAGGCGGATCTCCCGGCGCCACGCGTCGATGGCCTCGTGCACCAGCCCCAGCCGGGCCAGCTCGTGGATCGCCGGCGGGCCGCTGTGGTCTTCGGGGTCGCGCAGGGGCTGCGCCGGGCGGGCGGGCAGGGGGTCGTCGCCGACGCCGAGGGTCCACAGGCGGTCGCTCGCGGTGTCGTGCACCACCAGCTCTGCCGCTGGATCGGCGTCGAGTCGAGCGGTCGCGAGCACGTTGAGCCCGACCAGCGGGATCGGCGGATGTCGCCCCAGCGCGGGGAAGATGCGCGCCGGTCGGCGGCCATTGCGATAGGACACGATCAGCTCGGCGAGCCCGTCGCCGTCGAGGTCAGCGGCGTGCAGCGCGAATTCGTCGTCCTGCCCGCTGTCGAGGGGCACGCGGCGCACGGCTTCGAGGCCCGCGGCGGTCCACTCGAAGAGGTGGATGCCCTCGGGGCGGCCGGCGGGCTGCTCGGGCGGGAACATCCGCGGCTCGGGCAGCATGCTGCGCACGACGACGGCGATGAGCGGGTCGGCGTCCGGGCGCTCGACGAGCGCGCCGCTGACGACGCCGCCGAGCTTCTCGCGGGCCGCGAGGTGCAGCGTATCGGCCGCGCCGTCGGCGCCGTCTGTGGCATCTGCGCCGCCCGCCGCCTGATAGATCCGCAGGTCGTAGCCCAGCCAGCCGCCGGCGGCGACGACCAGCGCCGGCCCGCGCGCGGCGAAGCGGCCGATGTCTGCCGCGCGGGGTACGATGCGGCCCGCTTCACTGGGCGGGTGGGTTCGGGTGGCGCGCCAGACGCCGGCTGAATCCGGCGCGAGCGCGCCCATGCGCCAGCCGCCGAGGGCGAAGAGGCGCGGCGCACCGTCGCCGTCGAGGTCGCCCAGGGCGAAGTGGGAGAAGCCCGCCAGCGACGTCAGCGTCTGCCAGCCGCCGTCGGCGAGGCGGGCGAGGCGCCGGCCGTCGGCGTCTTGCAGCGCCGCGAGGCCGTCGCCCAGCGGCGTGACGAACGTGCCCGGTTCGAGGGGCGGCAGCGGCGCGCGGGGCAGGGTCGGCGCGTCGACCCACAGCGGGGTGTGGCCGATGAAGAGCTCCGGGCGGCCGTCGCCGTCCACGTCGCCCGGCGCGGGCGAGTGATAGCGCCGCACGCCCAGCTTCTCCATGGTCCACGGGGTGGCGTGGGCGTGCATCAGCGCGGCGAGCACCGGCGCGCGGGGGTCGGCGGCGCGTTCGGCGAGCCGGGCCGCCTCGGCGAAGCGGCGCTCACCCATCGCCAGGGCCAGCCGCAGCGGATCGGCGGCGCGACGCCCGGCGGCGTCGCGCGCCAGGCGCTCGACGATGGCCCGCAGAGCGTCGATCCGGTACTCGGCGGCGAAGACCTCGCCCAGCGCGACGAGGGATGCGCTGGTCTCGGCGGGGTGGCGGGCGGCGGCGAAGGCGCTCGCCGCGGCGCCGCGGGCGGCGGTTCGATCGTGGCGGGCGGTGGCGTCCGCGGCCCGCTGCAGGTGGAAGCGGGCCAGGGCCCGGGTCTCCTGCACCTCGGGGCGCAGGATGACCGCCTCTTCGACCCGCGCGGCGCCGTCGCTGTCGCCGTCGGCGCGCAGGCGGCGGCCCTCGTCGAGCGCGTCGTCGAGGCGCGAGGCGGCGGCGTCCTCGCGCCGGCGCAGGTCTTCGGCGGCGGTGTGCGCGTCCCAGGCGTCGACCGCCAGCCAGCTCACCGCCGCGAGCAGCGCGGCGCCCGCCGCCCCGAGCAAGACCCCGCGGGCCTCGCGCAGCCGCCAGCGGGTGCGGCGCCAGAGGCCGGGCAGCGCGGCCTGCACCGGCTCGCCGCGGGCGAAGCGCTCGAGCTCGTCGGCGAGCGCGGCCATCGACGGGTAGCGCTCGGTGGGTGCTTCGGCCATCGCCGTGACGCAGATGGCGAGCACGTCGCGCGGCGCCCCGTCGAGGGATCCCAGGTCGAGCCGGCCCGGGCGGAAGCCGGTCACGACCCGGTAGAGCGTCGCCCCGAGCCCGAAGATGTCGGTGGCCGGCCCGATCTGGTCGACGCGGCCCATGGCCTGCTCTGGCGCCATGTAGGCCGGCGTGCCGACCACCTGTCCGGTGCGGGTGCGGGTATCGGACGACTCGAGGAAGCGGGCGACGCCGAAGTCGATGAGCCGGGGCGTATCGTCGGTGTCGACGAGGATGTTGGCCGGCTTGAGGTCGCGGTGCACTATGCCCTGCCGGTGGGCCTCGGCGAGCCCGCGGGCCACCCGCGCGAGAAGCCGGCAGGCGCGCACCGGGTCGAGCG
This sequence comes from bacterium, assembly GCA_030427205.1. GTDB lineage: Bacteria > Myxococcota_A > Bradymonadia > UBA7976 > UBA1532 > JACKDM01. Next base: position 99,341 of record JAUHXC010000008.1, on the reverse strand, counting down.
GCGCGTCGGCGGCGGCGCGCTCGAGGTCGTGGCCGGCGACGAACTCCATGGTGAAGTAGGGGCAGCCGTCGACCAGGCCGATGTCGTAGACCTCGACCAGCGCCGGGTGGTCGAGCCGGGCGATGGCCCGCGCCTCGTCGAGAAAACGTGACAGGTGGCGCTGCGACGCCAGCCGCCCGGCGAGCAGCACCTTGAGGGCCACCGCGCGGTCGAGGGCCGGATCCCACGCCTTGTAGACGATACCCATGCCGCCGCTGCCCAGCTCGGCGAGCAGCGTGTAGCGGCCCATCTTGCGCGGCCGCGCCGCCCCGTCGCCGTCCGCCGGGGCCCCGTCCATGCTCATGGTGAGCCCCGCGGTGCCCGGGCCGGTCGAGTCGTCGGCCGGGCGCGAGGTCACCAGCGACGGCGCCGGCTCGGCGATCAGGCCGCCGTCTGCGCCGTCTCGATCGCCAGGGGGTCCGCCGTGCGCCACATCGTCCTCCGGCGCAACTGTAGTCCGTCGACCGCGGGAACGACACGACGTTCTCGTGACCGGGCCGCGGTCGGGCCGCCGTCGGGCGACTGCGCCTGTGCGATGGGAATGTTGCTTTTGTGCGGCCGAACCGCGGCTGCGCGTTGCGTGATCCGGTAGGGTGGAGGGGCCATGAATCTGTCACGTCGGCAGCGCAGCGTTCTCTGGACCGGAGCCATCGGGCTCGCGGCGTTGCTCGTCTGCACGCCGGCTCACGCCGACGGGCCGCGGCCGTCGTTCGAGCACCTGCCGGGCAGTACGCTGTCACATACCCACGTGACGGCCATCGAGCAGGACCGCCTCGGCTTCATGTGGATCGGCACTCAAGGGGGCGGCCTCGACCGCTTCGACGGCTACGACGTCGTCTCCCACGTGCACGACCCGCGGGCGCCCGGCAGCCTCGCCAGCAATAACATCACCGATCTCTTCGAGGACGCCGCCGGGACGCTGTGGGTGGCCACGTGGGCCGGCGTGAGCCGCTACGACCGGGCCCGCGCGCGCTTCCGCAACTGGTCGGCCGACGACGGCTCGGGGCTGCTCGGCTGGGCCAACGTGGTCGCGCAGACGGCCGACCGCACGCTGTGGGTCGGCACGATGGCCGGCCTCAACCGCTACGACCCCGCGACGGAGACCTTCGCGGTCGTGCCCCATGAGCCAGCGCCGGCGGCCAACCCCGACAGCCTGCGTATCCACGACATCGTCGAGGATGCCCACGGCGGCTTGTGGCTGGGCTCGGAGGGCGGGCTGTATCGCCTCGACCGCGCGCGGGGCACGGCGCGCCGCTTCGCCCACGACCCGGCCGACGGGCGCAGCCTGCCCGGCGACATCATCCTCGACCTCGAGCTCGACCGGCAGGGGCGGCTGTGGGTCGCCACCGAGGCCTCGGGCATCGGGCGCCTCGATACGGCCGCGCCGGACGAAGGTGTCGATCGCTTCCGCCATGATCCCGACGACCCGCGCAGCCTGGCCACCGATCGCATCCGGGTCGTGTTCGAAGACGGGCAGGGGCGCATCTGGGTCGGCACCGAGAACGGCGGCCTCGATCGCTTCGAAGACGGCGGCTTCGTGCACGCCCGCGCCGACCAGAGCGATCCCACCAGCTTGAGCCATGGCTCGGTCTGGGCCATCCATCAGGACCGCGTGGGCGATCTGTGGGTCGGCACCTTCGCCGGCGGCGTCGACATCATGCGCCCGCGGGCGGGGGCCATCGAGTGGGCCCGCCACACCCCGGGCGACCCCCGCAGCCTCGCGGTCAACGCCGTCACCGAGTTCCACGAAGATCGCCAGGGCAACCTGTGGGTGGGCACCGACGGCGGCGGGTTCCATCGCCGCGCGCCGGGCAGCCGGGCGCTCGAGCGGTTCGACAGCGGCAACGCCGGGCTGGCCAGCGACGCGGTCCTGGCGCTGCACCGCGCGCGCACCGGCGATCTGTGGGTCGGCGCCTGGGCCGGCGGCCTCGCCCGGTTCGACGTCGCGCAGGGCCGGGTCGTCGAGCAGCTCAGCGAGGCGGGCGGGCAGCTGCCGGCCAACAACATCTTCGACATCACCGAAGATCCGCAGGGGCGGATCTGGGCCGTCGACTTCGGCGGCGGCCTCGTGCGCCTCGATCCGAGCACCGGCGCGATCCGCACCTGGACCCCCGAGAACAGCGACCTGCCCAGCGACGAGCTGTTGGCGCTGCGCCGGCTGCCCGACGGGCGCTTTCTGCTCGTCATGCAGAACCGGGGCTTCGCGCTGTTCGACCCGGCGACCGAGGCCTTCACCGCGTATCGCAGCGCCGAGGAAGACGCGGGCGCGCGTCGCCTGAGCGAGAACAACGTGCAGGCCATCGCCCAGGCGGCGTCGGGCGCGCTGTGGCTCGGGACCCAGAACGGGCTCAACCGGTTCGACCCGCGGGCGGGCACGTTCGAGCACGTCTTCGTCGAGGACGGGCTGCCGGCGAACCACATCAGCGGGCTGGCGTTCGACGACGCCGGGCACCTGTGGGTCGCCACCACCGCCGGGCTGTGCCAGCTCGACCTCGCGGCGCGCAGCTGCCGCACGTTCACCGTCGACGATGGCCTGCAGGGCAACCGCTTCAACCGCTTCGCCAGCCTGCGCACGTCGACCGGCGCGCTGCTGTTCGGCGGCCCCAACGGCTTCAACGCGGTGCACCCCGCGCGGCTCGGCCGCAACCCAGTGCCGCCGCCGGTGGTCTTCACCGGCTTCGAACTCTTCAGCCGTCCGGTGGAGATCGGCGCCGAGGGCTCGCCCCTGCGGGAGGCCATCAGCGTCGTCGAACAGATCGTGCTGACCGACGACCAGAACGTCGTCGGGTTCACGTTCGCCGCCCTCGACTACACCCGCCCCGGGCGCAATACCTACGCCTACACCCTCGAGGGCTTCGACACCGGCTGGCACCGGGTCGGCACCCGGCGCACCGCGACCTACAGCAACCTCGATCCGGGGCGCTATGTGCTGCGGGTGCGCGGCGCGAACAGCGACGGGGTGTGGAACGACGCGGGCGCCCGGCTGCGCATCGTCGTGCTGCCGCCGTTCTGGCAGACGTGGTGGTTCCGCGGGCTGCTCGGCCTGCTCGGTCTCGGCCTGCTCGTGGTGCTGATCGGCGCGGCCCGGCGGCGGGGTCAGATCGAGGCGGTGCGGGCGCAGCTCGTCGTCGAGCACGCGCTGCGCGAGAAAGCCCAGGCGGCGAGCAAGGCCAAGGGCGAGTTCCTGGCCAATATGAGCCACGAGATCCGCACGCCGATGAACGGCGTGCTCGGCATGCTCGAGCTCGCCCTGCGCGCGCCGCTCGACGACGCTCAGCGCGAGAACCTGACCCTGGCCCAGGCCTCGGCCCGCTCGCTGCTGGCCATCCTCAACGATCTGCTCGACTTCTCGAAGATCGAGGCCGGCAAGCTGCGCCTCGAGTACACGCCGTTCCGGCTGCGCGCGCGCGTCGGGCTGACGATGAAGGCGCTGGCGCTCAAGGCGCACAGCGAGGGGCTCGAGCTGGCGGTCGACATCGACCCGCGGGTGCCCGAGAGCCTGCGCGGCGATCCGCTGCGGCTGGCGCAGGTGCTGGTCAACCTGGTGGGCAACGCCATCAAGTTCACCGAGGCGGGCGAGGTCGCGGTGCACGTCACCCGCGAGGACGGCGCGGAAGACGCCGACGGGCAGCAGGTGACCCTGCGCTTCGCCGTGCGCGATACGGGGGTCGGCATCGCGCCGGAGAAGCTCGATCAGATCTTCGAGGCGTTCGAGCAGGCCGACATGTCGACCACCCGCCGCTTCGGCGGCACCGGGCTGGGGCTGGTGATCTCATCGCGGCTCGTCGAGCTGATGGGCGGCACGATCGGGGTCGAGAGCGCCGTGGGCGAGGGCAGCACCTTTCACTTCACCGCGCGCTTCGCGGTCGAGGGGTCGGATACGGGCGGGCGGCCGCTCGCGCTGCCGTCGGCCCACGTGGGCCTGCCGGCGCTGATCGTCGACGACAACGGGACCAACCGGCTCATCCTCGAGCGCATGCTGACCCATTGGAAGCTGGCGCCGGTGGCGGTGGCCGATGGGGCGGCGGCGCTGGCGGCGATGGGGGACGACGATACGCCCGCCTTCTCGCTGGTGCTGCTCGACTTTCACATGCCCGACACCGACGGCCTGGAGGTCGCCCGCCGCATCCGCGCCCGCTGGCCCGCCGAGCGGGTCGGCATCGTGATGCTCACCTCGATGGCCGAGGTCGATCTGGCGCGGCAGGTCGAGGTGCTCGACGTGGCGGTGTGGGTGGTCAAGCCGTTCACCGAGGCCGAGGTCTTCGACGGGGTGATGCAGGTGCTCGACTGGGCGGGCTCGGCCGACCTGCGGCGGCGCACCGGCAAGGTGCAGCTGCTCGACGCGCCGGATCGGGCGCCGCGGCCGGTGCTGCGCATCCTGGTGGCCGAAGACAACGCGGTCAATCAGGCGATCGTGATCCGGCTCTTGAGCCAGGCGGGGCACCACGTCGTCTGCGTCGACGACGGCCAGAAGGCGCTGGACGCCTGGCGCCGGGAGCGCTTCGATCTCATCCTGATGGACATGCAGATGCCGGTGATGGACGGCCTGTCGGCGGTGCGCGCCATCCGCCGCGCCGAGGTCGACGCCCACATCCCGATCATCGCGCTGACCGCCCACGCCCGGGCCGAAGACCGCGAAGAGTGCTTCGCGGCGGGCATGGACGGCTATCTGTCCAAGCCCGTGAGCATCGCCGAGCTGGAGGCGGCGATCGAAGAGGTCGTGCGCCAGCAGTCGACGGACGGCGAGGCCGGCGGCGCAGCCTCCTGAGCTGAGAGCCGCGGTGGCCACCCGCTGCGCGCCCCGCTTGATCGGCGGGACGGGCGCTGATACCCACGTCGTCTCCGTTCGTTCCGAGGAGACGATGAAGCAACTCACACTGACCGAAGAAGCGGACTCTGTCTGGCAGTTCCTGCTGCAGTACAAGTCCGTGACCGTCGAGAAGTTGGTCCAATGGACCGGCCTCGACCAGAGCCGAATCATGGTCATCGGTGCTGCCGGTGTCGACGACGGGCATATCGAGATCATTGAGATTCCGCGAATCGAGGTCGACCCCGCAGAGGGCTCGGATACTCTACTTGAACGCGGTCTCGACGAACGGCGGGCGGTCGCAGCGCTGATCGAAGAGGGCGGCTCGGCGCCGATGCCGCGATTCGTGGCCCTGGCCAAAGAGCACGATATCGCGGTCAGTGCGGTCTTCCGCTTCGGCGCGGCCCGCGGCTGGATCAAGCGTGAGAAGGGGGTCGGCGGGCCGCCGACGGTCTCAGTGACCGAGGCCGGTCGAGCCGCGATGAGCGGTGAGGCGCCCGATGAACGCGCGGTGCGGCTCGCGCTCGGAGGTAAGCGCTACCTCGACGAGATGGACGGCATCGACGTTGGCTCGATACGAAAGCTGCTCGGCGGCCGGAAGGAACTGGCGCGGTTGCGCGACCGCACGCGGCGAGAGTTGGCCCTCACGGCGCGAGGAGAGTTGGCGTACAAGGCTGGGCGCCGACTTGTTGTCGAGCGCAGCCAGCTGACCCAGGACGATCTGCGCACGGGCGCGTGGCGCGACATCGCGCTGCGGCCGTACGACGTCACGCTGCCGGCGGCGCGGGTCTATCCGGCCAAGCCGCACCCGGTGCGCAAGATCATCGAGCAGACCCGGCGGGCCTTCCTCGAGCTGGGCTTCGAAGAGGTCGGCTCGCCGGCGGTCGAGGTCGCGTTCTGGAACTTCGACGCGCTCTTCCAGCCGCAGGACCACCCCGCCCGCGACATGCAGGACACCTTCTACATGGCCGAGCCGGCCGTCGGTGAGCTGCCCCGCGAAGAGTGGGTCAGCGGCGTGCAGGCGGCCCACGAGGACGGCGGTGAGACCGGCTCGACCGGCTGGGGCTATCGCTGGAGCCCCGAGCGGGCGCAGGCGATGGTGCTGCGCACCCACTGCACCTCGGCGACCATCCGCGCGCTGGCCCGCCACCCCGCGGCGCCGTACAAGGCGTTCTGCGTGGGCTGGACCCACCGCAACGAGACGCTGAGCTACAAGCACCTGCCGGTGTTTCATCAGGTGGATGGCATCATCATCGACGAGCACGCCAGCCTGTCGACGCTGCTCGGTACGCTCAAGGCGTTCTATCAGAAGATGGGCTTCGAGAAGGTGCGCTTCAAGCCGGCCTTCTATCCCTATACGGAGCCATCGGTGGATGTGATGGTCTACATGCCCGAGCGCGGCAAGTGGCTCGAGATGGGCGGCAGCGGCATCTTCCGCCCCGAGGTGACCGAGCCGCTCGGCTGTGAGCACCCGGTGCTGGCCTGGGGCCTGGGCATCGAGCGGCTGGCCATGCTGCGGCTGGGCTTCAGCGATATCCGCGATCTGTACCAGGGCGGCCTGGACGTGGTGGAAGGGGTGCCGGTATGCCGATAATCAGTGTAGACGCCCGGCGCCTGGATGGCATGCTGGCCAATGACTACACCGCCGAGACGCTGGGCGAGACCCTCGATCGCATCGGATGTGATGTCGAGGAAGTCATCGACCTCGATCGCTATCGCTGCCCCAACTGCGGCGCGCTGGTCGAGGGATCGCTGGGCAGTGATACCGTCAAGGTGTGTTCGGTCTGCGGACACAGCCAGGAGGACGGCTTCGACAAGGTCGACAGCGTCACGGCCATCCGCATCGACCTGCTGGCCGCCCGGCCCGATCTCTTCGACATCGGCGGGCTGGCGCGGGCGCTGAAGGGCTACCTGGGCGAGGTGCGCGGGCTGCCGCACTATCCGGTGGGCGCGCCGACGCTGCGGGTGCACATCGACGCCAGCGTCGACAGCGATGACTGCCGCCGGCCGTACATCCACTGCGCCGTCGTCGAGATGCCGCCGCTGGACGACGCCATGCTGGCGACGATCATGAAGATGCAGGAGAACCTGCACTGGGGCGTCGGCCGCGACCGCAAGCTCGCGTCGATCGGGGTCTACGATCTCGCGACGCTCGAAGGCGACATCCACTACACCACGCTGCACCCGGATGACGAGCCGTTCGAGGCGCTGGGCATGCCCGGCCAGACGATGAGCGGGCGGCAGATCCTCGAAGAGCACCCCAAGGGCGTGGCCTACGCCGGCCTGCTCGACGACTGCGCGCGCTACCCCGTGCTGCGCGACTCGAAGGGCGTGGTGCTGTCGATGCCGCCGATCATCAACAGCGAGCCGACCAAGGTGCGGGTGGGCAGCACCCGCCTCTTCGTCGACGTGACCGGCCCCAGCGACGCGGCGGTCGAGGCCAGCCTGGCGATGATGGTCACCTCGATGGCCGAGCTGGGCGGCACGATCACCGCGTGCACGATGGTGCGCCCCGACGGCTCGACGCAGGTGACGCCCGACCTGAGCCCGGAGACCCGCGAGGTCGATCTGACGCACGCGAAGCAATGGCTCGGGCTGCCCCTCGACGAAGACAGCCTCACCGATTGCTTCGAGCGCATGCGGCTCGACGTGAAGCCGCTGGGCGAGGGCCGCTTCGCGGTGACCTATCCCGCGTTCCGCGGCGACATCCGCCACCCGGTCGACCTGCTCGAAGACCTGGCCATCGGCTTCGGCTACGAGAACATCGAGCCGGCGCTGGTGCCGACGATGACCGTCGGCAAGCCGCGGCCCGAAGAGGTCGTCAGCGGCGCGGCGCGCATGGTGATGTTCGGCCTGGGCTTCACCGAGATCATGTCGCTGCCGATGACCACCGAGGCCGATCACTTCACCAAGCTGCGGCTGGACGTGCCCGAACGCTACGTGCGGGTGGCCAACCCCAAGCTCAAGGCGCTGACGGTGGTGCGCAGTCACCTGATGGGCGGGGTGATGAACGCGCTGCATCACAACCGGCGGCGGCCGATGCCGGTGCGGCTGTTCGAGTTGGACAACTGCGTGCGGCTGGCGGACGGCGACGAGCCCACCGCGCAGTTCGGCGCCGCGGAAGAGCGGCGGCTGTGCTTCGCCGAGATCGGGCCCGAGGCCGGCTTCGCGGCGGTGCGCTCGGTGCTCGACGCGCTGTGCTTCGAGTTGGGTCACGAGGCGACCTATAGCGCCACCGAGCACCCGACCTTCGTCGAGGGCCGGGTCGCGGCGTTCTCGGCGGGCCCGCTGGAGGGTGTCATCGGCGAGGTGCACCCCGAGGCGTTGGATGCCTTCGGCATCGATTATCCGGTGGGGCTGGTCGAGATCCGGGTCGCGGCGATCGACTGGGAGGGCTGAGGCGGGGCGCGCCTTCGGATCGACGTGACGCGGGCGATGCTGCGCTGGACGCCGCCGCGGTCGAAGGTGCGGCTACTCTCCACGGCGCGGCCGGCTGATATGTCATGTTCCGCGATGGCATCCCACGGCGGCCATGCGCCCATGACCTGCGCCGACGGACTATGCCTTCATGGCGGACGTCGTCGCCCGCCCGCGCTCGACCGGTCGCGGCGCGCCCGCATCATCCAGCGCCTCTTCGGGGCGGATGAGCAGCCAGACCACCAGCCCGGCGACCGGCGAGAGCAGCAGCATCATCAAGACGACGAGCCACCCGGGTTTACCGCGGCTCTCCGCGTCGCCGTAGGCCCAGACGTACAGCGCGACGAACGCGGCGATCACCGCGAGCGCGAACAGGATGAACAGGATCTTCATCGGTCCTCCCAGTGGCTCGGGCTCAGTCTGCCCGATGTCGGCCCGGCCTTGAAGGCCCCTGCCGGCGTGCTACCCGGCGGCTCGGTCAGAGGCTGCCCGGCGGGCGCTCGAGCAGCTCGACCCGGTTGCCGTCGCTGTCGCTGAGGTAGACCGAGCGGGTGCCGTCGCGGTGGGTGGCGGCCTCGGGGCCGGCGTCGGGGGTGAGCACCGCGAAGTGCGGCGGGTGCTCGTCGGGCTTGACGAGGGCCAGCGCCACGTTGGCGAACTTGATGAAGGCCCAGGTCTTGTCCTGGTAGTCGACCTCGCAGTCGAAGCGGGTGGTGTACCACTGCACGGCGCGGTCGATGTCGGTGACCTGTACGGCGACGTGGTCGATGCGGTCCATGGCGTCCTCCGGCGTCAGCGGGTCATCGCCCGCACCCACTCGAGGTAGGGCGCGTGGCTGTGCGTCTCGTCGATCTCCAGGGCGAGGATCTCGGGCACGTCGTAGGGGTGCAGCTCGGCGATCGCCGCCTCGAGCTTCGCCGGATCGACGGCGCTCTTGATCAGCAGCGTGGTCTCGGCGTCGTCGCAGATCTCGCCCTGCCAGCGATAGACGCTGCGCACGTTGGGGATCAGGTTGACGCAGGCGGCGAGGCGCCGGTCGACCAGCGCCCGAGCGATCGTCGGCGCGGCCTCGGGCGGACAATTGCACAATACGACGCGCATCGGACCTCCTCGGCTGGGGATGGGATGCGCCGGCGGTCGCGGGGGTGGCGCGGGCTGTCAGTCTTCGGGCTCTTCGCCTGCGCTGTCGGCGGGAGCCGTCTCGGCCGAGACGTCGGGCCCGGGCACCGCGGCGCGGTTGGGGTGGGCCGCGCGCCGGCTGAAGGCGATGAAGCCGGTGTGGCCGACCATCTGCTGGTCGGGGCGCACGCTCTCGAGGGTCACATGCCAGCTGCGCAGCAGGATCTCGAGGCATTCGGTGGTCGCGAAGCCGGGGTGGGCCCGCACCGCGAGCGCGAACTTCTGCAGCTGCAGCGTGGTGGGCACGTAGGCGCAGAGGATGCCGCCGTCGCGCAGGGCGTTGGCGGCGTGCTCGACGACGCTCCACGGCTCGGGCACGTCGAGCACGATGCGGTCGACGTCGCGCTCGGCGATGCCCGCGTAGATGTCGCCGATGCGCACCGTGTGATGCGGCGGCGGCCTGCCGAAGAGGGCCTCGACGTTCTTGCGCGCGGTATTGGCCGAGGCCTCGCGCAGCTCATAGGTGATCAGGCGGCCGGTGGTGCCGATGGCCCGCAGCAGCGCCATCGACATCGCCCCCGAGCCGAAGCCGCCCTCGACGACCGTCTGGCCCGGCGCGATGTCGGCCCACATCAAGATGGGCGCGATGTCTTTGGGGTAGATGATGGTCGCGTGGCGCTTCATGTAGAGCGCGTGCTGCACCAGGGTCGCCGCGAAGCAGCGGTAGATGCGGCCCTTGGGGCTGGTCACCTTCGCGCCGTCGGGCTGCCCGATGACGTCGTCGTGGGCCAGCCGATCGCCGCGCACGTTGGTGTGGCGCCCCGGCTCGAGGATGTCGTGCAGCTCGCGGCGGCGGCGATCGATGAAGACCACCGGCTGGCCGGCGCGCAGGATGGGGGAGGGGGCCAGATCGGCGGTCGGCGTCGGGTCGGTATCGCTCATGGGCGCTCGTATCACGCCCCGTCGGCGGTGTCATGCGCCGCGCGGGCCGACCTGCCGAATCATGGTCGTCGCGCTCTCGAAGCCGAGCAGGCGCCGGTAGAGCCAGCCGGTGCGCTCGGTGGCGGTCGGTTCGAAGCCCCGGCGGGCGTAGAGGGCGCGCGCCCGGGGGTTGGTATCGATGACATCCAGCCGGACCTCCCGCGCGCCGCGAGCGGCGGCCTCGTCGATGATGGCGTCGAGCAGGGCGGTGCCGACGCCGCGCCCGCGGGCTTCGGCGGCCACGGCGATGCCGTCCATCAGCAGGCGGTCGGGCTCGACGGGGCGCAGCAGCGGCGCGAGCAGGGCGCCGCGCCAGACGGCGCCGGGCAGCCCGTAGAGGGCCACCAGGTCGTCGAATTCGCCGCCGACGCAGGCCCCGTCGGCGGTCTTGAAGCCGGCGAGGCCCAGCAGCGCGTCGTCGGCATCGATCGCGGTGATGCTGTGGGTCGGGTCGATGACCCGCTCGATGAAGCGGCGCCCGCGCTCGGCGGGCCCGAGCAGCGTGCCGAGCTTCGCGCCGAAGGCGTCCCAGTACAGCGCGGCGGCGACGGTTCGGTGCTCGGGTCGGATCCCGCGCTCGATCTGCCGGCCGGCGTCGCTCACGGCAGCGGGATCTCGACGCTGATCGCGCCGCCTTCCGCCGCGGTGACGATCGGGCGGCCGTCGATGCAGGTGTCGGCGGCGACCTGGTCGGTCTGGCAGGCGTAGACCTCGTAGGCCTCGGCGTCGCGGCCGGCCAGCTCGACGATGGTCGCCGTGCAGCCGGCGAGGTCGCGGCGGAAGTCGAGGGTCAGCACGCCGCCGATGCCCATCGAGACGTAGTCGCTCGGCTCCGAAGCCGGCTCGCACTGGGCGCCGTCGTCGAGCGCGGCGGCGGCGTCGTCGCGGGCGGTCTGGCCGCAGATCTCGGAGGGCGTGCCGTCGCAGATCTCGCCGTCGCCGGCGATGAGCGCCGCGCTGGCGGCGACGATCGTCTCGTCACCGCACTCGATGCTGACGCCGCAGATGTCGGCGCCGGGGGTGCCGAACGCGTTCTCGTCGAGCGAGTCGTCGACGACGATGAGCCATGGGTTGGGCTCGGGCTCGGGCTCGGGCTCGGGCTCGGGCTCGGGTTCTGGCTCGGGCTGAGGCTCGGGTTCGGGCTGAGGCTCTGGCTCGGGCTGAGGTTCGGGCTCGGGTTGAGGTTCGGGCTCGGGTTGAGGCTCCGGCTCGGGCTGAGGCTCGGGCTCGGGCTCGGGCTGGGGCTCTGGCTCGGGCTGTGGCTCGGGCTCCGGCTGGGGGCGAGGATCCCGATCCAGCGGGGGCAGCATGTCCCGCGCGTCGTCTCCCGCACGCCCGCTGTCGGGCACGGGGGACTGGGCGACCGCACAGGCGGTCAGCGCGATGGCGACGATGAGGCTTCTGGAGAGCTCGAAGAGACGCATGGCGGCAGCCTACCACCAACCCGCGAGCCCCGTCTCGACGGGGCTCGACCGTATCCGGTACGGGCGTGCTTCGGCCCTCGGGCCTGCGGTAAGGTCGCCCGTCAAGCGATGCGGAGTCAGACGATGGCGCGAAGGAGCTGGGCCCGGGCGGCCCTCTGGGCGGCGATGCTGGGTTTGGTGGGCTGCGTGGCCGAGCCGCTGCCGGCCGGTGACCTGGGGATCGATCCCGGAGACGATGGGGGCGCCGAGGCGGGCATGGGCGGCGTGGGCGGCATCGGCGGCCAGGGCGGCGACGGCGGCGAAGGCGGCGCCATCGACATGGCCCCCGAGCCGGAGCCCGACGAGGGCGTCGTCGCCGACATGGCCACGGGCGGCACGGGCGGCGAGCCCGACATGGCCTTCGACGAAGGCGTCGGCGGCGGCGAGCCGGTCGATCCGCCCGAGTCGGCCCTGGTCGCGGTCACCCGCCGCGGCAGCGACACCTTCTTCGTCTGGGCCGACGCCGAAGACCGGATCGTCTCGCTCGAGGTCGACGACGACGCCCGCATCACCGCCGGGCCGACGGCGGTCGCTCTGCCCGATGTGCGCCCGGAGCGCATCGTGGCCCGGGAGGTCGGCGGCCACCCGTGGGTCGCCTTCGGCGGCGCGGGTCGGTCGGTCGTCTTGTTCCAGGTCGACCTGCCCGAGCAGACCCGGGTGGTGCTCGACCAGCTGCAGGGGCCGCCGCTGCTGGCCGCGGCCGGCGATGGTGTGCTCGTCGTGGCCCGCACCGCCGACGACGAGCTGGCCTGGCAGCGGGTGAGCAACGACCTCGAGGTGGGCCCGCTGGTGGTCGACGCCTTCGAATTGGGCGTGCCCGAGGACGCCGCCGCGGTGCCCGCCGGGGTGGTGCTGCTCTTCGGCGACGACGGGCAGTGCGTGCAGCTCAGCGACGACGGCTGGCAGGCGGCGGGCACCTTCGTCTGCCCGAACGGGCCCGCCCGGCTGCTCTCCGACGGGCAGCGGGCCATCGTCAGCCGGGTCTATACCTTCGGCCTCGACCAGAGCATCGGCGTGACCGGCCTCTATGCCTCGTCCGATGACTACCGGGTATCGTTCTTCGAGCTGTCGCCGGGCACGGCGTTCCCCAGCGATGGCGCGCAGCGGCCGGTCGTCGGCGGGCGGACCCTCGACGGCGCGCGGCGGCTGGTGGCGTCCGTCATCGGCCCGTACGAGACCTGGGACACCGTCGACAACTGGACCGATACCACTGACTGGCCCTTCACCCGCATCCGGGCGATGGCCCGGCGCACGCTGCCCGAGAAGGTGCGCGCGGGCATGTGCACCGACGGCGGGCGCTGCGCGGTGGACGACGACTGCGAGTCGGGCACCTGCGAGGGCGCGGCGGGCGATCAGCACCTGCTGGCCCTGGAGTTCCGCACCGACGGGCGGCCGCGGATCCGCACCTGGCCGCTGCGACGGCGGGCGGTGGGCACGCCGGCCTACAGCATCGAGTTCGACGCGCAGTGCGTGCCGACCCCCGAGCTGTGCGACGACTTCGACCAGGACTGCGACGGCCGCATCGACGACGGCCGCTGCTGCCGCGGGGACGCCCGGGTCGAGTATCGCTGGCAGACGCCGGTGCCGGTCGCCCGCAAGGACGATGAACCCGACGGGGCCTATGAGTTCGTCGTCGGCGACGTCGAGCTCAACAACTCGTATCGCATGATGTATCGCCTGCGGGGCACCCAGCGCTGGGAGGGCAAGGTCTTCAGCCTGCGGCAGTTCGGCGGCGACGAGCCCAACGCCCTCGGCATCACCGTCGACGGCGCGGTGGACGGGCGCTACCTGCTGCCGGCGGGCGGCGTCACCGGCCTCGTCGCCCGGCAGTACGTCGAGGGCGGGGTGGGGGATTGGGCGATCTTCATGCGCCACCCCAGCCGCCAGCCGGATCAGTTCCCGCCGCGGCCGGTCGCGCTCCTGGGGTGCGACGACGTCCTGGCCGCCGACACCCTCGATCACGCGCCGGTCGCCGGGGGCAACGCCGCCGGCGAGCAGTTCGTGGTCGTCTGCCCCGACAAGATCGTGCGGGTGCACGCGGTGGTGGGCGGCGTGAACATCGACTACCCCTTCGAGCAGTTCGGCATCCCCGATATCGAGTGGGCGACCATCCATCGCTCGGGGCGCGGCGAGCTCGAGCTGCTGGTGGGCTTCCGGGTGCCCGACGAGGGCCTCTACGCGGTGCGGTCGCTGGTCATGGAGGGCGGCCGCGCCGGCGCGCCCGAGCCGGGCTTCCTGCCCAGCGAGCTCGACTCGATCGGCATCACCGATGCTTTGTGGCCCATCCACCGCCACCCGATCATCAACCGCGCGCCGGTTCAGATCCGCGACGGCATCGCGGCCCGGGTGGCGTTCGAAGAGACCGACCTCGACGGCGAGACCAGCATCGACTGGCGTGAGGTCCTGCTGGCGCCGAACCCGCTGGACGCGGTCTTCGGGCCGGCGAGCTATCACATCTACTCGACGGGCGCCGTCGCGCCGCTGGGCAACGCGCAGGAGGCGACCGGCTGGTGGGCGGCCGATGTCACCGGCAACAGCGGGGTCTACAACCTGTGGTCGACCGAGCCGGTCTTCGTCGAGAACGGCCCGATCGCCCACTGGTACGTCTCGAAGGGCTCGTATGGCAATGACGATCGCAGCGTCAGCATCGGCCGCTACGACCTGGTGCTGGTCACGCCGACGGCCGCCGACGATCGGAACTGGCGGCTGGTGACCCGGGAGACCCGCTGCATCGCGCCTTGAGCCGCCGGCGACTCATGGCGATCGGGTCGCCTCTGCGGGCAGGTAGGCGGCCTCGACGGGCGTCGTCTGAGGTTTCCCCCTGGCCGAGACCGCCAGGCGCAGGCCGAACGGCGGTCGAGCCCGCTTGATGGGCGCCCGGACGATGACCTCGACGATCTCTCCCTCGCGCCACTCGTGGGTGCGATAGAGCCCGTTGAGCGGTCGAATGTCGCGCCGGGCCACTGTCTTGCCCTTGGCGTTGGTCCAGGTGAAGCGCAGGCGATAGTCGGGCCGCGTGGCGTCCCTCGCCTCGAGCCAGACGCGAGCTTCGTAGAGCGCCCGCGGCCCCCGGAGGGGCTCGATCGTGCCGCCGAGCAGGGCGACGCCGGGCGCGAGCTCATGCCCCGGCCCCTGGATGCTCAGCGGCCGGCGACGGGATACCCGGCGCTCGATCAGATCCTGACGGATCGCGGCGCGGCCGCGGGCGAGGCGATCCTGCGCCGCCTCGCGCAAGCGCTGGAATCGCGGGTCGGTCTTGTCGGTCAGCGGGCGCTGCTCGCCGGGATCCGTCGCCAGATCATAGAGCTTCGCGCTCTTCTTGCCCGCGCGATAGATCAGCTTCCAGCGGCCGTCGATCACCGCGAGCTGTCGCGCCTGGGCCCGGTCGTCGTGCTGGATGCGGTCGACGAAGACCAGCCGCTGCGGGTCGGGCGGCCCGCCCGTCATCCGCCCGACGAGGCTGATGCCGCCGCCGCCGGCCGCCGGCGTCAGGCCGAGCAGGTTGGCGATCGTCGGCGCCACGTCGGCGAGGCTGACCGGCTCGGGGATCCGCCGCGGTTCGAGGTGTGGCCCGGCGACGATCAGCGGCACCCGGATCGACTCTTCGTAGAGCTGCTGGCCGTGGTATTGGCGGCCGTGCTCGCCGAACTCTTCGCCGTGGTCCGACGTCAGGACCACCACCGTCGAGTCGGTGAAGCCGCGCGCGTCGAGCGCCGCGAGCAGCCGGCCGACCTCCTGATCGACCCGCTTGATCTCGCCGTCGTAGCGGTCGATCGGGGCGTCGCCGAAGTCGATGTCCGGGTGGGCCTCGTACGGCGCGTGGGGTTCGGTGTAGTGCACCCACAGCGCCCACGGGCGCTGCCGATCGCGTTCGAAGGCGGCGATGGTGGCGTCGGTGAGCGCTGGCGCGCTGAGCGGCGCGCGCACGTCGCCGTCGACGGTGTGGATCGCCTCGAAGCCCTGGCCCATGCCGAGCAGATCGAGCTGGGTGGTGAAGTAGCGGTTGAGGTGCGCCTCGGTGCGATGCCCGGCGCTGGCGAGCCGCTCGAAGAGGAAGTCATTGCCCGGGGCGAAGACGACCTGCGTCCCGCGGCGATCGGTGCGCATGAAGTCCAGCCCGCGGCCGGCGAGCAGCGTCGGCAGCGAGTGTCGGGTCTGGTTGGCGACGGGGTAGGCCCGCTCGAAGACGATCCCCCGCGCGCCGAGGGCGTCGATGCTGGGCGACGTCTCGCGGGTGTGGCCGTAGAGCGAGAGCCGGTCGGCGCGCAGCGTATCGATCGTGATCAGCAGGACGTTGAGCCGCTGCCCGGCGAGCGCCGCGGGTCGGGCGTGGTGGGCCGTCCGCTCGACGCCGGCGGGGGCGGGGGCTTGATCCCGGCCGTCGCAGTCCTCGTCCACCCCGTTGCCCGGGATCTCGACCGCCTCGGGGCTCACGGCGGCGTCCCCGTCGTCGCAGTCGAGCCCGCCCAGGCGGCTGTAGCCGTCGCCGTCGTCGTCGAAGCGGGCGTCGATGGCCGCGCCGACGAGTCGCGCGAGACCCTGGCCGCCGTCGACCGCCTCGCGGGCCGGGGCGTCGGTGATGTAGTGCCGGGCCCCGACGGCGCCGAGGACGACGAGGGCCAGGGTCACGATCGCGGCGCGCAGCGGGGCCGACGGTCGGGTGAACGGCAGCCGCGGGCCGATGCGGGTCCAGACGAGCGCCGTCAGCAGCGCGATCGCGCCCAGGGTGAGCGGCCATGTGGAGTGGCTGCCGAGCAGCGATCGGGCGTCGAGCCAGACGGCCAAGAGCGGGCCGCCGCCGAGCGCGAGCGCGAGCAGTCGGCGCGGCGCTCGGGGCAGGCGGCCGAGGGCGCGCGCGAGCGGGCCGACGAGGATGACGCCGCTGGCCAGCAGCCCCAGGCCGAGGGCGACGGCGCCGACCAGGACGATCGTCTCGACGAGCTCCATCCGGGTGACCGCGTCGATCGCGACGGCGGCGAGGGCGCCGACGCCGAATCCGATCGCCGTGGTGATGCCCGCCGCGAGGATCAGGCTGGCCTCGATCCAACCTTCGGCGTCGGGTGAGGAGAGGCCCAGCCGTCGGCCGGCGCGCACGATCAGGCGATACCCGATCAGGGCCACGAGCAAGAGCGGCAGCGCGGCAGCCCACAGGCCCCAGTGGCTCAGCGCGGCGGAGAGATCCGATGAGACGACGGCGAGGCCTTCGACCAGACCCGCGACCAGCGCGCCGATGGCAGCGGACTCGACGAGTGAGGCCGGCCCGCCGCGCGCTTCATGTTCTTCGCGAGTCTGCATGCCTGCGATCTAGCAGACCGTCCTGCCCGATGTCACAGACGCGTACCGGGCCGCGCGGTCGCCTTCAATCGACCTCGGGCGGCGGCGGCGGATCGAGCGCCATCGGCGCGCCGGTGAAGGGATCGGTCGGCACCGCCGCGATGTGGGTCGGCACCAGCTCCGCGGTCGACGTGGGGGCCCGGCCCTCGGCTGCGGCGAACGCGGATCGGGCCAGCGCGATGCGCAGGCTGCGCCGCTGGTAGGCCAGCCGATCGCCGCGGGCGACGTACCGGCCGAAGTCCGGCTGCGCGATCGCCAGCAGCGTGCGCCCGATGGGGTTGTCGAACATGGGCCCCACCGACCACCAGCGGCGCTCGCCGAGGTCGAAGGTGGGCGGCTCGGTGCGCTCGGGGGCCGGCATGGCGGCCGCGCGGATGGTCCCCAGGCAGTGTCGCCGGGCGAAGGCGCGGGTCTTGTGGCTGTCGTAGAGCCAGGTGTCGTCGGCGCGGGTGGCGCCGGGGCCCGCCGGTTCGAGGGCGCCCATCGTGCCGGTCTCGGCGGACAGCATCTCGGCGTCGGCGGCGCCCATGCGCGCGTAGAGGCCGTCGCCGGCGAGGCATTCGCCGGTGAGCGCGGCGACGAGCCCCGACGGTCGACCGGCGGCGGCGTCGAGCGCGTCGGCGAGCGATCGGGCCTCGGCGTGCCACCGGTTGCCGCGCAGCAGGCGGCGGGCGGTCCCGAGCGCCTGCTCTTCGATGGCCATGCCGATCATGGTCGCCAGCAGGTGCGCGCCGCTGTGGGTCAGCCGATGACCCAGCGTCCAGACGTCGGCGACGTCGCGCCACGCGCCGCCGGGATCGCCGTCGACCATGCGCCGCAGCGCGCGCACCCGGCGCAGCGCCGACACCTGCATGACCGGCATGAAGCTGCGCTCGCTGGGGGCTTCGAGCACGATGGGCGGCAGCTGCAGCCCGCCGGTGGCCAGAAACCCGTCGAGCGCCGCCTGCACGTCGGCGTCGTCGGGCGGCCAGCCGTCGATCGGCGTCGCGGGCGGCTCGTCGGTGTCGAGCAGCGCCGTGCGCGCGTCGTGGTCGACCTCGAGCCGCTCGGCGGCGGCGATGAGGGCGTCGAGGCGTTCGAGGCTCTGTGGATGCAGCGGGATCACCGGCGGCGGCATCGCGAGCGGCGGCATCTCGGCCGGCCAGATGGACGCGGCGCGATCGATGTCGTAGGCGATCCATCCGGCGAGCAGCGCGGCGAGGGCGGCGACCGCCAGCAGCCAGCGCCGCCAGCGGCGAGAAGGGCGGGGATCGGGGGCGTCGCTCATCTACTCCCGGGCCTGGCGGTCGACGAACGCATCCGCGGCCAGTTCGGCGCCGTCGACCCAAGGCGCGAAGTCGGCCCGCCCGGCGAGGTGCAGCCCCAGAAAGGCCGTCGTCAGGGTCACGCCGAACGCGTGCACGTCCTGCGCGATTCCACCGGACGGGCAGATGGTACACGTAATCTCCTGGCTGCCGGCGGCGCAGGTGTCGACGAAGTCCTGATGCCCCGCCTCGGCGATGAAATAGCGGGCCGTCGGCGGCGGCGCGGCGGCGTAGTAGGCGTCGAAGTTATCGCCTTCGGGCGCGCACGGCTGGAAGCCCTGGGCGCCGAGCCCGCTGCCGACGAAGGCCGATGGCACCCGCAGATCGCCCATGAGTTCGGGCGCCACGCTGGGGTTCTGCGCCGGGTCGGCGAAGGGCGGCAGCGAATCGACCGGATCGAGGCCGAGGACGGCGCCGACGCGATCGTCGAAGATGGCGGCGTGGATCGACTGCTTGCCGCCGCGCGAGTGACCGGCGAGCCCCACCGCGTCGGGATCGAGGGCGTCGGCCCACGGGCTCTCGAAGGCCCAGTCGACCAGCGCGATGGTATCGCGCATGAGCCCTTCGTGGCTGCGCGCGGCGAACGGGTTGTCGTCGTAACGGGCCATCATCGTCAGCAGGCCGTGGCTCGCCAGCCGCTCGCCGTAGGCCGCGTAGGCCGACGGCGGCAGCGAGAAGCCGTGGCTGAAGATGATCAGCGGGTAGGGGCCCACGCCGATGGGGCGGTAGACGGTGACCGGGATCGACTCGGGCAGGCCATCCCGCGGGCCGAGCGGGGCCTGCACGTTGGCGATCTCGATTTCGAATGGGCCGGCTGCGGCGGGGCTGTCGGCTGGCTCGGGCTCGGGTTCTGGCTCGGGTTCTGGCTCGGGCTCGGGTTCTGGCTCGGGCTCGGGTTCTGGCTCGGGCTCGGGCTCGGGTTCTGGCTCGGGCTCGGGCTCGGGTTCTGGCTCGGGCTCCGGCTCCGGCTCTGGCTCCGGCTGGGGCTCGGGCTCTGGTTCGGGCTCCGGCTGGGGCTCTGGCTCGGGCTCCGCCTGGGGTTCTGGTTCCGGCTGAGGCTCGGGTTCGGGCTGAGGCTCCGGCTCCGGCGTCTGGGTCGGACCGCTGTCGGTCCGCAGACCCGCGTCGGGATCGGGGCCACTGCCGCCCTCCGGCGTACAGCCGGCCAGCAGAATCAGGGCGAGCGCTGCGACGAGCGTGCGGGTCATGCTCTCCTCCACCGCGGTGTGGTCCACGCCGGCGCAATCTAAACGACCCACGAGTCGGTTGCGAGAGGAAATCGACGCCCGAGTCGAGAACGGGCGTCGCGCGAGGGGGCGCCGTCAGTCGATCGGCGGCGCGATGCCACCCGGCGGGCGCGAGAGCTCGGCGGTGACGCCCTGCAGGCGGTTGAGGCCGTCGGCGTCGCCGGTGCTGCGGTGCTGCATCATCGCGATGTCGAGGGCCCGCGCGGCCATCGTCATCCGCTCGGCGGCGATGGCGCGCTCGGCGATGCGCTCGGCCCAGCGCGCCACGTCGTGGCTGACGAGCTCGCTGCGCAGCAGGTTGCGTCGGGCCTCTTCGAGCCGCAGATCGCAGGCGCCCCACTCGCCGCGCTCGGCGGCGACGGCCGCCGACAGCAAGCTCACCGGGCCGATCAGCTTGCGGGTGGCGTGGGTCTCGATGATCTCGCGGGCCTCGGCCAGCGCGCGCTCGGCTTCGGGCAGCAGCCCCTGATCGAGCATCAGCAGGCCCAGGGCCAGCGACGGCTCGGCGAGGCGCGCGCTGCCCATGCGGCGATAGAGATCGGCGGCGACCCGATAATGATCCTCGGCGGCGCCGAAGTCGCCGTCGGCGCGGGCTCGATCACCGCGGCGGGTGCGGACCTCGGCCAGCCCGGTGCGGTGGTTCGAGCGGGCGAAGCGGGCCTCGGCCTCGTCGAGCGCGGCGACGTGCCCCGCGTCGTCGGGGGCGAGCGCCGCCAGGATGAGCTGCGCCTTGGCCGCGTAGGCGTCGGAGTGCATCTGATCGGCGAGGCGGAAGGTGCCGCGGGCCGCGCTGCGGGCGCGCCCGTTGTCGCCGAGCTGAAGGCTGGCCCGGGCGAAGGCGAGACCCAGCCGCATGCGGCGCCAGGGATCGGGCTTGGGCTCGGGGCTGCGCAGGGCCGCTTCGAGCGTCAGCACGCCCGCCTGCAGCTCGCCGGCTTCGCATTGCGCGGTGCCGAGTTGCTCGAGGGCATCCAGCCGCAGGTCGGTCCACTCGTGCTCTTCGGCCAGCGCCCGGGCCGAGCGCGCGTCGAGCTCGGCCTTGTCGGCCGAACCGCTCGACCGCAGCAGGCGCGAGCGGTTGATGAGATAGACCGCCCGCCGTGGGTCGTCGTCGGTGCAGCCGGCGGCGTCGAGGGCCTGGGCCTGGGCGTCGAGCAGCCAGCTCGCCCGCAGCAGGTCGCCGGCGTCGGCGCTCTGGGCGAAAGCCAGACCAAACGCGCGGATGGCCGGCTCGGGTTCGCCGGCTTCCATCCAATGGCGGGCGGCCCGCTCGGCGTGGCTGAGCTGCACGTCGAGGTGCTCGGCGCACCAGCGGTGGTGGTCGGGCAGCCGACCCGTCCGGCGGGCCTGCAGCAGGATGGTCTCGCGGAACGGCGCCGAGGCGAAAGCCCAGCGATCGGCGTTGTCGGCGCGGCGGGCGAGGCGGGCGTCGAGCAGCGCCGAGAGCAGATCGGCCGACGGATCGGCGTCGGCCATGGCGCACACATGGCTCCACTCGATGTCGTCGACCTCGAGGCCGAGGGTGGCGGCGAGCTCGAGCGCCCGGGTCTCTTCGATCGAGCGATGGGCGAGCAGGCGGTCGAGGCGCTCGCGCCACACCACCTGCAGATCGGCGGGCACCTCGATGCGCGCGCCCGGTCGCAGCTCGACCCCGCGCGGCGTCGAGACCAGCAGACCCTCGCTGACCCAGTGGCGCATCAACTGCACCGCGAACTGCGGGTGCCCCGCCGTGCGCTCGGCCACCTGGCGGACCGTCGGCTCGTCCAGCTCGGCCATCGCCCGGATCAGCGCCTCGGTCTCTTCGACGGGCAGCGGTTCGAGCGCGATCGCGGTGCCCGCGAGGGCCAGCCGGGCGAGGCGGTTGGCGGCTTCGGGGTGGGCGTCGACCTCGTCGTCGCTGACGGCGCAGACCACCAGCACCGGCAGCGGATCGGGCTCTTCGAGCAGCTTCTCGACGAAGTCGAGGCTCTCGGGGGCCCACTGCGCGTCGTCGATCCACAGGATCACCGGGCGCTCGCGGCACAGGGCGCGCACGAGACCCAGCCCGGCGCTGTGTCGCCCGGCCCGCGGCATGGGCACGCCGCCGATGAGATCGCTCCACATGCGCCAGTCGAGGGTGTCGCTGGCCGCATCCGCCCCGAGATACTGCAGCAGGTGCATCGGGATGGCGTCCATCGACATGCCCTCGCAGCGCAGCGCGCGGGCGAACATGGGGCCCAGGCCCAGGCCGGTGCCCGGCTCGGCGCTGTGGGCGGCGCGCAGGAGCATGGCGCCGCCCACCTCGGCGGCCGAGACGCCGAGCCAGTCGACCAGCCGGCTCTTGCCCGCCCCGTGGCGCCCGCTGATGACCGCCACCCGGCTGCGGCGGGTGCGATGGCATGCGGCGAGGGCCTTCCACAGCGACAGCCGCTCCGCGCGGCGGCCGACGAGGGGCAGGGGCCGCAGGTCGAAGAGGCCGACGCCGAGCCGCTTGCGCTGCCCGCGGCTGCCCGGTGGCTCGGGCGGCAGCGGGGCCCGGGCGGCGGGGGAGGGGCTCTCGGGCAGTCGGGCGTCGACATGACCCGCGATGACCGGCTCGACCAGCGTCGACTCGGCGTCCGCGCTGAGCGAGGCCGAGGGGTTGTCGTCGTAGCGGCCCGGGGGCAGGCTCAGCGGGCCGGGCGGCTCGGGCGGGGTGTCGAGGCGCGAGAGGGCCCAGGCGGCGTCGGCGGTGTGGCGATAGCGCGCCCGATGGGATTTGCCCAGCAGCCGGTCGATCCACTCGGCGAATCCATCGGGCATCGGATGGCGCGAGACGAGCGGCGGCGGGTCGTCGCCGAGCTGGGCGAGCAGCGTCTCGTGCACCGAGCGCCGGGCGAAGGGCGACTTGCCGTTGGCCAGGCAATGGGCCAGGCAGCCGACGGCGTACAGGTCGGTCCACGGACCCATGCTGCGCCCGCGGCCCTGCACCTGCTCGGGGGCCATGAACGCGGGGGTGCCCGTCAGCCGCTCGTCGTCGCCCTCGTCGTCCCGCAGGCGGGCGAGGCCGAAGTCGGTCAGCTTGACCGTCCAGCGCACCGGATCGGCGATGATGTTGGCCGGCTTGAGGTCGAGATGCAGGACCCCGCGCGCGTGGGCGTGACCCAGCGCGTCGAGCAGCCCGAGCAGCACGGCGCGCAGCTGGGGCCAGGGCAGGCGACCGCGGAATCGCTGCAGCGATGGCCCCTCGAGCAGCTCCATGACCAGAAACGGCGCGATGTCGGCGATCGCGCCGCCGGAGCGCTCGGCTATACCCCGCCGGGTGAAGCCCGCCTCGTGCACGTAGGCGATCGCCGGGTGATCGAGGCGCGCCATCGCCCGGACCTCGGCCTTGAACGCGTGCGCCTGGCGCTTCGGATCCTTGGTGGGTCGCAGGACCTTGACCGCGACGTCCATGTCCCGCACGCGGTGCTTCGCGCGCCAGACCACGCCCATGGCGCCTGCGCCGAGGCGGTCGATCAGTTGCAGTGGTCCGAGCCGGATCACGCCCCTATGGTCCGAGAGTGAGGCCCGACAGTCCAGCGGTAGTTTTCACCAACGGCGGATTCTTGCGGGTCCGTCCGTTCGCCCCGACCGGATGCGACCCGGACGTGGCGTGCAGATGGCGGTTGTTTGTCGGTTGATCGACGCGGATCGACGGCATGACAATCACATCGGGCCCGTCCACCGGAGCCCGTTGGGGGGATGAGAGGTGCAGCGGGCGCTGACATGGCTGCCGGTGGCATGGGTGCTGGCGCTCTGCGTGGGCATGGGCGGGTTCGGCTGTGAGGGTGATCTCGAGAGTCAGATCGTCCATCCGCCGACCGACGGCGGGGTGGCCGACGCCGACCGCCGACCCGTCCGGACCGCCGACCGTCGCCCCCCGGCGATCGCCGGCGGAGGGCTGGGCCGGCTCGGCGATCGGGCCGTGGTCTCCGACGCCGACCGGGCGCGCATCGTCGTCGTCGATCTGGCGCGGGGCCTGGCTCTCGAGGCGCATCCGGTCGACGCGCCCGGCCGTCTGGCCCTCGCCGAGAGCCACGCCTACGTCGCCGTGCGCGGCGGGATCGCCGTCGTCGCGCTCGACGACGGCGCGCTCGAAGAGATCTGGCCGGCGTGCCCTTCACCCCGCGGCCTGGCGGTCGACGGGCCCCGGCTGTACGTGGCCTGCCTCGGCGGCGCACTGCTCACATTCGACCGAACGCGCGGCACGCTCAGCGACCACAGCTGGCTCGACGCCGACCTGCGCGACGTCGTCGTCGTCGGCGACGCGGTGTGGGTCAGCCGCGCCCGCACCGCCGAGATCCTGGTCATCAGCCCACGCGGCCTCGAGCGGATCGAGCCGCCGACGCTGTCGGTGGACGGCGTCGAATGGCAGGGGCGTGTCGGTTGGCGGCTGCGTCGGCTGCCCGACGGCCGGGTGATGCTGCTGCACCAGTGGCATCGCCTGGGGCCGGTCGGGGCCGCCTACGGGCGCGACCCGACCGACTGCGCAGCGGGCCGGGTCGTGCCGGGGACGACCGTGTACGACCCGCGGGCTGCCGGTCGAGCGCCGCGCTCGGCGGCCATCGGCGGCGCGGTCCTGGTGGTCGACTTCGACGTCGCCGGGCGCTGGGTCGGGCTGGCGACCCCGGGGGAGCGCAACGCCCGCGATCCCTACGCGACGCCGCCGCTCGATCGGGCCGACCTGCCGCTGCGCC
The DNA here is from genome assembly GCA_030427205.1 of bacterium. Lineage (GTDB taxonomy): Bacteria > Myxococcota_A > Bradymonadia > UBA7976 > UBA1532 > JACKDM01. The sequence continues at coordinate 74,933 of JAUHXC010000008.1, read as the reverse complement.
GGGTGCCCCTGCATCTGCTGACCGCGGCAGATGCCGCCGAGCGGCGCTGTGTGCAGGTCCGGGCCATCGGCCAGGGTCAGACCCGCCCGGTCGCGGTGGCCGCCGCCGACGACGGGCTGCTCTTCTACGGGCGCCACGACGGCCTGGTGCGCCTCGACGGCCCGCCGCTGCCGTGGTTCGGCGGCGCGTCTGTCGCCGACTCGGCGCACGATCTCTTCCACATCGACGCGGGCGGCGGGGTGACCTGCGCCAACTGCCACCCGGAGGGCGGCGACGACGGCCACACCTGGACCACGGCGCTCGACGGGCGCCGGCGGACCCCATCGCTCTTCGGCGGCACGAGCGAGACCGCGCCCCACCATTGGGACGGCACCCTCGACGGCCTCGACGCCTTGATCGTCGCCGTGCGCCGGGATCTGATGGGCGGCGGGCCGTTGTCCGACGAGCGCGTCGCCGCGCTGGTCGACTGGCTCGACGGCCTGCGCGTGCCGCCGTTCGCGGCCTTCGACCCGGCCGGGCTCGCCGACGCCGGCGCCGAGGTATTCGTCGAGGAAGGCTGCGCCGACTGCCACGCGCCGCCGCTGTACACCGACAACCTGAACCACCCGATCGGGGCCGAGTCGATCCAGACGCCGAGCCTGCTCGGGGTGGGGTTGCGCGGCGCGCTCGGCCATCGGGGGTGCTTCGACGACGTCACGACGCGCTTCGCCGGCCCGCAGCAGCCGTGCAGTGACGTGCTGCACCCGCCCCTCGACCCCGATCGCCTGCGCGCGATCGTGGCGTTTCTGTCGACGCTGTAGCCGACGGCGCTGTCGCGGGCGGCGCTGTGCGGGCGGGCTGGGGTCTCCTGGCCCCAGCGCGTCGCACCGATGGCTGGGGTCGATTGACCCCATGTCCTGCAAGCAGCCCCGCAGCGGCGGGCTTCGCGCTGCTTTCAGCTGTTGGCATGATGGGTGCATGAGTTACGTCGTGCGTCTCGGGGCGAGGTCGACGTTCGTGCACTGCTCTCCCATGCCCGACTGCAATGCCGGCGAGGCCTCGCCCCGTACGTTTATCACCCGCCGACGCGCGTGATCGCCCACGTCGAAATGCCGAGCGATTCCAACCGCTTGCGAAAAAGCGACAGGGGCCTGTCCGAATCCGCTTTACTCCTCTCGCGGATATCAGCATAAACCGACTCCCCAATCGCCCCGGAGCGCCGACCGCGTCCGGAATCATCGTCCACCCCTCCCGGGGAGTGTTATGCGATGCAGCGTTTCCCATCTGCGGTCGAGGCAGTGGCCTGTCGGAGGCCCGAGCTTCCGCTAGCCTGCCTTCGGCCACACGCCGCCACCCGTGCTGCGCAGTACTTCGTCGATCGGTTTCCCGGCAAGTCGCTCTATGCGGTGAAAGCCAACCCGGATCCGATCATTCTCGACGCCTTGTGGGCCGGCGGGATCCGTGCGTTCGACGTCGCCTCGCTCAATGAGGTGATGCTCGTCGGCGAGCGGTTCCCCGGCGCGCACATGGCGTTCATGCACCCGGTGAAGTCACGGCATGCCATCCGTCGAGCGTATTTCGACTATGGCATCCGGGACTTCTCGCTCGACAGCGAAGCGGAGCTCGAGAAGATCCTCGCGGTGACCGACAACGCCACCGACCTGGGCCTGTTCGTGCGCATCGCGGTCGACAACAGCGACGCGCTGTTGTCGCTGTCGCGCAAGTTCGGGGTCGACGGGGCCGAGGCCGTATCGCTGCTGCAGCGCGTGCGCCATCGGGCCGCGCGCCTTGGCATCTGCTTCCACGTGGGGTCGCAGTCGATGCATCCCCAGGCGTGGGTGCGGGCCCTGCAGCGGGTGCAGCAGCTCATCCTGCGCGCCGGCGTGGTGGCCGATGTCATCGACGTCGGCGGGGGGTTCCCCGCCCGCTACCCGGGGCTCGAGCCGCCGTCGATGGATCAGTACTTCGATGCCATCGAGCGCATGTGCGAAGAGGTGCTGCCCATCACCTACACCTGCGACGTCTGGGCCGAGCCCGGCCGCGCGCTGGTGGCCGAGGCGGCGACGGTGCTGACCCGGGTCGAGCTGCGCAAGGGCGATACCCTCTACCTCAACGAGGGGACCTACGGCGCGCTGTTCGACGCGGGGGGCCCGGGCTTCGTCTATCCCGCCCGGCGGATCCGGGTGGAGGGGCCGAACGAGCCGACCGGCATGATGCCGTTTCGGCTCTATGGCCCGACCTGTGACAGCATCGACGCCATGGCCGGGCCGTTCTGGCTGCCCCAGGACACCGACGAAGGCGACTACATCGAGTTCGACATGCTCGGCGCGTATGGCATGGCCCTGCGCACCGGTTTCAATGGATTCATGACCGAGGCGCCGGTGATCGTCGAAGACGAGCCGGCCATGTCCCTCTACACGGCGCCGCGGCGCCACACCGCGCGTCCCGCGCGGCTCATCGGGAGCTGAACATCATGCTGCGTGACGATCTCGCCGCCGAGAAGGCGGCCCTGCTCGACCGCCCCGTCGAGCACATCGACATCACCGCGTTCGACGCCCGCCCGATCATCGAGGGCATGGGTCGGATGAGCTTCACCGCCCGGACCGTCGCCCGCGCGGCGAACATCTGGGACGAGATGCTGCGCGACCCGAACTGCACGGTCATGCTGACGCTGGCCGGCAGCACGAGCGCCGGCGGGTGCATGAAGATCTACAGCGATCTGGTGCGCCTGGGCATGGTCGACGTGATCGTGTCGACCGGCGCCAGCATCGTCGACATGGACTTCTTCGAGGCGCTCGGCCACCGGCACTTCCAGGCGCCGACGGCCGGTGACAGCTACGACGACAAGAAGCTGCGCGAGATGTACATCGACCGCATCTACGACACCTACATCGACGAGGTGGCGCTGCAGGACACCGATCACACCATCGCCGCCATCGCCGATACCCTCGAGGCGCGGCCCTACAGCAGCCGCGAGTTCATCCACGAGATGGGCCGCTGGCTGGCCGAGGGCAACGCCAAGAAGCCCGACAGCCTCGTGCAGACGGCCTACGAGCACGACGTGCCCATCTTCTGCCCGGCGTTCACCGACTGCTCGGCGGGCTTCGGGCTGGTCGTGCACCAGGTCAAGAACCCGGGCCGGCACATGACCCTCGACAGCATCGCCGACTTCCGCGAGCTGACCGACATCAAGATCGCCGCCGGCAAGACGGGGCTCTTCATGATCGGCGGCGGCGTGCCCAAGAACTTCGCGCAGGACACCGTCGTCTGCGCCGAGATCCTGGGCCGCGAGGTCGACATGCACGCCTACGCGGTGCAGATCACCGTCGCCGACGTGCGCGACGGCGCCTGCAGCAGCTCGACCCTCAAGGAGGCGTGTAGCTGGGGCAAGGTCGACACCGTCAAGGAGCAGATGGTCTACGCCGAGGCCTCCTCGGTGCTGCCGCTCATCGCCAGCGACGTCTACCACCGCGGCGCCTGGCGCGAGCGCGGCCACCGGCGCCACGCCCGGCTGTTCGCCAAGGGCTGAGCCCCCGACGGGCGCCCCCGAGGCGCCCGTCGCCCCGTCCTCCGCCGCCGGAGCATCCCATGAAGCCCACCGCTCTCGACTTCGTGCCGTGCCAGGACGGCTTCCTCGGCCTGGACGCCGATCAGGCCCACGGGCCGGCCGACGCCCGGGCGGTCATCATCCCGTTCGGGCTGGAGGCCACCGTCAGCTATGGCGGCGGCACCGCCGCGGGGCCGGCGGCGATCGTGGCGGCGAGCCACGAGGTCGAGACCTTCGACGACGTGCTGTGGTGCGAGGCGGTCGAGCGCTATGGCATCGCCACGCTGGTCGAGCCGCCGATCGCTCGACCGGTCGAGGCGGCGCTGGATCAGCTCGCCGGGCTGGTCGACGCGGTGCTCGAGCGGGGGGCGTTCCCGCTCGTTCTCGGCGGCGAACACTCGATCACCGCCGGCGCGATCCGCCCGTTCGTCGCCCGGCACCCGAAGCTGGCGGTGCTGCACTTCGACGCGCACGCCGACCTGCGCGACGGCTACGACGGCGAGCACTACAGCCACGCCTCGGCGCTGCGCCGGGTGCTCGATCACGACGCGGTCGATACCCTGGTCTCGGTGGGCATCCGCAACATCAGCAAGGGCGAGATCCCGTACCTCGAAGCGAACCGCGACCGGATCCACATCCACTGGGGGCGGGACAAGCGGCGCTACGACGTCGATCGCATCGTGGCCCCGCTGGTCGGGCGGACGATCTATCTGACGTTCGACGTGGACGGCTTCGACGCCAGCCTGATGCCGGCGACCGGTACGCCGGAGCCCGGCGGGCTGTTCTGGGACGACGTCATGCCGATCATCGAGGCGGCGGCGCGGGTCGGGAGCATCGTCGGGGCCGACGTCAACGAGCTGGCGCCGATCGCGGGCCTGCGCGGGCCCGACTTCATCGCGGCCAAGCTGGTGTATCGCATCCTCAACGAGGCGCTGGCGCGCTGACGGTCAGCCCCGCAGCTCGGCGAGCGCCTCGTCGACGGCGCCGAGCACCAGCGGGACCTCGCCGAGGGCGTTGGGCCAGTGGGGGGCGAAGCGCAGCAGGCCTTCGGGCGTGCTGCACGCCACCCCCCGGCGCCCCAGCGCGAGCGAGATGTTGGCCGCGAGCAGATCTTTCGGCGGGGTCCAGGTGAGGACGCCGCTGCGTCGGGCCGCGTCCGGCGCGCGGCGCGAGCGGAAGCCGCGCTCGACCATCGGGCCGTCGACGGCGTCATGCCAGCGCTGGATGTGTTCGAAGATCGCCGCGACCCCGATCTGCGCGATGCAGTGCACCGCCCCTTCGAGGGCCGCGTAGCCCAGGCCGTTGGGCGCGCTGCCTTCGAGAAAGTCGAGCCGCGTCCGCAACGGCTTGTCGTAGCGCAGCATGCCCGGCGCGATGAGGAAGTCGACCGGCGAGACGTGGCTCATCCAGCCGGCGACCCGCGGCACGAGCGCCGCGGCCTTCTCGGGGCGGGCCCAGGCGAAGCCGGCGCCTTGCGGACCCATCAGCCACTTGTGGCCGCCCGCGGCGAGGTAGTCGATGCCCATGGCGTCGACGTCGATGGGCACCGCGCCCACCGCTTGGATGGCGTCGACGGCCAGCTCACAGCCATGGGCCCGGCAGCGGCGACCGATCTCGGCCAGCGGCACCTGCAGGCCGGTCTGGAACTGCACCGCGCTGATCGCCAGCAGGCGGGCGCCGTCGGCGAGGGCGGCGTCCAGCCGGTCGAAGTCGGGCCCGTCCGGGCGGCCGAAGTCGGCGATCGGCAGGAAGACCGGCTCGACCCCGAAGGCTTTGGTGGCCTGCAGCCACGGCGTCACGTTGGCCGGGAACTCGCCTTCGAACAGGATGATGCGATCGCCCGGCTTCCACGGCATGCACGCGGCGATCGCGCCCAGCGCCGCGCCGGTGCCCGGCACCAGCGCGATGTCTTCCGCCTGCCCGCCGATCAGCGCTGCGAGGGTCTGCTTGAGCCGCTTGCGCTGGGCGTTGAGCGGCGGGAAGCCGCCCAGGCCTTCACGGGCGGTCAGGCCGGCGGCCTGCTCCAGGCAGACACGCGCGGCGCTCGACAGCGGTGAGATGGCGCTGTGGTTGAGATAGGCCCACGGCACCAGCTCGGGAAACAGCGCGCGATCGCCCAGCCGGGCCTCGACATCGGGCAGAGGCGTCGGCTCGAAGCCGGCGCTCATCGGTGGCCCCCCGCCTTGCTCGGGTCGGCCCAATGCCCGCCGCGTTTGGCGGGCGCCGGCGGCGGCGTCGCGGGCGCGTCGTTCGGATCGGGCGGCAGGCCCAAGCGCTCGCGCATCACCGCGCGGCCGCCGGCGGTCGGCACCGACTTCACCGCGTCGGCGATCACCGCGCGGGCCTCGGCGTGGTCGAGGCTGCCGACGGTGAACAGGGCGTCCCACCACGGCTTGTCGTCGGGCCCCGACGTGACGCAATACGGCCGCAGCGCGCGGGCCAGCGCCTTCTGTCGCGCGGGGGTCAGCTCGGGCTTCGCCAGCTCGACGTAGTGCCGGGCCGCCCGCAGGAAGACCCACGGCTCCTCCGGCCGGGCGGTCATGTGCCCGGCGACGTGGTCGAGCACGGCGGCCGCCTGGGCCGCCGTCGGCTCGAAAGGCAGCAGCCGCGGGGCGATGAGCATCTCGTAGGCCGCGCGGCGCACCGCATCGTCATCCCCGGTCATGCGGGACGCCAGCTCGGCCCACGGATCGTCGGCGCGCATCACCAGCGTGCGCACGCCGGCCTTCGAGCCCTTCGCCGCGGCGGTTCTCACGACCGCCGGGATCGGCCCCGCGGCGTCGGCGAGGGCGCCGAGTGCCCACTCGCGGGTCTGCTCCGCCGGATGCTCCGCCGCGACGGCTTCGAGCGCGGCCACCAGCGTCGGGTCGAGCACGGCTTTCGGCGCCTGATCGACCATGCGCACATGGTGGAAGAAGCCCGCCAGGCCCCAGCGATCGCGGGCCAACAGCTTCGCGAGCCGCGGCCCGTCACCGGCGCGCAGCAGGCGCAGCAGCGCCCGTCGCGCCCGCGGGTCGGACGGGTCGGCGGTGACCCGGTCGAAGAGCTTGTCCCGATCGGCGGCGATGCCGGCCTTGCCCGCCAGCCGGCCCGCCCGCGCGCTCATACGCTGCCCGGTCTCGCCGTAGCGGGCGAGGGCCTGGGCCAGCGGGTCGTCCTCGCCGGCGTCCTTGACCAGCAGGCCCGCGCCCTCGATGAGCGTCGCCAGATCGAAGTCGCTGTTCTCGGCCTCGCCGGCCTGCCCCCCGAGCCGATCGAGCAGCGCGGCGAGCGGCGCCGACGCGGCGGGATCGCCGAGCCACGCCAGGGTCACCGCGGCCCGGTCGGCGCCGCGCCCTTCGCTCTTCAGCGCCGCGCGCAGTCGCGTCCGTGCCCCGGGCAGCGTCGCGTGCAGCGCCAGCGCCCAGCCCGAGAGCCCCGGCCCGGGCCTCGGCTCGCCGAGATCGGCGCTCGGCAGCCACAGCAGCGCCTCGGTGGCCGCCGGGTCGTCGAGCGCGGCCAGCCACAGCCACGCGAGGCGCGGCGAGGCGGCCTGATGGGAGAGCGCCATGCGGGTGAGCGCGGGGATGTCATCGGCGGTGGGCGGCGTGAGCGGGCGCTCGGCCATGCCGCCCTGCCACGCGGTGCGCTCGCCGGGGCTCGTCGGCGGCAGCAGCCGGGCCACGTCGGCGGGCAGCGCGCGCCGGGCCGCGACGAGCGGGTCGAACAGCGTGGTCATCAGCCGCACGGCGAGCATGCTCGTGCGCCGCTCGTTGCGCGCGGGCAGCGCGACGGCTTCGTTCAGCCACGTCCGCAGGGCCAGCACCCGCGAGGCATCGGCCAGCGCGCCGAGCGCGGCGCGGGCCGCCAGTCGGGTGAAGGGCGGGACGGCGCCGTCGGCCGCGGTCGCCACGAGCGCCGCCCGCTCGCTATCGGCGGGGGCCGGCAGCCGCTCGATGAAGTCGCGGTGCAGCGCGGAGACCGAGGGCGCCTTCTGCAGCGCGTCGGCCAGCCCGCGGAGCGGCCCGTCGGCCGCGGTCGGAGGGTCGGTCACCGCCGGCGGCGTCTCGCCCGGCGCGGCGGCGTCTCGTGGCCGATCGCAGCCCCAGGCCGCGCCGGCCAACGCCGCGCACATCCACCACACTGCCCGCATGTTCTTCCTCCGGCCGTCGTCGTCAGAGCCCCACAGGGTACCGCCACCGATGCCCGCCACACCAGGGGGACGCAGCATGTCACGGTCCGGTGATTGGACGCGAGCCGGCTGGATATGCATCATCCGGGGGCTCCAGGGCCGCTGCCCCCTGAGCGGCGACCGTGCGCGGGATCGGTCGCCGACAGGTCGCGTGGGGCTGCGTCCGGAGGAGGACAGTGTTTTTCTCACCCGCCAGACAGGGCCCAATCGGGTCCATGTGTACCGCATCCGCGCCTCAGACCGCGGGCTTCGGCCCCCGATCCGCCTGCGCCGCCGTCGGCGCGCTGCCCGGCCCGATCTCCGGCGCGATCCTGGGCGCCGCGATCGCTCTGCTCGCCACGCCCGTCGGCGCCACGGGCGTCGAGCCTGGCGCGACGGCGGCCCGCAGCCGACTCGAGCAGCTCTACGCCGATCAGCTGCTCTTCGACCGCAACGGCGAACCGTTGATCCCGGTGCGCCTGCTCGAAGGCCGCCGCCGGGTCACGCTCTCCTCGCCGAGCGGCCTCACCCTGGCGCCGGGGGACGACATGGGCAGCCGGGTGGTCGCGCCGCCCGGCACCCGCTTCACCCTCACCCTCGACGACGCCCACCGCGGCCAGACCCGCGCCTGGGTGGTCGCCGAGCGCTTCTCGGGTCGCAACATCGATCGGGTCACGACGGCCCGCGCCCGCTGGCGCGGCATGGGCCACGAGGTGCGGGTCTTCGAGGCGGGCACGCTGCTCGGCCTCGGTGGCCAGACCATCGACACCCGGGCGGTGACCATCGCCATCAGCCCGGCGGCGAACCGCGGCATCGCGCGGCGCAACGCCGCCCGCATCGCGCGCCGCGCGACCATCCTCGGCCGGATCTACGACGAATACCTCGAGCGGCCCGGCGGGTGGATCGAGGCCCGCAGCGAGAGCGGCGTGACCGTGCGCGCGCGGGATCTGCTCTCGATCGCGCCGGTCGACCCCGAGGCGCACATCGAGCTGACCGGCGTGCGCTGGCCGCGTCACGGGGTCGGCGACCGGCGCTATGCGGGCAAGCTCTTCGTGCTCGTCGGCACCGACCGCAAGCTGACCATCGTCAACCTGGTCTCCGCCGAGGCGCTCATCGAAGGCGTCGTGCCGTCCGAGATCTTCCCCAACGCGCCGCAGGCCGCGCTCGAGGCCCAGGCGATCGCCGCCCGGGGCATGCTCATGTCGAAGATCGGCGTGCGGCACCAGGGGGAGCCGTATCAGCTCTGCGCCGAGCCGCACTGCCAGAGCTACACCGGGGCCGGCGCGGCGACCGAGTCGACCTCGGCGGCGGTGCGGGCCACCCGCGGGTTGCTGCTGACGGGTGACGGGCGCTTCACCGACACCGTCTACCACTCGGCGTGCGGCGGCCACACCGAGGCCTGGCATGCGATGTGGGGCGGCGCCCGCGACCGGCACATGCCCGGCGTCGCCGACGGCGGGCGGGTCGGCCGGCTGACGTCCGAGCAGCGGGTGCAGCACCACATCCTGCATCCCCCGGAGAGCTGGTGCGCGCCCAGCGCCCGCCGGTCGAAGGTCTTCCGCTGGACGGTGCGTCGGCCGGGCGCGCGCATCAGCGCGGCGATCAACAAGCGGCAAGCGATCGGGCCGGTCCATGCCATCGAAGTCGTCGAGCGGGGCCGCAGCGGTCGCGTGCTCGTCGCGGACTACATCGGCCGCGACGGGCGTCACCGGGCCCGCGGGGCGACCCTCAATCGACGGCTGATGGGCGGCCTGAAGAGCGGGCTCTGGGTCGCGCGGCGCAGCGGCGGCCCGGCGCAGGGCGAGCCCGACGAATGGATCGTGCACGGCGGCGGGTTCGGTCACGGCGTCGGCATGTGCCAGCACGGGGCCATCGGCCTCGCCCGCGCCGGGCGCGACGTGCGCGCCATCCTGCGGCATTATTATCCCGACGCCCGCGTCGAGAAGCTGTGGTGAGGGCCCACCCGTCAGCGCGGCGCAGGGACGACCGAGAACAGTAGCCGGGCGAGGCTGGCGCGGGTGTGCGGCCCCGGCTTCAGGCCGACGGACGCCCGGACCGCCGCCGCATCGACCACCGCGTCGACGCGGGCCTCGGCATCCGGCAGCTCGGCCGCCGCCGCGAGGGCGTCGCCGAGGTGCGCGTCCGCCGCGTCGCCGTCGAGGCGCATCCAGGCCAGATGGAAGACGACCCGATCGGCCGGGGAGAGCCCCGCGGGATCGGTCGGGGCGGTCTGCGCGGCGCCGTGGGCCGCCGCCGCGGCGGCCAACGCCGGCGCCATCGCCCGGGTCGCTGCCAGGGCCGGCTCGGCGCGCTCGGCCGGCGTCAGCGTCGTCGCGCGGGTATGCGCCGCCACCACCGCCGGGTCTCGGCCGGGGCGGCGGGCTCGGCGACGGATCTCGTCGAGCAGGTCCCGGCGCACGACGCCGCTCAGCCAGCCCGCCGCCACGGGATCGACCGCCTCGACCGCCCGGTCGGCCAGCGCCTCCGCTTTGCCTTCGAGTTCGGCGACGCCGTTGTCGGCGACCGCCGCCGCGCGGGCGAGACCGGCGGCGTAGAGCGCCCGGACCCGATCGGCCTCGGCGAGCCGTCCCGCGTCGACGAGCGTGCGATCGAGGTGGACCGGCAGCCAGCCGTCGGGCCGCAGCGGCGCGTCGAGCCCCTCGAGCAGGCTGCGTTCGAGGGCGAAGCCGAGCGCGCGCTCGGCGCCGGCCCGATCGTCCCGGGTCAGCAGCATCGCCGCCAACGCCTGCCAGGATCGGCCGCGATGCAGGGCACGGGCCCAGACGAAGCGCTGGCTCGGCTGCAGATGTGGCAAGGCCGCCACGAGCCAGACATCGGCGTCGCGATGGGCCCGCACGGCGCGCCAGCGGGCTTCGAGCGCGGCGGCGTCCTGCGGCACGGGCGCCGGCAGGGGCGTGGCGTCGGGGTCGGGGGCGGTCGTCGATGGACCGTGCTCTTCGATCGCCGGTGGGATCGGCCGCCCCGCCGCGATCAGGGCGGCGCGCAGGCGATCGACCGCGCGCGGGCCCGGGCGCCGGTTGAGCCGCGCGAGGCCTTTGGGCGGCGGGGGCATGAGATCAACCGCCGCGTCGAGCAGATCGGCTTCGCCCATGACCCGCCGAGCGACGGCCAGCCGCCGCTCGAAGACGGGCCGAGGTACGCCGCCGACCGCGTCGCCCTGCTGCAGTTCCTCGGTGAGCGGGTGGCCGGGGTGTTTATCTGCCAGCGTCGTGATGGCGTCGCCGGCGTCGACGAAGCGCCGGGCCGCCGCGCCGGGGCGGCTCTCGACCATGCGCTCGGCGATCCGCGCGTCCTCGTGGGCCCGGCTGGCCAGCGCGCTGGGCCCCGAGCCGCCGCAGCCCGCCGCGAGCAGAGCCGACGCGATCAGGACCAGCGCCGGCAGAGCGAACGCGAACAGACCCGCAGGCCTCATGGGCGCGCCTCCGTGCGCATTCTCAGCGCCGGCGTGCGCGGGGCCTCGCTCGCCGAGACGACGCCGTCGGCGGTCCACCAGCTCAACGCGCGCAGGCTCTCGGCGGGCCCGCTGATCCGGCCGCCGCCGGCGAAGACATCCCGCCCGTCGACCACGACCCAGGTGAGCCGGTCGGGCGTGGCGCCCGGCTGCCAGCGCACGATGGCCCGGCCGTCGAGCAGCGCGGTCACCCGGCCGCCCGGCTGAAGGTCGACGGCCTGCACGTCGCCCAGCAGCGGGGCCCGGATCTCGCGGCGGGTGGGCGGCTGCCCCGGGCGGCGGACGACGGCGGTCGCCAGCACCCCGTCCCCGAGAAGCGCCAGCTCGGTGGCGCCGTCGTCGGGGGCGCACAGCCGAATCGGTGGCGCCTCGTCCTCGCGCGGGTCGAGCAGCCGCCGCCACCCGTCTGGGCTCCAGGCGATGGGCGCGCCGTCGCAGTCGAGCCGCGCGCCGCGGGTCGCGCCGCGTCGTCTGGAGCCGCGGCGGTCGGCTTCGAGGCTCTTGCCCACGACGACCCGACGGCTGCCCGTCGCGGTGATCACGCGCAGGTGGCGGCCGACCGCCAGCACGGTCCGCGGCGCGTCGAGCGCCAGCGGCGCGCCGCCGATGCCCAGCACCGGCACCAGCCCGTCGTCGCTCAATGTGACAAGGCGACCGCCGGGCAGCCACGCGAGCTGCGGGCCGTCCCGGCGATCGATCGCGGCGCTGAGCAGCGGCGCGGCGATGCGTCGCTCGAGGCGCGGCGCGCCGCCGTCGAAGCGCCAGAGGGTCACGACCTCCGGCCCGCGCACCGCGAGCCGCCGACCGTCGTCGTCGTCGAACGCCACGTCGAGCGCGGCGCCCGGCAGCGTACGCACGCTGCCCTCCGCCGGAGACCAGATCCGCACCTGCCCCGAGAAGATCGCCGCGATCCACCGCCCGGTGGGATCGGCCGCCATCGCGCCGATCGCGCTCGGCGGATCGACGCGCCACGCCTCGCCCAGCTCGTCGTCCACCGCCGAGCGGCCCCAGCGCAGCCCGCCGTCGGCCATCGCGTGGGCGCCGGTGCGGGCCTCGACCGTCTCGATGACGACCAGACCGCGCCCGGTGGCCGCGCAGTGCAGCGGCGCGCCGGGATCGATGTCCGCCAGCCGGGTGCCGTCGGGGCGGAAGAGCGTCAGCGCGCCGTCCAGGTCGGCCACGATGGCCGCCTCGGCGGTCAGCCGCATATCGGTCGGGCTGCGTCCGAGCGGCACGCGCACGCCCGGCTGCGCCCCATCCAGTGGGAAGATGCGCAGGGTCTCGTCGTCGACGACCGCCCCCCGCGCGCAGTCGGCGTCGGTCGCCACGAGCCGGGCCGGGGTCTCCCGCGGCACCACGCCGGCCACCACCCCGCGGTTGTAGCGCACCAGCGGCCCGGCGGCGGTGCTCGTCAGCGCGCAGCGCTCGCTCCAGCCGCGCGCGAGCACCGGGCCCCACGGCAGGCGCATGTCGCCGATGCGGGCACGCGGCGGATCATGGACCTCCAGCACCGACGGGCAGGGGGTCGTGCGCGCCATCAGGCTCGGCGGATCGCCGTCGAGGGGCCACCACTCGCTGCGGCCGACGCCGATGCCCCGCCAGACGCCGCCGTCGCCCACGGTCAGGCCGCTGGCCGGCGCGTCGGGGCGCCACCAGATCAGCTCGCCGACAGGCGCGCCGAGCGCCACGGTCAGGGCCAGCAGCGGGATCATCGGGCGGGGCTCTCAGGTCGGTTCATCGGGGGTCGCCGGGGCCTCGACTGGGGGTTGGGCGCCCGCGCCGGCGGGCCCCGCCAGATGCTAGATGCCCTCGTCGAAATTGCCAATACCGTTGCGACGGCCGATCTCGCCGATGCCGGCGTTGCTCCTCCTCGACGTGCCCCTGGCACGCCTTCGTCGTCGCGCCTTGGCCTCGACGACCTCGACTCGCCGCACCTGTATCGTCATTTCCGCCGCGGACATCTGGCACGGTCGAGCGCCATGGGCGGCGACGGCATCCGGCCCGCCAGATAATTTGCGTCCGACACCCCCGGCCAACGAGAATGGCAGGTGCGCGTCCAGAGAGGGGTCATGACAGCCGACGGTCTTCGCATCTTGCTCACCGGCGCCACCGGTCAGGTCGGCGGTACGGTGCTCGGCGAGCTGCTCGATGCCGGCCACCGGGTGATCTGCCTCGCCCGCGGGCGGGACGGTCGCAGCGCCGAGCTGCGGGTCCGCGACACCCTGGCCCGCATCGGCCGCGATCCCCGGCTGCCGTTCGAGGTCGTCGAGGGCGAGCTCGTCGACGGCGGGATCAGCCTCACGCCCGCCGACCGGGCGCGGCTCGTCGGCGTCGATCGCATCGTGCACAGCGCCGCGCGGGTGGCGTTCGAGGTCGAGGGGCACAACGAGCCCTTCGAGACCAACATCGGCGGCACCCTGGCGATGCTCGAGCTCGCCCGCTCGCTGGGCCACGTGCCGTTCACCCACGTCAGCACCGCCTACGTCTGCGGGCGCTTCGTCGGGCCGGTCGCCGAGCGATTCCACGAGCGCCCCGACTTCCACAACCCGTACGAGGCCTCGAAGTGGGAGGCCGAGCGGCAGGTGCGCCTCGCCGGAGAGGCCGGGTTGCCGGTGCGCATCGCGCGGCCGAGCATCATCGTCGGCGGCGCCGGCGACGGCCGCGCCCTGCACTTCCAGGGCTTCTACCTCGTCTGCCGGGCGGTCTCGCTGCTGTGCCAGCTCGCCGACCACGACCCGCGCTCGGGCTACGACCTGACCGTCGACGGCCTCGACGTGCCCGGCGCGCTCGACGCCCCGATCAACCTGGTGACCGCCGATTACGTCGCCGCCGCCGTGGCCCGCATCGGCACCCTGGGCCCCGAGGTGCGCGGCATCTACCACCTGACCCACCCGTCGCCGCCGACCCTCGGCGACCTGACGGCGGTGCTCAGCGGCTACTACCGGCTCTACCTGCCGTGCATCGAGACCCGGCGCCCGCGCCCGCGGCCCGCGCCGCGGGGCGAGCCGCGCATCGACCCCGCCCGGCTGCGTCGACGGCAGCGGGTGCTCGCCCGGGCCAACCAGAGCTTCTGGCGGCTGACCGCCGCGGTGAAGCCCTATTTCTCCGACACCCCGGTCTTCGATACGACCGCCGCGCGCGCGCTGCTCGATCCCTATGGCATCCACCCGGCGCCGGTCGACAGCGCGACGCTGCTGCGGGTGCTCGAGTACGCCGAGTCGGTCGGCTTCGGCCGCGATCTGCCCCAGGTCTGATGCCCGCCGGCGCCGCGCCCCGCAAAAAGCCTGCGACTTCGAAGGTGCATGAGACGGGAGAAGACCCTCGACGGGCCGCCCCGCGAGCGGCACCATCGACCCCGGAACGGAGGACGACCCCATGAAATCGACGACCGCGCTCGGCGTCTGCGCCGCGTTGCTCCTGCTCGCCGGGCCCGCCGCCGCCGAGTTCTCGGCCATCGGCGAGGCGTGCGCCATCGAGCTCGGCCGGCCGGCGCCGGTACAGCACTTCGCCGATCTCAAGGCGCTCTACGACGCCACCCGCGACGAAGGCGACGCGCCGGCGAAAGACGTGGCCCAGGCCACCGCCGAGCTGTGCCCCGGCACATGCGTCGCCGGCCAGCCCTTCGACATCCGCAACGGCATCGCCATCCACCTCGTCATCCCCGACGCGAAGGGCGGCGCGGCGCTGCTGCGCGACATGGGCTGGATCGGCGGGGCCTCGGCCTGCTCCATCGGCGAGCCCGTGGCGAAGGCCCTCGGCGACGGGCTGTTCCAGGTGACGGTGGACGAGCGCACCGGTGAGTTTCAGGGCGAAGAGGGCGCCTACTGCGCGAACGAAGAGACCGCCCGCAGCGCGCTGCTGCTCGACCTCGGCCAGAAGCGCTGGCTGGTCTACGCGATCGCGCTGGGCGAGGGCGATACGCTCGACGTCAGCGGCGGCCGGGTGAAGGCCAAGGCCTGCGGGCGCACGCTCGACGCTTCGCTGGCCGAGCTGAAGGCCGGCGAGTCGACCCTGAAGGGCGCCGCGCCCGCGCCGCGGCCGGCGGCCGAGCTGGTCGAGCAGTGCGAGCGGACGTGGCCCAAGGCGAAGACGGCCGATCGCAACCAGACCTGGGCCTGCCTGACCCACTACCTGACCTACGCCTACGGCGAGAAGCCCACCGCCGAGCTGATGACCCTCGACCCGAGCTATGGCCACCCGATCGAGGTCAAGCTGAGCGTGGCCGACCTCGAGCGCATGACCAACCACGTCGAGGGGGCCTGTGACGTGGCCGCCGCGCCGGTCGAGAGCGAGTGCGCGCGGGGCCACGAGCTGTTTCAGGGCATGAAGGCCCGCCGGTTCGGCATCAGCGAAGGCGTCGAGTTGGGCAGCTTCGAGCCGCTGCTGCGCAAGGTGCTGGGCGGCGAAGAGCTCACCGAGGCCGATCTGCGGGTCAACGACCCGGGCCCGAAGTGGTCGCTGCTCACTTTGTGGAAGCTGCGCAACGCCGCCTACGCGCGCCACGGCTATCGCTTCACGACCCCTGACCTGAACACGTTCTTCTACGGCCCGCGCGAGCCGGTCGGCGAGCCGAAGCTGCTGCCCCTGGGCAAGAAAGGCTCGACCCGCAAGGTGACCCTGACCCCCGCCGACAGCGCCAACGTCAAGCTCATCAAGCTCATGGAGGCGCGGGGCAAGGGCCTCTGAGCCGCTTGCCGCCCGCGCGCCAGGAGCCTGCAGCGGGGCAGGGGAGTAGACTGCCGCCCATGGCCGCCGACCCGCGCCCCGCCGCCGCGCCTTCGAATCCATCTGACGCTGAGGCGCCGACCGGTGCGCGCCGCTGGCCCCGCCGTCTGCTGCTCATCGGCGGCGTGCTGCTCGCGCCGTGGCTCGTGCTCTGGCTGCTCGTGGCGCTGGTGCCTTTCCCCGCCGCGTGGTTGAGCAACGACGAGGTCGAGAGCCGGCGCCTCGTCGATCGCCACGGCGGGCTGCTGCGCGAGGCCCTCAGCGACAGCGACGGCCGCGGCGTCTGGCGTCCGCTCGAGCGGATCTCGCCCTGGGTGCCGCGGGCCTTCGTGGCCATCGAAGACCATCGCTTCCATAACCATCCCGGCGTCGATGCCCGGGGCATCGCCCGGGCCTTGCGCGACAACCTCGCCGCCGGCCGGGTCGTCGCCGGGGGCAGCACGCTCACTCAGCAGGTGGTCAAGCTCATCCGCCGGACGAGCCAGCCGGACAGCGCGCGCGGCCTGTGGGCCAAGGCGGTCGAAGCGCTGTGGGCCTTGCGCCTCGAACGGGCCGTCGACAAGCGGGCGATCCTCGAGCAGTACGTCAACCGCGCGCCGTTCGGACACGGCGCGGTGGGCATCGAGGCCGCCGCGCGGCTCTACCTCGACAAGCCGGCCAGCGCGCTGAGCCTGGGTGAAGCGGCGCTTCTCGCCGGGCTGCCGCGCGCGCCGAGCCGGGACAACCCCTTCGTCGACGGGGATCGAGCCGAGCGCCGCCGGCGTGTCGTGCTGGCCCGCATGCGCGAGACGGGGTCCATCTCGGCCGCCGAGCACGCCGAGGCGCTCGAGCAGCCGGTGCGGGTGATCGACCGCCAGCGGCGGTTCGTCGCGCCGCACTTCACCAGCTGGGTGCTCGCTCAGGACCCGCCGCCGGGCGACGTCCCGACGACGATCGACGCCCCGCTGCAGCTCGAGGTCGAGCGGCTGACCCGCGAGGTGGTGCGCGCCTTGTCCGATCATCGCGTCGGCCAGGCGGCGGCGATCGTGCTCGACAATCCCAGCGGAGACATCCTCGCCTGGGTCGGCAGCGTCGACTTCTTCGACCCCGACGAGGGCCAGGTCGACATGGTCGTCAGCCGACGTCAGCCCGGCTCGACGCTCAAGCCCTTCGTCTACGGGCTGGCGCTCGAGCGCGGCTTCACCGCCGCCGACCGCCTGCCCGACCTGCCGCTGTGGTTCCCCACCGGGCTCGGCGACTACCGCCCGCGCAACTACGACCGCCGCTTCCACGGCTGGGTCAGCCTGCGCACCGCGCTGGCCAACAGCTATAACGTGCCCGCGGTGTGGATGGCCCACCGGCTGGGCCCCGCCGCGCTGCTCGACCGCCTGCACGCCCTGGGCTTCGCCAGCCTCACGCGCACCCCCGAGCACTATGGCCTCGGCCTCTCGCTGGGCAACGGCGAGGTGCAGCTGATCGAGCTGGCCAACGCCTATCGCGCGCTGGCCAACGACGGCCGCTGGTCGCCGGTGCGCTGGCGGCGGGATGTGCCCCGCTCGGCGGGCGAGCGGATCATGCCGCCGCTCGTCGCCCGGCTGCTCAGCGACATCTTGTCCGATCCGATCGCCCGCGTGCCCGCGTTCGGGCGCCACAACAGCCTGACGCTGCCTTTCCCGGCGGCCGCCAAGACCGGCACCAGCACCGATTTCACCGACAACTGGACCGCCGGCTACACCCCCGACGTGACCGTGGCGGTGTGGGTCGGCAACTTCGACGGGCGGCCGATGGAGGGGGTCAGCGGGGTCACCGGCGCCGGGCGCCTCTGGCATCGGGTGATGCGGGCCGCGGTGGGCCACGGCCGCAGCCGACCCTTCGCGACCGAGGGGCTCGTGCGGCGGCGGCTCTGCGCCGACAGCGGGGCGCCGCATCACCCGGGCTGCGCCCACGCGGTCGAAGAGTGGTTCCGGCCGCAGCACGCGCCGGTCGCGGCGCCGCTGCCGACGACGACCCGGCTGGTCGTGGGCTTCCCCGGTGACGGCGACGTCTTCCAACTCGACGCCGATACCCCGGAGCGCTACGCCCGGCTGCGCCTGCGGGCCGAGGTGCCGGCGGGCGTCGACGCTCTGGTCTGGGCCATCGACGACGGGCCCGCGCGCGAGGCCCCGGCTCAGCATTGGTGGAGCGTCGCGCCCGGACGGCATGTGGTGCGGGTCTGGCCGGCGGGCCGTCCGGACGAAGCGAGCCCGCCGGTGACGTTCACCGTGCTCGATTGAAGCGCGGGCGCCGGGCGAGCGGCGCGAGCAGCACCAGAAGCGCGAGCCAGCCGCTCGGGGTCGAGTCGCCGGCGTCGCAGGCGCATCCCCCGCCACCGCCGCCATCGCCGCCGACGCCGCCATCGCCCTCGCCCTCGCCCTCGCCCTCGCCCTCACCTTCGCCTTCGCCCTCACCCTCGCCTTCGCCCTCTCCTTCGCCCTCGCCCTCGCCCTCGCCTTCGCCTTCGCCCCCCGGATCCTCGAAGCCCTCCGGCAGCGGCGCGAAGTACCCCGCGACCACGTCGGCGGTATTGTCGACGACCACCTCGGGCTGGCCCGCCGCCATCATGCGCTCGATCACCAGGGCCGCTGGCGCGCCGCCGCGGACCGTGGCGCCGTCCTGCCGGATGATCGCTTGCGAATTGCCGGTCCTGCCCTCGGCGGCATAGCGCGCGCCGATCGCCGTCTCGACGACCACGCGGCCGTCGCAGCCGACATAGGCCGTCGCCCGTCGCGCACGGCTCACGTCGGGCATGTCGCGGTTGATGCCGAAGATCGGATCGACGGTCATCTCCCGCGGGCTCATCGTCGTGAACAGCCGTGTCAGGTACGGGTTGCGCACGAAGAGCGCGTTGATCGCCTGCCACTGCGGCAAGACCTCCGCCTCGATCCGATCGGCCAGCGTCTGCCCGTCGACGGCGATGATCTGCGGCTCGAAGCAGTCGGGGCAGGTGAGCACATCCTCCGCCGTCACCCCGTCCGGCGGGGTGATCACCGACCGCAGGATGGGCCGGATCGACGGATCGTCCAGCTGACCGAAGAAGGGCAGCAGATCGGCGAGCGTATTGACCCCGGCCAGCCGATCCAGGCTGACGCCGAGACGCAGCGGCTGCCAGATCGATGCGTGGCGGCCGGCGAAGTCGGTCACGAATCCCCGCCCGCCTTCGGTCTCATCCACCGCCGCGGAGACCAGATCGATATAGTTCGGCGAACCGCGCAGCCAGTCGAGCAGCACGTCGTTGACCTGCACATGCAGGTAGTTGAGCGGCACCGCCCGCGCCTCGCCGAGCACATACACCAGGATGCCCATATCGCGCATCGCCGCGACCGATGTGGGCCGAAGCGGGATCGCCATGGTGGGCGCGGTATAGCGGAAGCGAATCGGGGCGATGTCCTGGACCTCGGCGTCGGCGAGCAGGCGCAGCGCGACGAAGACCGACGTCTCCACGTAGTCCGCCAGGATCTCCTCGGCGCCGAGCGGCCGCTGGAACTCGTTCTCTTCGAGCCACTCGACGAGTACGTCGACGTTGTCCGCCCGCAGGATCACCTGCTCGAAGGGGCCGAGCGCGCGGCGCTCGAGCACGTCGACCCCCGGCTCGCCCTCGCCTTCGCCCTCGCCTTCGCCCTCGCCTTCGCCTTCGCCCTCGCCTTCGCCTTCAGCGCCCCCACAGCGTGCGAAGCGGGGGTCGACGGAGAACTGCGGCGCGCTGCCGGTATCCAGCCGGTCGAACAGCGTGGCGTTCGACAGCCCGACCTCGACGTCCGGCGGCGCCGGCAGCAGCCAGCCGAACTCCGACGGCGGGCCGTCGTAGGCGATCTGCACGTGCATCTCGGTCTGCTCGCCGTCGGCGGCGAAGACGATGCGCTCGCCGGCCTGGATGACCGGCTGCTGGTTGTTGCAGAAGAAGCCCCCGCAGGCGAGCGCCGCGGCAGGCAGGAGCAGCGCGCCGATCCCGGCGAGTGCGGACGATAGAGCTCTCGGTGCAGGCATCTGTGGATCCCCCGGTCCGTGTGTGGACCAGTGTACCCGGCGGGTCACGTATCTTTCGGCCGGCACCGAAGAAAGTGTGCGCGCGGCTCAGTCGGCCCCGTCTCTCGGCGGCTTGAAGAAGCGGACCATCATCGAGAGCAGCGCCATCAGCACCCCGTAGACGAACGTCGCCGTCGCCAGCCCGTGGCGGTTGTCCCAATAGCTCATCCGAAAGAACTCGACGGCCACGAAGAGGGCGAGCGCGCCGGCGGGCATGCTCAGGCCCATCAACTCCACCGGCCGCAGCGCCGCCCGCCGCCCGCGCCACGTTGTCCACAGCCCGAGCACGACCGCCACGGGCGCCGAGATCATCAAGCTCTCGACGTCCTCGAAGGCCGCCACGCCGGCGAGCACCATGGCGACGCCCGAGATCGAGGCCGCCCGCTGCGCCTTGCGGTGGAGCATGGCCGGCGTCGGCTCGGTCGGCGCCAGCGCGGTCTGGCCCGGCGTCCCGTCGGGCAGCGTCCCGTCGGGCAGCGTCCCGTCGGGCAGCGTGCCATCGGGCAGCGTGCCATCGAGCGCCACGCCGCGGGCGGCCCGACTCAGCCCGATCATCGCCTTGCCCCACGGCCGCAGCGCCAGCATCACATACGGCACCAGCACCCAGGGGAAGACCGAGCGGGCGTCCATCGGCCCGATGCTGAGCAGGTTGACCGCGACGAAGAGCGCCAGGATCACCCCCAGCGCGCTGCCGGCCACCGCCGCGCCGCGCTTCACCCCCGCCTTGAGGCTCTGCCAGAGCGCGAACACCGCGATCGGCGCGCCGATCAGGCCGGCCCAGGCGCTGACCTCGGCGACGAAGGGCGACGCCACCGTGCCGATGACCGCGGCGATCGCGAGCAAGCCCAGAGCCGCGCGCGCCGAGCGGGCCGCCCGTGGCTTCGGCGTCGGGGCCGCAGCGGCAGACCGGACGGCCGGCGAACTCGAGCGCGGCTTGCGCACCGGCCGGGCGAGTGAGAGCGGCGTCTCGGCGACCGCGTCCGGATCCGCCGCCAGCCGGCGGGCCTCGTCCCGCGTCTCGGCTGCGCTCGGCCGCCGCTCGGGCGCCGGGTCCACCATGCGATCGACGAGCGCGACCACCGCGGGAGGGAACGCCGACGACGGCCAGACCAGCCGGCCGCTGCGCTCCCGCAGATCGTGCGGCGGCCGGCGGGTGAGCAGCTCGATCGCGGTGGCGCCCAGCGAGAAGACGTCGCTCTTGGGGCTGACATCGCCGACGATCTGCTCCGGCGCCATATAGCCCGCCGTGCCGATGCCCATCGTGCCGCCCAGCGTCTCGACCACCGTATCGCGCACGGAGCCGAAGTCGATGAGCACCAGCGCCCCGTCGACCCGGCGGCGCAGCACGTTGTTCGGCTTGATGTCGCGGTGGATGATCGGCGGGGCGAGCCGGTGCAGCCAGTCGAGCACGTCGGCGATGTCGGCCACCCAGCCCAGCACGTCGGCCACCGTCGGCCGCCGCTCGCGCACGACGCCCGCCAGATCGGGGCCGTCGACGAAGGTCTGCACGATGCAGCGATAGCGGGTCATGCCGCTGCGTACGGTGAAGTCATCGAGCATCGCCGGCACCCGCGCATGGTCGATGCTGCGCAGGACCTCGACCTCACGATCGAGGGCCGCCCGCCGCTCGGCGGTCAGCCGGTGCCCCAGGTTGACCATCTTCACCGCGACCTGCTCGCCGGCGGGCCCCCGGGCGCGATAGGTCATGCCGTGGGTGCCCTGGCCCAGCAGCACCTCGAGCCGATAGCGCCCGTCGAGCCGGGGATCGGCCGCGCACTCGACGCATTGATTCACGCCGCCCGCCGCGCCGGTCTCCGCGCCGCAGCGGGCGCAGATCATCGACCGCCCACCCGGGCGAAGCGCACCAGGTCGTGGTTGTCGTCGATGACCATCTCGAAGGTGCCGCGCACGCCGGTGCGGGTCACGAAGCCCTGCAGGTGCTTCGCGGCGAACTTCACCCGGCGGCCGTCGCGGGCGACGGCGACCACGTGCCGGGCGGCGCCGCGATAGTACGCCAGCCAGTCGTCGGCGGTGATGTGCAGATCGAAGACGAAGCGCTGCATCGGCCCATGATGCCCCCCGGGCCATCGGAGAGGCAACGTCACCCGTCGAGAGGCATGCGGGGGCCGAGCAGGAGAGGCGGGTCACACCCGGCGGCCATGGGCGGCAGCCGGGCGAGGGGGTCTCAGAGGTTGCCGCCGACGGGCAGGCCGCTGGGCACCGTGATGGGCCGGGCGCGGTCGATGCCCTCGTCGCTCAGGGCGCGCAGGAAGGCGGTCATGTCGGCCTCGTCGGCCCCGTTGAAGCGCAGCCCGGCCGGCGCGCCGCCCGGCGGGTCGATGCGCGGGTCGAGCGGCCCGTTGTTCGGCGCGCGGACCGAGCCCGGCGGGGGCGGCGCGAGCGGGTTGCGGTAGAAGGCGAAGACCGCCCGCAGGTCGCGGTGGGTGCCGCCGTGCATGTACGGCGCCGTCTCGGTGATGTTGCGCAGCGTCGGCACCCGGAAGCGCCCGTCGCCGTCGCCCTCGTCGCCGGGGTTGGCGGCGTTGTTCGGCGCGCCGATGCGGCGCAGCTGGAAGTCGCTGAGCATCGGCCCGGTGTGGCAGCGGTCGCAGCCGACCCGGTTGAAGGTATTGAACCCGCGCACCTGCTGGGCGGTCATCGCGCCGTTGTCGCCGGCCAGCCAGCGGTCGAAGGCGCTGTTGGGCCGCGAGAGGTGCCGCTCGAAGGCGGCGATGGCCTTGCCCAGGTTCTCGGCGGTCACCGCGTCGTCGATGTCACCGCCGAAGACGTCCATGAACAGCGCGGTGTAGGTCTCGTTGCTGCGCAGGCGGCCGACGACCACGTCCAGGGCCTCCTCCTCGCTGTAGGCGTCGCCGCGCATCTCCTCGGCGTTCTGGATCGGCCCCAGCGCCTGGGCTTCGAGGCTGCGGGCCCGCACGTCCCAGAACATGGGCGCGGTGTTCGGGTTGGGCAGGCGGTCGTCGTCGACCCAGCCGTTGAGGCCCGTATTGAGCACCGTCGGCGCGTTGCGGCCGGCGCGGATGGCGCCGTCCCGGTCCGGCCCGGCCCCTTCGGCGCCGACGCCGAACGACAGCGGCACCGCGTCGGCATAGCCGAAGTCCGGGTGGTGGCAGGTGGCGCAGGCCACGTCGAAGTTGCCCGACAGGATCGGATCCCAGTAGAGCAGCCGGCCCAGCTCGACCTTGTCCCGGGTCAGCGGGTTGTCCGCCGGGCTCGGCGCGAGCGGCTGAGCGATGGCGTCGGCGGGCTCGTCGACCGGCGCCTCGTCCGCGGCCGGATCCTCATCGTCGTCGTCCGCCGGCGGCGGCGGCGGCGGGGGCGGCGCGTCGTCGTCATCGTCCGCCGGGGGCGCCGGCGGGGCGGGGCGATCATCGTCGTCGTCACCGGGGCGCGGCGGACGCTCCCCCCGCGGGGGGCGGCGATCGTCGTCCTGCGGCTGCTCGGCGTCGTCGGGCGCGGGGCGCTCCTGCTCGTCGGGCGCCTCGTCGGCCGGCGGCAGCCGCTCGATCGGCTCGTCCTCCGGCGGCGGCGCCTGCTGATCCCCACGGGGCGGGCGCTCGCCGCGCTGGTCGCGGCCGTCCTCGCCGTCGTCGCCGGCCCGCTCGCCATCCGGGGCGGGGCGCTGGGCGGCCAGCTCGGCCTCGTTGGCTTCGTTGAAGTTGCCGAGGTCTTCTTCGGTGGCGCAGCCGGAGACCGCGAAGGCCAGACCGAGGGTGAGCCACATGCGTCGATTCGCACGCTTCATGATTGAACTCCTCCGATGGGGTGTGCCCGACAGAAGAGCAAGCGCGATGCCAACCGACCGAAAACGGTTTACAGCGGGGTGATAGGTGGATTTTCGGGCGTGATCGGGGCCCCGAGCCCGGCGATCGGTGCAGATCTCGCACGTCGGCCGCTTGACTGTCAGCCAAACGCGACACTTCGCGGTGTCAGGAATACACGACACCTGTCATGTGGCGTGGCACCCCTGTCTCTTCAACACGTCAGCCGGCCGGATGATGCACATGAATCTGCCGAAAACTGGTATGTCAAATGATTTCATGTGTTTATGGGCATCTTCGCCCGGCGCAGATTTTTTCGGAGAAAACCTGCGGAGTTCGGCGCGTTCTCACGCGGCCGGACGGCGACGGGCCGATCCCTGTCAGGAGGTCCGATGCCGACAGGCCGCCGCCGCGACGAACAGCCCGCGCGCCACCGAGGGGGCTGTGACCGGCGCGGCCGTGGGATAGAGTGCCGGGCGCAGCCGAGGAGGACGACCGATGCAGCAGCAGTACCGCTACAACAAGAAGGCCGGCGCCCTGCAGGAAGCCATGGGCAGCCGCGCGCGGCTCGGCGACGAGTCGCTGGCGACGCCCAACTTCCCGCCGGCGGGCTACGCCGCCGCGCACAATACCAACCCCAACCTCGAGCAGCTCTCGATGACCGAGGTGGCGACGCTGCTGCGATCCCGGGGCGGCGGCGCCCAGCAGGCCTCGGCCGACAACGGCCGCGACCAGACCCGGCCCGGCACCTACACCCCGTTCTTCTACATCCTCGAAGAGGGCCAGAAGGCGCTGCAGATCAGCGACGACGGCACGGTGCAGGTCATCGAGGGCCCGCAGAAGGTCTGGCGCCGCAAGAAGCGCTTCGAGCCGATGCAGCTCTACATCGCCCACCCGGGGGAGTTCCTCGTGGTGCGCTTCCGCGACGGCGGGCAGGAGCATCTCGTCGGCCCGGCCCACTGCTGGCTCGACCCGCGGGTGCATCGCTCGATCACCCGCGAGGAGACGCTGCAGATCTCCGATAAAGAGGCGGTGGTGGTCTACAGCGAGGTCGACGGGCAGGTTCAGCGCCGCATCGACCACGGCCCCGCGGTCTTCATGCCGTCGCCGGGCGAATGGCTGCACACCTTCTCGTGGCATGGCTCCATCGGCGGGCAGAAGGTGCCCAACGCGCTGGTCTTCCAGAAGCTGTGGATGATGCCCGACCAGATGTACCACGACGTCAGCGACGTGCGGACCGCCGACGACGCGGTGCTCACCATCAAGCTGATGCTCTTCTTCGAACTGGTCGACATCGAGCGCATGCTGGTGACGACCCACGATCCCATCGGTGACTTCGTCAACGCGGCGACCTCCGATACCGTGGAGTTCCTCAGCCGGCACGACTTCGAGTCGTTCAAGACCCACACCCACAAGCTCAACGAGCTGAGCACCTACCGTCAGCTCACCGCCCGCGCCGAGCAGAGCGGCTATCGCATCCACAAGGTGGTCTACCGCGGCTACGGCGCGCCGCCCGCGCTGCAGAAGATGCACGACGAGGCGATCCAGACCCGCACCCGCCTGCAGCTCGAGCGACAGACCGAGCAGCAGGCCCAGGAGCTGTCGGACTTCAAGCTCGAGCGTCAGCTGGCGCGCGCCGAGAACGAGCGCAAGGCCGAGCTGGCCGTCTTCGAACAGCGCCTGGAGGTCGAGCGCCGCGAGGCCGAAGCCCGCCTGCGCGCCGAGAGCGACCGCCGCGACGCCGAGCGCGCCCAGAAGAAACGCGACGCGCAGCTCGAGGCGGAGATCGCCGCGCAGCAGCAGTCGGAGCAGCGCACCCACCTCGCCGCGCTGGCCGGGATGGGCGTCGACCTGACCACCTACCTCACCCGCGGCGGCGCCGACCGGGTCATCGAGGTGCGCGGCGGCAATACCCCGCACGTGCACCTGGGCGACGACCGGTGAACGCCGCGCCGGCGCGCCCGGGGTCAGGGCCCGCCGCTCGGCGCGATGGCCTCGATGCGCGACGTCTCGATGTCGACCGGGCCTTGCGCGCTCTCCAGCCGCAGGGCCTCCCGCGTATGGGCGCGCACGATGCCTTCGACGACTTCGCCGCCGGCGAGCGTCACCGCGACCGATTGACCCGGCGTGAGTCGCTTGAACTGCCCCGGCGCGGGCTTGGTCGTGGCGTCGGGCGCCTCGGCGGGCGCGGAGCGGCGGATGCGATGACCGGCGACGATGACACAGCGGGTGTATCCCAGCAGCCAGAACGTCGAGCGCACATCCACCGAGACCCGCGCGAGCTGCCCGCGTATCTTGGCCAGCGCCACCTGGATGGTATCGGGCGCGTCGCCGACGCGGATGAAGCCGAGCCAGACGTCGACGCACGCCTCGGCCCGCACGACCCTGCGCTCCATCGAGTACGGCTGCAGGATCGGCGCGGTGCTCGGGCTCAACCCGACGGCCTGATGGGATGTGCAGCCGACGAGGCATGCAACGCAGAGCGCGAGGCTGAGTCCGATGAGATGCGCGGGTTGCCCGACATATGCCATGAGGGTCTGTCTCCCAGTGATTGACGGCGCGAGACAAACACACCGCGATCGGCGGCGCAAGGCGAGCGCGGCGCGCCTCGAAACAGCCGCGGCGATGCCATGACGGACGAATCGCTGCTGGAGCTCACACAGCGCTGGCATCGGGCCAGCGCGCTGCTCGCGGCCTGCGCCGACGTGCTCGCCGAGCGCCCGGGCGTCGAGCCGCCGGGCTGGGCGGCGCGGCGCGGCTGGGTCGACTTCCTCAGCGGGTTGGACGCGCCGACGGTCGCCCGCTGTGAAGCCCACGGCCTCGCGGGCGACGCCGCGGTCTCGGGCGCGCCGGCCGACCTGCGGGCGCTGGTGGTCGAAGGCGCCGAAGTCTGCCGGCTGCCGGCGCTGGCCGGCGCGGGCGACGGCGCGCCGACCCACCGGGTCAAGGCCCGCAAGCGGCGCCAGATCGCCGCCTTCGCCGCCGCCGTCGCCGATCTGCCCGCGCGGCGGGTGGTCGACGTGGGCGCGGGCCACGGCCACCTGACCCGGCATCTGGTGGAGGCCCTGGGCGTCGAGGGCCTGGGTCTGGAGCGCGAGCCGGCCCACGTCGACACCGCGCGCGCGCTCGCCGCCCGATCCGCCGCCCGCTTCGACGCGGTCGATCTCTTCGCCTCGCCGCCGACGCTCGGCCCGCACGATCTGGTCGTGGGCCTGCACGCCTGCGGGGCACTGACCGATCGGCTCGTGGTGCAGGCCGCCGAGGCCGGCGCGGCGGTGGCCTATGCCTCGTGCTGCCTGCAGAAGCGCCCCGAAGCGGCCCGGCGCCCGCTGGTCACCGACGGGCCGCTGGGCGAGCAAGCGCTGCCCAAAGCCCTGCTCGGCCTGGGCAATATCAACATCGGCCCGCGCGGCGTCGAGGCGAGCCACGCCGAGAACGTCGCCGCCCGTGGACAGCGGATGGCATTGCGCGCGCTGTTGCAGGGCAGGGGACTCGAACTCGGCCCGGGGGATGAGATGCATGGCATCAACCGCCGCCGGGCCCACGACGCCTTCGCCGACTTCGTCGCCTTCGTGCTCGCCCGGCGCGGGCTGCCCGCCGCGAGCGCCGCCGAGCTGCGCCACTTCGAGGCCATGGGTCACGCGCAGCACGCCGCCGCCCGCCGCTGGTCGCTGGCCCGCCGCTGGCTTGGCCGGGTCATCGAGGTTCAGATCAACTGCGACCGCGCGCTGTATCTGCAGCGGCGGGGCTATCGGGTCGCGCTGGGCGCGCTGTGGCCGATCGCGATCAGCCCGCGCAACGTCGGGGTGATCGCGCGCCGGCCCTAGTGGGGTGTCCGCGAGATCCGCATGGTAATTCCACGGCCCTTTCGACCCCGCTCGGCGTTGGCCCTCCTCGACGTGCCCCCGGCACGCCTGCGTCGGGCCGCCTTGATCGGGGTCGAAATGGCTCGCGGACTTCCCACACGGACTTCGCGTCCACCCCACGAGCAGATCCCGGGGAAAGTGCACCTGCTGCGCCGAGCGAGAGGCCGCGCCCTGCGGCGTTGCTCCTTCTCGACTGGCCTCCAGCCAGCCTTCGGCGTCGCGCCTTGCCGGCCACGGCCTCTCGCTCGGCTCGCGACGGTGACTTTCCCCGGTCTCTGCTAGACGACGAGCGCGCTTCCGTTGCGGCGCCGATCGATCGCCGCCCGAGCGCGACGTTCGGCGCGGATTGCCGGGGAACGGCGCCCGAACCACGCCAACGCCTGCCCGACCGTGGGTGAACGGCGCCTCGACCGCGGCATCCGCGGTCGGCTCGTGGGCGAACGGCGGCCAAACAGCACCCGGACCCTCTGCGCCGGTGACCGCCGAGCAACCGAACAGCGCCCGACCCCCTCCGGTTCGCGTTGCAACGGCGCCAGCCCGCGCCGGAACCCGCCCGCTGCCGAGCGAGCGGCGGCTCGACCGGCCCCCGACCCTGCTCGGGCGCGCTCGATCGAGGCCCGAACCGGGTCGCACGGCGCCGCGGCGGCGATCGATCGGCGCCGAACGGGCCGACGTCCGCCCCCCTCGCGCCGATCGAACGGCGCCTCCGGGTGACGCCGCCCTCCACCGGTGATGATCGATCGGCGCCTCCGCAGGGCGCCGCGGCGCCGATCGATCGCCAGCGGGCGTCGAACGGCGTGGTCGAGGCGTCGATCGATCGCCAGCGGGCGCCAAACGTCGCGGTTGGGACGCCGATCGCCAAGGAGCGGTCTCGCGACGGCGTGGTCGAGGCGTCGATCACCAAAGAGTCGACAGGGGTCGGCCGCTGTTCGGGTGCTCGGCCAAGGCGAGCCGGATCGGCCTCGGCGCTGTTCTGCCGGCGTTCGCCCGCCGCTCAGTGCCCGCCGTCGGCGATCCCTTCGGCGGAGAACGCATCGACCCGCTCGGTGGTCTCGAGCACCTCCGAATGCAGCGTGCGGTGCACCGGGCAGCGGTTGGCGATCTCGATCAGCCGGTCGCGCTGCGCCGCGTCGAGCTGCGGCGCGTCGATCACGATCTCGCGGTGGATGTGGTCGATCTTGCCGGTCGCGGTCTCGCAGGTCGCGCAGTCGGTCGCGTGGATCTTGCGGTGGGTCAGCCGCACCGCGATCGACTGCATCGGCCACTTCTTGTGGCGGGCGTACATGCGCACGGTCATGGCGGTGCAGGCGCCGAGGCCGGCGAGCAGAAGGTCGTAGGGCGTCGGGCCGAGGTCGTCGCCGCCGAAGCTCTTGGGCTCGTCGGCGATGAACGCGCGGTCGCCGATGCGCACCACCTGCTGGAACTTGCCGACGCCGCGCTCGCGCACCTCGACGACGCCGTCGGGCAGGGGGTCCATCTCGGCGGGCTCGGCGGGCAGGTAGCGCTGCACCCAGGCGGCGATGACGTCGGCGGCGTAGGCCGCGTCGGCCGGGTCGCGCAGGAGGTGGTCGGCCCGGTCGAGCGTCACGTAGCTCTTGGGGTGCCTGGCCGCGATGAAGATCTCCTGGGCGTTGTCGATGCCCACGGTCGCGTCGAGCGGGCCGTGCAGGACCAGCAGCGCCTTCTTCAAGCCGCGCAGGTGCCCGGTGAGCGACTGGTTGCAGACGTCGTCGAGGAAGCCCTTGCGGATGGTGAACGGCCGCCCGGCGAGGCTGACCTCGGCCTCGCCCTCCTGTTCGATGGTCTCGCGGTGGCCGTCGAAGAG
Organism: bacterium; assembly: GCA_030427205.1. Taxonomy (GTDB): domain Bacteria; phylum Myxococcota_A; class Bradymonadia; order UBA7976; family UBA1532; genus JACKDM01. Next base: position 45,546 of record JAUHXC010000008.1, on the reverse strand, counting down.
GTGGGTGACGTGGCCCGGGTCGGACGGCGCGCCAATGGTGACGACCGCCTTGGCTTCGGGGATGCGATGGGCCGCGGCGATGACCGCCGCGCCGCCGAGGCTGTGGCCGATGATCAGGCTCGGCGCGGCGAAGTGTTCGCGCAGGTGGTCGGCGGCGGCGACGAGGTCGTCGACGTTGCTGCTGAAGTGGGTGTTGGCGAAGTCGCCGTCGCTCGAGCCCAGCCCGGTGAAGTCGAAGCGCAGCACCGCGATGCCGTGGGCCGCGAGCGTGCGCGCGATGCGGCTGGCGGCGGCGATGTCCTTGCCGCAGGTGAAGCAGTGGGCGAAGAGCGCGTAGGCTCGTGCGGGGGTATCGGGGCGGTCGAGGCGGGCGGCGAGGGTATCGCCGAAGGCGCCGGCGAAGTTCACCCGGGTCGATGGCATATCGGTCTCCTCGGTGGGATGCGGTCGAGGCAGTCTACGCAGCCCGCGCCGCGGGTTACAGGGCGAGCGCGCGGGGCTGTCAGGGTGCGCCGTCGGCCGGCTTCGCCGCTGGCGCGTGATCGAGGCGGATGACGTGTCGCGCGTCGCTGTCTTCGCCGTAGGTGACGAACAGGTGCGTGGTGGGCAGGGCCCCGCCCGCTGTCGGGCCGTCCGCGTCGACGCGCAGATGCCCCAGCTCGAAGGCGACGCCGCGCGCTGGATCGACGGCGAAGACCCGCGCACCGCCTGAGCCCGACCCGACGCCGACGTAGAAGCGGCCCGCGCTGAAGCCGAGATAGCGCATGCGGCCTTCGCTGTCGTCGTCGAGCGGGGTCGAGAGCACCCAGCCGTGGCGGTCCCTCTCGCGATCGTAGACCGCGAGGGCTTCGCGGCCGCGGCGGAAACGACGACCTTCGTCCGCGCGCCACAGCGCGAAGCGGCCGCGGCGCGTCCACGGCTTCGGCGCGGGTGAGCCGGATACGAGGGTGGCGTGGCGCGCGCCGGCGGGCCACGGCGTGCGACCGACGGGCGGCGGCTCGCCTGACTCGGCGCCTGGATGCGCGCCGGGCGGGTCGGGCCACAGGGTATCGACCTGCGCGGCGGGCTCGCCGGGCAGCCACTCGACGCCCTCCGCGACCCGGCGCCCGGCGCGGGTGACCGGCCCCGGCGGACGCCGGCGACGCACGAAGCGGCCAAAGGCGTGGGCCGGGTCCCTTGCGTCGCCGATCTGCAGATCGAGCTCGGCGAGCAGCGGGGCGACGAGGGCGTCGCCGCCGTCGCCCCGATGGAAGGCCTCGACTCGGCTGCGCCGCGCGCTGGCCATGCTGGACAGGGTGAGCGCGGCGAGCCGACAGCGGCGATCGAGCAGCACGTGCGTGACCGTGAACATGGCCCAACGTCCGCTGCCGCCATGGCTCGTCGTCAGCAGCCAGCGGCCGCCGAGCTTTCGGGCCGACGCCTGGGCGCCGCGGTCGTCGCTCGCGAAGGTCTCGCGGATATCGGCGACGAGCTGCGGGTCGGGGCAGCGGGCGAGCGCGGCCAGCGCGGCGGCCTCCGTGCGATCGCGGGCGGCGGCCGGCGGGGCAGAGAGGCCGACGGCGAGGAGCCCCAGCGCGACGACGGAGGCGATGTGTGGCATGTCTTCTCCCGCCGCGGCGGCCGGCTATTGCAGGACGACCCGTACCCCGTCCAGCGCGCGGTCGATCAGATCGTCGTCCGGAGCGACGACCAGCTTGGCCCGCTCGTCGTCGCCGACGACGCGGTAGACGTGGCCCGCGCGCTCGGCGAGCGTTTCGCCCCAGGCGTCGAGCGTCGACTCCAGCCCCCGCAGGCCGTCGGCGCGGGCCTCGAACCAGAAGACCGCCTCGCCGTCGCCGGTGAGCAGCACCGCCTCGCTGGCCAGATCGAGCCCGATCGCGATCTCGACGGCCCGATCGAAGCCCACGGTGGGGGTCAGGCGCAAGGCGGTCTGCCACGCGCCGAGGCGGCCGCGGTGGGCGGTGATCAGGCCGGCGGCGTCTTCGGGGTCGCCGGTGGGCAGGCTGAGGCCACCGGGTGGGAAGCCGCGCCGCCCGCCGTAGAGGTCCCGCAGCGCGTCGGCGCTGTCGATGGGTGCGTCGTCGAAGAGCGCGTCGGCCACCCGCTCGCCCGTGGGTGCGCGGACGAACCCGTCGCCGGCGGGCGCGGAGACCACGAGGTCCCGGGCCAGCGCGAGGCCGCCGGTGTAGCGCAGCGCGGTGTATCCGTCGCGGGCCGGCTGCTCGAGATCGTCGATGTAGTCGCGCAGTCGGTCGCGGGCCTCTTGGGCCGCAGCCAGCCAGTCGGCGTCGTCCCAGTGTTCGGCGGCGAATCGATCGAGGAAGAGGTCTTCGACCAGCTCGGCGTGGCCTTCGATGGCGACGAGCAGCCCCTCGACGCCGTCGCCGCCGCCGCGGCTGCGCCAGGCGTCGGCGAAGCGCGCGCGCAGGCCGAAGCGGCTGTCCTGCCAGAGGTGGGCCAGCTCGTGCACCAGGGTCAGCGTGCCGCGCCACAGCTCGCTCTCGGTCGGCTCGCCGTCGGGCACGTAGACCACGATCGTCCGGCTGTCGGGGACGTAGAAGCCCGCGAACTGCGCGCCGCTGTCGGCGGCGGCGGCGTCGGTATCGTCGGCGCGCGTCTCTTCGATGCCCGACGCGAAGCGCACGTGGGCGTCGACGTGGTCGGCGAGGCGATCCCGCGACCAGCGGCCCGCCGCCTGCGCGGCCTGCACCGCCGCGGCCGACCGCAGGCGGATCCACGGCGTCTGCGCGCCGTAGCCGAGCATCTCGTTGACCTCGTAGTAGAGCGCGCCGCGACAGCAGGGCGAGCGCACGTCGCAGGGCAGGGGCACCGACTCGGCGCACTCGATGTCGTCGACGGCGTCGTCGTCTTCCAGCGGCTCGACCGCGATGGCCAGCGCCCGCTCGACGAAGGGCTGCGGGTCGAACCCGTCGTCGGCGGCGGCCCAGGCGGCCCAGGCGACGCGTGGGCCCTCGACGACCAGCCGCACGCCGGACCCGGCGGCGCGCCAGATGTCGTCGCCATCGGCGGTGAATCCCCCGTCGGCGTCCAGCCGCGCGGCGACGGCGTCGGCGAAGGCCTCGGCGGCGGCCTCATCGGCGAACAGGAAGCCGTCGTGGCGGGCGGCGGCCCGCGTCTCCAGATCGTGCCAGTCGCGGCCCGTATGGCCGACCAGCGTCGTGGCCAGCGGCGCGGCCGGGTGGCCCAGGGCCAGCAGCGCCTGCTCGAGCAGGATCGCGTCGGCGGCGTCGGCCGACCGGGCGTAGAAGCCGTCGATCGGCGCGCCGTCTTGCGGCGTCACCTCTACGCAGCGGTCGGGGTCGTCGACGTCGACCGCGACGAGGCAGCCCTGCGCGGCGAGGAAGGGGGTGTCGTACAGCGTCGCGGTCGGCACTGACGACCGGTGCCGGCGCATCAGCTCCACCAGGGCCACGGTGGTCTCGTCGGCGCTGGCCGCGCGCAGGTCCCGGGCCCACTCCAGGTCGGCTGCGGAGAGCGTCCAGGGCTCATGGCCGGCCTCAGCCCGCTGGATGATCCGCTCGATGAAGTGCGCCGTCGCGTCGCGCATGCCGCGGCGCATCAACGCCTGCGTCGGCCACGCTGCGCCCAGATCGACCGGGTGCCCGGGGATGCGCGCGTTGCGCATGAAGCGGGCGAAGCCGGCGATGAAGCCGAGGCGGTGGCGCAGCGCGGCGTCTTCGGTGATGTCGGGGTCGTACTCGAAGCGATAGCGCCCCGGGCCGGTCTCGTAGACCTCGCCGGCGGGCACCGGCAGGGGCGGCTCGGCCCGGTCGAGGCCGTCGAAGAGCGAGGGGGCTGCGGGCAACCCGGCGCGCCACTCGGGGGCCGGCGCGTCGGCGACATCCGGAGCGTCCGGCCGCGGGACGACCTCGACGATCGCGCCGCCGCGGCGCCCGAAGAGGACCCGCAGCCCCTCGGCCAGATCCTGAGCGCATTGCACTTCGCGGGGGTCGCAGGTGCTGGCCTGGCTCGTCCAGTACTGCGGGCTGCCCTCCGGGGGGCCGCAGCCGGCGAGGGTCAGCAGCAGCAGGCCGATCGGCAGCGTCGCGCGGCGATTGGGCATGCCATCCTCCTTGGTCCAGCGGGTGCTACATGAGTCTCTACGGTGAACTCATCCGCTGGTTGCGCGCCCCGCCGTCAGATCTCCCGCAGCCACTTCATGCCGGCCCGCGGCTCGACCGCCGCGGCCGCCAGCACGCCGCCCATCATCGCGCCGATGACGCCCACGCCGCTGATCTCGCTGCCGCCGAAGTACAGCCCGGGGATCGGCGACTTGGGCCGCAGGCCCTTGCAGGCGAAGCGCTCGGGGGTGGGCTCGATGCCGTAGATCGAGCCCTTCATCGGCCGCACGAAGTGCTCCGTCGACAGCGGCGTGCCCAGCTCGGCGTGTTTGATGTGCGGCTCGAGGCCCGGCATGTGGCGCAGGTACTGCTTCAACAGCCCGTCGTGCATCTTCTGCTTGAAGGCGTCGTAGGCCTCGCCGCGCTTCATCCACTTGCCATCGCGGAAGCCGTCGAAGACGTCGTAGGGCACGAAGGTGACGATCTCGCCGGTGTGCAGCTGGTCGGGGCCCGGGTCGTGGTGCGGGTCCTTGAGGCTGGGGAAGCTGCAATAGAGGATCGGCGCGTCGCCGAAGGGCTCTTCGCGGCCGGGCGCGACGTCCCAGACGTCCCATTCGGTATCCCAGGTGTGCCAGAACCACTTGTTGGCCGAGCCGGCGCCGGTGTGGGTGATGTCGCCTTCGAAGCCCAGGTAGAGGCAGACGTGGGCCGAGGCGGGGCGCAGGTCGCGGATGGGCTGGGCCCATGAACCCAAGGCGCTCTCGGGCAGCAGGCGGTCGATGGTCGACATCACGCCCGCGGCGCTGAGCACGTTGTCGGCGCGGATCTCCTCGCCGTCGGCCAGCCGCACGCCGACCGCTTTGCCGCGGTGGATCATGATCTCGTCCACATCGGCCCGGATGCGGGTCCAGCCGCCGGCGTCGGCGACCCGGCGCAGCAGGTGGCGGGCGATCTCGCCCGATCCGCCGACGGGGTAGTAGGCCCCGCGCATGAAGTGGCGCACCACCAGCGCCTGCATCGCGAACGACGAGCGGCTGGGCACCGAGCCGTAGTAGCCCCACTGCGCGGCGAAGACGGTGCGCAGCTGCGGGTTGTCGGTCAGCGACTCGAGGACCTCTTTGGTGGTCTGCTGCAGGTAGCCCCGGGCCTTGCGCGCCAGCAGCAGCTCGGCGGGCATCGTCAGCGGGCCCGAGGCCAGCTTCGAGAGGTAGTAGCCGCGCATCGAGCGGCCGACCTCGCGGATGAGCGCGAAGTACTTGTCGATGGCCTCGACCTCGTCGGGGAAGGCGCCGACCAGCGCCGCGCGGAAGCCCTCCTTGGTGGCGGGGAAGTCGATGCGCACGTCGTCGGGGAAGTAGAACTCTTCGTAATGCTCGCCCAGCGAGGCCCACTCGAGCCGGCCCTCGGTCAGCCGCTTGAGGATGCGCCCGGGCATGTTGCGCTCGGTGACCTCGCCCACCGCGTGCACGCCCACGTCCCATTCCCAGCGCTTGCGCTTGAAGGTGTGGGTGAAGCCGCCGGGCACGTAGTGCTGCTCGAGCACCAAGACCTTGTGGCCGAACTCGGCGAGCATCGCCGCGGCGGTCATGCCGCCCATGCCCGAGCCGATGACGATGGTATCGAACGGGCCGGGGTGCCCCTTGCCGCGCTTGTCCCAATAGGTCTCGCCGCTGGCGCTCATTCTCTGGCTCCGTCTGCTGTCGGTGCGATGCAGGGCATCGCGTGAACTGCGCGCCTGGTCCGCATCAGCGGCGCAGCTTGGGGTCCATCGCGTCTCTCAGGCTCTGGCCGAAGAGGTTGAAGGCGGTCAGGGTCGCGAAGATGCACAGGCCGGGGAAGACCGTCAGGTGCCACAGGCCCTGGGTCACGTAGCGCCGCCCCTGCATGACCACCTCGCCCCACGAGGGCGCGTAGGGGTCGCCGAAGCCGAGGAACGACAGCGAGGTCTCGACGAGCACGGCGCCGGCGATGCCGAAGGCCACGGTGACGAAGACCGGCGCGACCGCGTTGGGCAATATGTGCCGGAAGAGGATGCGCCCGGGCGGTACGCCGAGGGCCTCCGCGGCGGTGACGTACTCCTGCTGGCGCACCACGAAGACCTCGCCCCGTATGAGGCGGAAGATGCCCGTCCAGCGTCTGAGCCCGATGACGACCATGATGTTGAGCACCGACGGCGGCAGAAACGCGATCACCGTGATGATCAGGAAGAGCACTGGGAAGCAGATGACGATCTCGGTGACGCGGCTGAGCACCAGGTCGATCTTGCCCCCGTAATAGCCGGCGAGCAGGCCGAGGGTGATGCCGATGAAGCAGGCGATGCCCATCGAGACCACGCCGACGAGCACCGCGACCACCGATCCGTGCACCAGCCGGGCGAGCACGTCGCGGCCCTGGTCGTCGGTGCCGAGCACGTGCGCGTCGCTGGGCGGTTGTTTGAGGTTCTCTTTGTCGAACTGGCGCGGGCTCCAGGGGATGGGCGGCCACAGCGCCCACTCCATCTCGGCGCTGTCGGCCACCGACTTCCAGGTGCGGTCGCCCAGGTCGGGGTCGAAGTCGCTGAAGGGCACCGCGTCGCCGATCTTGATGCTCTTGATGGCGAACTGCAGGTCGCGCCAGGGCACCCAGGTGTCGACGTAGGTCGCGACGGCGGGGAACTTGATGTCGCCGTCGTACTTGCAGACGATCGGGCGGTCGTTGGCCAACAGCGGCGCGAGCAGCGCCACGACGAGCAGCAGCGCGATGCCCGTCAGGCCGATCATGCCGGCGATGTCTCTGCGCAGCCCGCGCCAGACCTGCGCCCGGAAGCTCTGCGACGGGCGGGCGGTCTGCGCGGGGCCCTCTTCGCTCGGCGCGTCGGCGCTCGGCTGCTCGTTCGGCGCGCTGCTCATCGATCCACCTTCACCCGCGGGTCGACCACCCCGTAGAGCAGGTCGCTGATGAGGATGCCGAGCAGCGTCATCACCGCCGCGAGCGTGGTGATGGCCATGATCACCGGGTAGTCGCGGCTGAGGATCGAGTCGAAGGCCAGCTTGCCCATGCCGTTGATGCTGAAGATGACCTCGATGATGAGCGAGCCGCCGAAGAGCCGCGGCAGCAGGTTGGCCACCAGGGTGACGATGGTCACCAGCGCGTTGCGGAAGGCGTGCTTGAGCACCACCACCCGCTCGTGCAGACCCTTGGCCCGGGCGGTGCGCACGTAGTCCTGGCCCAGCGCCTCGAGCATCGAGGTGCGCACGTAGCGCGAGAGGCTGGCGAAGCCGGCGTAGACCATGACCGTGACCGGCAGCACCAGGTGCAGGATGCGATCCCACAGCCAGGGCAGGTAGCTCAGGTCGTCTTCACCGGGTGAGGCGAGCCCCGCCGAGGGCAGGATGTTCAGGTTGCGCTCCGAGCTGAGGAACATGATCAGCAGCGTCGCGAGCCAGAAGTTGGGGATCGAATACAGCAGGAAGAGCACCACGCTGCTGATGTTGTCGAACCAGCCGGCCCGCTTGACCGCCGCCAGGATGCCCAGCGGGATCGACACCAGATAGATGATGGCGATGGCCAGCGCGTTGAGGCCCAGGGTGATCGGCAGGGCCTTGCCGATGAGCCGCAGCACCGGCTCGTCGTCGGCGAACGAGCGCCCGAAGTCGAAGGTCAGCGTGCGGCCGAGCCACGAGATGTATTGGGTGACGAGCGGCACCTCGACCCAGGTATCGCCGACGGTGAGGATGCGCCCGGCCATGGCGTCGCCGAGGGCCGTCAGCGGCACGATGCGGTGGATGCGGCCGGGGTTGTAGGGGCTCTCGCCGAGCTGCTCGCCGGTCCTGGCGTCCCACAGGCGCACCGTCTCGTCGCGGCCGCCGCTCCAGATGCGGCCGTGGCCGCCGAAGGCCACCGCCGAGACGCCCTTGTAGTGCCCCTCGAAGACCGTCGGCTCGCCGAGGGACGCCGGCGCGTCGGCCAGCCGCGGGTTCGGCGCGACGGCGAAGCGGCGCACCTTGCGATCGTCGCAGGCGGTCAGCAGCTCGCCCTTGAGCGCGGCGATGTCGGTGATGGCCTGCCCGTGGCGCTCGTCGGTGAGCGTCGGCGTCTCGCCGTCGGCGGCCCAGCGGCGCAGGACGCGGTCGACGCCGCCCGACCAGAAGCCGCCGTAGCCGTCGGCGGCCAGCGCGAAGACCGCGCCGATGTGTCCGCGGTAGATCCGGCCTGCTTGGCCGTCGCGCCCGTAGGCCCGGATGAGGCCGTCCCGGCCGGCGGCGAGCAGCGTCGTATCGTCGAGGAAGATGACCTCGGTCACCGAGGCGCCGACGTCGATCACCGCGCCCGGCGTGCCGTCGCGGCTCCACAGGCGCAGCTGGCCGGCGTCGTCCGCCGAGACCACCGTCCCGTCGGCCGCCACGTCGAGGCTGCGGATGGGCGCCGCGTGGCCGGTCAGCCGGGCCCGCTCGCCGCCGGTCGCCGGATCGAGGGCGACGACGACCCGATCCTGCCCGCCGAGCCAGATGCGATTGCCCGCGGGATCGACCGCGACCGCCTGCAGCCAGCCGTCGAAGTCACCGAGGCGCTCGGGTTCGCCGAGCGGGGCCACGCCGTCTTCGCTCGCGCCGAGATCGGGGGCCCAGCGGTGCAGCGTATTGTCGTGGCGCACCATGCCCAGCAAGAGCTTCTTGGCCCGGGCGGTATCCTGCAGCCGGTCGGCGTCCTGCGCGCCGCCGCCGCCGTCGGCCCCCGGCCCGCCGCCGCTGAGGTCGAACCGGCTCGAGACCGGATCACCCGGCGCCATGCGGATGAGCATGAACGTGATCAGCGTGATGCCGAACAGCGTCGGTATCGTCGCCAGCAGCCGCTTGAGCAGATACGCCTTCATCGTTGCGCTAGCGGTACTTCACGTTCTCGGGCTTGACCCAGAAGCGGTGCGCCTTGAGCCCCACCGGCTGGATCTCGACGTCTTCGAAGCGTTTGTTGACCAGCACGCCCACCTTGGCTTCGAGCAGCAGCATGCGCGGCTGCTCCTGCTGGAAGATGGCGTTGAAGCGGTGGAACATCTCGACCCGCTTCTCGGCGTCGAACTCGCTGCGCATCTTCTCGAGCAGGGCGTCGGCCTCGTCGTTGTGCCAGCCCGGCGCGTTGCCGCCGTTGGGCACGTCCTGCGACGAGTGATAGGTGTCATAGTTGTCGATGAACGGGTCGGAGTAGGAGTGATAGAGCATGGTCGCGTCGAACTTGCGATCGTAGAAGTCCTGAATGAACGTCGCCCACTCCAGGGTGCGCAGGGTCATGCGGATGCCGACCTTCTTGCAGGCGTCTTCCAAGAGCCCGGCGGTCTGGGTGTAGATCGGGCGGGTCGATCCCACCTTGAGCTCCCATTCGAAGGGCTTGCCGTCCTTGTCGAGCACGCCGTCGCCGTCGGTATCGGCCCAGCCGGCCTCGGCGAGCAGCGCCTTGGCTCTCTCGGGGTCGAAGGGCAGCGGCTCGAGGTCGCCATAGGTCGGATAGATGCGCTTGGAGTTGGCCACCGCGACGTGGCCGATGCCGCGCTCGATCTCGCGCAGCATCCACTCACGGTCGGTCAGGTGCACCATCGCCCGGCGCACCCGCGCGTCGTCGAAGGGCGGCTTGCGGGTATTCCAGGTGATCGCCGAGTGGCCGAGGCCCATGTGATCGTAGATGTGATGCTCGGCGAGGCGCTCGATGGTCGGGTCGTCTTTCAGCTCGTCCTGCCACTGCGCGTGGTCGACGACGGTCACGTCGAAGGTGCCCTTGCGGAACTCCTCGAACGCCGCGACCTGATCGCTGATGTAGATCCAGCGGTGCTTCTCGAAGTTGTGCCACTCGGGGCGCACCTGGATGCCCCAGTAGAAGGGGTTCTGCACCAGCTCGACGCCCTTGTCGCCCGGCTCGTAGCGGTCGCCGGGGAAGTAATACGGCCCGGTGCCGGGGCAGGGGAACTTGATCTTGTTGAAGACGTCGGCGAAGCCCGGCGCGCCCGGCTCGGTGGCGAATGACTCGACCCCATAGCGCTTCGCGAACTCGGGGATCATCTCCTCGTACCAGCCCTTGTTGAGCACCCGCAGCCCCAGGCCCACCCGGTAGAGCCCGGCCCAGTGGCGCTTGCGATAGCGCACCACCACCGTGTGCGCGTCGGGCGTCTCGAGCGCCTCGACGTCTTCGAAGCTCGACCGCAGGTGGTCGGCCTTGACCTGCGGATCGCGCATCACGTCGAAGCTGAACTTCACGTCCGCCGACGTGAACGGCCGCCCGTCGGCGAAGAGCACGCCTTTGCGCAGGGTGTAGGTGTAGGTGAGCTTGTCCTCGCTGATGTCCCACTTCACCGCGAGCGAGGGGGTGACCTGCGACGGGTCGGCGTGATCGAGGTCCATCATCGCGTCGAGCACGTATTCTGCGATGCGCCGGGCGTCGCCCTCGTTGGTGGTGTAGCGGTTGAGCGAGCCCGGCGGCTGGGTGCGCCGGTTGACGAAGTGATCGCCCTGGGGCCGCGGCTTCTGCAGCAGCGTGCGCGGGGCGTCGGCGGCGGCGCCTTCGACGCAGCGCACCGCGGCGGTGCGGTCGCCCCAGCCGGCGACCTCGATCTCCAGATCGTCGCCCGGCGCGCAGGCGGCGCCCGGCTCGGCGGCGCGGGCGACCGGCCGGCCCTGGCGCGCGGCGAGCACCCGATCGAGCTTCTTGTCCATCGCCGCGACCTGCTGCCGGGTCTCGATGACCTGCTTCTCGATCCGGTCGATGGCGCAGGTGTTCATCAACAGCATCACCGCCGCGCCGAGCAGGGCGGCGATGCCCATCCCTCGACTCAAGAGCCCCGGTTCGTCCATCGGTGCGTCACCTCGATGTCAGCGCCGGCGGTCGTCCGGCGTCGCAGCAGCCTACCGGGCGCAGCGGCGCATTGACAGGGGGCACGCGCGCTCGCCCGCGGGCGCGGACCGCGGCCGTTCGAGGGGGCCCCGGGCGCAATGCCCCACATCGAGGTCGATGATGTCCTCGAATTACCCGCCGTGGGGCCAATCCCACATGAAGTGTGGCTGAGTCCCCACGGTTTTGTGGGGCTCTCGGGCCTTGGCACGGCAGCTGCAGATACCCCGTGGCGTCCACGCACTGCTTTCCAGGTTCGACGGACGTCTCTCAAACCCCGGCTCCGATGGAGTTCACCATGATCCGCAAGACCCTCCTGGCTTGCCTCGCCGCCACCGCCACCGCCGCCTGCGCCGGCCCCGATCAGCCCACCGACGACGATCCCGCGAACGTCGGGCTGAGCGGCGCCTACCTGACCACCGAGCACTACGCCGAGACCGACGTGGTCGGCTTCCACTTCCGCGTCGAGCGCGTCGCCTGCCCCGACGAGGACGAGGGCGACTTCGAGCCCAATGTGATGGAGGCCAACGTAGACCTCATGGCCGGCCTGCTGCCGGGCATGGTCGAGCTGCTCGAGCAGCGGCTGGATTCGCAGTCGAAGCACGTCGGCGCCGACCTCTTCATCTCGCTGGCGCCCGGCTGCTACGACGTCACCGCCGTGCCGGCGAGCCACATCGACGGCGACGAGTGGCGCCCGTCGGCGGAGTGCGCCGCCGCCCGGCTGATGGAGCCGGTCGAGGTGCTGCCCGGCGAGACCGCCGAGCCGCCGCTGATGATCGCGCAGTGTGAGGGCGACCCGACGGCCCAGCTCGACACCCCGGTGGCCCTCAACCGGCCGCCGCAGCTCGAGATCGCCATCGAAGACGACAAGTTCGCCTACGAGTGCGCGCCGGTGACCATCTGCGCCACCGTCGCCGATCCCGACGATGATCCCATCGAGGTGGTCTGGGACCAGATCGGCGGCGTCGAGCCGTTCTCCATCGAGATCGGGCCGCTGACGCTGGTCGACTTCGAGGCCGGCCGTCGCATCTGGGAGCAGTGCGCGACGGTGACCAATCGCTTCACCGGTGACTACGCCTATCGGGTGACGGCCTACGACCTCGGCCGGCTGGACGGCGAAGCGGTGCGCATGGAGCGGCTGACGGGTGAGGACTCGCACATCACCACGACCTTCCCGCTGTACGTCAACTGGGTCGAGGAGCGCCGCTGCTTCGACGAGGACGGCGAGCTGGTGCCGGTCGACGAGAGCGCCGTGGTCGAGCGCACGCCGGGCTGCGACTTCTACAGCGCCGAGGAGTACTACTGCGGTGACGACTACGCCGAGAACCACCCGGACGAGGCGGCCTTCCTCTGCCCGGACGGTGAGTTCGACGCCGAGGCGCTCTACCCGCAGTGCGGCTGAGACCCGGTGCGAGGCGCGTCGATGGCCCGTAAGTGACATGTATGTGTGACTATATGGTCTCGACGTGATGGGCGGCGATCCGTGATGGTCGCCGCCTTTCTCTTTTCGAATCATGACCCGGGCCGTCACGGCCCCCACGGACGGCGCATCGTTCGAATCGGGGCGCGTTCCGATACAGCCCGACTCAAACGCCCGATTCGCCGAGGAGCCGCCGTGCAGCCGATGCCGCCCGACCCGCTGGCAGCGACCGTCGATCACGGGCGCGCGCCGGCGGAGCGCATGCCGCTGCCGCCGCTCGTCGCCACGCGCTACGAGATCGGGCGCCACCTGGCTTCGGGCGGCCTGGGCGATGTCTATCTGGCCCGCGACGCGCGGCTGGCGCGGGACGTGGCGCTCAAGGTCTCCCACGGCCGCGACGGCCGGGCGCTGGTCCGATTCCGGCGCGAGGCGTCGATCACGGCCCGATTGGAGCACCCCGCGATCATCCCGGTGCACGATCGGGGTCAGCTCGACGACGGGCGGGCGTGGTTCACCATGCGGCTGGTGCGCGGACGCACGCTGGGTGAAGTCATCGCCGCCCGGGCGCTCGAGATCGAGCAGGGCAGCGAGACGAGCAGCGGGCTGCGCCGGCTCATCGAGGTGCTGGTGCGGGTGACCGAGGCGGTGGCCTACGCCCACGAGCAGGGGGTGGTGCACTGCGACCTCAAGCCGGCCAACATCATGGTCGGTCACTTCGGCGAGGTTCAGGTGATGGACTGGGGGCTCGCCCGGGCGTTCGCCCCGAGCACCGAGTCGCTGGAGATGCTGCTGCACCAGGACGACGAGGGCGGGCTCGCCGGCACCCCGATCTACATGTCGCCGGAGCAGGCCCTGGGGCTGCCGGTGTGCGGGCCGGTCACCGACCTGTGGGGTCTGGGCGGCCTGCTGCTCGAGATCATCGCCGGCAAGCCGCCCTTCGGCCCGGAGACCGGCCCGCCGTGGCCCGCGCTGAGCGGCGCGGTCGAGGTGCCGTCGGTGACCGTACGGGCGGGGCAGCGGGCGGCGCAGCTGCCGGCCGAGCTGGTCGAGCTGTGCGCGCTGGCCCGCCTGCGGGATCCGGCGGAGCGGCTGGCGGACGCCGGCGACTTCGCCGACGCGCTGCGCGGCTGGCTCGACGGGGCGCGGCGCACCGCGCGGGCGCTGGCTCGAGTGCGCGCGGCCGACGAGCGGGTGGCCGAGATGAGTCGCCTGCGCGGCTGCGCCCGGCGGGACCGCGCGCGGGCAGCCGAGCTCGCCGCCGAGCTCGACAACCGCGCCGCCGCCGATGCCTGGCGCCCGATCTGGGCCCTGGAAGACCGCGCGGCGCGCTTTCGGCGCGACGCCGAGCAGGCCGAAGCGGCGTGGAAGCAGGACCTGCGCGCCGCGCTGAAGCTCGACCCGGGCCTGAGCGAAGCCCACGAGCGGCTCGCCGATCACTACGTCGATCGGATCCGCCGGGCCGAGGCGGCGCGCCGGCCGGCCGCGGTCGCTCGCGCCGAGACGCAGCTGGGCATCCACGCCCGCGCGCGCCACCGGCGCTTCCTCGCCGGCGAGGGCACCTTCGAGCTGACCGTCGATCCGCCCGACGCCGAGGTCGAGCTGATGCGCCACGTGGACGTCGATCGACGGCTGGTCGCCCGCTCGGTGGGCCTGCGCGCGGTCGGCCCGACCATCCGCTGGAGCGTATCCCATGGCAGCTATCTGGCGGTGGTGCGGGCCCGGGGGCGGGCCACGGTGCGGCTGCCGGTCGTCATCGAGCGCGGCGAGACATGGCGCCTCGTCGGTCCCGGTGAGTCCGAGGCGCGGGTCTTGCGGCTGCCGCCGGCCGAGAGCGTCGGCCCCGACGAGGTGCTGGTGCCCGCCGGCTGGTGCATCGTCGGTGGTGATCCGGTCGCCCCCGACGCGCCCGAGCGGCGCCGGATCTGGCTCGAAGGCTTCGTGATGGGCCGCGATCCGGTCACCGTCGGCCAATGGCTGGCTTTCCTCGAAGACCTGGAGCGCGGCGGACGCGGCGACCGGGCCGAGCGCTTCGCGCCGCACGGCGAGCCGACGGCGACCGGCGCGCGCAGCACGCTGCTCACCCGCACCTCCGAAGGCCGCCTCGTCTTGCGGGCCGACCCCGCCGAGCACGGCGCGCGCCCGGTGCAGAGCGACGATCTGCCGATCAACCGGGTCGACTGGACGGCGGCGATGGCCTACGCGGCGTGGCGCGCGGCGCGCACCGGCCAGGCGTGGCGCCTGCCCGACGAGTTCGAGTGGGAGAAGGCCGCGCGCGGCGCCGACGGGCGTCTGCGGCCGTGGGGCGACTACATGCTGCCCCGCTGGGCGGTCGTGCTCGATGGCTTCGCCGGCCCGGCGGGTCGGCAGCCGGTCGGCGTCGGACCGCTCGGCGGGCGCTCGAAGGATGTCAGCCCGTATGGCATCCGGGGCCTGGCGGGCAATGTACGCACATGGTGCATCAACGTGTGGCAGCCGGGCGGTTCGCGTATCGACGGGGATCGCCTGGTCGTCGAGCCGGCGGATCCGGCCGACGTCAGCCTGCGCGCGGTGCGTGGATCGGCGTGGAGCGCGACGGTGCCGGCCACCCGCTGCGCCGCGCGCTACGCCGACCCGCCCGATCGGCGCTTCTCGTCCATCGGTGTGCGGTTGGTGCGCCCGTGGCCGGAGGCGTGACGACGGATGCGAGCGCCGTGAGCCGGGTCGCAGGCGGGCGGTGAGCGGCGGCGGGGAGGAGAGCGGCGGCAGGGCAGCAGAGCGGTCAGGCGGGGGGGGATGGCTCGATCACTGCGGCGGGTAGAGCGTCTTCAACTCGTAGGCCCAGGCGAGCCCCTTGGCGTCGAGGGTCTCGTATTCGGTCAGGCGGACCTCCCAGCGGGTCGCCTCCGCCGCGGCCTCGGGCGGCAGCCACCAGCTGCCACCCTCGTCGCTGCCTTCGTCCGAGTCTTCGTCCGCGTCGTCGTCGGAGTCTTCCGAGGCATAGTAGGTCTTGATGTCATCCGCGTGGACCAGCCACTCCATCGACGGGATGTCCGAACCCGGCTGGAAGTCCATCTCGAGGTAGTAGCGGATCGTGCCGCCCGCGTTGCCCCAGGCCGGGGCTTCCATCTCGAAGAGGAAGCGCTCCGACGACGCGCTGGTGTAGGCCCAGCGCGGCTCTGACTGCAGTTCGAACTCGCGGGGGATGCTGAAGGCGGTCCACCCGGAGGTGCCCGCTTCGAAGGCGGTCACGGCGTCGGCGCTCCAGGTCTCGTTGCTGTAGGGGATCTTGATGACGAAGCCGTTGATATTGCCCGCGCGCAGGTCGGCGGTGACCGCCGGATCCCACAGCCAGTATTCGTACTGGTTGGCATAGCCATCGCCCGAGACGCCATCGGTGACGAGCACCGTGCCGACCCGCTGCTGGTTGATCACGAAGTCGTAGACGCTCACCCCGGGTCCGCCGCTGAGCTGAGGGCGGGTCATCTGGCCGGTCTGCGGCTGCTCTGCGTCTCCGCAGCCGATCAGGAGCAGGGCGAACGTGGACAGGAACAGGAACAGGAACGATGACTGCATCGCGGGCCTCCGTCGGGTGATGTCATCGTCGGGATGACACTCTTCGGTACAGCAATGGGCGTGCCATGCCGCAGAGGCCGTAAATGGGTCGGTGGGCGCCGCCGGGATGGGGCAGAAGGGGCACGGCGGCGGATGTCACGGGGCAAGGCGCCGCTGAGACCGTATGGCCCCGGGGTTACCTCTCAGGGATTGTACGTGGTGAGGCTCAGCGCGGCCGCTCGACGGTGAGCAGCGGCCCCGATCCCCGCCCGACGGCGTTGTCGATGACCCGCACGATGCGAAAGCCGATGGTGGGGCGGACCGCGTCCGACGGCACGAACCGCCGGGCGGCCGCGCGGCAATGGCGCGGTGCGTCCCGGTGGCTGCCGCCGCGCACGACGTAGTGACCGATGCCGCGGTCGGCGGGGGAGGCGGTCCACTCGCTGATCCGACCGGCGAGGTCCATCACGCCGAACGGGCTGCGATCCCGTGGCTTGCTGCCGACGGCGCCCGGCCCGTCACTCGGCTCGGCCGCCGAGAGGCACAGCGACGGGTCGAAGCCATCGCCCCATGGGAACCGCCGCCCGTCGACGCCGCGGGCGACGTACTCCCACTCGGCCTCGGTCGGCAGGCGGATGGCGGCGCCGTCGCGCATGCTGCGCCAGCTGCAGTAGGCGCGGGCGTCGCTGAGCCGGATCCCGCCGACCGGCGCGTCGTCGGCGGCGGCGGCGAGGCCCGCCGGCGCCGGGTGCCCGCTGTCGGCGACGAAGCGGCGGTAGCGCCGCGCGGTGATCGGGTGGCGTCCGATGAGAAACGGCGTGAACTCGAAGGTATTGTCGGCGAGCGACAGCGGCGCGAGCGGGTCGCCGCCCAGGCGGGCGCGGCCGCCCTGGATGTAGCACCACTCGTCTTCGAACTCGGCGGGCGGCGGGACCACCCGCAGCCGGTGGACCCGATTGCCGCCGATCACGATCGGGACGCGCGCGGTCATGCGCCCGGCGGTCGCCACCTGGACGACGTAGCTGCCCACCGGCAGCCGCCCGTCCCCCGACTCGATGGGGGTATCGGCGCGCAGGGGCCCCAGCGGAGTCTGGGCGAGAATACGCACCGAGCCGGTGCCGCGGGCCACCTCGAGCCGGCCGTCGGGCGCCATCTCGTCGGCGAGCCGGCCGCGGTCGTGGCGCCGGGCCAGGCCTTCGAACGGCATGGCCCCGGTGGCGTCGCCGCGCGCGCGCAGCTCGCGGGCGCGGGCCCAGCACAGGTCGGCGACGAGCTGGTGGGCCTCGTCGGTCTCCCAGACGTCGATGGATTGCAGGGCGAGCTCGATGGTGTGCACCCGCAGCCGCTCCGCGTCGAGGCCCTGCTGGCGGCAGGCCTCCTGGCGGCGCCACAGGTCGTCGCGGGTGGTCTCGTCGGCGTCGATGGCCAGCCGGTCGCGCACGGCGCGCAGGGTATCGTCGAGGGTGCGGGCCCGGCCGTGCTGCACCCGAAAACGGCGCTCCTCGGCCCGCGCCCGCTCGAGCAGCGCGCGGGCCTCGGCGCGCTTGCGGCGGTCGCTCTCGACGCCGTCGAGCCACGCGGCGACGCGCTCGGCCATCTGCCGCGCCGAGAGCGTGCGCTGGGCGACCTCTTTGATCAGCGCCGCGTCGATCAGCTCGACGAGCGGGTCGGGCAGCGCGCGGCCGGGGCGGACCACCTCGTGGATTGGGCGCGGCGGATCCGTCGCGATCACATAGACCAGGTTGATGATCGAGCGGCCGACGAAGGGGCGATCGAGGGCGAGCAGCTCGTAGAGGATGACCCCCAACGCCCAGATGTCGATGCCCGGGCCCTGCTCGTCGAGCTCGCCGCACGCCTGCTCGGGCGCCATGTAATACAGCGTGCCGATGGCTTCGCCCTCGCGGGTCAACCGCTCGTCGGGCGCGGCCTCCTCGTCGAAGGGGCGCGAGAGCCCCCAGTCGGCGACGTAGACCTCGCCATACGGGCCGAGCAGGATGTTCTCCGGCTTGAGGTCGCGGTGGATGACCCCCTGATCATGGGCATAGGCCACGGTCATGCAGACCCGATGGAAGATCGAGAGCAGGCGGGGCAGGGGAAACTGCCCCTCGGTGATCACGTCGCGCTTCTGCAGGGCGTCGATGACCGCGCGCAGCGTGCGGCCTTCGACCCGCTGCATGGTGAAGAAGAGTCGGCCGTCGGCCAGCTTGCCCGCGTCGTGCACCGGGATGATGCCCGGGTGCGCCAGGCGGGCGGTGGTCTGGGATTCGGCGATGAAGCGCTGCCGGTTGCGCCGCTGCTGGGCGATCTCGGGGCGCAGGGCCTTGAGCGCGACCGCCCGCCCCAACCGGCGATCGAGCGCCTGGTAGACCTCGGCGACGCCGCCGGCTCCGAGCAGCTCGCCGAGGCCGTAGCGCGGGTGCTGGCCGAGCGGCGTATGCAGGGGGTAGTTGGGATCGCCGTCGAGCACGTCGACGAGGGTATCGCCGGGCTGCAGGTCGGGCCCGGTCATGTCTTCGCGCTCGGCGAGCATCGCTCGCAGCTGCTCGACCCGGGTCAGGGTGCGATGGGCGAAGTCGGGCGGAAAGAGGCGTTGGAAGATCTCGCTGTCGAGCCCCCGGCCCCGCACCAGCGCATCGACCAGCGCGCCGAGGTCGTCCTGCTCGTCGGCCATCCAATAACCTCCGCGCACACGTTGGCGTTTCGTCCGGGTCGTGTCAACGCGGTCGGCGGCGGCCCGGCGGAGGCCCGGCGTCGGCTCGGCCACAGTGGGCGTCTTGCACCGGATGCGCGCGTATCGTAATGGGCCCTCGGCAGACGGACACCACCAGAGGGACGCATGGACTTCATCGAGATCGATGACCCCACATTCGACGCAGCCCGGCTGCGGGTATGGCTGCAGCAGGCCGGCTTCGGCCCCGCCGGCGCCGGTGAGGGCGGCGAGGCCCGCTGGGTGCGCTACCCGGGCGACGCGCGACGCGGACTGCCAGGCGAGGCGGTCGAGGTGCGGCTGTCGCGCGGGGCGGGCGGTCACCTGCGGCTGGCGTTCTCCGATCCCGACGGGCGCCCGGTGGAGGTCGAGCCGCGGGCGTTCGAGGCGACCGGGCCGCTGACCACCTTCGTCGATCGCCACTACCGGCACTACAACGCCGGCGTGGTCGGTCGCGCGGCGCGGGCGTGGTGCAGCCACGTCGAGGCCGGGCGCAAGATGCTCGTCTCACTCGCCGGCGCGATGTCGACCGCCGAGGTGGGCATCTCCCTGGCCGAGATGATCCGCGAGGGCAAGGTGCACGCCATCAGCTGCACCGGCGCCAACCTGGAGGAAGACATCTTCGTGCTCATGGCCCGCGAGCACTACCGCCACGTGCAGTGGCGCGCGCTGCCCGCCGAGGCCGAGCAGGCGCTGCTCGACGAGGGCCTCAACCGGGTCACCGACGTCTGCATCCCCGAGCGGGTGATGGACGACCTCATCGGCTTGCTCAAGCCGCTGTGGGCGGCGACGGTGAAGACCGGCGGCGGGCCGCGGCTGGCGCCGGACTGGCTGGCCGAGGCGCTCGAGGTGCTCTTCATCGAGCGCCCCGAGCTGAAGCCGCGGCGGCGGGACTCGTGGGTCTGCGCCGCGCTCGACGCGGGTATTCCCATCTGGGTGCCGGGCTGGGCCGACAGCACGCTGGGCAACGCGCTGGCGGCGTGGTGCATCGCCGAGGGCGTGCAGCCTCATCGCCTGCTCTTGAGCGACGCCGACGCGATGGTCGATCTGGTCGCGTGGTATCGCCGACCCGAGAACCAGCGCTGCGGCTTCTTCCAGGTCGGCGGCGGCATCGCCGGCGACTTCGCCATCTGCGCCGTGCCGCTGGTGACGCAGGATCTGCGCGAGCACACCGAGCCCTGGGGCTACTTCTGTCAGATCGGCGACGCGGTGACCAGCTACGGCGGCTACTCGGGCGCGCCGCCCAACGAGAAGATCACCTGGGGCAAGATCACCCCCGACACCCCGCGCTTCGCGATCCAGAGCGACGCCACCATCGTCGCGCCGCTGATCTTCGGCTACGTGCTCGGCTGGTAGCGCGGCGGGCTCAGCCCGGCTCGTCGCCGAAGCTGGCCGAGACGCGGATGTGATCGCGCACCGTGCGCGACGGCCGCTGCATGAGGCGCTGCATCTTCTCCCAGAACGCCGCGCGCAGGTCGAAGTCGGCGGCGATCGCCGTGCCGACGATGAGGATGAACAGATCGGCGCACTCTTCGGCGATCTCGTCGACCGGCCGGCCCTTGGTGACCGCCGCCGAGATCTCGCCCAGCTCTTCGGCCATCAGCGCGATACGATACGGCAGCTTCTCGCCGCCGGTGTTCGCGAAGTCGTGCTTGTCGTGAAACGCCTGCACCGCGGCGAGCATGGCGGCGTAGCTGTCGGGGTCGGGGGTCGGGCTCATGGTGCCTGCTCCGGGGGGCCGATCGGGGCTCGGACGGTACGCGACGGTCGATCGCCGGGCAAGCCGTGGCGACGCACCCGGGCGACGTGATACGCACTGCGCCGCGCGCGCCGACGCAGGAGGACACCCGATGGCCCATCCCTGGCACGACCTGCCCAACAACCCCGACACCGCCCACACCGCCTTCAACGTGATCATCGAGATCCCCAAGGGCTCGAAGGTCAAGTACGAGCTGGACAAGCCCTCGGGGCTCCTGCGGGTCGATCGCATCCTCTACTCGTCGGTCATCTACCCGGCCAACTATGGCTTCCTGCCGCGCTCGTACTGCCCCGACGGCGACCCGCTCGACGTGCTGGTGCTCGGCAACGAGCCGGTGGTGCCGCTCGCCATCATGCAGGCCCGCGCCATCGGCGTGATGCACATGGCCGACGAGGGCGCCGCCGACGACAAGATCATCGCGGTGCAGACCACCGATCCGGCCTTCAACGACTACACCGACATCGCCCAGCTGCCGGGGCACATGTTCCGCGAGATCCAGCGTTTCTTCGAAGACTACAAGGCCCTGGAGAACAAAGCGGTCGAGGTCGAAGGCTTCGCCGGCTCGGAGAAGGCGCTCGAGGTCGTGCTCGAGTCCCTGCGCTCGTACCGCACCGAAGAGACCCGCCTGCGCGGCTGGGGCTGACGCGCCGCGCGACCGCTTGTGGGCCTGCCGGCGGATTGCTACCGTCCGGTCATGCTCACCTTCTACATCATCGCGGGCATCATCGGCGGCAGCCTCATCGTGCTCTCGGCGCTGGGGGGCATCGGCGACAACGACGCCGATCTCGAGCTGGACCACGACGTCGATCTGGACGTCGACCACGACATCGACCTCGACGTGGACCACGACGTCGACCTCGATGTGGATCACGACGTCGACCTCGACGCCGACCACGCCCTCGACGTGGCCCGCGTGCTCGACGGGGTCGACCCCGAGGGCATCTGGCTGCCTTTCCTCAGCCTGCGCTTCTGGACCTACGCCGCCGCCGGCTTCGGCATCACCGGCGGCATCCTGACCTGGCTGGGTACGCTCGCTGAGCCCGCGGTGGGCATCGCCGCCGGCGGCACCGGCTTGGTGGCCGGGCTGTCGATGGCCTACGCGATGCGGGCGCTGAAGCGCGGCGAGGCCCACGGGCACGTCGGCCCGGCGGACTATCAGGGCGCCGAAGGCGTCGTGCGGGTGGCGATCCAGCCCGGCGGCACCGGCAAGATCCGGACCCGCGTGCGCGGCGAGGAGATCGACCTGCTCGCCACCAGCGACGTCGGCGAGCCGCTGCCTGCGGGCACCCCGATCATCATCATCGAGATGGTCGGCGCCCAGGCGAAGGTGGTCGGGCGCGAGGCCATCGTCGGCGATTGAGCCGACCCGGAATCGGAAGCGAAACCGGAACCGAACAGACGCGGCCAGCCGGCCGGGAGGAGGACCGATGACCGAGGTCTACATCGCGCTCGCGGTGGTCGTGGGCCTGTTGATGCTCATCGCCATCGCCAAGAGCCTGCTCTATATCTGCCCGCCCAACGAAGTGCTCATCTTCTCCGGGCGACAGCATCGGCTCTCCGACGGCAGCACGCGGGGCTTCCGCCTCGTCTTCGGCGGCCGCGGCTGGCGCGTCCCGATCATCGAGACGGTCGACCGGATGACCCTCAACGTCATCGAGGTCCCGCTGTCGATCCGCGGGGCCTACTCCCGCGGCGGCATCGCGCTCAACGTCGGGGCCATCGCCAACGTCAAGATCAGCAGCGACCGCGGGGTCATCGGCAACGCCATCGAGCGCTTCCTCGGCCAGAACCTCGACGAGGTCCGCCGGGTGGCCAAGGAGACCCTCGAAGGGCACCTGCGTGAGGTGCTCGCCAAGCTGACCCCCGAAGAGGTCAACGAGAGCCGGCTGAAGTTCGCCCAGCAGCTTCAGGCCGACTCGTCCGACGACCTGCGCAAGCTCGGCATCCACCTCGACACCCTGAAGATCCAGCACGTCGCCGACGACGTCAGCTACCTCGACTCCATCGGCCGCGAGGCCATCGCCAACGTGGTCAAGGACGCCGAGATCGCCGAGTCGGACGCCCAGCGCGAGGCCGAAGAGGAAGAGGCGGCCCAGATCGGGCGGGCCGAGGTGAAGAAGAACGAGGCCGACGCCGCGATCGCCCGGCTGCAGAACCAGCTGCGGCAGGTGCAGGCCGAGCTCGAGCAGGAGGTCAAGTCGGCCGAAGAGCGCACGCTGGCCGCCGCCCGCGAGGCGCGGGCCACCGCCGAGCAGGAGCTGCAGCGGGTGCGCGCGACCCTCGAAGAGCTGCGGCTGCGCATCGACGAGGTCATGCCCGCCGAGGCCAACAAGCGGGCGTCGGCGTTCGCGGCGCGCGGTGAGGCGGCGACCATCCGCGCCCGCGGTGAGGCGGTGCGCAACGCGCTCGACCAGTTCCGGGCGGCGTGGGTGCAGGCGGGCGACGCGGCGATGCAGATCTACGTCATCGACCAGCTCGAGAAGATCCTCGCCAGCGCCACCGCGGCCGTCGGGCGGGTGCACGTCGAGAACCTCAACCTCATCGACGGCGGCGACGGGCAGACCCTCGCGGCCTACACCGCGGCCTATCCGGCCATGCTCGAGACGGTCTTCTCGGCCATCGCCCGCACGACGGGCATCGACGTGCCCGACGTGCTCGGGCGCACCGGCGTCCTCGCGCCGGACGCCCCCGCGAGCGCCGAGCCCACCCGCACGAGCGCGGCGCCGCGGTCGCCGCTCGGCGCGGCCGGTGTCTCCGGCTTGCGCAGCGGCCCGTCCGACGGTCGGGCCTTCCCCAAACCGGCCGAGACCAAGCCCGATCTCGACCCCCACGGCGAGCGCTGAGAGGAGGCCGACATGTCCGAAGCCATCATCGTCATGGGTGCAGTGCTCGCCGTCATCGCCTTCCTGGGCGTCCTGAGCCTGCGCAAGCTGATCTACATCTGTGCGCCCAACGAGGTGCTCATCTTCTCCGGGCGCGCCCGCCGCCTGGGCAATCGCATGGTGGGCTACCGGCTCATCAAGGGCGGGCGCGGCGTGCGCATCCCGCTCATGGAGCGGGTCGATCGCATCGACCTGACCAACATGGTCATCGAGCTGGGCGCCTCGGGGGCCTACAGCCGGGGCGGCGTGCCGCTCACGGTGCACGCGGTGGCCAACGTCAAGGTCGCCGGCCAGGAGCCGGTGCTCAACCAGGCCATCGAGCGCTTCCTCGGTCGGCAGCGGGCCGACATCATCCGGGTCGCCAAGGCCACCCTCGAAGGCGCGCTGCGCGGCGTGCTGGCGACCATGACCCCCGAAGAGGTCAACGAGGACAAGATCAAGTTCGCCGAGCGGCTCGTCGAGCAGGCCGAAGCCGACATGAACAACCTGGGCCTCGTCGTCGATACGCTCAACGTGCAGAACGTCTCCGACGACGTGCGCTATCTCGACTCGATCGGGCGCCGCAAGAACGCCGAGATCATCCGCAAGTCGCGCATCGCCGAGGCCCGCGCCCGGGCCGACGCGCTGGTGCGGCAGGCGGAGAACCGGCTCAAGGAGGTCACCGCCCAGATCAGCGCCAAGGTGGAGATCGCCCGGGCCGACGCCGCCAAGCGGCTGGCCGACATCGAGTCGCAGAAGGGCGCGCTCGTCGCCGAAGAGCAGGCGACGGTCGCCCAGGCGGTGGCCCAGGCGCTCGCCGAGGTGGACGTGCAGAAGGCGCGCGTCGAGCAGGTCAAGCAGCAGCTCGAAGCCGACGTCGTGCAGCCGGCCAAGGCGGCGTGCGAAGCCGCCGAAGAGAAGGCCCGGGCCGACGTGGCGCCGATCATCGAAGACGGCCGCGCCCGCGCCGAGGTGCTCGATACGATGACCCAGGCCTGGCGCGCCGCGGGCAGCCACGCCAAGGACATCTTCCTGCTGCAGAAGTTCGATACCATCCTGCCGATGATCACCGGCGTCATCGCCGAGAGTCACATCCAGAAGCTGACGATGATCGACGGCCGGGCGCCCGGCGTCTCGGGCGACGATCTGCCGCTGCGGGCCAAGGGCACCGTCGAGCAGGTCAAGGAGATCTTCGGCGTCGATCTCGTCGAGCGGCTGCAGGCCCTCGGCGCCGGCAGCACCACCGGCAAGAAGGGCCCGCCGCCGATCCCCGGCCGCTGAGCACCCCGCCCGTCGGCGCGACCGCCCCGCGCCGTCGCCTCTCACACCATACGCGCAGAGCCCGGTCCCGCAGCGCGTGGGCATCGCACCGCTGCGGTCGCTGGGCCTCGATGGCTCGTTTCGCAGTCTGCGGCCTGTCTAAGTGTTCGAACTGCAAATGGTTGTGTTTCGGTTTTGTGCATTGCACAAAAATCGGTTGACGCCGCCGACCACCGGCACCATACTCCTCCCTGCACGCACGGCGAATCACCATTCAGTCGCGGAGGAAGACGTCGTGAACGATCTCTTCGAGCAGCAGAAGGCTCTCTTCACCGAGCAGATGAACTGGTACACCGGCCAGGTGACCAAGGCCACCGAGACCATGGTGGCCGAGACCGAGAAGGCCACCAAGAGCGCTCAGGACGCCTGGAATCAGATGGCCGAGCGCCAGATGGGCGTGGCCACCGAGTTCGGCAAGCAGGCGCAGAGCTTCGTCGAGAAGCAGATCAAGCTGGTCGAGCAGGCGTTCTCGCCGGCCGTCTGAGCCGCCGAGGCCGTCCGCTCGCGAGCGGACGGCCGACCGGTGCCATGCCGCGCATGGCAGCGGTGGGCCGTCGGCGCCCGCCGACCATCCGACGATGTGCGCGAACGAGGATGTCATGAGCGAAGACCGCAAGAACCCGTTCTTCGAGCTGTTCGGCAAGCTGAGCAGCCAGCCCGCCGAGGCGATGAAGACCTGGGAGAAGTGGATGGGCGAGCGCTTCGAGCAGCTCGCCCGCAACGAGAGCTTCCTGGGCCAGATGGGCAAGGCCATGGAGAACTCGTTCACCTTCAAGGCCCAGCTCGACCGCATGACCGAGGAGACCCTGCACAACATGCGGCTGCCGACGCTCGGTGACGTGCAGGGCTTGCACGGCCGGCTCGACGAGCTCGAGCGCATGCTCGACAAGCTGAGCGCCCGGCTGGCCACCGCCGACGCCGAGAACGCGGCGCTCGTCGCCCAGCTCGACGACTTCGCCGCGCGCAACGAGGCCCTCGCCGGGCGGCTCGAGGCGGCGCTGGCCCGGCCTGGGGAGGCGGCGTGATGAAGCAGATCGCCGGAGCCGTCAAGGACGCCATCGGGCGTCTGGTGCCGATGGAGTATCGCGGGGTCGACGCCGAGACCAGCCACCTGCCCTACGACGTGGTGGCCAGCCGCGGCCCGATGCGGGTGCTGCACTTCGCCGCCCGCGGCGAGACGCGCCACAAGACCCCGATCGTGTTCAGCTACTCGCTGATCAACCGCTACTACATCCTCGACTTCATGCCCGGGCGCAGCCTGCTGGAGTACCTCACCGAGAGCGGGCACCCGTGCTACGTCATCGACTGGGGCGTGCCGGGCATCGCCGAGTCGAAGAAGACGTGGGAAGACTACGCGATCACCTATATCGACCTCGCGATGCGCACCGCCTGCGCGCGCGAGGGGGTCGCGCAGGCCCACCTCTACGGCTATTGCATGGGCGGAACGATGGCGCTGGCCTATGCCGCGCTGCGCCCGGCGCGCATCAAGACGGTCGTCTCGATGGCGGTGCCGGTCGACTTCCACGACGAGGGGCTCTTCAGCACCTGGACCCGCCCGGAGAACTTCAACCCGGACGCCATCGTCGACGCCTTCGGCAACGTGCCCACCTGGCTGATGGAGGGCGGCTCGCGCATGCTGATGCCGCTGACCAACGCCACCAAGTGGCGCGACCTGTGGCAGAACCGCGAGCGCGACGGCTTCATCGACATCTGGCGGCGGATGGAGAAGTGGTCGTCGGACAACGTGCCTTTCCCCGGCGAGCTGTACCGGCAGTACATCAAGGACTGCTACCAGACGAACAACTTCCTCAAGGGGCGGATGTTCATCGGCGGCGAGCGGGTCGACCTGAGCCGCATCGAGGCGCCGACCCTGGCCATCATCGCCCTGCGCGATCACATCGTGCCGCCGCCGAGCGCCAAGGTGCTGCTCGACGTCATCGGCAGCGAAGACAAGACCGCGATGGAGTTTCGGACCGGCCACATCGGCCTCAGCTCGTCGAGCAAGGGGCGCAAGGTCTTCTGGCCGGCCATCAGTGAGTGGATCGCTCAGCACGACTGAGGGCCCGCCGGGGCAGACGATACGAGGGGTCGAGGCAGCCATGCTGACCGGTCAGGCAGATTTCATCGAGCAGTGGGCCCGGGTCGCGCCGTGGCGGGTGGCCCTGCGCGAGGTCGAGACCGGGCGCGCGCTGCGCTATGGCGAGCTGTCGTCGCGGGCGTGGCGATTGACCCACGGCCTCGCGGCCCAAGGGGTCATGCCCGGCGATCGGGTCTGCCTGCTGGCGCGCAACGGCATCGAGACCTTCGAGATGGTCGTCGCCTGCCTGCGCCTCGGCGCGGCGTTCACCCCGCTCAACTGGCGGCTGGCGGCCAAGGAGCTCGACGACATCGTCGCCCGCTGTCGGCCGCGGGTCCTGATCTACGATACGCCGTCGCTGGCCGCGGCGGGGCAGATCCTCGAGAA
Organism: bacterium; assembly: GCA_030427205.1. Taxonomy (GTDB): domain Bacteria; phylum Myxococcota_A; class Bradymonadia; order UBA7976; family UBA1532; genus JACKDM01. The sequence continues at coordinate 18,550 of JAUHXC010000008.1, read as the reverse complement.
CCACGGCGCGCTGCGCGGCGTGGCCCTCGGCGAGCCGCTGCGCGGGCAGGATCCGACCTACGAGGCGCTGCTGGCCGACGCCTGCGATACCCCGGCGCTGGTCGACCGCGATCCCGAGACGGTGGCGATGCTGCTGTACACCAGCGGCACCACCGGAAAGCCCAAGGGCGTGATGCTGCCGCACCGGCAGGTGTTCTACAACGCGATCAACACCGTCTACGCCTGCGACCTCTCGCCGGACGACAAGGTGCTCGCGTTTCTGCCGCTGTTCCATACCGGCGGGCTGAACTGCCTCGCGACGCCGACCCTCTACCGGGGCGGCACGGTGGCACTGATGAGCGCGTTCGACGCGCCGCGGTCGCTCGAGACCATCGAAGAGTGGGGCATCACCGCCACCGTCGCGGTGCCCACGATGTACCAGATGCTGCTCGACGCCGGGCTCGACGACCACGATACCCGCAGCCTGCAAACCGTGCTCTGCGGGGGCGCGCCGCTGCCTGATCCGCTGCTCGACGCGTGGCTCGACCGGGGCTATATGTTCCGCCAGGGCTTCGGCATGACCGAGGTCGGCCCGAACTGCTTCTCGCTGCCGCCGTGGATGGTGCCGCACAAGCGGGGCAGCGTCGGCATGCCGGTGCTGCACGGCGCGGCGCGGGTGGTCGACGACGCGGGTCGCCCGCTGCCCGTCGGCGAGGTCGGTGAGATGCTGCTCGGCGGGCCCATCGTCTGCGCCGGCTACTTCGAAGACGAAGAGAACACCGCCAAGGCGATCCGCGGCGGCTGGTTCCACACCGGCGACTACGCTCGCGTCGACGACGACGGCTACTTCTACGTGGCCGGGCGCAAGAAGGACATGTTCATCAGCGGCGGCGAGAACGTCTATCCCGCCGAGATCGAGAGCGTGATCCTGGCGATGCCCGGCGTGGCCGAGGTGGCGGTGATCGCCGTGCCGCACGAGAAGTGGGGTGAGGTGGGGCTGGCGGCGCTGGTCGCCGAAGGCGGCGCGACCCTCGACGGGGCGGCGGTCAAGCGCTGGTGCGCCGACCACCTCGCGAAGTTCAAGGTGCCCAAGCGCTACGTGCAGCTCGACGCGCTGCCCAAGAACGCGAGCGGCAAGGTCCTCAAAGCGGCGGTGCGCGAGCGCGCGCTGGCGCAGAGCTGAAAGGCGGCGAGCCCGCTTCGGCCAGATACAGATTCGGCGGGGCCCGTCACCCTCCCTCGACGTGGGTACGTCGGGGGGATCTCCATTCACCGTGCGCGGGTGACGGGCCTCGCCTCCTTCGTCTCTTAGCAGACCGGCCCGGCCGAGCCAAATGCGCCGCGCCGCCCGGCATCGGAGCCTCCCATGAGCGCCATCCCCAACCCGGCCAACCTGCTCGACCCGCGGGCCTTCTTCGCCGCCGCGCTTGCGTCGCGGACCCTCGACGCGCAGACTCCCGAAGATCCGTCGAGCGAGAAGGGAGAGACCGTGGCCGTGCTGATCAAGCGCTATCGCAACCGCCGGCTGTACGACACCGGGCGCAGCGCCTACATCACCCTCGACGACCTCGCCCGCGACCTGGCCGAAGGGCGCGAGGTGAAGGTGATCGACGCCTCGACCAACGAGGATCTCACCCGGCGCACGATGGTGCAGGTGCTGTTGACCGATACCCACGTGCACAAGCTCGACTTCCTGCCCGATGACTTCCTGCGCACGCTCATCCGGCTCGAAGACCAGTCGCTCATCCGGCTGTTCTCGCACTACATCAAGATGACCCTCAGCTCGTTCAGCGTGGCCCAGAGCGCGATGAACCAGAACCTCGAGCTGCTGCGCAACATGGCGCCGGGTCCCAGCGACTTCATGAGCGGCCTCGCCGGGCTCTTCGGCCGCGGGCGCAAGCCCTCCGAGACACCGGCGGCCCGCGCCCCCGAGCCCGCGGCCGCCGAGCCGCCCGCCCCCGAAACCGCGGCCGACGAGCCGCCCGCCGACGAGCCGCCCCCCGAAGGCTGAGCCATACAGCCGCCGCTTCGCCCGCACCCGGGTGAACGTGTCCGTGGCGCTGCGGTAGGATCCGCCGGCGCACGGCCCTCCATCGAGGAGACAGCATGCACGCACTCCTGGCGCTGGCCGCGGCCACCCTGCTGGCCACACCTCAGTTCGACCGCGCCCGAGACTGCGCGCCGTCGCCGACGGTCGGCTGGCAGAACGCGCTCTATGTCGACCGTGGCGAAGGGCTCTTCCGGCAAGAGAGCTTCCTGTCGGTGACCGAGTGGGGCGATGCGGCCGAGGGCGATCCGACCGCGTCGCAGCTCATCGCCGACTGCTTCGGCGACCCCGCGCCGCACAGCCGGCTGGTCGTGCTGCACCACCTCGCGCCGCTGCCCGACAGCCCGCCGCGCACCCGCCCGGTCTTGCTGGTGCCCGGGGCGGGGGACAACGCGATCCGCTCGTATACCTTCATGGCGCTGACCCTGCGGCTGGCCGGCTTCGAGGTCTACGCGCTGACCTTCGCCCATCGCCACGGCGACAACTTCCTGCAGGCCGAGCAGGTCGCCAACGCGGTCGGCGTGATCGCCGCCCGTCACCCGGGCGTGCTCGTCGACGTCGTGGCGCACTCCAAGGGCGGCATGCCGGCGCGGATCTACGCCAGCAACCACGCCGGGGCCGACTGGTCGGCGGCGTCTCCGGCCTATCACAACGGCGGCACCCGGTATCGCGGCGACATCGGCCGGCTGCTGTTCTTCGGCGCGCCGCTCGGCGGCCTCGACACCAGCTTCCGCTGGCCCTCGGCCAACTTCTTCCCGGTCTATGGCACCCCGCTCGACAGCCCCGGCAGCTGGACCGCCTTCTACCCCGGCGGCAACCGCTTCCTGGGTCAGGATCTGAGCCCCTACAGCCTCTATGGCGGCGCCGACAGCAGCTTCCCGGGGCAGGCGCAGATGCTCGCGCCGTGGGACGACGTCTACGAGCTGCCCGGCGGCAATCCGCTGCTGGGGGTCTACGCCGCGGTGCAGCAGGACTGGTTCACCACCTACTACGGCGGCTTCGGCTTCGTCAGCGACAGCGATGGCCTGGGCGATGCCATCGAAGAGAGCGGGCATGTCATCGATGCCTTGCAAGGCATCGGCGTCGACCCGGCGATCGAGGTCTACGTGGTCGCCGGGGGCAACCCGATCCTGTCGAGCGCCGGCTTCGGCGGGCTGGCCTTCGCCTCGTGGTTCGCCGACGGCGACGCCGCCGCCCGGCGCAACTTCTGGCAGGACGGGGTCGAGGCGGTGCTCGATCTGTACTTCCCGTGGTGGCCGGCCTTCGAGGACGAGCTGCCGCGTCTTCTCGCCGGCACCGCCTTTCTGGGCGAGATCAGCGGGCCGTCGGACGGGGTGCTGTTCGTCGACAGCGCCCTGGGGACCGACGGGCTGACCCGGCGCGGCGCAGTGATCGCCGAGAGCCGCCTGTTTCAGCGGCTGAACCACGTCGAGCTGCTGGCGGCGGGCAACCTCTTCGCCGAGTTCCACCGCAACCCGGACAATGGCTTCTTCGATCCGGATCTGGCGGCGAAGTATGCCGACCCGGAGAATCAGGTGCTCGAGTGGCTGGTGGCGACGCTGGCGCAGCCGGTGCCCGAAGACGAGCCGGAGCCGGAGCCGGAGCCGGAGCCGGAGCCCGAGCCGGAGCCAGAGCCTCAGCCGGAGCCAGAGCCTCAGCCGGAGCCAGAGCCTCAGCCCGAGCCGGAGCCTCAGCCCGAGCCGGAGCCAGAGCCCGAGCCGACCCCGCGGGGTGACACCCCGGACGTCGGCCCACCGGTCGACGCGGGCGCGCCGCCGCCGGGCCAGGCCGACGCGGCGCCCGACGCTCCCGATGGCGACGGATCCAGCGCGCCGGTCGGCTGCCGCGCCGCGCCGCCGGCGGGTGGCTCGAGCCTTTGGGGGCTGATGGCGTTGTGCGTGGCGGGCGTTTGCCGCCGCCGCCGCCCGGGCCAACGGTCGCCGTGAGCCAGCCGCGCGATCAAACCCCGCTCCGGCCCACAGCGAACCGGGGGAGGCCGCGCATGAGCCCGTTTCGAATACTCGTCCTGATCACGCCGGTCATCCTCGCATCTTTCGCCTGCGACGACGCGCGCAGCCGCCTCGACGGCGTGCGGTCCGACGCCAGCGACCGGCCACCGGTCGACGCCGCGCCGGACGCCATGCCGGTCATTCCGGATGCCATGCCGGATGCCATGCCAGTCACCTCGGATGCCATGATGGCTGCGCCGGATGCCATGCCGTATGCCATTCTGGATGCCATGCCACCCATCTGGGATGCCATGCCCGATACCTTTGTCGCCGACGCGCCGGTCGGCGGCTGCCGCTTCGAGGTTCGGCGCGTCGCCGTCGCCGAGCTGCGCGACTTCGAGCCGATCGTCGACGGCGAAACGGTCTACTTCGGCGAGCGCGGCCCCAACGGCTTCGTGCGCACCGTACGCGCCCGCGATCGAGCGCCGGTCGGCGGCCCCTCCGACATGCTGCTGGCGGCCAACGCCGGGGCCTTTCTGCTCGTGCGGCCCGATGGAGACGGCGGGCAGCGGCTCATCTATCGCGACGGCGACGGCGACGTGCCGCTGGCCGATCGCTTCGACTTCCCCTACGGCGGCGGACCCATCCACTGGCAGCCGCCGCAATGGGTCGAGCCGGGGCAGGCGATCTACACCGTCGGTGGCCGCCTGTTCCACTGGCGGGGCGGCGAGAGCCGGGTCATCGACGACGGCGTGGTCGAGGCGGCCCTATGGCGGGGGCAGGTGGGCTACGTCAAGCAGGTCGACGAGGGCGGTGACATGGGGTGGCTGCTGCTGCTCGACGGTCAGCCGCTCACCGAGCCCTTGCGGCGCCACGTCGGCGGCACGGCGACCGCCGGGCCCGATGGGTTCTGGGTCTCTCAGGGCAGCGCGGTGCAGCACCACGGGTGGGACGGCCTGCCGCGGGAGAGCTGGGGGTTGGCGCCGGGCAGCGAGGTGGTCGCGATCGACGCGTCGGCCGAGGCGGTGGTGTTCACGGTGCGCTCCGCCGACCGGCCCATGGAGCTGTTCTTCCCCCAGACCCACCAGCGCCTGCCGTTGCCCGAGACCGGCGCCGCGACCGCGCGGCTGATCGCGGGGCAGGTGGCCGTGGCCGGTTGGCCCGACGCCGACGCGTGGTGCCCGGGCATGGCCCGCGGGCGGGTCGACGTGCTGACCCGCGATGGCGCGGCGGTCGCGCTCGGCGACGCCCACGCCGGCTGCCTGTGCTGCGGCCGCTACTGGCCGCGCTTCGTGATCGACGCCAGCCCGACCACCGTCGCTTGGAACTACGCCGGCCCCGACGGCGCGCCGGCCATCGGGATCGCCCGCCTGCGCTGCGACTGAGGGGGCCGGCGACGGCGGCTGAACTTGCCCCCAACCGGTATTCGGCGAGAGAGTCGCGGGGCAATTCGAACAATTCGGGGTTGCCATGTCCCGCCCGATGCCCGCGCGCCTGCCTCTCCCGCTCTGTCTGTTGGCCTGCCTGCTCGCCGCGCCCCTCGGCGGCTGCGAGGGGGCCGATCCGGCCGAGCCCTTCGACGATGGCGCGCAGGCCGACGCCGACGCCAGCGCCGACATGGGGCTCGATCTCGACGCCGCGGCCGAGCCGCCGGGCTCGGCGTTGGCCCGGGTCGAAGGCGACGTCGGATCGCTCTTCCTCGGCGTCTGGGCGTCGGGCCCCGACGAGGTCTTCTTCGCCGGCGGCGGGCGCGGCCCCACCGGCGGCGTGCTCGCCCGCTACGACGGCGAGCGCATCACCCGCGAGTCGATCCCCGAGGGCCGCACGCTGTGGTGGGTCTGGGGCAGCGACCCGCGGCACATCTGGGCCTGCGGCGAAGCGGGCCGCATCCTGAGCTGGGGCGACCGCCGCTGGCGGGTCGAAGAGACCGGGCTGTCGACGGACGCCGTGCTCTGGGGGCTGTGGGGGTCGGGGCCCGACGATCTGTGGGCGGTCGGCGGCAGCCCGCTGCCCGGCGGCCCCAAGGGCATCGTGCTGCGCTCCGACGGGCAGGGGCGCTGGTGGCCGCTGGAGTCGGACGCCCTGCCCGACGACCTCAACCTGTACAAGGCGTGGGGCTCGGGGCCCGACGACGTGCACATCGTCGGCGAGGGCGGCATCGCGCTGCATTACGACGGCGAGACGCTGCGCCGGCTCGAGACCGGCACCACCGACCTCATCTTCACCGTGCACGGCCGCCGCGACGGCCCGATCCTGGCGGTCGGCGGCTTGCAGAGCGCGGTGGTGCGGCGCTTCGACGGCGACGCGTGGGTCGAAGACGGTATCCCCGAGGGGCTGCCGCCGCTCAATGGCGTATTCGTGCGCGAGGACGGCGTGGCCCTCGTCTCGGGCAACCGCGGGCTCGTCGCGGTGCGCGACGCCGACGGGGTCTGGACCCGGTTGCCCGGCGCCCGCGAGGGCGGCTGGGCCGACGATACCCTGCACGCGGTGCTCAGCGACGGCGACACCTGGGCCGTCGGCGGCGACTTCGCCGCGTTGGAGTACGGCACCATCCTCACCGACCGCCGGCCGCTGCCCATCGTCGACCTCTCGCCGGTGGATCCGCCGCCGCTGGACGAAGACCTCGGCCCGCCCGACATGGGGCTCGACATGGCCGCGCCCGACATGCAGCCCGTCGATCTCGACATGGCGCCCGAGCCCGATCTGGCCCTCGACATGGCGCCCGAGCCCGATATGATCCCCGACGCGGCGCCCGAGGCCGACATGATCCCCGACGCGGCCGTCGACCTCGGCCCCGATCTGGCCTTCGCCCGCTGCGGCGACGGCCTCTTGTCGGTGCTCGAAGACTGCGACGACGGCAATACCGAGCCCGGCGACGGTTGCGACGCCCGCTGCCGCTTCGAGTGCGGCAACGGGCGGCTCGACGGCGACGAGCAATGCGACGACGGCAACCGTCTCGCCGGCGACGGGTGTGATCCCGGCTGCGGCGACGAGTGCGGCAACGGCGCGCTCGACGCCGACGAGATCTGCGACGACGGCAATAACGCGCCGGGCGACGGCTGCGACCCGCTGTGTCGGCTGGAGTGCGGCAACGGCGCGCTCGAAGGCGCCGAGCAATGCGACGACGGCAACCGCGTGGCGGACGACGGCTGCGATGCGCAGTGCCTGATCGAGTGCGGCAACGGCGCGCTCGACGGCGCCGAGGCCTGCGACGACGGCAACCGCGCGCCCGACGACGGCTGCGACGCCGACTGCCGGCTGGAGTGTGGCAACGGCGCGCTCGACGGCGACGAGGCCTGCGACGACGGCAACGTCGATCCGGCGGACGGCTGCGACGCGCTGTGCCGGCTGGAGTGTGGCAACGGCACGCTCGAAGGGGACGAGCAGTGCGATGACGGCAATACCGAACCGGCGGACGGCTGCGACGCCGCCTGCCGGCTGGAGTGCGGCAACGGCGCGCTCGAGGGCGACGAGCAGTGCGACGACGGCAACCGCGACGGCGAAGACGGCTGCGATGCGCAGTGCCTGATCGAGTGCGGCAACGGCACGCTCGAAGGCGACGAGCAGTGCGACGACGGCAACCGCGCCGACGGCGACGGCTGCGACCGCAACTGCCGCCAGCGCTGCGGGAACGGGCGTGTCGACGCCGGCGAACAGTGCGACGACGGCAACCGCGATGACGGCGACGGCTGCAACGGGCTGTGCCAGAGCGAATGCGGCGACGGCGAGCTGGGGCCGACGGAGGAGTGCGACGACGGCAACCGCCGGGCCGACGACGGCTGTGATCCGGCCTGCCGGCTGGAGTGCGGCAACGGCGAGATCGACTTCGGCGAGCAATGCGACGACGGCAACCGCGATCCGGCGGACGGCTGCGACGCGAGCTGCCGCCGGGAGTGCGGCAACGGCGTCATCGAGGGCGACGAGCAGTGCGACGACGGCAACATCAACGCCCTCGACGGCTGCGATGGCCAGTGCCGCCGCGAGGCGCTGCCCGGGCCCGGCGAAGACTGCCGCGGCTTCATGTGCGCCGAGGGCCTCAGCTGCCTCGGGGTCGCGCAGGCCGGCTTCCGCAACGTCTGCACCCACCCGTGCAATACCAATGACGACTGCGCCGACTTCGAGGTCGAGACCTGCTGCGAGCCGCCGGGGCCGCAGCTCGTCGATACCTATTGCGTGCGGCGCGACATGCTGCGCGACGGGTGCGCGAACGAACAATGAACCGCGGCGCGTTTACCGTGGGCGGTTCCTCAGGCGTGCCCCTGCGGATCTCTGCGGTGCGCGGGTGGCCCCCGGGCCGCCGATCGGGCATATTGCCGACGTGACGTCCGAGGAGTGAACCGCAGCCCGTGGCGATCGACGACCGGCCGACGATGACCGAGCACGCGTGGCGGCTGACGGTGCTCGACCGGGTGGTCGGGGCGCGTCAGCTGCCGGTGGAGACCATCGGTCAGCCCGACGGCAATACCCAGGTCGGCGCGGCGGCGAACTACGAGGTCACCGGCACCCTCGGCAAGGGCGGCATGGCCCTGGTGCTCGACGCCCGCCAGACCTCGCTCGAGCGCGAGGTCGCGCTCAAGATCTTCCGCCCGAGCAACGAAGACGGCTCCGATCTGGCCGAAGAGCTCAAGCAGTTCGCCCGCGAGGCGGTGCTCACCGCCCGGCTCGATCACCCCAACATCGTGCCGATCTACGCGCTGGCCAAAGATCACAAGGGGCGGCTCTTCTTCACGATGAAGAAGGTCGACGGCATCCCCTGGCGGTTTCTGCTGCACCCCGAAGACCTGCGCGACGAAGACATGCGCAGCCAGGTGGCCATCCGCGCCGAGACGCTCGACTGGAAGGACCACCTGCGCATCCTGCTCAAGGTGATGGACGCGGTGGCCTACGCCCACAGCAAGGGCATCCTGCACCGCGACCTCAAGCCGAGCAACGTGATGGTCGGCGACTTCGGCGAGGTCTACGTCATGGACTGGGGGCTGGCGATGCCCTTCGGCCCCGACGCCGGCCCCGACGCCATCCCCGAGGACGAGCTCAACGACAAGGGCGAGATCAAGATCGCCGGCACGCTGCGCTACATGGCCCCCGAGCAGATCCGCGGCGAGTACAGCCGCTTCAGCGAGGCCACCGACATCCACCTGCTCGGCGGGGTGCTCTTCGAGATCGTGACCGGCCGCGCGCCCCGGGCGGGCAAGAGCCAGCACGAGATCATCGCCGCGGCGGTGGCCGGCAAGGTCGAAGACCCGGCCCGGGTGCCCGGCGCGCGCCACGTGACCCCGCACCTGCGGCGCATCATCCTGCAGGCCCTCGACCCCGATCCCGAGCGGCGCTACGCCAACGTCACGGTCATGCGGGCCGACATCGAGGCCCACCTGGTGCACGCCGACGCGTTCACCGTGGCCGAGGACGCCGCCATCGATCTGGCGGCCCTGAGCGACGACCTGCTGGTGCGGGCCGCCGACGGCAGCGACAGCATCCGCCGCCTCGCCCGGGACGACGCGGTGGTGGCCTACGATCGCCTGACCGAGTGCGTCAGCCGCCTGCGCGGATCGCTGGCGCAGTTCCCGATGAACGGCCCGGCGCGCTCGTCGCTGCTCGACGCGCTCGTCCTGCAGATCAGGCTGGCCATCGGTCAGGGCGATCTGACGCTGGCCCAGGCGCAGCTCAAGCACCTGCACGAGGTGCCCGGTCCGGGCACTGACGAGACCTTCACCCGCACCGTGCAGGGGCACATCCAGGCGCTGGGGCTGGCGATCCACGCCGAGCGTCGGCGGCGCAAGGGCACCTTCCTCACCGCGCGCTGGCTCAAGCCGCTGGCGGCCGTCGCGACCATCCTGGCGGTGGCCGGCATGATCTTCGGCTATGTCATGGCCGACGCCCGCCGCGACGAAGCCATCCGCAGCGGCGCCCGCATGTTCCAGGTCGCGGTGCAGGGCCGGGTCATGATGCTCGACAACTTCCTCGTCGACATCGAGCGCCTCACCGAGCAGTACCGCGCCGAGGCGGTGGCGCTGCTCGGCAAGGACGACGCCCCGCTCGAGGCGCCGCAGAAGACCGCCGCCGGGCGGGCGGGCTACTATCTCGACGCCGACTTCTACGTCGACGAGACCGCGCCGTTCGACCTCGCGCCCCGCGAGGGCTACGACAACCGGGTCTCGATGACCTATCCCACGGTGGTCATGGCGCCGTGGGTCGACGACAAGCCCGAGACCCTCGAGGTGGCCCGCACCGACGCGGCGCGCCTCAGCCGCCTCGGCCGGCGCTTCGGTCAGGCGCATCGCACCTACGGCACCGTGCTCAAGTGGTCGCTCGCCGGCACCCGCACCGGGCTGCTCATCGGCTTCCCCGGCTCGGGGCGCTACCAGAAGAAGCCCGATTACGACCCGACCCAGCGGCCCTGGTTCAAGCTGGCGATCGACGCGCCCGACGACAAGCCCCGCTGGGGCGTGCCCTATACCGACGCCTCGACCGGGCTGCGGCTGATCCCGTGCATGGCGCGCATCCGGGTCGGCGAGGCGACGATGGGCGTGGTCGGGGTCGAGGTGACCCTCGAGACGGCGCAGCAGATCCTGCTCGACTTCGCCCGCGAGGGCAGCGACGAGGGCCTGCGCGCGCTGCTGCTGCGCCCCGATACGGTGGGGGAGGGCGAGACCGCCCGCGAGACGCTGACGGTGCTCATCGACACCGCCGAAGAGGTGAAGGGCGCCGACTGGCGCCATCGGCCGCGGCTGCTGACGCTCGACGAGCTCGACGACCAGATCCGCGACTTCGTGGCTCAGGTCATGCGCGATCACGAGCGCTCGCCGCTGGTGCTCGGCGAGCGCATGTTCACCCACGCCTTCCTCGAACGCTATGGCTGGCTGCTGGTGGTCACCACCGAGGTGACCGACTGATCCGTCGCCGCGCGCCGCGCGCGAGGCTTGATCATCGGCGGCGCACGGCGTCTACTCTCGGCACGACAGGAGGGAGGGAACATGAGCGAGCGAGCGGGCATCGTGCCCGGCGTGGTGCTGTTGGCCTTGGCGGTCTCGATGGCCCCGGCCCTGGCTCAGGAGAGCGGTGGGACCCCGGCGGCGCCAGCGGCTGAAACCCCGGCGGCCGAAACCCCGGCGGCCGAGCAGCCGGCCAGCGAAACGCCGGCGGCCGAGACCCCGGCGACCGAGGACGCCGAGCCGGCGAAGCCGACCGCCGACGTCACCCCGCCAGCGGCGCCCGACGGCGCCGCCGAGGCCGCGGCCGAAGCCGACGCCCCGGGCCCCGTGCGCTGGACGCTGAGCCACCTGGATGTCATCCGGCTCAACCCGCTGGGCCTCGAGAGCCAGAACCGGGTGCTCTACCAGCGCCGGCTGCAGGAGAGCGACTCCATCCTCTTCGCCAATACCTACGGCGCGGCGGGCGCGAGCCTCAAGCTCAACCCGGCCTTCCTCAAGGTCGGCCCGGTCTTCGAGTTCCAGCCGATCGCCGTCTTCCACCTGCGGGTGGCCTACGAGTTCATGCAGTTCTTCGGCACGTTCGACTTCGTGCAGTCCTACCCCGAGCCGACCGATCCCGACGGCTACGCCGACGACAACCGGGCCGACAACGGCGACGCGGCGTACGTGACCAGCGGGCACCACATCTACGTCGAGCCGACCCTGCAGGCGAAGGTCGGCCAGGTGGCCATCCGCTCGAAGTTCGCCATCGAGTGGTGGAAGATGGACCTCGAAGAGGGCGACCGGGTCTGGTACGACGCGACCCTCGACACCTACGTGCCCGGCGACGGCTTCGTGGTCACCAACGACACCGACGTGCTCTACCTCGCCGGCGACATCATCGCCGGGCTGCGGCTGTCGTGGGTCAACCCGGTCTACCGCGACGAGCACTTCGCCAGCGGCGAGATCCCCGACGACTTCGAAGGCATGAGCCACCTGCGCGTCGGCCCGCTGGGGGTCTACACCCTCTCCGAGCGCAAGGGGCCGGTGCCGGTCAGCCACAAGGTGCTGGCCAACGTCTCGTGGTACCTCAGCCACCCCAACCGGGAAGGGGCGATGCCCTATATCCTGCTGGGCTACGCCTACAACCGCGACCTCTGATCGCGGCTCGCGCCCCCGCGCCCGCCGAGCACCCGTGATCTCGCCCACCCGCGCATTCTGGCTGGTCGTCTTCGTGCTCTTCGGCTCGTCGCTCTACTTCACCGTGCAGGTCGAGCGTCAGCGGCGCAGCTGGTCGGCCCACGCCGGCGCGCTGAAGCCCGGCGCCTCGGTCGAGCTGGTCGAGGTCATCGACGGCGACGAGGTCGCGGTGCGCGCGCCCGAGGGCGCGTTCATCGTGCGCATCCTGGGCATCAAGTGCTTCGACGCCAAGATGAACGACCCGACCGTCGCCCGCCACGGCGTGCAGTGCGTGCAGAGCCTCACCGAGATCATCGACAAGAAGGCGCTGACCGTCGAGTTCGACGCCTCGGCGGTCGACGACCGCGGGCGCACGCTGGCCTACCTCTCGGCGGCGGGCATCGACGTGGGGTTGGCGCTCGTCGAGAAGGGGCACGCGGCGGTCTATACCGAATTCGGCTTCAGCCGCGAGGCGGCCTACCTCGATACCCAGCGCGAGGCGCAGCGTCGGCGGCGGGGCATGTGGCGCGATCCGCGGGCCCGGCGCCGGCTGGAAGCCCTCGAGCGGGAGTGGTCGCGCAGGCGGGCCCGATGATCCGCCTGCTGATGACCCTGCTGCGCCGGGTGCGCCGCCGCCAGTGGCAGACCATCGGCCGCATGGCGGTGCTCACCGCGGCGATCGCGGCCTACGCCACCTCGGGGTTCATGTACTTCGAACTGGCCGAGAAGCCCGACCTGCGCTGGGGCGACGCGCTGTGGTGGGCGGTGGTGACGATGACCACCGTCGGCTATGGCGACCTCTTCCCGACCACGCTCGGCGGGCGCTACCTCATCGGATTCCCGACGATGCTGTTCGGCATCTCGGTGTTGGGCTATCTGTTGTCGGTGGTGGCCAGCTATCTCATCGAGGCCCGGGGCAAGGAGCTGCGCGGCATGGGACGCACCCGATTCGAAGATCACATGCTGATCATCAACTACCCCGGCGAGACGCGGCTGGCCGCGGTGCTCGACCAGCTGGGCGAAGACGAGCGCACCCGCCAGCGGCCGGTGGTGCTCGTCGACGACCGCCTCGCCGAGCTGCCGGCGCGCTTCGCCGAGCGCGGGGTGCGCTTCATCAGCGGCAACCCCAGCGTCGACGAGACCCTCGAGCGGGCGCGCTTCCGCGAGGCGGCGTTTGCGCTCATCCTGGCCCGCGACGCCCGCGACTCGGCGAGCGACGACCGCTCGCTGGCGGCGGCGCTGACCCTCGAGAAGCTGCACGCCGCGCTGGTCACCACCGTCGAGTGCGTCGACCCCAACCACGCGACGCTCTTCGAGCGGGCGGGCGTCGACAACGTCGTCTGCCTCGACCAGGTGAGCACCAACCTGCTCGTCAGCGAGACGCTCGAAGCCGGCGTGGTGGGCGTCGTCACCGAGATCACCTCGGCGTCGTTCGGGCAGCAGCTCTACGTCGTCGACATCGAAGACCTGGCCGAGTGGACGTTCGCCGGCCTGCAGCGGGCCTTCGCCGACGAGTCGGTGATGGTGCTCGGCGTGCGCCGGGGCGACGAGACCCGGCTCAATCCGCCGCCGGACACCCCGGTCGAAGCCAACGATCGGGCGGTGTGTCTGGCCGCGAAGCGACCGTCGACCCGGCGGGGAGGGGAGTCATGAGCGAGCGCACCCGCGAAGAACGCAGCGCCGACGAACGCAGCGCCGAGCAGGCCCGCGAGGCCGACGAGCAGGCCCGGGAGGCCGAAGAGAAGGCCCGCGCGGCCGAGAAACAGACCGACGCCGAGCACGACGAAGAGAAAGAGGCCGAGGGCGAGACCCGCGAAGGGCCCATCGGCCCCTGGCTCAGCCGAAGCCCGAGCAGCCGGCTCGCGCTCGCGCTCTCCGTCGCCGGCGTGCCGCTCGCCGGGCAGCTCGAGCCGTACGTCGTCGAGTTCGACTGGCGCGCCGACGGCCGCTTCGAATTGCGGCTCGACCACGGGGTGAGCTTCCCGGCCGGCGAGACCGCGCTGGCCTTCGAGGCGCAGGTCACCGGCCGCGCCGCCTACAACGGGCTGACCGAGCTGGACGGGGTCAGCTACGCCGACGCCGAGGGCCAGGGGGCGATCGAGACGATCACCGCCGACACCTTCGACGGCGCCCTGCTGGTGCGGGTGGTCGGCCTCGGCGCGGCGGTGAAGATGCCGATCCCCGCCGACGCGCCCGACATGACCGTGTAGCAGCGCCGGGGGTACGGTCGGCCCGCGCCGCGTGACGAAACCTCCAGGCAGCGCGCCGGGCACAGCGCGCCCCGCGGCGGATCACGGGGTGAAGCCCTGGGTGACCCGCAGCAGGCCGCCGTCGTCGGCGTACAGCGGGGCCAGCTCGGCGAGCTGGGCGTCGTCGTCGGCCGCCGGCGAGGCCCACAGCGACAACACCATGCGCACGGTCAGCTCGTCGTCCCGCGCCGCCGCCCGCCACGCGTCGAGGTGCCCTCGCCCGACGTAGGTGCGCGCGTCGACGGCCGAGGTGATGCCATGGCGGCTGTTGAGCGCCTGCCCCGCGCGCACCGCCTGCCGGTTCAGCGCGTCCAGCGCGGGGCTCGACCGCAGCGCCCGATCCCACGGCAGCTCGCCCGCGGCGTCGACCAGGATGCCCGTCGCCGCGCCCCGCGCGTCGCGCACGATGATCCCCCCGCGCGGGTCGGGCGTCGCGTCGTCGATGCCGAGGCGTGCGAGCGCCGCGCTGTTGACCCACGTGCTGTGGCTGGACCGCTCGAGGATGGCCACCGGCGTATCGGGGAAGACCGCGTCGATGATCGCCTTCGGCGCGCGCCGCGCGTCTGCCAGGACCTCCACGGCGTGGCCGCTGCCGAGCACCCAGCCGGTCACCGCCGAGGGCGCGCAGAGCGCCAGATCGGCGGCGTGATCCTCCGCGTCGATCGCGTCGGGAGACATCGCGCAGTCGACCACGTTCAGGTGTGCCTCGAGCGGGTGCTGATGCACGTCGTGCAGGCCCGGCAGCACGACCCGCCCGCCGAGGTCGACGACCCGCGTGCCCGCGCCGACATACGCCGCGGCGCCGGCGTCGTCGCCCACGTACGCGATGACCCCGTCGTCGATGGCCACCGCCGAGGCGAACCCGCCCGGTGCCGCGGTGAAGATCCGCCCGCCGCGCAGCACCATGTCTGCCGACGCCGGCCCGGCGGCCTGCGCGTCTGCCACGGGCGGCGCCCGATCGGCGGGCGGGCTCGACGAGCAGGCGGCGGCGAGCAGCGCCGACGTCAAGGTGGCCGAGAGCGGGTGAAGGCGCATGGCATATGCTCGCGGGCGAAGACAGCGCCGTCGAGTGTACCCAGCGGCCGGGCGCAGATAGAAGCTCTGGCATGGGCGGCCTGAGGTCGATGGCGTCACCTTCGCCGCCGAGCGCGTCGCCTGCTCCGACATCTGGACCTGTGCGCGCGCCCCGGGCTGCCGCCTCGTCGTGCCCTGGATCATGGACGACGGCGTCTGGGACGTGCTGCAGCTCGACTTGGCCTTCGGCGAGGCGTCGCTGCGTCCGGCGCAGTCTCTGGCCAGCGGCCTGCGCATCGCGCCGCCCGATCTGGCGCGGGCGTGGACGATCATGTGGCTGTGGGCCGATATGCACACCCAGGCGAAAGACCCCTACGACGCTGCGCTGCTGACCACGGTCGCCGATCGACGAAGACTTGCACCTGGAGTGGGTCGGCTTCGACTCGGCCCTGCCGGGGGATGACGACCGGAACACCGCGGCCCGCGCGTGGTGGACCCGCCTCCACCGCGCGCTGGCCCACGCCTGGGTGCTGCCAGCCAGCGTTGAGTGAACAGTGACGGGATGGCATATGCCACGGCTCTCGGATGGCGCCGCCGCGTCAGCGGGACATTCATGCACGGCAGCGGTTGACCTCGCCCGGAGTTCCAGTCACAGTCGGGACATATACGGGCTCCTGCCTAACGCCGAACTCGCACCCTGGCACCGAGGTCGACCCCATGTTGCTCCGCGTCTCTTCTCTCGCGATCGTTCTGCTCACCGCCGCGCCGACCATGGCCGCCACGCCGCCCACAGGGCCCCAGGAGCCACCGCCGCTGCCCGCTGGGCAGCCGGTGCGCAATCAGGAGATCAGCTTCGACCGAGCGGCGGACTTCTCCCAGGACTTCGTCTTCGTCTCTGCCGGCGTCGAGACCGAGCGGGCGTACATCTATCCCAACGGGCTCATCGCGCTCGAAGATCGCCTGGCCGATGCGTTCGACGACGACGCTCGACCGCTTGCCGAGCGGGCCCAGCCGCGAAAGCCAGTCCTCGTCGCGCTGCAGACGCCCTTGGGCGGCACCTGCCCCGACTGGGCGGAGGACGAGGCGGCCGCCTTCAACCACGTCGAGTACGCGGTCGAGGATGATGAGCTGGTCGTGATCTGGCGCGCGATGTTGCCGGCCGAGCCCGACTGCTCGAGCAAGCTGGCGCCTCAGGCGTCGACCTTCACCGCCCGGCTCTCGTGGGGCGCGACGTTCGACGTGACCTATACCTACTACCAGTTGGCGCAGGGGCAGCTGCCGCGGGCCGGGGTCATGCTGCCGCAGGGGGCGTTCGAGTTGCTGCCCGACGATGACAAGCCGCGCACCGATCGCGCGTTCGCGCTGGCGGCGGACGGCAGCGAGGGCTTCCCGGGGGACGAGCACCGCCCGCGCACGTGGGTCCGCGGGGTGTGGGCCATGAGCTTCGACGCTGCCGGTGGGCTGTTCGGCGATGTCGACGCCGACGGGTCGCGCAGCGTCGACAACTGCCCGCTCGACTCGAACGTCCGGCAGGCGGATCTGGACCTCGATGGGGACGGGGACGCATGCGACGACGATCTGGACGGAGACACCGCGCGGAATATCGACGACAACTGCCCGAGCCTCGCCAACCCGGACCAGCGCGATACCGACCGGGATGGGCGCGGCGATCGCTGCGACCGGGATGACGACGGCGACGGCATCTTCGACCACCTCGATACGTGCCCCCTGGCCGCCGACCCGGCCAACCTCGACCTGGACGGCGACGGCGTCGGCGACGCGTGCGACCCGGACATCGACGGCGACGACGCGGAGGCCGACCCCGTCGCTCAGGCGCTGTTCGGCGACCGCTGTCCGCGTATCTTCGACCCGGCGCGTCTAGACAGCGACTTCGACGGCATCGGCGACGCGTGCGACCTCGCCCCGCGCGCGCCGTGCCCCAACGCCGAGTGGTGCCGCGCGGAGGTCGACGCCGACGGCGACGGGATCGCCGACATCGAAGACGTATGCTGGACGGTCGCCAACCGGGGCCAGACCGATACCGACGGCGACGGCGTCGGTAACCTGTGCGACGGAGACTGCAACGGCGACGGCCGGCTCGACGTCTACCAGCCAACGGTGCAGATGTCGTGCGTGGACTTCGTCTGGCGCGATGTCCGCATGACGCCCGCGCCGCTCTTCACGCCGGACGAGTGATGTCACGACTGCCCCTCATCGGCCTGCTCGCGCTGCTGCTGCCGCTCGGCGCGGTCGAGGCTCAGGATCTGGAGTGGGGCCCGCCCATGCAGGACGGGTTCGGTGGCCCCATCGGCTATGGTGAGCCTCACGATGGGCACAGCCGGGTCGAAATCGCCGCCGCGACACCCGGCGGGCTGACATTCTACGGCATGACCGTCGAGGCGCTCTTCATCGAATGGAATGGCCTGCTGAGCTTGGGGTTCCCCTATATCCGCAGTCGCTTCGAGCCGTTGCCGCGTGAAGAGTTTCTTCGCGGCCGGAACCCCCAGCTTCATATCTTCGAACACTCTTCCGATCTCGGCGGCTTCGAACTGGGCGATGCGGATCCCACGCCGACCTACTACGCGATCCTGCCGCGCGTCGACGGCGCATCCGGGCGCCTGGTCGTGACGTGGCAGGTCCCCGATCGCCCGGTCTCGGGCTTCGGAGACGTCGAGTACAACGACTTTCAGCTCACCCTGACCTTCACCGACGACCCGGCGCGCTACTCGGTCGAGATGCGCTACAGCCGCTGCGGCTGGCTGCACGGCCTCGAGCGCAACCAGCGGCTGCCGGTCGTCGGCTTCGACGCCGGCCTCGGCCTCGACGGCCCCGCGTGGATGTGGCCCGGCTCACGCAGCGACACCGCGCTGCTGCTGTGCACCCTGTCGAACGTGCGCGAGCCGGGCATCTTCCGCTACGAGGTCATCGACGGTATCCCCACCGGCTGCGGACCGGACACCCCGCCCGGCCCCGACCGCTGCAACGACGGCAACGCGCTGCCCGGCGACGGCTGCTCGCCGGCGTGCTACGTCGAGGCCGACGCCGACGCCGACGGCATCTACGAGGCCCCGCACCCGGACTCGGTCGACCCGCTCGGGGTCTACGACGACTGCGCCGACCCGGCCAACCCGCTCTGCGTCGACGACCCCGACGGCGACGGCGTGCCCTCGGCCATCGACAACTGCGACGACACCCCCAACCCGGACCAGCTCAACTACGACGGCG
>JAUHXC010000007.1 GCA_030427205.1 bacterium | reverse complement strand
TGCACCGACGGCTGGTAGACGTCGAGCCGGCCGTCGCCGTTGCAGTCTCCGTCGCACAAGTTGCCGATGCCGTCGCCGTCGGTATCGGTCTGGCCCCGGTTGGCGACCGTCCAGCAGACGTCTTCGACGTCGGCGATGCCGTCGCCGTCGGCGTCGACCTCCGCGCGGCACCATTCGTGATTCGGACAGCGATGGCGCGGGGCGAGGTCGCACGCGTCGCCGATGCCGTCGAGGTCGGTGTCCTTGCGCGCCGGGTCGAAGACGCGCGGACACAGGTCGCCGAACAGCGCCTGACCGAGCGGGTCGGCCACGGCGTCGTCGCCGTCGATGTCCGGGTCGCACGCGTCGCCGACGCCGTCACCGTCCAGGTCGAGGTTGGACGGGTCGGCGGCCAGGGGGCACGTATCGAGGTGATCGAAGATGCCGTCGCCGTCGTCATCCCGGTCGCAGCGATCGCCGCGGCCGTCCCGGTCGGTATCGAGCTGGTCGGGGTTGGCGAGGCTCGGGCAGTTGTCGACGCCATTCCTGGAGAAGTCCCCGTCCAAGTCAGGATCACAGGCATCGCCCTTGCCGTCGAGGTCCAGATCCACCTGTCGGACGTTCGAGTTGATCGGACAGTTGTCGACGCTGCGCGACCCGTCGGCGTCGGTATCGCCGAACAGCCCACCGGCGGCGTCGAAGCTCATGGCCCACACCCCCCGGATCCACGTGCGCGGGCGGTGCTCGTCCCCCGGGAAGCCCTCGCTGCCGTCCGCCGCCAGGGCGAACGCGCGATCGGTGCGCGGCTTGTCCTCGTCGGGCAGCAACTCGAACGCCCCTTGCGGCAGCATGACGCCCGCCCGCGGCAGCTGCCCCTGCGCCAGCTGGTAGTAGGTATAGGTCACGTCGAACGTGGCGCCCCACGAGAGCCTCGCGGTGAAGGTCGACGCCTGCGGCGCCAGCTTGCTCGAGCAGTCGGGCTCGGCCGACAGCATCGCGCGCCAGATCACGACCAGCTCGTCGTCCTCGACCGTGTACTCGATGTGGTTGAAGGCGGCCGCCTCGTCCTCGGCCCAGTCGGGGCAGGTGCCGCCCAAGGGCGTCTGCAGCGCGACCAGGACGGGCTTTCGCGGCTGGGCCCGCTCGGCCAGCGGTCGAGCGTCGTCGTCGAACGCATCGGCCAGGCGATCTTCGAGCGCGATGATCCCGTTGGGATAGATGTACGCCCGCTCGGTCTCGACGCCGGCAGAGACGAAGACGAAGTCCTGGGAGAAGCCCGCCGCTCGGTCGAAGCTGATCTCCTGATTGCGCACCGGCTGCCCAACGGGCAGCGGCGGTGGCTCCTGGGGCCCTGTGGGCGGCGTGGCGGCCATGGTCGGCGCGGCGGTGAGCAGAGCGATCGCGATGGAAGAGACGCGGAGCAGCATAAGGGTCGACCTCGGTGCCAGGGTGCGAGTTCGGTGCTACGCAGGAGCCCGTATATGTCCCAAGGGTGACTGGAATTCAGGGCGAGGTCAAGCGCTGCGCTCGAGCGATGCGCTCGAATGCCATCGAGGAAGGCATGCATGACACCGAGAGCGGCCCGACAGGCGTCGAGGTTCACCTCTCGCCCGCGACCTCGGGCGCTGTAGCCGCCGACCCCGGCACCCGCGGCGCGGTCGCAGGCGACCCGTCGCGCTCATCGACTCTCCTCCACCTTTCACTCCGAGATGGTGACCGGCGTGCGATCCCGCCCCGCCCGCAGGCGGTCGAGGGCGCCGTCCTCCGCGCGGCCCGGGCCCTCGATCAGCACCGCCGGGCCGACCCGATCGGGCGCGGTCGTGGCCCAATGGTCGAGCACCGCACGCGCCGCCGCCCGGCGGGCCTCGGGCGCGCCGACGAAGTCGTAATCCGGCGGCAGCCCGTGCGTCGCGAGCCCATCGGCGGCCACCTTGCGCACCGCGGCGTAGTCGTCGTCGAGCAGCCGGGCCAGAATCGGCGCGGTCCAGCTCGATCCGCCCACGGCGCGGGCTTCGTTGCGCCCCAGCGCGGCGGCGGCGATCGCCCGCTGGCCGCCGTCCCCCGCGAGCGCCCACAGCGCCGCCGCCGAGCGGCTATCCCACGGCGGCTCGATCGCCACCGCCGGCTGCCCGTACCAGCGGGTGAGCCACTCGGCGGTCCAGGCCAGCGTGCGGTCGGTATGGCACAGGTTGCAGGCGTTGGGCCGGCCGTGGCGCGCGCTCATCGCCGCCGTCGGGTTGTCGATGCGGTGGCTGCGGATGCCCGTCAGCAGGCCGAAGGTGGTGTAGGGCATGTGGCAGCTCATGCAGGCCGCGCCCGACGAGCCCGCCGGGTGATGGCTGTGGGTCGCTGGATCGACGTCGGGGTGGCAGCCGGTGCAGGCCCGGTCGCCGTCCATACCCGGCGCGAGCTGATCCGCCGGCGGCGCGCCGTGCATCCGGTGGCACGACCCGCAGCTCAGCGCGCCCGCGGTGAAGCACGCGGTGCGGGCCAGCGCGTTGCTCTCCCGACCGGTGGTGCGCACCGTGCCGTCGGCCCAGAAGGCGCCCAGGTCGAAGGCGGTCGGCACCTGACCGCGCCAGCCGAGCGCCCGGGGCAAGGCGTCGGCCAGATCGGCGGGCCCGCCGCCCACCTCGAAGACGACGCCGCCGGGGCGTCCGCGGGCCCGGCCGTCGAGCCGCAGCGTACCCAGCTCGAGGCGGGCCGGGCCGTCGCCCGCGGCGCCGTCCAGGTGAATCGCCGCGGCGTCGTAGCCGATGGCGCGCATCGCGTGCGCCGCGCCCCCGACGACGAGCGTGACGGGCACCGGGCTCTCGGCGGGCGGCACCAGCAGGCGGTCGGGGCGGGTCGGATCGGGCACCGGCAGGATCAGCTGCCGGGTCTCGCTCAGCGGATCGCCCACGGTGAACCCATCGGCCTCGCGGTTGACGGCGGGCATGGCGGTGCGGGCGAAGACGCCGTGGCATTGGCCGCAGACGGCCACCTCGCGCCGGTTGTCGAAGCGATCGGGGCGGGCGACGGCCGCTGCGCGCGCGTCGTCGTCGAGGTGCAGCCGATAGCGGGTCAGCGGGTTCTGCTGGGCCGCGGCGTGCTCGGCGCTCGGGCCGTGGCACGCCTCGCAGGCGATGCCCAGCTCGCCCACCGCGACCGCCGAGTACGCGCCGTCGGCGCTGACCCGTCCGGCCCCGCCGACGGTGTGGCAGTAGATACAGCTGTCGTTCCAGATGGCCGGCCGGGCCGGCTCGGGCGAGTCGGGCTGCAGGAAGCTGTCCTGCACCGGCAGCCAGCGGCGATCGGCGATCATCCAGACGAAGGGCAGCTGCACGAAGAAGCCGTCGTCGAGGGTCAGCCAGTAGTACTGGAAGTGGTGCGAGCCGGTGGTCAGCGCGACGTCCGCCGAGCGGGCGACGGCGCCGTCGGGGCCGAGCAGGTGGGCCCGGAAGCGCCCGTCGCTGGCTTCGAGCCGCAGGGCGACGCCGCGATCGGCCAGCTCGACGCCGTCGAAGTCGGCCAGCACGGTCTCGGGGCGGGCCCGCTGGGTCATCGTGCGGTGGTAGGTCGCCGCCCAGGTGGCGTGCGCGCCGGGGTGGCAGCCCGCGCAGCGGTCGGATCCGGCGAGCCCCGGGCGGGGCGAGGGGGCGATCAGGGCCGGTTCGGGCGGGGCGGGGCGGGTCGCGGCGTAGGCCAGGGCGGCGAGCGTCAGGGCCAGCGCGCCGATCCGGCCGGCGGGGCCGAGGGCCCATCCGCCGGCCAGCAAGAGCAGACCCAGAACCGCGATCTGGCCCAATACTGCGATCTCGACGCCGAGCATGGCGCATGGTGCGCGGTTCGGGCCGGCCCGGACAAGGGTCAGGGGGTGGCCACGCCCGCCTGGCCCAGATAGTCCCGGGTCAAGGTGCGGATCTTGTGCATCCAGTTGTAGACCACCTGCTGGCGCACGCCCATCAACTCGGCGGTCTCGGCCGGGCTGCGCTGGTCTTCGTAGACCGCGGCGAGCACCAGCCGGCCGCGCTCGGCGAGGTTGGCCTTCAGGTGATCCTGCAGGCTGTCGAGCAGGTCGCGGCCCATGGCCAGCGCCTCGGGGTCGGGGCTGTCGCCGGCGGTGGTCGCCGCGGCCTCGAGCGGCGCGTCGTCCTGGCCGCTGCCCCGCCGCTCGGCGTTGAGCGCCCGGTTGCGGCGCCACAGCTCCCGGCGGCAGGTGAGGCCCACGTAGCCTTCGAGGCTCTTGCCCCGCGCGGCGTCGTAGCTGCGCAGCAGGTGGCCGTCGCGCTCCATGAGCTTGAGCCAGATCTCCTGGGTCAGATCGTCGACGTCCTGGTGCCCCAGCCGCCCGCCGCGGCGCCCGAGATAGGCCGAGACCCGCGAGCGGATGACCGGCAGCAGGCGCCGCACGAGCATGCGCATGGCGCCCTTGTGGCCGTCGAGGGCGCGCCCCACGAGCACTTCGTCCGACTTCTGGCCGTAGCCGACCGCCGCGGCGAGCAGGGCCAGCAGGCACAACGCGAGGGCGGCGCTCAGGGGGCACCTCCGTCGTCGGGCACCGGCTCGAAGACCAGCGGGTATTCGAACCACGCCGCGCCATCGTCGCGGGCGTCGGCGAAGGGCCGGCCGGCGGCGTCGGAGGCGTCGCCCAGGGCCACGTAGAAGCGCCAGTCGCCGTACTCGGCGCCGAAGAGCTGCCGGGCGGGCGCGCTGACGACCACCGCGCCGCCGGCGGGGGTCTCGACGTCGACCTCGACCGCCTTCAGCGGGCCGTCGGGGCGGGCGACGAACGCGGCGACCGCGGGGGCCTCGCCGGCGACCTCGGGGCGCAGGGTCACCCGTAGGACGCCCTGGGTGCGGAAGAGCGGGGTGCCCTCGGTGACCGCCTCGCTGCGCACGGTGGCCGCCGCGCCGGCCAGCGGTGAGGTGACGTAGGCCGGCGACGCGGTCGATCCGCGCCACATCAGCGCCGCGCCGACGGCGACGAGGGCCACCGCGGCCAGGGCCAGCCCGCCCCAGGTGCGGGTCTGACGCCGCGGGGAGCGGGGGGCCTGTTGCTCGGCCCATGTCAGCAGCGCGTCGGAGACCGGCTCGCCGGCGACCGCCGCCAGGTCGCGGGCGTCACGGTCGGCGGCCAGTCGGGCCTCGAACGCCGCCGTCGCCTCGTCGTCGAGCGCGCCGATCCGCCAGGCCCGCAGCTCGCCGTCGTCGATCGGATCGTCGTCCGGCTCGCGCTCGGGCTCTGCCCGCCGGGCGGGGGCGCCGCCCAGCGCGGCCCGCAGCACGGCGTCGAGCCGGGCGTCGGCGGGGCTGTCTTCGGGGGGATCGGGTTCGTTCATCTCGATATCCGCCTATGGGGTCGCACACCGCTCACCGGCGGTCAACGGTGCTCTCCTCGATCATGCACGGTGACGCTTCGTCACTTTTCCGGGGGCCGGCAGATAGTCGTCAGAAAGTGATCCCGGCTCACTGCGCGAGCGGGTGATGGCCCACCACGGCCCGCTGCTGCGGGGTCACCGCGCGCTCGCCGCCGAAGGTCCAGAACATCAGGTTGTCGGCGGCCCCGCGGCACGGCGCCATGCCGGTCTGCCGCGCGCCGCACTCCCGGGCGAAGAGCACCCCGTCGCCGTCGGTATCGCATGCGAGCGGGCAGGCGGGCGTATCGTCGATCGGGTCGGCGCCGCCGAAGGCGCCGGTGGTATGGAACAGCCCCAGCGCGTGGCCGATCTCGTGCACCGCCCGGTCGGCGACCGCGTCGGGGAAGTCGTCGAGCAGCGCGTCGGGGATGACGACGGCCCCCGCGGCGCTGCCCGCCAGCCCGAGCGGGGCCGGCAAACCGCCGCTGAAGCCGTTGAGGCTGTCGGCGCCGTCGGCGATGCGGTCGACGAGGAAGAGGTCGACGCCCGCCCCGGCGGCGTCACCGGCGGCCCGGCCGAGGGCGACGAGCGCGGCGAAATCGAGCGCCCGCCCGTCGATGAGCAGGGTGTCGGGGCTGCCGTCGGGCAAGGCCCGCGGGATGACCTGCGCTTCGAAGCCGAAGGCGATGTCGAGCGCGGCCTCGATGGCGGCGGCCAGGACCACGATGGCCGGGTCGTCCGGCGGGCGCAGGCTCGGCGGCAGGTGCAGGGTGACGTCGAGCGCGGCGCCCACGCCGTCGACGGCGTAGACCTCGGCGGTCAGCGGGCGGTCGTCGGGGCCGGCGGATCCGAAGACGACGGTGTAGCGCCCGGCGGGCAGCAGCGGGAAGCGGCCGGTCGCGGGCAGCAGGGCGACGGCGACCTCCGGGTTGAGAGTCGCCCGGCTGCGGTCGGGGCCGATGAGCGGTCCGTCGGGGCCGTCGACGGAGAGCACGCCGTAGACCCCGTCGGCGGCGCCGCGGGCCTGGATCAACAGGGCGCGCAGGCCGGCGGGCAGGTCGAAGTCCAGCGGCTCGCCGGCGACCACCGGGCCCAGCTCGAGGTGCACGGTGGTCTCGCGCGGCGCGGCGTCGGGCGGGGCTGCGTCGAGTGGGATCGCGTCGGGCGAGGCCGCGTCGGGCGGGGCGGCGTCGGGCGGGGCCACGTCGGGTGAGGCGGCGTCCGGCGGGGCGACGTCCGCGGCGCCGTCCGCCGGGCCGCTGTCGAGTCCACCGTCGGCTGCTTCGGCGTCGGGCGTGGCGTCGACCGCCGGCAGAACCACCGGCGGTCGGTCGTTTTCGGCCGGCGCGCAGCCGCTCATACCCGCCAGGAGCCCGAGCAGGAGCCCGCCGATGGGGGCGCGGCGGGGCAGCACTGGACGGCGGGGTCCCGAGGGGTTCACACTGATCTCCACGCGAGGAGGAACAGACAGGCTACACGGGGGGGCTGGAACCATGAAGCCGATCCACATCATCGCCGGGTTGGGCGCGACCGCCATCGTCGCGCTCGCCGGCTGGTACATGTACATGTCGCAGACGCCGACCTACGAGCGCACCTACGAGCGCGGGCTGCCGGCGGCGGCCAAGGAGGCGGCGGCGCCGGCAGAGAAGGCAGCGCCGGCGGCGGAGGAGAAGATCGCCGAACCGGCGGCCGAAGAGCCTGCGGCCGGCGCTGAGCCCGCCGCGGGCGAGCCGCCCGAAGACAAGCCGGTCGAGACCGATCCGCCCACCGAGCCCGACCCCGCCGACCCGGCGCCCGGCGAGAAGGGCGAGCCCGACCCGGGCGAGTAGCCCGCGCGCCGACCGCGGGCCGATCCTGTGCGATTCCGCCCGGGCCCCGCGGGTTTCCAACTCCTTTCAAATCGGCGCAAAGCCGCGTCGGGCCTGGATTCCGGCTCCTCGGGCCACTATCATCCAGACCTATGAAGCGTACCTCTCTCGCCCTCGGGCTCTTGCTGCTGCTCGGGGTCGTCGGGCTCGTCGGCTGGGCCCTGCTGCACAGCCCCGAAGCCTCGCCGCCGCCCGTCGTAAGCGTGGCCGAACCCGAGCCGGAGCCCGAAGCCGCGCCGCCCGAGCTCGAGCCGCTCGAAGAGGTGGAGTGGCCCGAAGACGCGCCGCGCACCATCTACGGCGCGGTGACCGACCCCGAGGGCAACCCGATCATCGGGGCTCAGATCCGCATCCGCTTCGAAGCCCGCCGCCCCGACCGCAAGGCGGTCACCGATACCCGCGGCGAGTTCGAACTGAAGCGGGTCGAGGCCGACATCGCCACCTTCGAGGTGGGCGCCCGGGGCTACGAGCCCGAGGTCGTCGAGAGTCCACACCTGCCGCGGGCCCCCAAGGTGCGCTGGGACGCGGTGCTCGAGCCGGCCGACGGCCTCTTCGGGGTCGTGCTCACCGGCCGCCAGCCGGCCCCCGGCGCCTGGATCGCTCTGCGGCCGACCGACAGCCGGCGCTGGATCGGCTCGACCCACGCCGACAGCAGCGGCCGCTTCGCCCTCGACTGGCCCGAAGACCACGAAGGGCCGTTCACCCTCTGGGCGTTCCACGGCCAGCACGGCACCGTCGAGCAGGAGGTCGCCGGCCCGGGTGAGGTGACCCTGTCGCTGCCCGGCGGCGGCTATATCGAGGGCCACGTCGTCGACAAAGACGGCCGCCCCGTGCCGCAGTTCTCGATCACCGCGACCCCGCTCATCCGCCCCGCGGGCGGGCCGCCGGCCCAGTCGTTCGGCAGCGACACTGGCGCGTTCGTGCTCGGCCCGCTCGCGCCGGGCAAGACCCGGGTCTGGGCCGCGGCCGAGGGCTATCAGCCCGGCGAGATCTCGGGGGTCGAGGTCAAGCGCGGCGAGACGGTGCGCGGGCTGCGCATCGAGCTGGGCCGCTCGCCGATCCTGACCGGGCGGGTCACCGACGCCGGCACCGGCCAGCCCATCGAGGGGGCGATGATCATCCCCGCCGAGTGGCGCAGCGGCGCGCTCGCCGAGACCGTCGGGGCCTACACCGACGCCGACGGGCGCTACGAGCTCAAGGCGTTGCCCGGGGTGCGCACCAGCATCCAGGTGACCGCCGACGGCTACCGCTCGGTGCTCGTCGGCGGGGTCGAGGGCGAGGCGGGCGAAGAGATCGTGCGCGACTTCTCGATGAGCTCGTCCCAGCGCGACGCGAGCCCGGCCTCGGAGCTGACCGGCATCGGCGCGGTGCTCGCCCCCGACCGCCGCGGCATCCGCATCCGGCGCATCGTCGACGGCGGCCCGGCCAGCGAGGTGCTCGAGACCGGCGACGTGGTCGTCATGGTCGACGGGGTCTCGGCCCGCGGCGCGGGGCTGGCCAAGGTGGCGCAGGCCATCCGCGGCGAGGTGGGCACCGAGGTCGAGCTGTGGGTGCGCCGCGGCGGCACCGGCGCGCCGCAGCGGGTGACGCTGACCCGCGATCGGGTGGTCATGCCCCAGCGGCGGCGGGCGAACCCTCACCAGCCGGTGCGTTGACCGCCGGCGCGTCCGGCTCGTCCGCCGCGCGGGCCGCGATCACCGGCTTGAGCGCCACCGCCATGCTGCTCCACAGCCCCAGCTGAAACAGCGCCCAGGCGGCGTTGAAGCCCAGCCCGAAGAAGAGCGCCCCGCCCAGCACCACCGCGTTGGGCACCGTCGTGAGCAGCGTCGAGCGATCGAGGTCGCCGCGCAGCCCGTCGGCCAGGGTGAACAGCGCGTCGAGCCCGTTCAGGTCGTCTCCGGTCAGCACCACCGACGAGAGATCACCGGCCAGCGCCGAGGCCGAGCCCATGGCGACGCCCACGTCGGCCCGCTCGAGGGCCACCGCGTCGTTGAGGCCGTCGCCGACGAAGCAGACCCGCCGCCCGCGCCGCTGCAGCTCGGCGACGTGGGCCGCCTTCTCGTCGGGCAGCGCCTCCGCCCGCCAGCGCTCGATGCCCAGGGCCGTCGCCAGCGCTTCGGTGGGGCCCGCGCGATCGCCCGAGAGCAGCTGCACCTGCAGACCGCGCGCCTGCAGGCGGGTGATCACCGCCGCCGCCTCGCTGCGCGGCCGGGCCTCGAAGTCGATGCGCAGCCGCCGCCGCCCGTCCACCGCCACGTAGACCGCCGTCTGCGCCGCCGGCCCGCGGGGCACCGAGACGCCCGCCGCTTCGAGCAGGCGGGCGCTGCCGACGATCACCCGCCGCTCGCCGACCTGCGCCGTCAACCCCCGACCGCGCTCCAGCGCGACGTCGCTCGACGCGGGCACCGCCAGCCCGCGGCGCGCGGCCTCTTCGCGGATCGCGCGGGCCAGCGGGTGGCTCTGGTGGGCCTCCGCCGCCGCCGCCAGCGCCAGCGCCTCGTCCGCCGCCGCCGCGTCGGCCCCGGCCAGCGGGGTCAGCTCGACGACCCGCGGCACCGGATCGGTCAGGGTGCCCGTCTTGTCGAACACCACCACGTCGACCCGCCCCAACAGCTCGAGCGCCCGGCCGTCCTTGACCAGTACGCCCTCGGCGGCGGCCAGCTGCATGTGCCCCAGCACGCTGATCGGGGCGGTGTAGCGCATCGCGTAGGCCAGCGGCGCGAAGACGATGGCCAGGGCCGCGTCGGCGCTCACGGCACCCAGGGCGATGGCCGCCGCCACCAGCGTCGGCCGGGCGCCCGCGTCGACCACGTCGTCCGCCTCGGCCCGGAATCGGCGGCGACAGCCCGTCGCCGCGTCGAGCAGCGCCTCGATCTGCGCCGCCCGCGTCTCGTGACCCGCGCGCTCGACCCGCACCTGCACCGCGCCCTCGATCAGGAGCTCGCCGGCGTGCACCGCGTCCCACGGCCCGGCGTACCCCGGCGCCGACTCGCCGCTCAACGCCCCGCGGTCGACCCGGGCCAGCCCGGCGATCACCACCCCGTCGACCGGCACGAGCTCGCCGGCGTGCACCGCGATGACGTCGTCGATCCGCAGCGCCTCGACCGCGATCTGCTCGGCCTCGCCGTCGGCCCCGACTCGGGTCACCGTCGACCGCAGCCCCTCCAGCAGCCGCCCCAGCACCCGGCGGGTGCGATCTTCGTTGCCCCGGGCGATGCGCCGGGTGGCGTGCACCGCCAGCATGAAGGTCGACAGCGCCGTCAGGTGCCCCGCCGCCAGGGTGCCCGCCGAGCTGGCCACGTCGACGGTGGCCACGCCCACCTGCCCGTCGCGGCGATAGTCGGCCACCGCCCGCGCCACGAAGCCGCCGACGACCACGCCCAGCACCGGACCGGCCACCAGCGCCGCCGGCAGCCCCGTCGCCGCGCCGATGCCCAGCCCGACCAGCGCCTTGCCCGACAGGAGGAGCGAGCCGTCGATGCGCCAGTCCTCCAGCGTACGGCCGGCGACCTCGGGTCCGTCGAAGCGCGCCGGATCCACCGGCTCGGGCGGTGTGCTCTCCGGCCGCGCGGGGCGCACGAACAGCGCGCGGGCCAGCCGGGCGCCCACGAAGACGGTGCCCGCCGCGGCCACCAGCCCGATCATCGACCGCCCCCGGCCATCAGAGCGCCCTGCGGAACGCGGCCGGGGTCTGCCCCGTCCAGCGCTTGAACGCCCGGCTGAACGCCCGCCGATCGGCGTAGCCCACCGCCTCGGCCACCTCGTCGACGCTCGTGCGGGTATCGGCCAGCAGCGCCTCGGCGTTCGCGCGCCGGGCGGCCTCGAGCAGCGCGGTCACCGTCGCGTCGTGCTCGCCCACGTGCCGCTGCAGGCTGCGCAGGCTCATGCCCATGCGCCGGGCCAGGGTCTCGGCCGAATAGTCCCCGTGCTCGGCCCCCTGCTCGATGGCCCGTCGAACCGCGGCCAGCCCGTCCGCCGGCCCCATCCGCAGCAGCTTCTCGCGGGTGGCGGCGGTGTGCGCGCGCACGAAGCGGAACAACGTCGGGTCGTGCTCGGCGAAGGGGCGATCGAGGGCCGCGCGGGCGAAGACGACCGCGTTGCTCGGCCGGTGAAAACGCACCGGCACCCCGAAGAAGTCGACGTACTTCGCCTCGGGCCCGTTGGGCGCGTGGCTGAACTCGATGCGCCGCAGGACCTCGGCGCCGTCGGCGACCTGCGCCAGCAGCCGGGCGGTCACCCCCAGCCCCGCCTCGGCGCCGTAGCCGCGATCCAGCGCGTCGCTGACGTGGCTGAGGCGCAAGAAGGCCTCGTCCTCGCCCTCGACGAGGGCCATGTGCAGCCCGTCGCTGGTCAGATCGCGCAGGCTCACCGCCAGCTCGAGGACCTGCCGCAGGTTGGTGCCGAAGCGCATGTTGGGCGCCATCTCGCCGACGAAGTCGAGCGGCGCCGCCCGGGCCAGATCGAGCGCGGGCGCCTCGCCGGGGCACAGCTCGGCCACCAGCCGCCAGGTGACCGGCACCACCGAGCCCGGCAGCCAGGTATCGGCAGCGATCAGATCGGCCGGCGACAGGCCCGTCTCGGCGGTGATGCGCGCCCACGGCACGCCCCGCGCGACGGCGAAACGCACGGTATGGGCCACCATCGCCGACGGCATGCGCATCAGCTTGTGGGCGGCCTCGGGCGGCAGATCGAGCAGGTCGGCGTTCATCGTGGGCTCATCATGGGCCGCGTCGACCGGCGACGCCAGGGGGGGCCGACCGCCGACTCGATCAAAACGCGACGGGCTGCGGCTTGCGGGCCCCTTCGCGCATCGGGATACTGCCCCGCGGCCACCCCGGACGGCCGCCCAGGAGCCCAGCATGTCGCCGACCCGCCCCAAGAGCACCGCCCCGGTCCGCTTCGTGACCGCCGCCAGCCTGTTCGACGGCCACGACGCCTCGATCAACATCATGCGGCGCATCCTGCAGAGCCGCGGGGCCGAGGTCATCCACCTCGGCCACGACCGCTCGGTGCACGAGATCGTCGACGCGGCCATCGACGAGGACGCCCACGGCATCGCGGTGTCGAGCTACCAGGGCGGCCACATGGAGTACTTCACCTATATGGTCGAGCAGCTGCGCGACCGGGGCCGCGGCGACATCAAGGTCTTCGGCGGCGGCGGCGGCACCATCACCGACAAAGAGATCGCGGCGCTGCACGACCGCGGCGTCGAGCGGATCTACAGCGTCGAAGACGGCCGCAAGCTGGGCCTCGTCGGCATGATCGACCACATGATCGAGAGCGCGCGCCGCGACCTGATCGACGGCGTCGACGGCCCGCCGGCCGGCTTCTGGGACGGCGAGGCGGCGGCGGTGGCCCGCACGCTCACCTGGATCGAGGCGACGCACGCCGCCGAGACCGACGCCGGCCGCGCGGCGCTCGCCGCCTTCCGCGCCGAGGCCGAGGCCCGCCCGCAGCGCCCGATCCTGGGCATCACCGGCGTCGGCGGGGCCGGCAAGTCGTCGCTGACCGACGAGCTGGTGCGGCGCACCCTCGAGGCCTTCGCCGACCGCCGCATCGCCGTCTTGTCGGTCGACCCGACCCGCCGCCGCTCGGGCGGCGCGCTGCTCGGCGACCGCATCCGCATGAACGCGGTGAGCAGCGCCCGGGTGTACGCCCGCTCGATGGGCACCCGCTCGGCCAACGCCGCGGTGCCGCCCGCCGTGCGCGACGCCCTGCTCGCCCTGCGCGCCGCCGGCTTCGACCTGGTCATCCTCGAGACCGCCGGCATCGGCCAGAGCGGCTCGGAGGTCGTCGACCTGGCCGACGTCTCGCTCTACGTGATGACCCCGGAGTTCGGCGCGCCGAGCCAGCTCGAGAAGATCGACATGCTCGACTTCGCCGACGTCGTCGCGCTCAACAAGGCCGACAAGCGCGGCGCCGGCGACGCCCGGCGCTACGTGGCCAAGCAGATGCAGCGCAACCGGGCCGCCTTCGATACGGCGGTCGACGACATGCCCGTCTTCGCCTGCGTGGCCAGCCGCTACGGCGACGCCGGGGTCGACCGGCTCTTCGCGCACCTCATGGGCCGCATCACCGAGAAGAGCGCGCTCGCCTGGGATCCGGGCCCGATGCCCGAGCGGGCGCCCTCGCTGGGCGAGGTCGTGCCGGCGAAGCGCGAGCGCTACCTGTCGGAGATCGCCGACGCCGTGCGGGCCCACCACGCGCTCACCCGAACCCAGGCCGCCGTCGCCGCCAGGGCCGACGGGCTGCGCCGGGCCCTCGAGGCGCTGGGCGACGCGGTGCCGGGTATCGCCGAGCGCTACGCCGACCGCGCGAACGACGCCGCCCTCGCCGACGCCGTCGACGAGGCCGCGGCGCGTCTGCGCGGGCTCTACGACGAGACCCTCGACCAGCTCGACCCGGCCCACCGCGCGCTCTTGTCCAGCGTGCCGGCGCTGCGCGAGGCCTACACCGCGCCGACCCACAGCTACACCGTGCGCGGCCGCGAGATCGCGGTGGAGAACTTCACCGAGACGCTGTCGGGCAACCGCATCCCCAAGGTGGCGCTGCCGCGCAGCGACGACTGGGGCGAGCTGTTGCGCTGGCGTCTGCTCGAGAACGTGCCCGGCGACTTCCCGTTCACCGCCGGGGTCTTCCCCTACAAGCGCACCGGCGAAGATCCGACCCGCATGTTCGCCGGCGAGGGCGGCCCCGAGCGCACCAACCGCCGCTTCCACTACCTCAGCAAGGGCCAGCCCGCCGCGCGCCTGTCGACCGCTTTCGACTCGGTGACCCTCTACGGCCGCGACCCGGCCGAGCGGCCCGACGTCTACGGCAAGGTGGGCAACTCGGGGGTCAGCGTCGCCAGCCTCGACGACGCCAAGCGGCTGTATTCGGGCTTCGACCTGACCGCGGCGACCACCAGCGTCTCGATGACCATCAACGGCCCCGCGCCGATGATCCTGGCGATGTTCCTCAACACCGCCATCGATCAGGCCGTCGAGCGCCGCCTGCGCAAGACCGGGCGCTGGGCGGTGGCCGAGGAGACGATGGCCGCGCTGCTCGGCGGCGAGCGCCCGGCCTACCGCGGCGAGCTGCCGCCGGGCCACGACGGCAGCGGGCTGGGGCTGTTGGGGGTCTCGGGCGATCAGCTGCTGCCGCCCGACGAGTACGCCGAGGTCGCCGCCGAGGTGCTCGGGCGGGTGCGCGGCACGGTGCAGGCCGACATCCTCAAGGAGGATCAGGCCCAGAACACCTGCATCTTCTCGACCGACTTCGCCCTCAAGATGATGGGCGACATCCAGCAGTACTTCCTCGACCACCGGGTGCGGAACTTCTACTCGGTCTCGATCAGCGGCTATCACATCGCCGAGGCGGGGGCGAACCCCATCAGCCAGCTGGCCTTCACCCTGGCCAATGGCTTCACCTTCGTCGAGTACTACAAGGCGCGGGGCATGGATCCCGACGCCTTCGCCCGCAACCTGTCGTTCTTCTTCAGCAACGGGGTCGACGCCGAGTACGCGGTCATCGGCCGGGTCGCCCGCCGCATCTGGGCGGTGGCCATGCGCGACCTCTACGGGGCCGGCGAGCGCAGCCAGAAGCTGAAGTATCACATCCAGACGTCGGGCCGATCGCTGCACGCGCAAGAGATCGCGTTCAATGACATCCGCACGACGCTGCAGGCGCTGTATGCCATCGCCGACAACTGCAACAGCCTGCATACCAACGCCTACGACGAAGCCATCACCACGCCCACCGAAGAGTCGGTGCGCCGGGCGCTGGCCATCCAGCTGGTGATCAACCGCGAGCTGGGGCTGTCGAAGAACGAGAACCCCTTCCAGGGCGCGTACTTCATCGAGCAGCTCACCGATCTGGTCGAGGCGGCGGTGCTCGCCGAGTTCGACCGCCTCACCGAGCGCGGCGGCGTGCTCGGCGCGATGGAGGTCATGTATCAGCGCGGCCGCATCCAGGAAGAGTCGATGTACTACGAGCAGAAGAAGCACTCGGGCGAGCTGCCGGTCATCGGGGTCAATACCTTCCTGCCCGACGACGAGCCCGAGGGCGTCGTCGAGGTCGACCTCATCCGGGCCACCGACGAGGAGAAGCAGGCCCAGATCGCCGATAACACCGCCTTCCGTCAGCGCAATACCGAGCGCGGCGCCGCGGCGCTGAAGCGCTTGCAGGCGGTGGCGCTCGAGGGCGGCAACATCTTCGCCGAGCTGATGCAGACGGTGAAGGTCTGCACCCTGGGTCAGATCACCGACGCCTTGTTCGCGGTGGGTGGCCAGTATCGACGCAATATGTGATGCGCAGAGGAAGCCAGCTGTGCGTTTTCGCACAGCGGAATGCCTCGGATGCCATCCGGCGATGACATGAACGCACAGGTGCCATGAGCGAGACCCCGCAGAGCCCCCGACGACCGCCCGAGCGCACGGCCTCCCTCGCCGTGGTGTATTTCGGCGTCGGCTTCACCCTCTCCGCCGCGCTGACGATGGTGGCCCTCGTCGCCCTGCGCCCGATCATCCTGCGCGATACCTCGCCGCTGGTGGCCAACCTCGCCCTCTTCGCGCCGCTGGTCATCGGCGGCGGCTTCGGCGCGCGGGTCGCGTTCATCGGCCTGCGGCAGAACCTGGGCCTGGGCCGCGCGCTGCTGCGGGCGCTGATCCCATGGGAGACGGGGCGTTAGCGTTTCCTCGGGCCTGCGCCGCGCGGCTATACTGGCGCCATCACGACGGCATCATCGAAGGGGAGGTGACCGTGTCGCGGTATCACGGGTCATGGATGGGCTTGATCTGCGCCGTGCTGTGCGTCGGCTGCATCGATCCACCGCCGCTGCTCGAAGTATCGCTCGACGTGGGGCCCGACGTGGGCGTCGATCTGGGCGTCGACGTGGGCCCCGACACCTGCGTGCCGCGGGACGAGACCTGCAACGGGCTCGACGACGACTGCGACGGATCCGCCGACGAGCAGGTGCCTGCGGGCGGGCCGTGCACGGTGGGGCAGGGGGCTTGCGCGGCCGACGGGCTGCGCATCTGCGGTGAGAATGGGGCCCTGATCTGCGACGCGGTGCCCGGCGAAGGCACAGACGAGCTGTGCAATGCCATCGACGATGACTGCGATGGCACCGTCGACGAGTCTTTCGAACTCGGCGAGCCCTGCAGCGCGGGTATCGGCGCGTGCGCCGTGAACGGTCTGCGGGTCTGTGACGACGCCGGCGGCGCGCGCTGTGATGCCACGGCGGGTGAGCCGGACAGCGAGAGCTGCAACGGGCTCGACGATGACTGCGACGGCACCGCCGACGAAGGCTATCCGCTGGGTGAGACCTGCACCGTCGGCGTCGGCGCGTGCGCGGCCACCGGGGCGCGGGTCTGCAATGGGCGCGGTACGACCTGCGACGCGATGGCGGGCCGGCCGAGCCAGGAGATCTGCAATGGCATCGACGACGACTGCAGCGGCGTGATCGACGAAGGCTTCGACCTGGGCCAGCGCTGCCTCGAAGGCGTCGGCGCGTGCGCGGCGGACGGGCAGCGGGTCTGCGACGACGCGGGCGGCGCGATCTGCGACGCGGCCCCCGGCGCGCCGAGCGAAGAGGTGTGCAACGGCGCCGACGATGACTGCGACGGCGCCGCCGACGAGGTGGACGGCCTCGGCGAGCCGTGCACCGCCGGGCTCGGCGCGTGCCGCGCGGCGGGCACATTCGCCTGCGACCTCGAGGCGCAGGCGCTGACCTGTATCGCCCGGGCCGGCATCCCGACGCCCGAGACCTGCGACGGCGTCGACGAGGACTGCGACGGCGCGATCGACGAGGACGTGCCCCGCTGCGACGTGGGCTGCGACGCGGTCGACGACGATGACGACGGGCGCAGCGACGAGGGCTGCGCGATCGTGAGCTGTGGCCCGGCCGCGGTGACCGTGCCCCCGTGCAACGGCGCGCCCGACGGGACTGAGCTGGAGCCGGGCTGGGTCTATGTGCCGGCGGGCGAGTTCGTCGCCGGCGACCTGCTGTGTGCGCCCGACGCCGATCCCCGCGATGGGCGACGGGTGCTCGGCCTGTCGCGGGGGGTCGTGATGCAGGCGACCGAGGTCACCCGCGCCGAGTGGCAGGCGGTGGCCGGGGTCGGCGCCGAGGGGGCGTGGCCCAGCGCCGGCAGCAGCGCCGATCAACCGGGCGGCGTACGCTGCGATACCTGCCCGGTCGACTCGGTGAGCTGGCTCGACGCCGCGTGGTACGCCAACGCGCTCTCCATCCGCGACGGGCTGACCCCGTGCTACGCCGAGGACGTCTTCGAGGCCGATGGGCCGGGTGGCTGCCGCGGTACACCGGGCACCGGCTGCGCCGCGGCCGAGCCCTATATCGCCGTCGACGGTGAAGGCCCGGCGCCGTGCGGGTGCGGGCCGGGGGACGACCGCTGCGGGCGCGCGCCGCCGGCGGATCTGCTCGCGTGCCCGCCGGCGGCCCTCGCCCGGCTGGGTGAGCCGCGGCCCGAATGCGACGGCTATCGGCTGCCGAGCGAGGCCGAGTGGACCCGCGCCGCGCGGGCGGGCACCACGCCGCCGCCCGCCGTCGACGAGCCGTTCGACGCCGGCTGCGTATGCTTCGGCGACCAGTCTCGCTGCCCGGCGCTGTGGTGGGATCTCGATCCCGACGGGCCGACGCCCGAGGCCTGCCGCGACGGCGGCCCGTCGCCCGGCCGGCGCGGGGTCACCGTGGGCCGGTCGAACCCCTACGGGCTGTATGGGATGGTGGGCAACGTCGCCGAGTGGACCCAGGACGCGGTCGACCCGGCGGCGACGGCGCCCGACGATCCGCGGCTGGCGGTGATCGATCCGGTGGGCCCGCCGGCCCTCGACGCCCGGGTCGTGCGCGGTGTCGACGAGGCCGCAGAGTGCCGGACGAGCGCGCGCGGTGCCGCCGCGGCGCGCTTCCGCAGCCCGGGCATCGGCTTCCGGCTGGTGCGCGACGTCGCCGCGGGCACGCCGTTTCGGGTCACCGCGCTGACCGACGCCGGACCGACCGCGGGCGGGCAGTCCTTCCGGGCGACGGTGGCGCATCCGCAGGGCTTCGCGGTCAGCGGCGCGCTGTGGCTGGCCCACGACGGCGCCGCGACCCGGCTGGCGGACTTCGTCGAGGACGGGCCCGGCTTCACCGTCGTCCTCGACCTCGAGGCCCTGGCCCGCGTCGTGCCCACCGGGCCCGAGGGCAGCGGTCCGCATCGCTTCGTGGCGCGCTTCGACGACGGCGCGGGCCGCCACAGCAGCTTCGAACTGCGCTGGTGGGACGGCTGCGACGCGGCGGACGACGGCAGCCGCGGCCCGGACGGCGCGCCCCAGGTGGCGTTGGACGGCACCGCCGCCGACTCGGCGTGCCGCAGCGTGCTGTGCGGTGAGGCGGCGCAGGCGATCCCCCCGTGCAACGGGGCGCCCGCGGGTACCGAGGTGCCGCACGGCTGGGTCTACGTGCCGCCGGGCGACTTCACGATGGGGTCCGACGATCCGGCGGACGCGGACACCGACTGGTTCCCGGCGCAGCCGACGCGGGTCTCCCGCGGGTTCTTGATGCACGAGACCGAGGTGACCCGGGCGCAGTGGGCCGCGGCCATCGCCGCCCGCTGGCGCGCGGCGGCGGGCGCCGGTGACGCGCCTTCGGAGGTCCCGACCTTCGACGCAGCGCCCGCATGCGACGATCGAGACCGCGACGATGACTGCCCGGTGCAGCGCGTCAATTGGTGGGAGGCATTGTGGCTGGCCAACGTGCTCTCCGAGGAGGCGGGCTTCGAGCCGTGCTACGACCCGGCGACCCTGCGCGCGTGCGCCGGGCTGCCGGAGAACGCGGCGCTGATCGGCACCGGCGACCCCGCCGCGCAGTTCGCCTGCCTCGGCAACAGGGACAATAGGGCGCTCTTGTGGCCCCAGTATGAGCCGACGCCGCTCGATCCGGCGGCGACCTGCGACGGCTTCCGGCTGCCGAGCGAGGCCGAGTGGGTCAGGGCCGACCGCCTCGGCGAGACGGTGCGTGAGGCCGAGCCGCCGATCAACCATCCGGTCCGCGCGCGCCCGCCAAACCTGCTCGGGCTGTATGGCATGGGCGGAAACGTCTTCGAGTGGATGGCCGACAGCACCGGCGCCTTCTTCGACCTGGGGGTCCCGTTGGTCGATCCGGTCGGGCCCGAGGCGTCGCGGGCGCTGGTCATGCGCGGGCGCGGCGGCGTGACCGTACGCACCGCGAGCGGCCCCGAGCGCCGCCACGGCAATACGGGCCTGCGCCTCGTGCGCACCGTCTCGCCCGCGGCTGCCGTGCCCCAGCGGGCCCAGATCAGCCAAGCCGGCGGCTTCCAGGTGACGCCCGCCGCCCCCGCTCGGATCCAGGTCCAACTCGCAGGTGTACAGGGACCGATGCAAGGCCAGCTGGTCGTCGAGCCCAACGGCAGCGGCCCGTCCGTCGCCCGGCCGCTGGTCGATGAGGGGGAGGGCGAGTTCACCGCCGATCTCGACTGGGCGCTCGCCCGTCAGGCCATGCTCGGGCGCCGGTTCTGTGGGGCGACGGAGTTCTATATGACCGTACGCTTCGTCGACATCGAGGCTGGCGCGACCAGCGCCAAGCGCATCCCGTTCACCGCGCGCTGCGAGTTCGAAGGCGAGCCGGGCTTGTTCTGCGACGACCTCTGCCGCCCGGCGCCCGACGGCTGCGATCCGCTGCCCGATGTCTGCCCCGAAGCGCCGCAGTGAGCCGGCTCAGCGCGTCGCCTGTGCTTCGACCAAAGCGTCGGCCCGGGCGCGCAGCCGCTCGGCTTCGGCCGGATCGACGAGGCGGGTGTAGTCGGCGAGCAGCCGCAGCACCCGCGCCGCGTCGTCGACCCGCCCCCGCTCTTCGAGCGTCGCGATCACCCGGAGCATCAGCTGCCGCCCCGTCGCGGCCATGAACCGGCGCGACGGATCGCTCTCGGCGATCGCCAGCCAGCGCTCGAAGCGGTCGTCGTCGTCGGCGTACAGGGCCATCGCGGCGCCGTAGATCGCCATGCCATAGCGGTGCAGGCGCGGCAGCCCGTCGAGGGCGTCGCCGTCGAGCAGCGGGATCATCGCCGCCAGGGCCTCGCGCGGGCGGCCCTCGTAGAGCGTGAGCGTGGCCAGGGTGACCCGGGTGCGGAAGACCAGCTGGGAGCCAGCACCCTCGAACAGCGCGCTGGAGGCCTCCGCCTGCCGCCGGGCCTCGGTCAGGTCGCCGGACAGCACCGCGTAGTCGGCGAGATCGGCCAGGACCATCGCGGTGCCGATGGGGAAGCGCACCTCGGCGAACGCCCGCTGGGCCTCGCGCAGCGCCTCGTCTTCGCCGCCGAGGCCGCCGAAGTAGCGGGCGGTCGCCAGCCCCTGGTTGGCCCAGCCTTCGTCGAGCCGCAGCCCCGCCGAGCGCGCCAGATCGCGGCTGCGGATCATCAGCGTCGCCGCCCGGGCGAAGTGCCCCTGGGTGATCTGGTTCCAGCCGAGGCCGTGCAGCGCGCGCGCTTCGCCGCGTACGTCGCCGGCGACCCGGAAGAGCTCGACGGCCTCGTTATAGGCGTCGAAGTGGGCCCGGAAGTCGTCGTTGAAGGCCAACAGCCCCGCCCGCACGCGGGCGCGCTCGGCCATCAGGCCCGGATGTCGGGGGCCGATGGGGAAGGCTTCGAACTCGACCATCGCCGCCTTCGCGCCCTCGGGGTCGCGGCTGAAGCGCAGGCCGTTGACCCGCGAGGCCATGCCCTGCGCCCGGCGCACGTCGTCGGCGGCGAGGCCGGCGCGATCCATCTGCTGCACCCGGATGTCGAGCAGGCGCAGCGCGCGGCGGTAGTCCGCCCGATCCATGGCCGCCTGCGCGGCGTCGAGCAGCGCGTCGATCGCCGCCACGGTGGCCTCGGCCTCGATCAGGTGCCACGCGCGACGCTCGGCGGGTGAGATCCCGATGTGCACCGCGTCGGCGCAGGCCCGGTGCACCGCCGCCCAGTGTCCGCTCGCGGCGCCCGATTCGATGAGCGCCGTCCGCACGAAGCCGTGGGCGAAGACCCAACCGTCGGGGGCGCGCGTCGCGAGGCCGGCGTCTTCCAGGTCGCCTTCGAGCGTCGGTGATGGGGTCACGCCGAGCGCGGCGCAGGCCGCCTGCCACTCCGCGCGATGCACCGCGTGACCCAGGGCGGCGGCGACGTGCAGCGCGCGCCGGGTCTGGTCGTCGGGCGCGACCCGGGCGATGCGCCGCCCGGCCAGATCGCCCAGGTCGCGGGGCACGTCCGGCGCCCGGCCCGGTGGCAGCGCGTAGCCGTCGGGCGTCGGCCTCAGCGCCCGCTGCTCGACCCAGTCGGCGACGATCTGGCGGGTGAAGAGCGGGTTGCCCGCCGCGCGCTCGAGCACCGCCGCCGAGAGCCGCGGCGACAGGCCCAGCAGCCCGCGCATCGCCCGGTGGTGGGTCTCGGCGTCCAGGGGCGCCAGCTCGATGGGCCGGGCCCGGCGCGACAGGCGCTCGAGCGCGTCCCGCCGCCGCCGCTCGGCGATGCTGCGCGCGGGGTCGACGGTGCCCACGATGAGCACCGGCGCGTCCAGCCCGCGCTCGAGCAGCCACTCGACGAGCTGCATCGACTCGACGTCCCAGTGCAGATCGTCGAGCAGCACGACCAGCGGCCGGCGCTGGGCCATCAGCCGCAGGCCGCTCGACAGCGCGCTGTTGCGCTCGGTCGATGACTGGCTGACGTCGGCGCCGCGGATCAGCCGGGCGAGGGAGGGGGCGACGAGGTCGTCGATCATGCGCGCGTCGGCCGGGGCCCGGCGGGTGAGCGTCGCGCGGATGCGCTCGACCAGGGCCGGGCGCGCGAGCCCATGCCCCCGGAAGAAGGCCTCCAGGCCGTCGGCGAGGCCATCGCCGGCGCCGTCCATCGCGCCGAAGCGGAACCGGACCACCTCGGCGGCGCCCAGCTCGTGCGCGCGGCGGGCGAGCCACTCGGCCAGCGCGGTGCGCCCGACGCCTTCCTCGCCGCGCAGCAGCATCAGCTCGGCCCGGCCCTTCGCCGCCACCCGACGCAGCGCATCCCACAGGCGGTTGCGCTCGGCCTCGCGCCCCATGAGCGGCTGGGCCCGCACCCCGAACAGGCCCAGCCCGACCCCCGCCAGCAGCGGTCGGCGGGGGCGGTCGACGTACCACGTCTCGGGTATGGGCGCCGGCGCCTCGGCGTCGTCGGTCTGGCCCGCGTGAGCGGTCTCGAGCGCGGTCACCGCGACCGCCAGGGTCGGCGCCAGGGCCGTGGTCGAGGCCATGCGGGCCAGCGAGCCGTCGATCTCCGTCTCGGGCCCGTCGCTCTGTCCGGTCGTCAGCCGGCGCGCGGCGTCGGCCAGCGCCGCGCGTTCGGCGTCGGGCGGCGGCGCGGGCAGGCGGGACAGCGCCCGGGCGGCCTCGGCGGCGGTGCGTGGGCGGGCCCACCACTCGCGGCTCATCAGCCGGCGGACCCAGCCGATGAAGCCCGGCGGGACGGCGCCCTGCAGCCGCAGTCGGGGGATCTCGCCGGTCAGGTGGCGGGTGGCGATGGCCAGGGGGGCCGTGCCGGTATACGGCGCCGCGCCGCCGGCCAGTTCGAAGGCCATGCAGCCCAGCGCATAGAGGTCGGTCCACGGCCCGAAGTCGCGCCACTGTCCGCGCAGCTGCTCGGGGGCCATATAGGCCGGCGTGCCCAGGCTGTGCCCGGCCTCCGGCGTCGCCTGCGGGTCGAAGACGTGGGCGATACCGAAGTCGGTCAGCATCACCCGCAGGCGCCCGTCGTCGAGCTGCAGCAGCACGTTGCCCGGCTTGAGATCGCGGTGGATGACGTCCCGGGCGTGGGCGTGGGCCAGGCCGTCGAGGATCTGCAGCAGCACGTCGCGCAGCAGCGGCCAGGGCAGAGGGGCGCCGAGCCGGCTCAGGTCGCCGTGTTCGGCGAGCACCATCGCCAACCACGGGCTGCCGGGGGTCAGCCCCGCGTCGGACAGCTCCCGCGGCACGGTGCCCGCGTCGAGCACCGGCACGATGCCCGGATGATCCAGCCCGGCGACCGCGCGCACCTCGCGGCGCAGGCCTTCGACAAAGCCACGGTCGTCGGCCCGGTCGCGGGCGATGACCTTGATCGCCGCCGGCTGCCCCGAGCCGCGGTGCCGGCCGCGCCAGACGTCGGCCATGCCGCCGCGGCCCAGCAGCCCGTCGATGGTGAATCCGGCCAGTTCGATGGAACCCACGTCTCCCTCTGCGCCGCGAACGCCGTCGCGGCGTGCGGTCGAGCGTGCCCCCGCCGCCGCCCGGCGTCAACGGCCGCGGCCACCAGCGGGCGCGGTCAGCGGCGCTGTCAGCGGGCGCTGCCGAAGCGGTGCTTGTAGCCCACGTCGATCTGCATCGGCGCGCCGGGGCGCAGCCCGTAGGGGCGCCGCGAGACCGG
This sequence comes from bacterium, assembly GCA_030427205.1. Classification (GTDB taxonomy): domain Bacteria; phylum Myxococcota_A; class Bradymonadia; order UBA7976; family UBA1532; genus JACKDM01. Next base: position 262,606 of record JAUHXC010000007.1, on the reverse strand, counting down.
GTGGCGGCTGTCGAGCAGGTTGCTCGCGGTGATGTAGATCCGGTTGGCGTCGCTGGGCGCGAACCACGCCGCGAGGCTCCACGTCGCGTGCCCCGCGATGCGCTCGGCGGCGGCGATCTCTCCCGCGCCGGCCACGTCGCGCATCTCGCCGACGACGCCGACCTCGGTGTCGATCCCGAAGCGCTCGGCGCTGATGCCCAGGCGCAGGTTGCCTTGGTGCTGCGGCACGTAGGGCAGCGCGTCTCCGGCGGTCACGTCGCCGAATTGCGGGTTGGCGGAGACGAAGCTCTCGGCGAAGGTCGAGTCGGTCAGGGTGTAGCTCACGTCGGCGTCGAGGGTCAGGCCGGCGCCGAGCGCGCCGCGGTAGCCGAGCAGCGCCTCGACCCCGCGCACGTCCACCGCGCCGGCGCTGAACTGGCGCCCGAGTTCGTCGGGATCACAGCCGCTGCTGATCGTGCAGTCGGCGGTGAGGTTGCTGTAGTCGTTCCAAAAGGCGATGGCTTCGCCCGTCAGCGGGCCGGCCGCGAGGCGCAGGCCGGCCTCGTAGTTCACCGAGCGCTCGGGCTCGACGGTCTCGGGCTGGCCGGGCGCGACGGGGCTGAAGCCCTGATGCACCCCGGCGAGCACACCCAGCCAGGGCAGCGCCTGATAGTAGGCCCCCACGCCGCCGAGCAGCACCACGTCTTCGCGCTCGCCGTCGTCGGCCTCGGTATCGGTCAGATCCGCCAGCCGGTTGCGGATGAGCTCCAGCCGGCCGCCCGGCGTGAGGTAGAGGTCGTCGCCGATGCGCAGCTCGTCGAGCACGTGGGCCGCCAGCGCCTCGGCGGAGCCGCGGTTGGCGCGGGTCTGCACGGTCTCCTGGCCGTCGGTCAGCAGCCGGCCGCTGCGCATCAGGTAGCCGTCTTCGGTGTGATCGCGCTCGATCGAGTCGGTGTGCAGGCGCACCCCCGCCTCGAGCTGGCTGCGCAGCCAGTCGCCCTCCCACGTCCAGCGGGCGCGGGTCTGCACGCCCTGCGAGACGAAGGTGCGGTCGTTATCGCCCACCAGCAGCGTCTGCCCGCGGCCCTCGCTGTCGAGCTCACCGCGCAGCACCGCGAGGAACACCGCCAGCTGGCCGTCGTCGGGGTTGGCGAGCACGTCGCGCAGCTCGGCGCCGCGGAAGCGGTTGAGCTTGTACCAGGAGCGGTGGAAGTCGTGGCGGTAGGCGGTCAGCGTCAGCTCGATGTCGTCGAGCGCGAGGTCGTAGTCGAGCTGCAGCGCGGTGCGGGTCCACCGCATCCGGTCGAGCCGGCTGCCGGCGTAGCGTCGGTAGGGGGTCGCGTCGAAGTCGGCGTCGGTCAAGCCGAGGTAGGTCTCGTTGGAGGTCTCGTCGGCGTAGCTCAGCTCGAGCTGCAGCCGCTGCCAGGCGTCGTCGGTCTCCGGCGCCCAGGCCAGCTTGAGCATCGCCTCCCGCTTCTCGAAGCCCGTATCGCCGCCGCCGTCGAGGTCTTTGAAGCCGCTCGACGACAGCCGCACCGCTTCGCCGAGCACGCCGAACTCGCCGTGGCTGCCGCCGAACCAGCCGTGGGTCTTGTAGGTGTCGAAGCGCCCGGCCGACAGGTCGATCTCGCCGCCGGGCGCGAGGGGGATCGCGCGGGTGGTGAGGTTCATCGCCCCGCCGATGGTATTCGGCCCGTGCTGGATCGACGCCGGCCCCTTGAAGACCTCGACCCGGGTGATCCGGGTCACGAGCGGGAAGTAGTACGCCGCGGGGGCCGAGTAGGGCGCCGGCGCGATGAGCACCCCGTCTTCCATGAGCGTCAGCTTCGCCGAGCGGTCGCTGCTCGCCCCGCGCAACCCGATGTTGGGCCGCAGGCCGTGGCCGTCTTCGCCGCGCACGTAGACCCCGGGCACCTGCGCCAGCACCTGGTGGATGTCGTCGTATTCGAAGGTCTCCAGCTCGGCGGCGCCGACCACGTGGGCCGAGCCGCTGATGCGCGCGGTCTGCTCGCGGCGCCCGAAGATGGTCATCACCTCGACGTCGTCGTCGTCCTCGGCGTCGTCCTCGACCTCGGCCTCGGCGTTGTCCTCGGCGTTGTCTGCGTCTCGGGTCTCGTCGGCGGGCGGCGCGTCCGGCGCACCCTTCGGGGCGGTCGGGGCCGGCGGGGCCGCGGGCTGGCCGAGCGCGCACACGGGCCACGCGAGCAGCAAGATGGGCAGGACACTCTTCATCGGGCTCTCCTGCTCAGCGGCGGGTCGGTGGGCATCGGGCGCACGGCGCGCTGGATGTCGTCGGGATCGAGGGCCGCCAGATCGACCTCCGGATCGAGCAGCAGCGCCGCCGGCCGTCCGTTCAGCGAGACCCGCGCCTCGGCGCGCACCTCGACGTCGGCGATACCCCGCGCGGCGAAGTCGCCGGCGATGTGCCGGGCCAGCTGGTGGATCAGGTCGGGTTGGCCCGCCATCTCGGACTCCTGTCGCGGCTGCAGATAGCGGCCGGGGCTGACGACGAAGCGCCGGCCGCTGGCCGGGTCGGTCACGTGAAAGGTCACCGCGCCGTCCTTGGCCCGCACCAGCACCTTCCACGACCAACGCATGCCGGCTTCGCCCCAGAGGACGTCGCCCGGCAGGGCGTAATGGCGCAAAGGCAGCAGTACATGCAACCCGATCCATGCGGCGAGTGCCGCGGCGCCGAGTCGGCTCGGCCGGCCGCTGGCCACCCGATCGGGCAGGGCGGGCGGCCGCTGGCCGAAGAGCCGGCGGGGCCAGCTCGGGTCGAAGAAGATCGGGGTCGCCGCCACCATGATCAGCGGGAACATGCCGATGTCGAACAGCAGCGCCGTCGCCCCGTGGAAGCCGACGACGACCAGATAGGCCCACGGGCGGCTGCGGCGCCACGAGAGCCAGAAGACGATGGTGGCGTCGAAGAGGAAGCCGGCCCACGACATCACCAGCGGCGCGGCGGGGTGGGCGACGAGCGCCCCGATGAGCGGGGTCTCGCCGCGGCTCGCGAGCCAGATGCCCAGCGGCTGCCCGTGCAGCAGCCAGTCGGGGGTCAGCTTGGCCAGCGCGGCGAAGACATAGACGCAGGCCAGCTGAAAGCGCAGCAGCCCGACCGTCCAGGCCGGCGCTGTATCGAGCCGCAGTTCGGGCCTGCGCCGCACATCGAGGGAGGCGATCCGATGGGCCGGCATGACCGCCAGCAGGACGCCGAGCAGCACCACCAGGTAGTAGTGATTGAGGTAGTTGGTGAGGTCCATCAGCTGCAGGCCGGTGAACCCGATCAGGAAGCCGATGATCGCCACCCGATAGAACAGCCCGAGGGCCACCAGCGCCGCGCACAGCGCCGTGAGGCCCAGGTGCACGTAGAGACCGGTCGGCGACCACACCGGCATCCACGGGGCGAAGGCGTACTTGAAGAAGAACGTCGGCTCGACGAGCACCTGCTCGACCCAGCCGGTCGTCATCGCGCGCACCGCGGCGACGCACATCAGCGTGCCATACAGAATACGAAACGCGCCGAGCGACGCGATGTCGACCGGCGCGTGGGCGCGGCGGAGCAGGGCGTTCAATCGTTGTCGGCGGCCCCCGACGCGGGCACGTCCAGGTCGAGCACCAGCACGAAGCGGCTCTTGAGCGCGTCGGTGATCGCCTTGACCCGGCCGTGCAGCGCCTGAGCCGCCTCCAGATCGTCGACGATGAGCCGGTCGAGCGGCGTCTCGCCCTCGAGGTCGGCGATGGTCGCGTCGAAGTCGGCGCGCATCTGCTCGGCCAGATCGGCGGCGCCCGCCTCGATCAGCAGGTCGGCGAAGCCCGGCCCGCTCTCGCCGCCGTCGAACAGCGCGCGGGCGGCCTTGATGTTGGCGGCGAGGCTCTCGCGGGCGAAGCCCGACCAGCGGGCTTCGAGATCCGCCGGGCAGCCGTCGGCCGAGGGGCAGTCCGGGCTCAGGCCGGTCGGCACCGCCAGCTTGAGGTCCTTGGTGATCTTGTCCAGGTAGAACATGCCGTGGAAGACCTGCTCGAGCGCGTGCCGGGCCGACGCGTAGGGCGAACCCTCGGACCCGGCCCGCGCCAGCTTGCCGCCGAAGTCGCTGCCGGCGGGATCCCACGCGCTGCGCAGGTTCTCCGCCTCGGCGGCGATCCCGTCCGCCAGCACCGCCGCGTAGGCCGCCCGCCGCTGGTTCAGCGTCTGCCCGTCGAGCGCGCGCCAGGTGCCGTCGGCGTTGATCGCCACCTGGGCCGGGCAGTCGTTGTCGGTGCCGGTATAGAACAGCAGATACTCGAGCGCATCGAGCCCGAGCACGTTCACGAGCTGAGCGGTGAAGAAGTCCGCCTCGGCGTAGCGCTCGGCGACGATGTTCTGGTCGACGCCGCAGGGGCGGGTGGTGGGCCAGGAGTAGATCCGGTCGCGCAGCCCTTCACCGCCGACGAAGGCGCTCGCCGGACCCGCCGGGCCCACCTGCAACAGCTCGGCGAACTGCCACGCGGTCATGGCGTCGCGCCACGCCTGCCGGGCGGCGTCGAGCTCTGCGCCCTCGCCGCCGCCGGCTTCGGACCACGCGCCGACCGCGCTGACGAGCGCGTCGCTGCGCGCCGCGAAGTCGTCCATGGCCGGCACGATGACCGCCGTCGCGAGCTGGGCGAGCACCTGGCTGCGGGTGAGCGCGCCCGGCTCGGCGTCGGGCGTACCGGCGTCGACGGCGGTGGCGGGCTCGTCGTCACAGCCGCTGCCGGCCCAGACGAGGGCGACGAGCGCGAGGGCGGCGATGCGGTAGAGGGACGGGTTCATGGGCGGCCTCGCGATGATGCGACAGGTGTGGATGCAGGCGGCTCTGCTCGGTCGCGAACTACCAGTTCTCGACGTTCTCCGAGGCGAAGCCGTAGGCGTCGCCCAGGATGCCGCGGACCTCGAGCAGCGCGTCGGCGTAGCCGTCGAAGCGGTCGTCGCCGGGCAGCGCCGGCGCGTCGCCCAGCAGGGTGTGAATCCGCGCAAAGTCCTCGTCGGAGACCGGCGAGAGGCGGTTGAACTGCAGCGACAGCGCGAAGCCCTTCAGCTCGGACCAGTGCTTGGCGTGGTTGGCGAAGTCGTATTCCTCGGCGGCCATGTCGCCCAGGGTGTCGTTGACGTAGTGGATCGCCGTCGCCGCGATGGCCTTCTCCCAGGCGTCGATGGCCTGATCGCGATAGCCGCGCAGCTCGGCGAGCTGCGATTCGCTCAGCGCGCCGTCGACCGACGCGATGAGCGCCCGGCCCTGACGGAAGCCCTCGAACGCCTGCGTGGTCAGATCGATGGCCGCAGTCGCGCCGCGATCGCGCTTGCCGGCGTTGACCGACGCGCCCCAGTTGATCTCGCTCATCAGATCGATGGCGCCGTCACCGTCGGTATCCCGGCCGCCAGCGCCCGCGATCTCGTCGTCGGTGTAGTCCAGATAGTCACGCGCCGCGCCGAAGTAGCCGAAGCCTTCGTCCCAGGCGTGCTCCAGCGCGGTGTACGACTTGCCCTCGACCAGCGCGGTGTGGTCGGCGAGCAGGCCCTTGCCCTCGAAGTCGTCGTCCAGATAGTCGTCGGCGCCCTGCGAGAAGGCGATCGCGCCCAGCAGGAACTTGTTGATGATCTGCTGGTAGTCGACTCCGCTGGCGGAGACGAAGACGCTGGCGGTGGGCGCGCCGCTCGGGTCGAGGGCCGGGTTGCCCGCGGCCCGCGCGACGGCGAGGGCGTCCACCGCTTCCATCCAGCGCACGACGAGCTGATCCGGCGTCACGACCTCGGCGTCACCCCAGCCGACGAGGCCTGCGGTGTTCCAGTCGACGTGCTGTCCATCGGCGTCGTTGCCGGCGATCTTGCCCCGCAGGTCCTTGCCCGACGAGATCTCGCCGAAGGTCAATTGAAGCGGCGCGGGCGTCGTCGAGATGCCGTGGTCGACGTCGCCGCCGTCGGTATCGTCGAAGGTGTAGTAGAACTGCAGCTCGGCCAGAACATCACCCTCGACCGGCGCCAGCGCGCCGGTATCGATCCGCTCGGTGAGGCCGCCCATGTGGTCCTTCATCGCCTGGATCAGCACGTGGCGGAAGGTCTGGCCGCTATACGAGACCGAGTCCCCGCCGTCGCGGCCGGTGAACGCGTAGGTGGTCGATTCGCCCTCGCCCTCGCCCTCTCCTTCACCCTCGCCCTCTCCTTCACCCTCGCCCTCGCCTTCACCTTCGCCCTCGGCGCCAACCATGGCGTCCGGCGAGGTGTCGCCATCGGTATCGTCGCAGCCCACGACGAGGCCGAAAGCCGCGAGCACCAGGAGCCAGGTCTTCATTCTCATTCTCATTCTCCGAGCCCCGTGATCCGGGGTGGGTGTGAACCCCCATGGTCAGGGGCTGATGTGCATGGGAAAATAGATCCAATTGAATCTGGATATCAACAGCAATTGCTGGAGGACGATCAAGGTGTTTCGAACGCTGTCGTATGTCGGGTGGGCGCTGCTGCTGCTCGCGGGGTGTAAGAGCGAGCCGGTTGAGAAGGCGCCGGTCGAGAAGGCCGAAGCCAACGCCGAGGCCAAGGCCGAGGAGCCGGCGAAGCCGGGCGAGCTGGTGGTCTACGTGGGGCGCAACCTCAGCCTGGTCAAGCCGCTGATCGAGAAGTTCGAGAAGCAGACCGGCATCACGGTCAAGACCCGTGACGGCAAGTCGGCCGAGCTGGCCGCGCTGCTGGTCGAAGAGGGCGACAAGACGGTCGCCGACGTCTTCTGGGCGCAGGATGTCGACTCGCTGGCGCTGGTGGCTTCGAAGGGCCTCTTCGCCGAGGTGCCCGAGGGCGTGAAGTTCGAGGCCAGCAAGCTCTTCACCGGCCGCAGCCCGCATTGGATCCCGCTCAGCGGGCGCGCGCGGCTGCTGGCCTACAACCCCAAGAAGATCGTCGCTTCGGATCTGCCGAAGAGCATCCTCGACCTGGCCGATGAAAAATACGCCGGTCAGGTGGGCTGGGCCCCGAGCAACGCCAGCTTCCAGACCTTCGTCACCGCGCTGCGGGCGGCCAAGGGCGAAGCGGCGGCCGAGGCGTGGCTGCGCGGCCTCAAGGACAACGGGGCGAAGACCTACGCCAAGAACACCCCGATCATCAAAGCGCTCGGCGCCGAGGAGATCGCGCTGGGGCTGCCGAATCACTACTACCTGCTGCGGCAGAAGGCGACCGACGCCGACTTCCCCGTCGAGCAGACGTTCTTCGCCGACGGCGACATCGGCAACCTGATCAACGTCAGCGGCGCGGGCATCACCAAGGGCGCCGGCAACCGGGCGAACGCCGAGGCTTTTCTCAGCTTCCTCGGCGGCAAGGAGGCGCAGCAGTACTTCGCCGACGAGACCTTCGAGTATCCGGTGCGGGCCGACGTGAAGGGCAACGCCCGGCTGGTGCCGCTGGCCGATCTGCCGCGCATCGCGCCCGAGCTCGACCTCGACAAGCTCGGCGATCGTGAGGGCACCCTCGCCTTGTTGCAGAAGGTCGGTCTACTGTAGCGGCCCGTGAATCGCCGCTTCTCTCTGCGCCCGCTCGGAGCGCTGCCGCTCTACCTGCCCGCCCTGGCCGTCGTGGCGACGGTCGCGATCCCCGTCGGCTTCGTGGCCCTGCGGGCGAGCGAGGCCTCGTGGGCCGACGCCTCGGCGTGGCTGCTGCGGTCACGCACCGCCGAGCTGCTGTTCAATACCCTGGCGCTGGGCGCGACCGTCGTGATCGCCGCGTCGGCCATCGCCTTCCCGCTGGCGTGGCTGGTGACCCGCACCGACCTGCGCGGGCGGGGCGCGGTCACCCTGGCGGCGATCCTGCCGCTGGCCATCCCGGGCTACGTCATGGCCTACGCGCTGCGCAGCCTCGGCGGGCCGCTCGGCGCGGGGCAGGCGATGTTCGGGCTGACCTTCCCGCGGCTCGACGGCTTCGTCGGCGCGGCGCTCGCGCTGACGCTCTACAACTACCCCTACTTCTTCCTGACCTTCCGGGCGGCGTTCGAACGCCTCGATCCGGCGCAGGCCGAAGCCGCGCGGGCGCTGGGCGCGGGCCCCGGTCGGGTCCTGTTGACGGTGCACCTGCCCCGCTTCGTGCCGGCGGCGCTGGCCGGCGCCCTGGTCGTGGGCCTGTACGTGCTCGGCGACTTCGGCGTCGTCAGCCTCATGCGCTTCGACACCCTCAGCCTCGCGCTCTACGCCAGCTGGTCGCGCATGGAGCAGGGGTCGCTGCTGGCGCTGATGCTCATCGGCCTGACCGTCTTTCTGCTGCTCGGCGAGGCCTGGATCACCGCGCGGCGCGCCCGCGGCGCGACATCGGGCCTGGGCGCGGCGCGGCGCCCGCGGCCCGTGGCGCTGGGCTGGCTGAACGCTCCGATCTGGACGGGCATCGCGGCGCTGGTCCTGCTGTCGGTGATCACCCCCGTCGGCACGACGATCCACTGGATGGCCGAAGGCGCAGCGCACTTCGACGCGGGCGAGCTGGCCGCCGCCGCCGCCGACTCGCTGCGCGCCGCGCTGCCGGCGACCGCGCTGACCGTCGCGCTGGCCCTGCCCGTCGCCTGGCTCGCCCGCCGCGGCACCCGCCTCGCGCGCATCGTCGAGCGGGCGGCGCAGCTGGGCTACGCCATCCCTTCGCTGGCCCTGGCGCTGGGCTTCGTCGTCTTCGCGCTGCGCACGGTGCCCTCCATCCGCGAGACCCTGGCGCTCTTGTGGATCGCCTACGCCGCCCACTTTCTGATGCTGGCGATGGGCCCGCTGCGCGGCACGCTGCCGCTGCTGTCGACCCGCCACGAAGAGGCCGCCCGCAGCCTGGGCGCCGGGCCGCTGGGCGTGCTGTGGCGGGTGACGCTGCCCGCCCTGCGCGGCGCGCTGGCCGCCGGGGCCGCGTTGACGCTGCTGGCGATCCTCAAAGAGCTGCCGCTCGCCAAGCTGCTCGCGCCGCTCGACAGCCGCCCGCTGGCGGTCAGCGCCTGGGCTTTTGCCGACGAGGCCCTGTTCGCCGACGCGGCGCCCTATGCGCTGACGCTGCTGGGCATCTCGGCGTTCTCGGTGGCCGCGGTATTGCGCATGGGTCGGGAGGCCACGTGAAGCTGACGCTGGAGCAACTGCGGGTCTGCTACGGCGAGACCGTCGCGCTGGCCGGGCTCGACCTCGAGGTCGCGTCGGGCGAGTGGCTGGGGCTGCTCGGGCCGAGCGGATCGGGCAAGACCAGCGCCTTGCGCGCGATCGCCGGCTTCGAGCGAGCCAGCGGCGGCCGGGTGCTGCTCGACGACGACGTCGTCGCCGACGGGCGGACCCACCGGCCGCCCGAGCGGCGCGGCGTCGGCTTCGTCTTCCAGGAGTTCGCGCTGTTTCCCCACCTCTCGGCGGCGCAGAACATCGCCTTCGGCCTGCGCCATCTGCCCAAGGACGCGCGCGCCGCGCGGGTGAAGCGCCTGCTCGCGCGGGTCGAGATGGCCGAGTATGCCGACCGCGCGCCCTCGGCGCTCAGCGGCGGGCAGCAGCAGCGCATCGCCCTGGCGCGGGCCCTGGCGCCCGATCCGCCGGCGCTGCTGATGGACGAGCCCTTCGGCAGCCTCGACCCCGCGCTGCGTGGCCTCGTGCGCGAGCGGGTGGTCGAGGCGCTGCGGGCCGGCGGGCGCACGGTGGTCTTCATCTCCCACGACATCCACGAAGCGTTCGCGATCGCCGATCGGATCGCGCTGCTGCGGGATGGCGTATTGCAGCAGATCGGCGCGCCCGAAGAGCTGTACGGGCGACCGACGAGCGCCTTCGTCGCGGGGTTCCTGGGCCCGGTCAACCTCATCCCGGGCGACGCCGCGGGCCAGCGAATGTCGACGGCGCTGGGCGATCTGCGCTTGGCCCATGAGGCCCGTGGGCCGCGAGCCGCCGTCGTGCGGCCGCATATGTTCGCCATCGATCCGGGCGGCGTCGCCGTCACCGTCGAGCGGCGGGTCTTCCGCGGCGATCGGGTCGAGCTGGCGGTCCGCAGCGGATCGGGCGCGGCCTGGCAGGTGGATCTACCGACGAGCAGCGACGCCCGCCCGGGGGATACGCTGCGGCTGGCGGTGGCGGGCGCGGTGTGGACCGTGCCGAGCGACGGGATCGTCTGACGCGCGGGCCGTGACCGGGCGCTGTGCCGGCGCACAAGGGGTGGTCTCGTGGGCCAAGACGGCGTTCAGCATGTCGGTGGTCGTCGAGCAGCCGTCGCTGGCCATCGCCCGGGGCGCCGACCGCAGCTGCCTGATGCTGACCGGCTCGGGGACGCCGCGCCCGCCTGCACCCACGACCTGCTGGGGGTCGAGGCCGGCGAGGCGGCGGACGGGCCCGCCTCTTCGCCCGCACCGGCGACGGCTGGAGCGAGGCCCGCGCCTGGTTCGACGTGCCCGTCGCGCCCGGTATGACCGCGGCGCCCTGAGCCGGGCCGCGGCCCACCGGTGACGTCGATGGCCGCGGGCCGCCGTGAAGCACGCCGGCCGGTCGGTGGCGGCGCGGCGGAGGGGCGAGGGCGGTTGTCAGGGCGGCGGCGGGCGGTGACAATGCCGCACCCGGCCAGTGGGCCGGGCAGCCAGAGGAGCCGGGTATGGCGACGGTCGACGACGACGGGCAGTGGAATGAGGCGCTGCGCCGAATCAGGCGGGCCCGGGAGACGGGCGACAGCAGGCTGAACCTGGGCGGGCTCGGTCTGAGCGTCGTGCCGGATCAGATCGGGCGACTCCAGCACTTGACTTGGCTCGATCTCGACAACAACCGCTTGACGCGGCTGCCAGAGTGGATCGCCGACCTGCGCAGCCTCCGACTGCTAGATCTGACTCGGAATCTCCTCTCAGATCTGCCCGCCGGGCTGACGCGGCTGTCGGCGCTCGACTTCTTGGCGCTGGGTGACAACCGGATCGAGCGGCTGCCCTGGAGCCTCACGGCCTTCCCCAAGCTTGAGAGGCTCTATCTGTGGGGCAACCCGTGGCACGCGCGACCTGAGGGGCTGGCGTCGCTCCAGGCGCTCCGCCACCTTAGTTGGGGAAGCTCAGGACTCGACGAAGTGCCGGAGGCCATCCGATCGCTGGCGCGCCTCGAGGAGTTGTACCTCGAAGAGAATCACATCCAAGAGCTGCCCACGTGGCTCTCGGAGCTGCCGCGACTGAACGACCTGCTCGTGGATGACAACCCCCTGCGCGACCCGCCGCCCGAGGTCGTCGAGCAGGGAACCGGTGCCATCCTCAACTACCTGCGCGAGCGCCACGTATCCAGCAAAGTCCAGTGGGTCTCCAAGCTCGTCCTCGTCGGCGAAGGCGGCGCCGGCAAGACCTCCTTCTTGCACCACCTGCTCGGCAAGCAGCCCCCGCCCGACCTGGAGACCACCCACGGCATCGCCATCGAGCCCGTCGCCCTGCCGCACCCCACCCTCGACGACGTCGAGATGACCCTGCGCGCCTGGGACTTCGGCGGGCAGGAGATCTACCACGCCACCCACCAGTTCTTCCTGACCAACCGCTCCCTGTTCGTGCTCGTCTGGAACGCGCGCCTGGGCTACGAGCAAGCCAAGCTCTACTACTGGCTCGAGAGCATCCACGCCCGCGCCCCCGACTCGCCCGTCCTGCTGCTGGCGACCCACACCGACGAGCGCGACGCCGACCTGCCATTGGGTGAGATCCGGAAGACCTTCCCGCAAGTCATCGGCGCGCTGGACGTCAGCAACCGCGACCGCGATGGCATCGACGACGCCATCGCCGCCGTCGCCCGGGCCGCCGCCGACCTGCCGCTCATGGGCGAGAAGTGGCCGACCACGTGGCTCCAGGCGTCCCGCGACCTCGACGCCCTCGAAGACCGCCATGTGCTGCCCGAGCGCCTCTTCGAAGTCATGGCCGCCGCCGGCGTCAAACCCGACGGCCAGCCCGTGCTCGCCCGCTGGCTGCACGAGCTGGGCGACCTGCTCTACTTCGACGACGACGAGCTGCGCGGCATCGTCATCCTGCGCCCGCAGTGGGTCACCGAACACATCAGCCGGGTCTTGGAGAGCGAGGATGTCATCGAGCGCGATGGCATCTTCCGCCGCGCTCATATGGATCGGCTGTGGCGCGACCTGCCACCCTATCTGCGGGATCACTTCCTCAAGCTGATGGAGCGCTTCGACCTCTCTTATCGCACGCTGGAGAATCAGGAGATCAGCCTCGTCGTCGAGCGCCTGCCGCTGGACAAGCCGACCTTCGACCCTGGCCTCTGGCCCGAGCAGGCGCCGGGCCGCGCGGTCTGCCTCAACTACCGCCTCGCGACGCTGCCGCCGGGCATCCCGACGTGGTTCATCGCCCGCACCCATCGCTTCACGACCCATACCCACTGGCGCCGCGGCGCGGTCTTCGCCGACGGGCCGCAGCGGGCGCACACCGCGCTGATCCAGGCCTTCGAGCACGAGCGGGTCATCCGCCTCACTGTGCGCGGCCCGAGCCCGCACAACTTCCTGGCGCTGCTGCGCGACGGCCTCGACCTGACGCTGTCGCGCTATCCGGGGCTGGCGATCAAGCGCATGGTGCCGTGCCCCGGCCACGGCGGAGAGCCCTGCTGCCACGAGTTCGATCTGCGCCAGCTGGGCAAGGCGCTCGAACAGCGCCCGCCGGTGAAGCAGATCCAATGCCCCGAGAGCTTCGAGCCGGTCTCCGTCGCCGCGCTGGTCTTCGGCCTCGACTGGCGCACCCGCGACGTCGTGCTCGAGCGCCTGGACGCCGTCGAGCGCAACGTGCTCGACGGGCAGCAGCGCGTGCAGGACCAGCTCGCCCGCGAGATGCGCGACCTGCGCGCCCTGGCCCAGCGCCAGTTCACGGCCCTGTACCACCGGGCCCAGGCCGACGTCGACGCCAGCTGCCCCAACGTCTTCGCCCTGCGCCCGCTCGACGCGCCCCGCTGGAAGGCAGCCCTGGCCGGCGAGAAGATGCAGCTGCAGCTGTATTGCCAGCACCCGGGCCACTGGCACCCGACGGCGGACGGCGGGCGCTATACCCTCGACGAGCCGGCGAAGTGGCTGCGGGCGGTCGGCCCCTATGTCGCTCGCCTGTGCCAGGTGCTGCGCTATGCGGTGCCGCTGATCGCGCCGACGCTGGGCGTGCTCGACACCGACACCCGCGATCTGATCAAGGACGACGTCAAGCTCATGGACGCCCTGGTCAAGAAGCTGCCCGACGTATCGGGCCGGGCGACGCATCGGCCCGACCTCGAGGGCGACGGGCGCCACGCGGCCGGCGCCGAGCTGCGGGCGATCCGCGCGCTGCTCGAGAAGAAGGACCCCGACCGCGCCTGGGGCCGGCTGCGCAAGCGGCATACGCCGGAGGGTCACATCCTGTGGCTCTGCCCCGAGCACTACCGCGCCTACGACGAGCCGCCGCCGGCGTAGCCCGTCCGGCCCGACGGCCGCCCCCTGCGCGTCGAGCCGTCGGCGCGCCTGAACCGGCCCGCGCGCCTGGCCCCATCACCCGCAGATGCGCGCGCCCATCACCCGCTGACCGACCCCCGATGAGCGCGACGGGTCGCGCCTGCGACCGCGCCGCGGGTCCGGGGGTCGCCGACCGCAGCGCCCGACGCGCGTCGCCGACCCTGAATGGCGCCGACCGCGGCGGCCGACGCGCGGCGCGGCGCCTGGGGGTCGAAGGCGGCGGCGCCGTTCGAAGAGCCGGCCGGTGCGCGGCTCGAAGAGCGGGGCGCGCTTCGAAGAGGCGGCCGCGGCGGGGGTCGAAGGGCGGCCCACTCTTCGAACTTCGCCGGGGGCTCGGCGATGGAGCGCGGCCGCGCGGTGAGCCGGGCGGGGGGATCGCGGGCCGAATCCGATCGTTCGGTGGGCCGGGCGGGGTGATCGAGGGTCGAATCCGATCGCTCGGTGACCCGGGCCGCGGCGTCGGGTCACCGAGGTTGGCCGCTCGGTGGCCCGGGCGGGGGCTCCACGGGCCGAAGCCGGGCGCAGCGCGCGTCGGGCGGCGGGGCTCGGGGTCGAGTTCGCGCGCTCTGCGCCGCGGGCGGGGGCCATGGGATCCGAACCCGGGCGTTCGGCGCCGCGGGCGGGCACCTTCGGGGTCGACGCCGGGCGTTCGCCGTGGGCGGCGGAGAGCGCGGGGGTCGAATCCGGGCGCCGGGTCCAGCGGGCGAAGGGGTCGATACGCGATGGCCTGCCGTCGGCCGCGGCTGCTCGCGACCGCAGATCGTGTGGCGCACCCGCCGGGCCCGCTGGACGCCGGCACCGTCGGCCCGGGCGGCTGGAGGTCGAGGGGTCGACGAGAATGCACTTGCAGTTCGCGAAAGGTTTGGTCACATTCGTCTCACGGGCCCACCCGTGGGCACAGCATTCGAACCCATATCCGACGAGGAGCCACCCATGAGCGTCTTGCTGCCGACCGATTACGTGACCCTGGTGCAGATGAACACCGCGCGCACCGAGCACGCCTGCCGCCAGATGAGACCCCTGGCCACCGACTACGGCGACGACCGGCTCGAGCGGCTGATCGACGCGTGCATCGAGGCCGCTCGCGAGGTCGCCGGGCTCGCCAGCCGCCGCCGTGGTCAGACCAAGGCCCGCAGCGACGACGACGACGAGTTCGACAAGATCGCCGACGCCGAGATGCGCCGCCTGATCAAGTCGCTCAACGACAGCAACGAGTGGATGCAGCGCACCCGGCACCCCCAGCGGGCGCGGCTGCGCACCCTGGTGATGACCCACTGCCCGGTGGGGCCCGGCGACATCATCAGCCAGCGCTACGAAGAGCAGCTGCACCGCACCCGCGCGCTGATCGAAGACCTGCGCGGGCCCTGCGCCGATCTCATCGAAGAGCTGGAGTGCGAGCGCAAGCTGCGGGCGGTCGAGGCCACCGTGGCCCCCTACGAGGCGGCGCTCACCGCCCGTCGCCGGGTGACCGGGGGCGACGTGCGGGCGGCGGCCAAGGTCATGCACACCCGCACCTGCGAGATGGTGGCCTACATCGTCGGCGCCTACGTCGACCGCCCCGACCGCCGCCGCGCGCTGCTGCTGCCCGTCGCCGACCAGCAGGCCCGCATCCGCGAGATCCTCAAAGCCCGCCGCGCCGGCCAGTCGGTGGGCGACGACCCCAGCCGGGACGATGACGACCTGCTCGACGCCGAGGGGGTCGAAGAGGCCGAAGGGGCCGAAGGGGCAGAGGAGTCGGCGGGCGCCGAAGAGGCCGCGGCCGACGCGGGCGGCGAGGTCGCGGGCGAGGGGTGAGCCGCGGCGCCGGTCGGGCCGGTCTGGGTGCAGCCTTCCGGGGCTCGATGTCATGCATGCCTTGCCCGATGGCTGGCGCTGGGCGATCTGCGCTTGGCCCATGAGGCCCGTGGGCCGCGAGCCGCCGTCGTGCGGCCGCATATGTTCGCCATCGATCCGGGCGGCGTCGCCGTCACCGTCGAGCGGCGGGTCTTCCGCGGCGATCGGGTCGAGCTGGCGGTCCGCAGCGGATCGGGCGCGGCCTGGCAGGTGGATCTACCGACGGGCAGCGACGCCCGCCCCGGGGACGAGCTGCGCCTGCGGGCACGGGGCGCGCTCTGGACCGTGCCGCTGGATAAGTCCTCGTGAAGTCTGGGTATTCCTGACGCCGCTCCGCCCGGCTGGCGGCGAAATCCACACCCGATCCCGCCGCCGCATCGAACCCGACGCCGCCCGTGTGCGCCCGCCTCCATGCAAATGAAAAACAAATTCATTGAAAAAAGATGTCAATTGCACTTAAAGATCGGGAGAACACTGGTGACCCGAGGCGAGATCGTGTCGCGATACGCACACAGGACGACGAGCGCCGCCTGCGCCGCGGACGAATGCGACGCCGATGATCACGGCCCGAGACCCGGTGTAGACGATCCCCTGCGCCCGGCGGGTGAGCCTCCCCTGCCAACCCTGCTCACCCGCCGGGCCATCCTCGTAGCGCTCCTGCTCGCTGGGCCGACCATGACGACGGACGCCCGCTCGGCGGAAGAGGCCGCGGGCGTGGACGAGACGATCATCGTCTACGGCGAGCGCGACGACGGCCGGCTGGTCGACAGCGCCGTCGGCACCGAGATCATCGACCGCGCGGCCATCGAACGCACCGGCGGGCGCACCGTCGCCGACGTGCTCGAGACCACCAGCGGCGTCAGCGTCGAGCGCGACTTCGGCGGCGCGGGCGCCTCGCTGCTCGGCCTCGACCCGCGCTACACCCTGGTGCTCGTCGACGGCGAGCGGGTCATCGGTCAGGTCGACGGCGCCTTCGACCTCGATCGCATCCCCGTCGAGCACATCGAGCGCATCGAGATCATCCGCGGCGCGGCCTCGGCGGCGTACGGGGCCGACGGCGTCGGCGGGGTGATCGACATCATCACCCGCCGGCCCGCGGGCGAGCTGGACGGCGACGCCCGCCTCGGCGGCGCGACCGACAGCGGCTTCAGCGCCGACGGCGCGGTCGGCGGCGGCCTCGGCCCCGTGAAGCTGCGGCTCTCGGCCGGCTTCGACCGCGCGCCGGCCTACGACCTCGATCCGAGCGACCCCGCCACGTCGGGCAGCGCCGAGAACCGCGGGCGCGGGCGGCTGCGGGCCGCCTTCGAGCCGGCCGAGCGGGTTCGGGTGCACAGCGTCTTCGAGTACGAGCTGCGCGCGCGGGACGGCGTCGACAGCTCGTCGGTCGCGGTCTACGACCGACGCCAGTCCACCGAGTCGGTGGGCGGCGGTCTGGGCGTGCACTGGTTCGCCGACGGCGCCGGCTCGGCGCGGCTGCGGGTCGACCACCTGCGCGATCAATACCTGCTCGACCAGCGCGGCGGCCGCGAAGACAGCGACGAGGATACCCGGCTGCTGCGGGTCGGCCTCGACCTGCGCCACGGCTGGAGCCTGGGCGATGACCACCGCCTCAGCGCGGGCATCGACGGCGAGATCGAAGACGCCAGCTCGCCCCGCCTCGCCGGCGGCGAAGGGCGCGAGATGCGCGGCGCGGTCTTCGTCGAGGACGCCTGGCGGCTGCTCGATGGCGAGCCGATCGCGTTGGAGATCGTCGGCGGTCTGCGGCTCGACGCCGACGGCGACGGCCGCTGGCTGCTCTGCCCGCGCATCGCGACTCGCGTCGATCCGTTCGAGGGGCTCGCGATCCGCGCGTCGGCCGGCATCGGGCGGCGCGCGCCCGACTTCAAGGAGCGCCTGCTGCGCTTCGAGAACCCGGCGGTGGGCTACATCGTCGAGGGCAACCCCGATCTGATCGCCGAAGAGGCCTACACCGCGCAGGTCGGGATCAGCTGGCGCCCGACGTCCGCCGTCGAGGTCTACAGCGACGCGGCGCGGGCCCACATCGACGACCAGATCGTGATCGGCGACCCGATCCAGGACGGCGATCGCGCGCGCTATCGCTACGTGAACGTCGCGGAGGCGTTGACCCACTCGCTCGAGTCGGGCGCGCGGCTGACGGTCGGCGCCCACCGCGTCGGCTTCGGCTATCGCTTCACCGACGCCCGCGATCTGGCGGCCGACGCGCCGCTGCCGGGCCGCGACCGCCATCGCGGTCACATGGAGTACGGCGTGCAGCACGAGGCGACCGGGCTGGGGCTCGATACCCGCGTGCTCTGGGTCGGCGAGCGCCCGATCGTCGAAGAAGACGGCACGCAGCGCGCCGCCGCCCCCTACACCGATCTGAACGCCCGCGCGCAGTGGCAGGCCACCGAGGCGCTGGCCCTGTTCGCGCTGGGCGAGAACCTGCTCGACGCCGGCGATCACGTCGATCTGCCGCTGCGTCCCCGCCGCGTCACCCTGGGCGTGACCGGCCGCTTGTGACTCGGAGACATCGATGATCCGCAATCCGCTGCTTCTCTTGCTGTTGGCCCTGTTCGCCGGGGGCTGCGCCGAAGACCTGAAGGCCGAAGACGACGGCCCGGCCCCGACCCCAACCGGCGTCACCGTGCGCGACGACGGCACCTCGCTGGCGGTCATCGACGCCACCGACGAGGCCGAGTGGGTCTACTTCCGCTTCGACGCGGGCGTCGTCGACGCAGACGACAGCTGGGATCTGGCCTTCCGCCGGTTCACCATCGCCCTCAACGGCGGCGCGAGCGGCCCGGGGGCCGGCGTGGGCGCCTACGACGCCAACGCGACGCTCAGCGCGGCGAGCCAGGCCCCCGAGATGGGCTGGCAGGCCGATCTGCCCGACGGCGACGACATGGGCGACGCGCCCGACCGGGTCTTCGACACCTGGTACGCCTACGATCCGGCGACGCACGTCCTCACGCCCGAGCCCGGGGTCTTCTTCGTGCGCAGCGGCGACGGCGCGCGCTACTACGCCGTGGCGGTCGAGAGCTACTACGACGCCGCCGGCTCGGCGGGCTGGGTGACCGTCGGTTTCAAGGCGGTCGACGCGCCCGATACGCCGCCGCCGATCGAGGTCGGTGAGCCCGAGCCGGCGCCCGAGCCCGAGCCGACGCCCGAACCCGAGCCCGCGCCGGGCACCGAGATCGACGCCAGCGACCGCGAGGCCTGGGCCTACGTGCGGGTGGACGGCGACGGCGCGCTGGTGCCGGGCACCGAAGACGCGTGGGACATCGCCTTCCAGCGCAGCGTCATCCGGCTCAACGGCGGCGAAAGCGGCGACGGCTGGGCCGCCGCGCGACCGGCGCCCGAGGGCGTCGAGTACGAGACCATCGACAGCGCGCCGACCACCGGCTACGTGGCCGACGCCGAGGTGCCGGCCCCCGGCCCGCCGGGATCGGGCACCCTCATCGCCAACCCCGCGCTCGCCGACTGGTACGACTACGATCCCGCCAGCCACCAGCTCTCGCCCGGCGACCGCAACTACCTGATCCGCACCGCCGACGGCCGCTATGGCCGGATGCGCATCACCGGCTACGCCGACGGCCGCTTCACCGTACGCTTCGACCTGATCGACGTGGCCCCCGAGGTGATCGAGCTCACCGCCGAGAGCGCCGACGGCTGGACCGCCTTCGACCTCGCCGCCGGCGGACTCGCCGCCGAGGACGGCCCGTGGGATCTCGGCCTCTACGGGGTGCGCCTGCAGACCAACGGCGGCGCCAGCGGTGAAGGGCAGGGCGCGGCCCAGGGCGTCGAGGGCGACAGCCTCGACGCCCTGGCGACCGTCGACCCCGAGGGCTGGCAGATCGACGCCATGCTGCCCGAGCCGGGTCCGCCGGGCAGCGGTGAGTACGCCGGCAATCCGGCGCTGGCCGGCTGGTTCGACTACGACCCCATGACCCACGCGGTCAGCCCCAAGCCGATGGTCTACGCGGTGCGCCTGCACGACGGCGGCCTCGCTCGGGTGCAGATCACCGGCTACGCCGACGGCCGCATCACGCTGCGCTACCAGTACGCGGGCGCCGGCCGGGAGGCCTTCTGATGCGCCCGCTGATCATGTTCGGGGTCGGCGCGCTGCTGCTGGCGCTCGCCGCGCTGCCCGCGCTGGCCGAGTCGAAGCGCATCGTCAGCCTCGGCGGCGGCATCACCGCCACCCTCGACGCGCTCGGCGTCGGGCAAGCCATCGTGGCGGTCGACGCGTCGAGCGGCCCGCCGGCGCAGAACCCCGGAGTCGCCCGGGTGGGCTACTACCGCCAGCTCTCCGCCGAGGGCGTGCTCGCGCTGCGCCCGGACCATGTGATCGGCCCGATCAGCGCCGGCCCGGCCGCCGCGGTCGAGCAGCTGAAGGCCTCCGGCGCCCGGGTCGATCTGCTGCCGCCGGTCAAGGGTATCGACGCCGCCCGCGACCGCATCGGAGCCATCGGCGCCCTCGTCGGTCGCCCGGCCGAGGCGGCGGCGCTCATCCGCGACTTCGACGCGCAGCTGGCCGAGGCGAAGGCGCTCGCCGAGGCGTCCGGCAAGCGCCCGCGGGTGCTCTTCCTCTTCGTGCACGGCGGCGCGAGCCTGCAGGTGGGCGGCGCCGGCACCGCGGCCCACGCGATGATCACCGCCGCCGGCGCCATCAACGCCGGCGACCACGAGGGCTATCGCCCGCTGACCGCCGAGGGCGTGGTCGTCGCCCGGCCCGACGTATTGCTGGCCACCCCGCGCAGCCTCGCCAGCGTCGGCGGCGCCGCGGCCCTGTGGAAGAACCCGGGCATCGCCGCGACCCCCGCCGGGCAGAAGAAGCGCCTGGTGGTCATCGACGACGTGCGCCTGCTGGGCTTCGGCCCCGAGACCGGCG
Organism: bacterium; assembly: GCA_030427205.1. Classification (GTDB taxonomy): domain Bacteria; phylum Myxococcota_A; class Bradymonadia; order UBA7976; family UBA1532; genus JACKDM01. The sequence goes on along the minus strand of JAUHXC010000007.1, from coordinate 242,498 downwards.
CCGTCGTGCGCCAGCTGGCGAAGGCGTTCCGACAATGACGAGCGCCGCGATGCCCATGCCGCTCGGCCGCCGCCCGTCGCTGATGGGTGTATTGGCCGCGCTGACGATCGGCGCCATGCTCGCCGCCCTGGCGCTGGGGGCCTACGCCCTCTCGCCGCCGGCGGTGATCTCGGCGCTGCTCGAGCCGCTGGGCATCGGGCTGGGGGCGCACACCCCCGAGCAGGCGTTCGTCCTGCTGCACATCCGCTTGCCGCGGGTGGTGCTCGCCGCGCTGGTCGGCGGCGCGCTGGGCATCTCCGGCGCGCTCAGCCAGGGCCTCTTCCGCAACCCGCTCGCCGAGCCGGCGCTCATCGGCGTCGCCAGCGGCGCGGCGGTCGGCGCGGCCATCGTCCTCGTCTTCGGCGCCACGCTGCTCGCCGGCGCGCCCGACATCTTGCGGCAGGCGGCGCTGCCCCTCGCGGCCTTCACCGGCGGCGGGCTGGCGACCCTGCTCGTGCGCCGGCTGGCCCGGGTCGAAGGCCGCACCGCCATCGACATCATGCTGCTGGCCGGCGTGGCGCTCAACGCGCTGGGCTTCGCCGCCATCGGCCTCTTGCAGGTCGTCGCCGACGACGAGCAGCTGCGCAGCCTCACCTTCTGGATGCTCGGCAGCCTGGGCGGCGCCACCTGGTCGGCGCTGGCCGTCGCCGCGCCGCCGATGCTGCTCGTGCTGCTGCTCGGCCCGCTGCTCGCCGGCCCGCTCGACGCCTTGCTGCTCGGCGAGCGCGAGGCCGGCCACATGGGCATCGACGTGCAGCGCCTCGAACGGCGCTGCGTCGCGCTCGTCGCTCTCGCGGTCGGCGCCGCCGTCGCGCTGTGCGGGGTCATCGGCTTCGTTGGGCTCGTCGTGCCGCACCTCGCTCGCAAGCTGGGCAGCGTCGCCCACCGCAGCGTGCTGCCCGCCTCGATCCTCATCGGCGCCGGCCTGCTGGTCATCGCCGATACGCTCGCCCGCACGCTCACCGCGCCCGCCGAGCTGCCCATCGGGGCCATCACCAGCCTCGCCGGCGCGCCCTTCTTCCTGATGCTGCTGCGGAGGCGCCGATGAGCCTCGTCGCCCGGGACCTGACCGTGCGTCGCGGCGCGCGCACCGTGCTCGACGGCGTCGATCTGGCCGTCGGGCCCGGCGAGTTCGTCGCGCTCATCGGCCCCAACGGCGCCGGCAAGTCGACCCTGCTCGCCGCCATCGCCGGCGATCTCGAACCCGCCGGCGGACAGATTCTGCTCGACGGCCGCCCGCTCGAGGATTGGTCTCCCCGTGAGCGGGCGCGCCGTCGGGCGGTCCTTCCCCAAGCGTCGACCCTCGACTTCCCGTTCTCGGTGCTCGAGGTCGTCGCGATGGGCCGGACCCCCTACGGCCGCCCGGGCAAGGCCGACGCCGCCATCGCCCGTCGCGCCCTGGCCCTCGTCGGCCTGCCCGCGCTCGCCGGGCGCCCCTACACCCGCCTCTCGGGCGGCGAGCGCCAGCGGGTGCACCTCGCCCGGGTGCTGACCCAGCTGTGGGATCCGGCCTTCGACCGGCGCGGAGAGGGCCCGCGCGGCCCCGCGCCCTACCTGATGCTCGACGAGCCCACCGCCAGCCAGGACCTCGGCGCGCAGAAGCGGGTGCTCGAGACCGCCCGCCGCTTCGCCGACGTCGGCGGCGGCGTGCTCTGCGTGCTGCACGCGCTCGACCAGGCCGCCCGCTACGCCGACCGCCTGTGCCTCATGGCCGGCGGCCGAATCACCGCCAGCGGACCGCCCGCCGCGGTCCTCACCGCCGACGCCCTCGAAGACGCCTTCGGGGTGCCGGTGCACATCCACCACCCGCCCGAGCTGGACCACCCGCTCGTGACCGCCCGCTGAGGAGCCCCATGTCCGCCACCGACATCTGGAACTTCGCCGCCGAAGCCCGCGCGCGGCTCATCGGCGCCACCCACGGCACGCTGTGCACGCTCGCCTCGCAGAAGGCGATGGCCGGCCACCCCTTCGGCTCGATCGTGCCCTACGCCCTCGACGCCCATGGCCGCCCGATCGTGCTGCTCGCCCGCATCGCGGCCCACACCGCCAACCTCGTGCGCGACCCGCGGGCGACGCTCTTCGTCACCGACGACGCGGCCCACGGCGAGGGCGACCCCCAGGCCACCTGGCGGGTCGGCATCATGGGCAGCATGGTCCCGCTGTACGCGCCCTCCCGCGAGCACGGCCCGCTGCCCGGCGCGCGCACGGTCGACACCGCCGCGCTCGACGACATCGTGGCCCGCTACCGGGTGCGGGTGCCCCAGGCCGCCGACTACGACGAGACCCACCGCTTCGACTACTGGCTGATGGATACGGTGGTGCGCGGGCGCTACATCGCCGGCTTCGGCAAGATCCGCTGGATCGAAGGCCCCGACATGCTGCGCGCCCCGCTCGGCGGTGGCCTCGAAGACGCGGCGCGCGGCGCCATCGAGCACATGAACGACGACCACGGGCACAACCTGATCGAGATGGTCGAGGGCCTGTGCGGCTTCACCCCCGCCCACGCGCGCATGGTCGCGCTCGACCGGGCCGGCTTCGCCGTCGAGACCGACGCGCGCCGGGTCTACTTCGAATTCGGCCGCGAGATCGACGCCGACGACCTGCGGGTGGCGGTGATCGAGGTCTTGAAACGGGCGCGCACCGCCCGCCGCGCCGCGTGAGGGATGCCATGAAGGTCCGCTGTGAGAAGAGGCTGCTCTGAGAAGAGGCTGCTCTGAGAAGAGGCTGCTGCGCGGCTGGCGATCAGGCCGCTGGGCCGCTCGACCGCGATGGGGATGTCGGCGGCCGGTGCGATGCGCGCGAGACGCTTGACGAGCCCGGCGAAGTACTGCGTGGTCGGCCTCCCGCGGTTTCGAGTACGCTGCCGGGTGCGGGAGGTCCTGCCGGTCGCTCACTGAGCGGCGCTCCGGGGGCTGCGACTCGACCGCTTGTCGCCCTCCTGTCGGCGGTCCTCCCGGTCTCCACGAGGGGGCGGGTCTCATCGGGGCTGTCGAGCAGCAAGCGCAGGCGGCCCTCCTCGTGGATTCACCGGACAGTCGGCTCCGTCCCTCGCACGCGTCGAGCGACAGCGCCAACAACCCGAGAGGTACACCAGTGAGCGCATCCCAACGGGCCGACCTGCGGCGGATCCACCTCGTCTGGGGCTGGGGCGCGCTGGCGCTGTGGACCATCGGCGGGCTCGCGCTCGAAGCGCTGCACGGCTTCAAGGTGGGCTGGCTGCTCGACGCCGACGCCGAGACCCGGCGCATGCTCTTCCGGCTGGCCCACGCCCACGGCGCGCTGACCGGGCTGCTCAACCTGGCCTTCGGGCTGACGTTCGCCGAGCTGGGCTGGGGGGCGCGGGGGCCGGCGCGGGCCTCGCGGCTGCTGCGCGGGGGCACGGTGCTGCTGGCGGGCGGGTTCCTGCTGGGCGGGGTCTGGATCTACGACGGCGACCCGGGGCTGGGCATCGTCGCGGCCCCGGTGGGCGGGCTGCTGCTGTGCGCGGCGATGGCGCTCACGGCGCGGGCGGCGCTGCGCCGCTCGCCGACTCGATCACAGCCTCAATCGAGCAGCGACACCACGTCCACATCGAGCGCGAGCATGCCGAAGAACTGATCGTACTGCACCCAGTGCTCACCCCAGCTGTGGTTCTGGCGGGCGTAACCGACGCCGACGCTGAAGCCGAAGTCGCCGACGATCATGCCCCACGAGACGTCGCCGCCGTAGTCGATCTTGTCGCTCCACGACCCCCGATCGCGGGTGAAGAGCCAGCCCACCAGATCGGCGCCGACCCAGCCGTGCACCGCCAGCCCGTAGAGCCACTCGGGGTCGATCATCAGGCCGAAGTGGCTCGGCACGCGAAACGCCCACGCTTCGCCGTCGCGCTTGGTGCGCTCGTCGATCTGGCGGTCGGTCGCCATCGGATCGGGCGTCAGGTCGTAGCGCGCCATGCCCAGCCGCACCATGATCGACCAGCTCAGCCAGTCGTCCACCAGCGCCTCCTTGCCGCCCATGTGCAGGCCGCCCTCGCCGAAGCTCGCGGTGTAGGGCGCCGCGTGCCGCCCGTCGATCAGCGGGTTGAGGGTGCTCTCGATGTCGAGCGTGTAGTCCCCCGGCGCTTGGGTCTCACCCCACTTGTAGTAGATGCCGATGGCCGCGCCGTCGTACTCGTCGGGCCGGTGCACCCGATAGCTGTACTCGGCGCTGCGCTTGCCCTCGGCTTCGGCCTCGCGCATCGCCGCGAAGGCATTGCCGGTGCCTTCGATCTGGGTGCCGAGGGCCGCGCCGAGGACGCCGGTGCGGTCGGCGAGCACGATCTCGTGGGTATCGAAGGTCGCCTCGCCGTAGGTGCTCTCGGGGGACGGCAGCCGCTCGAGCGGCAGCGCCTCCTGGGTCTGCACCCCGCGGGTATAGCTGACGTGGGAGCAGCCGCAGAGGCCCGCCGAGGCGCCGCCGAGCAGCAGAATGCCCGCCAGGGCCCTCAGGCGACCGCCGGTGACCCGCTGGGTCTGCGCCGCTGTACCAGTACCGCGCATGCTCGACCTCCCCCCCGGTGGGCTCGTGGTGCGTCCTGGAGCATCGGCGCCGATCAATCCCACGCGATACCCACATGGATCGCACAGCATGCCCGATCTCCGGCCGGTCAATCCAGAAAGCCACCGGGGCATACACACCGATTGCGCCCGGTGCGATTGCCCCGCCGCGCCCGACCGCACTACCCTGGAGCCGATGCGCCCGCCACCCGCCGACCCCCGCGACCGCGCCCCACGGCTCCCGCTGCGCCGGGCGCTGCTCGCGCTCGGCATCGGGCTGCTCGCCGGGCCGGGCTGCGCGCCCGAGAGAGGCCCGCCCAGCCCGCGGGGCGTCGCCGTCGAGCCGCCCACCGCGCGCCCCCGTCCGGCGGAGCCGACCCCCGAGCCCGAGGCCGAGCTGCCGCCGGGGCCCTGGCCCGCCGAGCCCCCGCCGCACATCGACCCGGGCGGCATCGGATCGGACGGCCCGCATCCGCTCGACCCGGCGCCGCTGCCCGACCCGTGGCCCATCGAGCCGCCCATCGCCGGGGTCGACTTCGAGCGCACGGTCATCGCCGACGAGGCCGTCGTCGGGCTGGCCGCGACCGATCGCGGCGTCGTCGTCGCCACCGCCAGCGGCGGCCTGTTCGAACTCGACGAGCCGTATGGCTTCGTGCCGCGCCCGACGACCCTGCCCCCGCTGCGCTTGCTGGTCGGCGGCGGCTCGACCACGATCGCCTGCCCGGCCGACGGCGGACCGGCGCGTATCGATCGGGGCGGCGGCTGGGCCCGGCTCGACGTGGGCTGCGGGCTCGACGGGCGGCGCACGGTCGCCATCGACAAAGACCACGGCTACCTGCTCACCCGCTCGCCCGACGGCCCCGAGCTGCGCGACGGCGCCTTGCCTGCCCTGCCCCGCCGCCGGCCGGCGCCCGTCCCCCGACCGCGGGCCATCGGCGCCGCCGCGGGGCGGGTGATCGTGGCCGGGGTCGACGCCATCGCCGCCTCCGACGACGCCGGCGCCCGCTTCGTCGACGGGCGCCGGGCCGATCCGGCGGTCGCGCTGCCGCGGGACATCGCGCTGACCGGCAAGGGCCGCGCGGTGCTGGTCGGCGCCGGCGTCGGCGGGCGGCTGGCCATCGAATACAGCCGCGACGGCGGGCGGACCTGGCACGCCGCCGAAGGACCCGCGCGGCTGGGCGCCGATCTGGCGGCGGTCGCGGCCGACGCCCGCGGCGTCTTCTACGCGGTGCCGCGCATCCCGGGCAGCGCGCTGCGCAGCGACGACGGCGGCCGGACGTGGCGCGCCCTCGAGCAGCGCGCCCCGGTGGGCGCCGCGCTGCTGGCCACCGCGAGGGGGGCCCTGGCCGGCGCGCCCCGCGGGCTCGTGGCCGGGCTCGATCGCATCGCGCCGCGCGGTCCGCGGCTCGATCGCCCCCTGTGGCGGGCGGTCTTCACCCACCCGCGTATCGGCCTGGGCGTCGGCGTGCTCGGCGGGCTGTGGCGCACTGTCGACGGCGGCCGGCAGTGGTTCGCCGTGCCGGGCACCGTCGGGCTGCCCTTCACCGATCTCGACCGGGTCGACGGCCATACGGTCGCCGCGGTGGGCCTGGGGCTCTTCCGGCGCACCGACGACGCCGGCGAGCGCTGGACGATCGCCCCGCCGCCGGGCAGCTGCGAGGCCCGCTGGGTGCGCTTCGCCGGCCAGCTCGGCCTGGCCGACTGCCGCGACGGCGACTCGGCGATCAGCGTGGACGGCGGGTCGCGGTGGCAGCGGCTCGACCGGACGCCGCGGCTCGACGGGGATCCGCGGCTCGACCCGGCGGCGCTGCGCGGGCCGGCGGTCTGGAGCGGGTCCTTCGCCGCGATGCTGGCCGCCGACGCCCACGTCGAGTGGTGCCGCGACGGGCGCACCTGCCGCCGAACGGAGATTCCAGCGCCATTCGTCGAGCTGGCCCCCGCGCCCGAAGGAGTCTCGGCCATCGACGAGAGCGGCCGCATCTGGCGCACCGCGGGCCCCGACGGGCCGTGGCAGCCGGGGCCGGCGAGCGGTATCGTCCGCCCCATCGCCCACCGCCCGCTGGCCGATGGCCGGGTGCTGGTGCTCGACGCCGAGCGGCTCTACGTCGTCGACCCGGACGGCGCGGCCCGCAGCCTGGGGCCGACGCCCGATGGCCGATCGCTGGTCATGCCGGGGGACGGCGCGGTGCTCGTGCTGCAGGACGGCGCGACGACCCGCTTCGCGCCCCGCTGACAGCGCCGCCGGAAGCGCCTCCAACCTCTGCGCCGAGGGCCACCGCGGAACCCGACCCGGGGCGCGCGGCATCGATCGACACGGCGGTCGTGAGCCGCGGCGTGGCGCAGCGCGCCTCCAGCCGGGGCCCGACCGCTTGGCGTGACAATCTGGCGACGGCTCCCGTATCATGCGCTGTCGGACAATCCCGCGGAGCGCGAGCGACCTGTGAAGACCAAGGCCTACAAGCTGGCTGTCGAGCTGGGGCTGCAAGAGCAGTCGGTGCTCGAGTGGCTGCGGGCCAATGGCTACCCCAACGCCCGCCGGGCCGATACCATCCGCGCCGACGTGGCCCAGGCGGCCCGCAAGGCGTTGGGCCGGGGCGGCGCGGGCCGCGCACGCCACGGCAAGGGCCGCACGCCGCCCCAGAGCCGGTCGAGCCGGCAGCCGAGCCCCAACCGGCAGAGCGGCGGCAACCGACCGGGCGGCAACCGCCAGGGCGGCTCGAGCCGCGGCGGGCGCCACACCGGCGGCAACCGGCCGGTGGGCGGCCGCGGCCATCAGCGCGGCGGCGGGCAGCGCGGCGGCGGGTCGGGCGGCGGCGGCGGCGACGGCTTCAAGGTCAGCTTCGCCGATCTGCTCGAGGCCCACCTGCCCAGCGACATCACCGCCGGGCACCGGGCGGTGCCCGATACCCTGCCGGCCACCAAGGCGGTGCGCAGCAACATTCAGGCGCCGAGCAAGCCCGCCGGCCGGGTCTCCGAGGCCCGCGACGAGCTCAAGCTGCGGGTGGCCCGCGCCGAGACCGAGCGCGACCGCGCCCGGCAGCAGGCCGACGTCGAGCGGGCCCGCGCCGAGGGCTTCTCCCGCGAGCTGCAGCGGCTGCAGGCCGAGCTCGAGGCGGCGAAGCGCAACGTGGCCGGCGTCGAGGCCCTGCGCGAAGACAACGAGCGGCTCAACCTCGATCGGGCGACGCTCAAGCAGAAGCTGCAGGTGGCCGACGACGAGCGCGAGACGCTGGCCCAGACCTGCGGCGAGCTGCAGGAAGAGCTCGACGAGCTGCGCGGCAGCCTCGAAGAGGCCCAGGAGGCCCTCGAAGAGTCGCGCCAGGGCAGCATCGATACCAGCTCGGTGCTCGGCGATCTCGAGACCGCCCGCAAGCGCGAGGTCGCCTGGCGCACCCGGGCCCTCGAGCTGGAGCGGGCGGTGCAGCAGGGCGGCGACGTCACCCGGCTGCTGCGGGCCCACGGGCTCGAGACCTTCCGCCAGCAGGTGCGGGTGCTGCAGGCGCTGCTCGCCGACGAGCGGGCGTCGGTGCAGGTGATCAAGGCCATCCGCCAGATCGACGCCCCGAGCATCGAGAAGCTCATCGCCAAGAACCTGCAGGCCACCTGCGCCAACCCGCTGTGCGACCGGGTCACCCGCGCGGTAGGGCGCATCCCGCTGCGGGTCGAAGACGACAGCGCCTGCGCGGTGTGCGGCGGCACGGCCGAGAAGCGCTGGTTCTCGCACATGGTCGCCGAATGCGGCCTGGCGGGCGTGCGCCGGCTGCTGGTGGTCGGCGGCGACGACGCCGTGCAGGACGAGCTGCGCACCCTCAGCGAGGGCCAGCCGGTCGACCTGCGGCTGGTGCCCAGCGACGAAGAGGCCCCGCCGGCCCGCGCCGCCGGGCGGGTCGAGGGCTGCGACGCGATGGTCCGCTGGAGCAGCTGGGTGGTGCCGCCCGCCGTCAGCGAGCCCTACGTGCAGGCGGCGCTCGCCGCCGATCGACCGATCATCACCGTACTCGGCCGCACCTGCGGCATCGTCAACTTCGCCCGGGCCACCGTCAATCGGCTGGCCCGCAACCACGTCCTGCGCGCCGTTTGACCCTGCGATCTTGAGAGCTTGCCCACATACCTCGGTCGAGCACAGCGCCGGACCGGGCGTCGAGATCGAGGAGCGAAGGCGCAGGAATACTGGCGGTCTTTCGAGCCCGAGCGACGACGAGATTCGAGGTTCGGGACGGTGCTGGGCGAAGCGCCGACGTTTGTGGGAAAGCTCTTGATCACCCATCCCGTCGTCGCCCGGCTGCTCGCCGGGCTCGAGAAGGTCATCCTCGGCAAGACCGAGCGCCTCGAGCTGTTGTTGGTCGGCGTGCTCGCCGAGGGCCACGTGCTCATGGAGGACGTGCCCGGCGTCGGCAAGACGACCCTCGCCCGGGCCCTCGCCCGCTCGCTCGATCTCGACTTCAAGCGGGTGCAGTTCACCCCCGACCTGATGCCGGCCGACATCACCGGCGCGGCGGTGCTGCACCCCGAGGACGGCCGCTTCGAGTTCCGCCCGGGGCCGGCCTTCACCCACGTGCTGCTCGCCGACGAGATCAACCGCGCCTCGCCGCGTACCCAGTCGGCGCTGCTCGAGGCGATGAGCGAACGTCAGGTGACCGCCGACGGCATCACCCGCACGCTGCCGCGGCCCTACTTCGTCGTCGCCACCCAGAACCCGGCCGACTACCAGGGCACCTACCCGTTGCCCGAGGCGCAGCTCGACCGGTTCCTGCTGCGCATCGAGCTGGGTTATCCCGCCGCCGAGAACGAGCTGGAGATGCTCTACGCCCAGCAGACCGCCCACCCGCTGCACGCGGTGCAGCCGGTGCTCGACGCCGAGGGGCTCGTGGCGCTGCAGGACGCGGTGCGCGCGGTCACCGTCGAGCAGAAGGTGGGCCGCTACATCGTCAAGCTGGTGCGCGCCACCCGCGAGCACGGCGAGCTGGCCCTGGGCGTCAGCCCGCGCGGCGCCCTGGCGCTCTTCCGCGCCGCCCAGGCCCGGGCGCTGCTCGCCGAGCGGGACTACGTGACCCCCGACGACGTGCAGGCGCTGGCCGAGCCGACCCTGGCCCACCGCATCGGGCTCCTGCCCCAGGCGGAGTACGGCGGCCGCAGCCCGCGGCAGATCATCGAGCAGGTGCTCGACGAGGTGCCGGTGCCCACGTAAAGACCCGAGCCGGGTGCTCGGGGGGGCGCCGTCATGAACCTGCGCGAGCTCAACTACATCCTCATCCCGCGCTCGACGGAGCGGTTCGACGGCTTCAACCGCACCCGCACCGGGCGGTTCATCCAGTTCGTGACCACGCCGCTGCACAGCCTGACCCGCGAGGGGCAGGTGCTGGTGGTGGCGACGCTGGTGGCCGGCGCGGCGGGCATCGACGTGCGCTTCAGCCACCTCTACCTCGTCTTCTGCGGGCTCGTCGGCCTGCTCGTCTCGGCCTTCCTCACCCGCCCCATCGCCCGCATCGACGGGGTCGAGCTGCGCATCGAGCACCCGCCGCGGGTCGCCGCCGGCGAGGCGGTGCGCTTCACCGCCGTCGTGCGCAATACCGGCGACCAGCCGGTGTACGCCCTGCGGGTGCACGGGCCGTTTCTGCCGTGGGACGGCACCTGGATCGAGCGCCGGCCGGGCATCGGCCACCTCGCGCCGGGCGCCGAGGCCCGGGTCAACCTGTCGGCGAGCTTCCTGGTGCGCGGCGAGCGCTATATCGGCCGGTTCTACGTGGCCTCGATCCGACCGCTGGGCCTGATGAACGGGCGGCGGGTCGTCAGCGAGCAGGTGCGGCTGCGGGTCGTGCCGCCGGTGGTCCCGATCAACGCGCCGCCGCCGCACGCGGTCGCCGCGCCGCCCGAGGGCAAGAGCCGCACGCGGGTGCGCGGCGAGAGCTTCGAACTGCTCGGGGTGCGCCCCTATCGCCGCGGCGACCGGCTGCGCGACCTGCACGCCCGCTCGTGGGCCCGGCTGGGTGAGCCGATGGTGCGCGAGTACCGCACCGCCATGCGCCGCCGGGTGCGGGTCGCGCTCTTCGGCGCGATGCAGACCCCCGACCGCGAGGGCTTCGACGGGGCGGCGAGCCTCGCGGCGTCGCTGGTGGCCTGGGCCGCCCGCGACGAGACCCGGGTCGAATTGGTCGCCGCCACCGCCGAGCCGGGCACGATCATCGTCGGCCACGACGGGTCGGCCTTCGAGCGCGCCCTCGACATGCTGGCCACCGTGCAGCCGGGCCAGCCGGCCGACGCCGAGGCGCGGGTCGCCATCGGCCTCGCGCCCGGCGAGCCTTTGTATCTGGTGCTCGCCGACTGGGGGCCCGCGCAGCAGGGGCTGGTCGGCGCGCTGATCGGCCGCGGCGCCCGGCCGGTGCTCGTCTCCCGCGACAAAGCCGCCCTCGCCGCCGCCGAGCAGGCCGGGGTGCGGGCCCTGCGCCCCGACGACCTGCCGGGCGGGGTGGTCCTGTGACGGCGCGCGCCGAGCCGGGACACCCGCGCGCCGCCGCCGCCGCGCTGGCCTTCGCCCTCGAGGTGCCGGCGCTGCTGCTGCTGTTCTCCGACTCGCCCTACGCCGCGATCGGCGGGGTGCTGGCGCTGATCGCGGTCGTCGGCGCGCGGGTCGGGCGCCTGCCCCGTCCGGCGGGCATCGTGCAGGCGGCCATTCAGGTCGTGACCCTGACCGCCGCGCTCGGCCTGCTGACGCTCTTTCCCGGGTCGAGCAAGCCCACCTTCGGGCTGTACGTGACCGTCGGCGGGCTGGCCATCGCGCTGCCGCAGCTGTGGTGGCGCGCCGACCGCGCCGGCAACGCCGCGGCCCTCGGCGCGGGGCTCGTCGCGCTGATGGGCCTCGCCCGCACCGTCAACCGGCCCGTCTTCGGCCTCGGGGTCGCCGCCTACCTCGCCGCCGGCGTCATCGCGACCATGCTGCGCGACGGCGGCTGGCCGGCCTTCTTCCGCCATCAGCGCGGCGGGCTCGCCCCCCTCATCGTCGCGCTGCTGCTCGCCGGCGGCGTGCTCGGCGGCCTGGGCTGGGCCCTGCCCGCCGCCGAACCCGCCGTCTCGCGGGCGCTGTCCCCCTACCTCTTCGGCGGCGCGGGCACCTCGGGCTTCGGCGAGGGCCGCATCCAGCTCGGCGAGTCGGGGCGCATCACCCTCGACGACGCGGTCAAGCTGCGGGTCGAGGGCGAGACCGACCACCTGCGCGGCCGGGTCTATGTCGACTACCGCGGCGGCAGCTGGGCCATCCGCCCGATCCCCGGCTACAGCGGGCCGCGCTACGAACCCGGCGACCGCCTCGCGCTCGACTACGGCGAGCTGCGCCCGCGGTCGACGCTGCTCATCGAGGGCAGCCCCGACTCGGGCCTGGCGCTCTTCGTGCCGCTGGGCGCGGTGCGCCTCGACGACGGCCCCGAGCTGACCCGCCTCGACCCCTACGGCATCCCCGAGCTGGCGCCGGAGATGGTCTCCGAGCCGCGGACCTGGGTCGTGCAGACCGTCGACCCCGATACGCCGGGCCGCGAGCCGCACATCGACCGACCGACCGAGCACGACGTGGCGCTGCCGCAGAAGTGGCGCGCGCACTTCACCGATCTCGCCGTCGAGTGGACCGCCGGCGCGGCCGACGACCGGGCGAAGCTGCGCGCGATCAGCAGCCGCTTCGCCCGCGACTTCACCTACAGCCTCGAGCTGATCGAGCCGCCGCAGAAGATGGACCCCACGTGGTGGTTCCTGCACTTCAGCAGGTCGGGCCACTGCGAGTACTTCGCCAGCGGCCTGACCCTCATGGCCCGCGGCCTGGGCATCCCGGCCCGCATGGTCGCCGGCTACCGGGTCATCGAGCAGAACCCGGTGGGCGGCTACTCGGTCGTGCGCAGCCGCGACGCGCACGCCTGGGTCGAGGTCTGGCTCGACGGCCGCTGGCAGACGTGGGATCCGACGCCGCCGGGCGCCCTGGGCGAGAATACCCGCCAGTCGGTGGGCTGGTGGGCCGCGCGCTGGGACGTCTTCAAGCGGGCCTTCGGCCGCGTCTTCGAGCGGCTGGCCGACCTGTCGGTGGCCGAGCTGACCGCGGCCCTCGGCGGCATCTCGGCGCTGCTGCTGGTCTTCATCCGGGTGCGCCGGCGGCGGGCGACCCGGGCCATCGACGACGACGAGCGCTTCGGCCCGCTGATGCTGCTCGAAGGCCACCTCGCCGCCCGCCATCGCCTGATCCGAGCGCCGTCGGAGCCCCTCGGCCGCTTCGGCGCCCGCCTGCACGCCGCCGGCCTCGACGCGGCCGCCGAGCTGATCGAAGCCTGTCGGGTGCTGCGCTATGGGGGCCAGGGCGACGCGGAAGACATCGCGGCGCGCATCGACGGCTTCATCCGATCCGACCGCCGCTGGGGCCGCCGTCAGTAGTTGGTCAGAAACCGCGCCGGCCGCAGCCCGCGCTCGACGGCGCGGTGCTTGGCGGCGTCCTGCATCTCGGGCTGGCCGCAGGCGATCAACCACGCGTCGTCGAGCCGCGGCACATCGGCGAACAGCGCGTCCTGCACATAACCCCGCCGCCCGGTCCAACCCGACAGCGGGCGGCTCAGGCAGACGTCGACCCGAAACCCGCGATCGCGCAAGGCTTGCTGCCCGACGGTATCCAGCGCCGCGACCGGATCGCGGAAGCCGGCGTAGACGTGGGCGGTGCGGCCCGCCGCGGCCAGGGCCCATAGGGCGGGGCGCAGCCCGTACCAGCCGCTGCCGGTGGCCAGAGCGTAGATCGGCCCGCCGTCGTTCAGCGCGCCGTCGAGGGCATAGCCCGCGCCGCTCGGCGGGCCCAGCTCGACGGTGGCGCCGACCGGGCTGCCGAGCACCGCCGTCGAGCTGCCGCCGCTGTCCTGCACGTAGAACTGCGGCCGCGGCGCGCCGGGCGGGCCGGCGATGGCGAAGAAGCCGGTGTGCCCGCCCAGGCGGAGCTCGCAGTATTGCCCCGGCGCGCGGTGGCCGGCGCCCCAGCCGGGCTCGACGTCGAAGGTGACCAGCTGGCCGCGGGGGCCGTCGGGGACGCGGGCGGCGATACGGGCCGGCCAGAAGCCGGGAGGGTCGGGTCGCATGCAGACCCGATGCCCGGCGGGCCCCGCGCGTCGCGTCCGATACGCCGGGGCCAATACACCGCGCCCGATACGCTGCGGCTGACGGGCCGCGGTGACGACCGGGCCGCCCGGCTGCTCGAACAGGCATGGACTTCATCGACCGCCTGCCCCGCCCGCTGCGCACCGCCGCCACCCTGCTGACCCGCTGCGTGCAGCAGTTCATCGCCGACGGCTGCCTCGATCTGGCCGCCCGCCTGAGCTACTACACCGCGCTCTCGCTGGCGCCCCTGGTCATCCTGGCGCTGACCGTCGCCGGCCTCGTCTGGGACGACGGCGCCGCCGCCGATCGGCTCATGGCCCAGGCCGAGCTGCTGCTGGGGCCCAGCGGCGCGGCGGCCATCCAGGAGGTCATGCAGGCCGGCGCCCAGGATCCCGGCGCGGGCATCGCCGCGGTGGTCGGCGTCGCGGTGCTGCTCTTCGGCGCGACGGTGGCCTTCGCGAGCCTGCAGGAGACCATCAACCTCATCTGGCGGGTCGAGCCGGCGCCGGGCAACGACCTGTGGAACTTCGTGCGCAAGCGGCTGTTGTCGCTGGCGACGATGGGCATGCTCGGCTTCTTGATGCTGGTCTCGCTCATCGCCAGCTCGGCGCTGACCTTCGTGCTCGAGCACGTGCACGGCCTGCTGCCCATCGACGACGAGTGGCTGCTCGAGCTGGGTGATCTGGGCCTGTCGCTGCTGCTCTACACCGGCCTGTTCGCCTTCATCTTCAAGGTGCTGCCCGACGTGCGCATCGCCTGGCGCGACATCTGGATCGGCGCGGCGGTCACCGCGGTGCTCTTCGAGATCGGCAAGTCGCTCATCGGGCTGTACATCGCCAACAGCGCGGTGATCTCGTCCTACGGCGCGGCCACGTCGCTGGTGGCCTTTCTGGTCTGGGTCTACTACAGCGCGTCGATCCTCTTCTTCGGCGCCGAGTTCACCCAGGTCTACGCCACCCGCTACGGTGGCGGCATAGAGCCCGACAGCCACGCGGTCGCCCTCGCGGACGACGAGCGCCCGCGCGATCAGCCCGACCCTTCCCAGTGAAGGAGCCCACGCCATGAGCCGCCCCCAGCCGGTGAACCGAGCGACCATCAGCGCTCAGCTGCGCGCCCTCGGCGTTCGCCGGGGCGGCGTGCTCGAGGTGCATACGTCGTTCCGCGCGCTGCGCCCCATCGCCGGGGGGCCCGAGGCGCTGATCGACGCCCTGCTCGACGCGCTGGGCCCCGAGGGCACCCTGGTGATGCCCACCATGACCGACGGGCAGGGCCTCTTCGACCCGCAGACGACGCCGACGCTCGACATGGGGATCACCGCCGAGCGCTTCTGGCGGCGGGCGGGCGTGACGCGCAGCACCCACCCCGGCGGCTCGTTCGCCGCGTTCGGGCCACGGGCCGCGGCCATCTGCGCGCCGCAGCCGCTCGAGCCGGTGCACGGCCCCGACAGCCCGCCCGGCCGGGTCGTGGCGCTCGACGGTCAGGTCTTGCTGCTGGGGGTCGGTCACGACGCCGACACCGTGGTGCACGTCGCCGAGGTCATGGCCGATGTGCCCTACTCGACCGCGCACCCGACGGTGGCGCTGGTCGACGGGCTCGCCCGAACCGTCCCGATCAGCGAGCCGGACCACTGCTGCGCGGGCTTCGCGAAGCTCGACGGGCCGCTGCGGGCCCGCGGCGCGCAGCGAGAGGGGCCGGTGGGCCATGGCCACGCCCGGCTGGCTGACGCGCGGGCCATCGTCGACGAGGCCCGCGCGCTGCTCGATGTCGATCCGCTGGTCTTCCTCTGCCCGCCGAGCGCCGACTGCGCCGACTGCGCCGCGGCGCGGGCGTCGACCCGTCGGTTCAGCTGACCGAGCGCGCTCAGCGGCTGGTCCAGATCACCCGATCCCAGTCCCGCGCCCCGTTGAGCCCGGTGCGCGCGCCGCAGCGATAGCCGCCGTTGAAGCTGTTGTTGCCGGTGTGCCAGCACAGCCGGTGCTGCGGCGACTGGTTGGCGGTGTCGCACGAGTTGCGCGAGACCCCGGTGCCGGGCAGCACGAAGCCGATCGAGTAGCTCTGGCTGAAGTACCACGCCACGCCGTTGTGCTCGTTGAGCTGGTTGCCCTGGTCGCCGGTATTGCGGAAGACCTCGTCCCGCTCGCCCATCGCCAGCAGCTGCCAGTTCTCGGCGGCCGACTGCTTGCAGCCGTACATGATGAACTCGCCGTCGCAGGCGGCGAGCACATCGGCGATGCGGGTGCCGCTCTCGCCGTAGAGGTCCTGGTGGCAGACCTGCCAGCCGCCGAGCAGGTCGGGCGGGGTATCTTCGAGGATGCCCTCGAAGGCGAAGAGCCCGCCGCAGAACCCGTCGATGCACTCGACGCCGTCGGCGCAGACCCGCCCGCACTCGCCGCAGTTCTGCGCGTCGGCCACCAGATCGAGGCAGACCCCGTCGCACTGGCCATAGCCCGTCTGCTCGCACTCGTCGCCGCGGGCAGCGCAGCCGTCATCGTCGGGCCAGTCGATGATGCCGTCGGCGTCGTTGTCTACGCCGTCGTCGCACCACGGCTGCACCTCGGGGTCGCTCTCGTCGTCGTCCCGCGGCCCGCTGCAGCCCGGATCGGCCAGGTCGAGCGCGCCATCATCGTCGTTGTCGAGGCCGTCGGCGCAGCGCGCGCTCACCCGCCCGCCGGCGCGCTCCTCGGTATCGGCCGCCGACTGACAGCCCGGGTCGTCGGGCCAGTCGATGCGCCCGTTGGCGTCGTCGTCCCGGCCGTTGGCGCAGGCCGGCGGGAAGGCCGGGTCGGCCTCGTCGTCGTCAGCGGCGAACTGGCAGCCCGGATCACGGGGGAAGTCGGTGAGGCCGTCCTCGTCGTCGTCCTCGCCGTTGCCGCAGGCGAAGGGTACCTCGGGGTCGTCCTCGGTGTACCAGCCCGCCGAAGCGCAGCCGGGGTCGAACGGGAAGTCCACCAGCCCGTCGCGGTCGTTGTCGACCTCGTCGGCGCAGGCGCCCGGCTGCGGCGGGTCGCCCTCGCTGCGCGAGCCGGGGCTGGGGCAGCCAGGGTCGTAGGGCCAGTCGGTGAGGTCATCGCCGTCGTCGTCGATGCGGTTGTTGCACGCCGGCCGGCCCAGATCGGCCTCGTCCTCGTCGGCGGCGTAGGCGCAGCCCACGTCCCGCGGGAAGTCGACCACCCCGTCCTCGTCGTCGTCGACGCCGTTGCTGCACACCGGCGGCACGTCGGGGTCGTCCTCGGAGGGCCCGCCGCGCACCAGGCAGCCCGGATCCCACGG
Organism: bacterium; assembly: GCA_030427205.1. Classification (GTDB taxonomy): domain Bacteria; phylum Myxococcota_A; class Bradymonadia; order UBA7976; family UBA1532; genus JACKDM01. The sequence goes on along the minus strand of JAUHXC010000007.1, from coordinate 225,564 downwards.
GTAGTCGATCAGGCCGTCGCCGTCGTCGTCCTCGCCGTTGGCGCACACCGGATCGGGCCCGAACTCGGGGTCGGCCTCGTCCTCATCCCCCGGGCTCTCGCAGCCCAGGTCGTCGGCGTCGAGGAAGCCGTCGCCGTCGTTGTCGAAGCTGTCGGAGCACCCCGGCGGCAGCCGCTCGGACTGCACCGTCAGCCGGAAGCTGCCGATGCCCAGCGCGGTATCGACGATGACGTAGTACTCGCCCGGCGGCGCCCGCTCGACCTCGACGGTGCCGCCGGCGCTGATCGGCGGCGGCTCGCGGGCGTCGCAGCCCAGCTCGTCCCGCGGGTTGCTGCACTGATCGCCGCGCACGTACAGCGCCACGGTGGCCTCGGTGACGTCGTTGTCGACGCTGAAGGTCAGGTTGGCGTTGAACGGGTTGACGTAGCGGTAGATGCGCTCCGGCCGGCCCGCGCCGCCGCAGCTGCCCTCCATCACGTTGGTGCCGCCGTCGAGGACGCCGTCGACGAACGCCACGCCCGCCGGGAACTCCAGGGCCGCGACGCCTTGACCGCAGGCGTCGACTTCGTCGGGGTCGCTCGCCGCCGCGCAGCCGATGTCGAGCGGATAGTCCACCAGCCCGTCGCCGTCGTTGTCCACGTCGTCGGCGCAGGCGGGCAGCGGATCGGGGTCGGCCTCGTCGCGGTCGAGCGGCTGCTCGCAGCCGGGGTCGGCCGGGTAGTCGACCCGCCCGTCCTCGTCGTCGTCGACGCCGTTGCGGCAGGCGGCGAGCGGCACCGGCTCGATCATCAGCGCGAACTCGCCGCCGCGATTGGCCGCGCCGTCGAGGAAGATGTAGTACGTGCCCGGCTCGGGGTCTTCGAGCACCAGGGTATTGGCCGCCACCTCGTCGGCCGGCTCGCGCACGCAGGCCACCTCCGAGGCGGGGTTGGCGCAGCCGCGGCGCACGTAGAGCGTCGTCTCCAGCTCGGTATCGGGGAAGGCCGTGGTGATCTCCAGCGCCTCGACCCGCTGATCGAGGCGATAGAGGAAGACCACCTCCGGCGCGCCGCGGCCGCCGCAGCTGCCCTCGTGCTCGAAGACGCCGCTGGTCTGGCCCCGGATCAACCGCCCGGCCTCGACCTCGGCGGCGAAGCGGCGGGCCCCGCACGCGGCGCGCTCGGTGCCGTCCGCCGCGCTCTCGCAGCCCGGATCGTCGGGGAAGTCGATCCGATCGTCGCTGTCGTTGTCCACGCCGTCGGCGCAGCCGGGCACGACCTCGGGGTCGCTCTCGTCCTGATCGCCAGCGCCGGCGCAGCCCGGGTCGTTGGGGTAGTCCACCCGCCCGTCGCCGTCGTCGTCGAGCCCGTTGGCGCAGAACGGCGGCCGCGGGCCGTCGGCCTCGTCTTCGTCACCGGCCGCCGAGCAGCCCGGATCGCGGGGGAAGTCGACGATGCCGTCGGCGTCGTCGTCCACGCCGTTGAAGCACGCCGGCAGCGGGTCGGGGTCGGTCTCGCGGGGGTCGGCCGGGCTGGCGCAGCCGGGATCGGCGAGGTCGACCCGCCCGTCGCCGTCGTTGTCGGCGAAGTCGGCGCACTGCGGCCGCGGCGGGCCGCCGTCGCTCTCGTCGTCGTCCCGCTCCGAGCCGCAGCCGGGATCCCCCGGGAAGTCGGTGAAGCCGTCGCCGTCGTCGTCCTCGCCGTTGCTGCACTGCGGCAGCGGCGGCTCGTCGCTCTCGTCGTCGTCGCGGGCCGAGGCGCAGCCGCGGTCGGCGAGGTCGATGGCGCCATCCTCGTCGTCGTCCTCGCCGTTGCTGCACTGCGGCGGCGGCGGGTCGTCGCTCTCGTCGGGGTCGGCCCGGTCGGCGCAGCCGGGATCGGCCAGGTCGGTCGCCCCGTCGCCGTCGTCGTCGAGCCCGTTGTCACACTGCGGCGCCACCTCGTCGACCTCGTTGTCGTCGGCGCCGTCGACGCAGCCGGGGTCTTCGAGGTCGACGAGCCCGTCGCCGTCGTCGTCGAGCCCGTTGTCGCAGGCCGCCTGGGGCGCGGCGTCGACCGTCGCGTCGCCCGGATCGCCGGTCTGCTGCTCGCAGCCCCCCGTCAGCACCGCACCCAGGGCCACGACCACCGGCCCGATCCACCGCCAACTGTTTTGCATGTCTACTCCCGTCGGCCCCGAACGAGGGGCGTTTTCGTGCGGACTGTACTCGACCCCCGAGCATCGACTCAAAAGGTGTGCGCAGCGCCGGGCCGCGATCGATCGCCGCGGGGAATCGAGAAACCGACGGCGACCGCCTTGACACCGCGCCTACGGTGATTACGCACTGGCGGTCGCGGCGTGGGCCAGGCCCGCGACCGCCCGGCGCCGCCGGGAATCTGCGACGCACTTCGACTCGACGGAGAGGACGGATCGAATGATCTCGGTTCGCGAGCTTGAGAAACGCTACGGCCCGTTGCGGGCGGTCGCCGACCTGTCTTTTGAGGTCGAGCGCGGCGAAATCGTCGGCCTGCTCGGCCACAACGGCGCCGGCAAGACCACCGTGATGAAGGTCATGACCGGGTTCTTGGAGCCCACCGCCGGCACGGTCACCATCGGTGGCGTCGACGTGACGCAGGACCGCATCGGCGTGCAGCGCCAGATCGGCTACCTGCCCGAGAACGCGCCGCTCTACCCCGAGATGCTGGTGCAGGAATACCTGCTGATGATGGCCGAGCTGCGGGGCATCCCCCCCGAGAAGCGCATCCCGGCGGTCGCCGACGCGGTCAAGGCCACCGGCCTCGACGCGCGGCTGGTGCAGCCGATCAGCACGCTCTCGAAGGGCTATCGGCAGCGGGTGGGGCTGGCGCAGGCCATCCTGCATCGGCCCGACGTGCTGGTGCTCGACGAGCCGACCAACGGCCTCGACCCGGTGCAGATCGTCGAGATCCGCGAGTTGATCCGCCGGCTGGCGCAGACGACGACGGTCATCCTGTCGACGCACATCCTCAGCGAGATCGAGGCGGTCTGCGACCGGGTGGTGATCCTCATCGACGGCGAGCTCGCCGCCGACGACACCCTGCAGAACCTCTTGTCGAGCAACGTGGTGCGGGTCAGCGTGGGCGAGGGCGCCAAGGACGTACCCCGGGCGCTGGCCAAGGTCGACGGCGTCGAGTCGGTCAAGCGCGAGGGCGAGCGGGCGGGCTACACCACCTGGCGCGCCATCTGCCAGAAGGGCGTCGACGCGACGCCGGCCATCGCCCGGGCGGCCCTCGAAGCCGGCTGGACCATCGGCGGCATCACCCCCGAGACCCCGAGCCTGGAGCAGGTCTTCCGCGACCTGATGGCGCGCCACGTCAGCGAGGCCAAGGCCGGCAAGAAGAAGGAGGCGGCGGCGTGAACGGCATCAGCACCATCGCCCGCAAGGAGCTGCGCAGCGTCTTCCTCAGCCCGGTGGCCCTCATCTTCCTGGGGGTCTTCCTGGTCGCGGCGCTGTTCGATTTCTTCTTCCTCAGCAAGTTCTTCGCCCGCAACCTCGCCGACCTGCGGCCGCTCTTCGGCGCGCTGCCGGTCCTGCTGATCTTCCTCGTCGCCGCGCTGACGATGCGCCAGTGGAGCGAGGAGCAGAAGTCGGGCACGCTCGAGGTGCTCCTGACCCTGCCCCTGCGCACCCGCGACCTCGTGCTCGGCAAGTTCGTCGCCGGCGTCCTGCTCGTGGCCCTGGCCCTGGCCCTGACCCTGCCTCTGCCGATCACCGTCTCGATGCTCGGCGACCTCGACTGGGGCCCCGTCGTCGGCGGCTACGTCGCCGCGCTGCTGCTCGGCTCGACCTATCTGGCCCTGGGCCTGTGGATCAGCGCGCTGACCGACAACCAGATCGTCGCGCTGCTCGTCACCGGCATCATCGGCGGGCTGATGTACGTCGTCGGCGGCGATCAGGTCGCCGGCACGGTGGGCGTGATCTTCGGCAACGAGGCCGGTGAGATCATGCGCTCGCTGGGCACCGGCAGCCGCTTCGCCAGCATCGAGCGCGGCGTGCTCGACCTGCGCGACTTCTTCTACTACGCCTCGCTGACGGCGCTCTTCCTCAGCCTCAACGGCTATTTTCTCGAGACCAAGCGCATGGAGAAGCAGCCCGCCGAGGGCAACTCCCGGCGCGGCGTGCTCAAGCTGGGGGTGGCCCTCGTCGCGCTCAACGTGGTGCTCGGCAACCTGTGGCTCGCGCCGGTCACCACCGCCCGGGCCGACCTGACCGCCGACGGCGAGTACAGCATCAGCCCGGTCACCGAAGAGCTGCTCGCCCGCCTCGACGAGCCGCTGCTCATCGCGGGCTACTTCTCCGAGAAGACCCACCCCAAGCTGGCCCCGCTCGTGCCGCGCATCCGCGACTTCCTCGACGAGTACGAGGTGCGCGGCGGCGGCAACGTGGCCGTGGAGTTCCACGACCCCAGCAAAGACGAGGCGGTCGAAGAAGAGATCAAGGAGCAATACGGCATCGACTCGATCCCGCTGCGGGTCTCGAGCCGCACCGAAGAGGCGGTGGTCAACTCGTTCTTCCACATCCTCATCAAGCAGGGCGACAGCTTCGAGGTGCTCAGCTTCGGCGACCTCATCGAGGTGCACGCCGACGAGAACGACGTGGTCGTGCGGCTGCGCAACCTGGAGTACGACATCACCCGCGCCATCAAGAAGACCACCGAGGGCTTCTCGAGCATCGAGGCGGTGCTCGCCCGCAACGAGGCGCAGGTCAAGCTGACGGCCTACGTGACCCCGGGCAAGCTGCCGCCCGAGTTCGCCGAGGTGCCGGCCAACATCAAGAAGGTGGCCGACGCGCTCGCCGAGAAGAGCGGCGGGCGGCTGAGCTTCGAGCAGATCGACCCGACCGACGACGCGCAGCTCGCTCAGAAGATCGCCCAGCAGTACGGCTTCCGCCCGCTGGCCGCCGACCTGTTCGGGCAGCAGCAGTTCTACCTGCACCTGCTGCTCGAAGCCGGCGACCGCGCCGAGCCGCTCTTCCCCCAGGGCGACCTGAGCGAGAGCGACCTGCGCACCACCATCGAGGCCGGCGTGCAGCGGCTGACCCCGGGCTTCGTCAAGACCATCGGCGTGCTGGTGGCCAAGGAGATGCCCGAGATGCCGATGCAGAACATGCCCGGCATGCCCAACCACCCGGTGCAGGTGGATTACAAGGGCCTGGAGAAGAGCTTCCAGGTCGACTTCGAGGTGCAGGAGGTCGAGGCCAAGGATGGCGTCGTCCCGGGCAACATCGACGTGCTGCTCATCGGCAAGCCCGGCGAGCTCGACGAGAAGCAGCAGTTCGCCGTCGACCAGTACTTGATGCGCGGCGGCGCGGTCATCGCGCTGGCCGGGGCCTACCGGGTCAAGCCGGCGCGCACCGGCATCAACGCCGTCAAGGAGCAGGACCCGCTGTTCGACATGCTCGAGACCTACGGGGTCAAGGTCGACCAGGCCTTCGTGATGGACCCGCAGAATACGTCGTTCCCCATGCCGGTGCGCGAGCAGCGGGGCGGCTTCGTCTTCGAGCGCATCGAGCTGTTGCCGTATCCGTTCTTCATCGACGTGCGGCCCGAGGGCTTCAACCGCGAGCACCCGGCCCTGGCCGGCGTGCCCTCGCTGGCGATGACCTGGACGTCGCCGGTGCGCTTCACCGAAGGCACCGAGGGCCGCGAGGGCCTCGACGCCCAGGTGCTGGTGCGCAGCTCCGACGAGAGCTGGATCCGCCGCGAGATGGGGCTCGAGCCCGACCTGCAGAAATACCCCGACACCGGCTTCGGCGTGCCCGAGGGCGCCGAGCGCGGCGCGGTGCCGCTGGCGGTGAGCCTCGTCGGCAGCCTGCCGAGCCACTTCGCCGAGAAGCCCTCGCCGCTCTTCGAGCCGGGCGCCGAGGCCAACCCCGAGGCCAGCGACGGCGACCGCACCGGGCGCACGCTCAAGAGCTCGACCCCCGACGCTCGGCTGGTGGTCATCGGCTCGTCGGAGTTCGTCGGCGACCTCGTCGGCCAGCTCGGGGCCCAGATCGGCGGGGGCAGCTACCGGGGCAACGCGGTGCTCATCCGCAACCTCATCGACTGGGCGCTGGAAGACACCGACCTCCTGCAGATCCGCTCGGCCGGCGCCTTCGCCCGCACGCTGAAGTCGATGGACGACAGCGAGCGCAATACCTACGAGGTGGTCAACTACGCGGTGGTGCTGCTCGCCCTCGGCGGCGTACTGCTGCTCACCGTCAGCCGACGGCGGCTGGCGAAGCCCATCCCGCTGACCGGCACCAAGGGAGGTGTGGCGTGAACAACACCATCAAGATCCTGATCGGCGCCGCGGTGGTGCAGGCGGTGCTGGTGGCGGTGACGTGGTCCAGCTCGGTGGGCCGCGCCGGCGCGTCGAGCGAGGCCCGGCCGCTGATCGACGTCGAGCCGAGCGCGGTGACGGCCTTCACCGTCACCGAGCGGGCCGAGGGCGACGATCCGGCCCAGGCGGTGACCCTGCAGCGCAAGGGCGAGGGCTGGGTGGTCGCCGGCACCGACGACTTCCCCGCCGACGCGGAGAAGGTCGACGAGGTCATCGGCAAGCTGGTCAAGGCGACCCGCCGCGACCCGATCGCCACCAAGGCGGCCAATCACAACGCGCTCGAGGTCGGCGCCGACACCTACGACAAGAAGGTCGAGATCGACCTCGGCGGCGAGAAGAAGACCGTGCTGCTCGGCAGCGCCAAGGGCAGCAGCGTGCACGCCCGCTTCGACGGCGAAGACGCGGTCTATCTGGCGCGGGGCATCTCGTCGTTCGCGGTGGGCAACAAGGTCGACACCTACGTCGACACCCAGTACGTCGACGTCAAGGAGCCCGTCGAGGTGCGGGTCGTCAACAAGAACGGGCCCATCGACCTGACCCAGGGCGACGAGGGCAAGTGGCGGGTGGCCCAGCTCAAGCCCGACGCCGAGATCGACAGCAGCCGGGTGCGCTCGTTCGTGACCGCGGCCCGCAGCGTGCGGCTCGTCGAGCCGGTGGGCAAAGAGCTCAAGCCGGAGTACGGCCTGGGCGACGGCGCGACGACGGTCAGCGTGCGCGACGCCGAGAAGACGGTGACCTGGCGCATCGGCGCCACCGTCGGCGAGCAGACCTACGTCAAGTCCGACGCCAGCGAGTACGTGGTCAAGGTGCGCAAGTTCGCCGTCGAGTCGCTCGTCGGCCAGACGCCGGACAAGTTCATCCAGGAGGTCCCGCCGCCCAGCCCGGCGCCGGGCAGCCAGCCCATGGGCATCCCCGGCCTGCCGCCGGGTATGCAGCTGCCGCCGGGCATGCAGATGCCGCCGCCCGGCGGTGGGCAGTAGGGCTCGCCAGCTTCGATAGCCGCCGAGGCCCGGAGTCGGGTCCACCCGGGGCCCTCGGCGACCAGCTGGCGATGCCCACGCCCCATGCCAGCCGGCGCGCCCGGTCCGTCTCTCAACCCAGCGGCGTGAGCGTGCGGCCCTGGATGGCCAGCGGGTTGCGCTCGGCCAGCCCCTCGGGGATGCGGCTGACCACCGCGTCGGGGTGGCGCACGAGGAAGTAGTCGTTGGGGATCATGCGCCCGCTGGCCAGCCAGAAGCCGGTGCCGATGCGCGATCGATGCCCGAAGGCCGCTCCCAGGAAGCGGGTGCCCGAATCGAACAGCTGCCCGTCGAGCGGCACCCGGATGTTCTGGTCGAAGTTGAGATCCATGGTGAACGCGGCGCCGGTGGTCATCACCTTGCGGCCGAGCACGCACATCTGCATGAGGTACTGGCCGACGACCGCCTCGGGGTAGAGCACCGAGAAGCGCAGGCAGCTCTGCTCGGTGACGACCGCGCCCGGGCCCACCGTCGACATCTCGCACATGCCCTGGGCCCAGACCTGCGCGCCGTCACCGAGGGTGCTCGCGAACACCCGGGCGTAGGGGCCGACGACGACGTTATCGCCCAGCGTGCTGGCCTCGACGGTGGCCGTCGGGTGGATGTCGCAGCCTTTGCCGATGATGTTGAACTTGCCCATGACCCGCCACTTGTTGAGCGAGCGGGCCCGCAGGACGGCCCACAGGCCGCGGCGAATGAAGGTCAGCTTCGACGTCGCGCGCACGTCCACCGCGCCGATGAACATGTTGGCCCAGAGGATGTGCACCCAGTGGTGCAGCTCCATCACGACGTCTTTGGGCAGGCCGAACGACAGCGCGTCCATGTCGAGGTAGGGCGGCGCGGGGATGTCGAGCGGGTCTTCTTCGGCGTCGACCACCACGTCGACCGGCTCGGCCTGCGCGGCGGTGACGAGGCGCACCTTGGCGAAGCGAAAGCCGCCCTCGACCTTGGTCACATGGGGCTGGACAGAGGTCGACGCCTCGCCGAAGCGGCAGTGGCCGAGCACCAGCACCGCGTCCCGCCCCGCGGCCCCGTCGACGAACTTGCGCAGCGCGCCGGCGGTGCACCACAGGTTGTCGGGCACCACCAGGCACGGCGGCTCGAGCCGCTCGACCCGGGTCAGGCCGGCGCCGCGGATGGCCTCGGCGAGCCGGTCGGCGACGGTGCGGTTGCCGATCAACGCCTCGCCGGCGGGATCGTCGAACGGGGCGATGCGGCGGCCGGAGGGCTCGACGAAGACCTTCAACGACAAGCCTCAGCGGTTCTCGTGGGGGTCGCCGGCGAACAGGCAGTCGAAGTCGTCGGGGTAGTCGGTGTCGCCGTCCCCGTCGTCGTCGATGCCGTTGCTGCAGGCGGGCATGATGCGCGGGTCCTGCTCGAAGTCGTCGCCGCGGCCGGCGCAGCCCGGGTCGTTGGGGAAGTCGGTCAGGCCGTCCATGTCGTCGTCGACGCCGTTGAGGCAGCTCGGCGGCTCGTCGGCGTCGTCCTCGGTCACGTCGCCGCGGGCGCTGCAGCCGGGGTCGAGCGGCCAGTCGATGCGGTTGTCGCCGTCGTCGTCGAGGCCGTTGTTGCACAGCGGCACCCGGGCCGAGTCGCGCTCGCTGTCGTCGCTCGGCGAGCTGCAGCCGGGGTCGTCGTGGTCGATGGCCCCGTCGTTGTCGTTGTCCATCAGGTCGTCGCACTGCGGGTCGTCGCGCTCGCTCTCGATGGTCATGCGGAAGCTGCCGCCGATAGGCGTGCGCGAGTCGACGACGACGTAGTAGTCGCCCGGCGGCAGCGAGCGGACCTGGATCCGGCCGCTGCCGGCGCCGCCGGCCGAGCCGTCGTCGCAGGCGAGCTCGGTGCCGCGGTCGGCGCAGACGCTGCGCAGGTAGACCGACGCGGCGGCCTCGGTCTCGGGGTGCGCGGTGCTGATGGTCAAGAGCGCGTTGTACGGGTTGCGGTAGAAGTAGACCACCTCCGGGGCGCCGGCGCGGCCGCAGCCGCCGTTGAGCGCGTTGGTGGCCATGCCGTCTTCGGGGTCGGTGCTGCCGTAGACCTCGGTGACCCCCTCGAACAGCTCGTTGAGCCGCACGCCCTCGCCGCAGACGTCGGTCTCGTCGCCCCACGAGGCGGCGATGCAGCCGGGGTCGTTGGGATAATCCACCTGCCCGTCGCCGTCGTCGTCGGCGTCGTTGCTGCAGACCGCCAGCTCTTCGGTGGTCTCGTCCCGGTCGTCGGGGCGCAGGCAGCCCGGGTCGGCGGGGTAGTCGGCGGCGCCGTCCATGTCGTCGTCGATACCATTGAGGCACTGCGCGAGCGGCACCTCGTTGACGGTGACCTGCACCGGACCGCCGGCGCCGGCGACGCCGTCGACGAAGACGAAGTACTCGCCGAGGCGCGGGGCCTCGATGCGCACCGTCTGACCCGGCGCGACCGCGTCGGGCTCCTCGCGGGCGCAGACCAGCTCGGCGTCGGCTTCGAGGCAGTCCGTACGGCGCACGTAGAGGCTGGTGGGCACCGCGGTCGCCTCGCCGATGGTGGTCACCTCGAGCGCCTCGATCTGATCGGTCACCCGGTAGAAGAGCACCAGCTCCGGCGAGCCCATGCCGCCGCACGAGCCGGCCGAGCGGAAGATGCCGCGGCTGGTATCGACCACGATCGAGACCCCGTTCTCGAGCAGCGGCGGATCGTAGCGATCGAGGCAGCTGCCCTTCTCGTTGGCGTCGGACGCGGCGTAGCACTCGACGTCGTCGGGCCAGTCGATGCGCCCGTCGAAGTCGTTGTCCTGCCCGTCGGCGCAGGCGGGGGTCACCGGCTTGTCGCCCTCGTCGCGGTCGCCGACGCCGAAGCAGCCGGGATCCTCGGGGAAGTCGGTCAGCCCGTCCATGTCGTCGTCCATCAGGTTGGCGCAGGCGGTGACCGCGAGCGGATCGCTCTCGTCCTCGTCGCCGGCCGCCGAGCAGCCCGGCTCCCAGGGGAAGTCGATGATGCCGTCGCCGTCGTTGTCGAGGCGGTCGGCGCAGGCGGCGAGCGTCTCGGGCGGCTCTTCGGTCGGGTCGGCCACCGCCGAGCAGCCCGGATCCTGCTCGTCGATGAGGCCGTTGCGGTCGTTGTCGAGCCCGTCGGCGCACTGCGGAAGGACGGCCGGGTTGCGCTCGTCGTTGTCGCCGGCCGACCCGCAGCCCGGATCTGCCGGGAAGTCGATGAGGCCGTCGTCGTCGTTGTCGACGCCGTCGGCGCACTGCAGCTGCCGCTCGTCGTTGTCGAGGGCGTTCTCGCAGCCGGGGTCTTCGAGGTCGATGAGGCCATCCTCGTCGTTGTCTTCGCCGTCGGCGCACTGCGGCGCGCCCACGAAGACGTCGACGGTCGACATGTCGGTGACCTGCGGGCCCATGTCGTCGTCCCCGCCGTCGGAGTCGACCATCATGCCGCCCGTACCGCCCGAGCCATCGGGCAGCCGGGCCTGGGGATCGTCCCCATCACAGCCGAACAGCGCCAGACTCAGCGCCAGACACACACCCACGAAGCGCATCGGCCCTCCCGACATTCGAGTTCCCCCCCGACTTTGGTTCACCACGTCCATGAATCGGGCCACCATACAGCAGCGGTTCGAGTCGGGTAAATGTCGGCCCCCTCCCGCGGTGATCGATCCGGCTCGGCGCCCCTCGACCCCCGGCGCGCCTTGACCGGCCCGGCGGCGGCGACCGATGATGCCGCCGTCCCCCGTCCATGGAGGCGCCCTCGATGTTCTGGCTGTCGCTCGTCGGCCTCGGTCTCTTGCTGCTCGCCTGGCTGCGCACGCTCTACAACCTGCTGGCCGACGTCGACATCCCGCCGGAGTACACCCTCGACCGGGACGACCCGCCGGCGCCCGTCGCCGAAGAGGGCCAGCCGGCCCCGTCGCTCTCGGTGCTCATCCCGGCGCGCAACGAGGCCCACAACATCGAGACCAGCGTGCGCTCGGCGCTCGCCCTCGACTGGCCCGGCCCGCTCGAAGTGGTGGTGCTCGACGACCGCAGCACCGACGGCACCGGCGAGATCCTGGCCCGGCTGGCGGCCGAGGACGACCGGCTGAAGGTCTTCGAGGGGGTCGAGCTGCCCGCCGGCTGGAAGGGCAAACCCCACGCGCTGCACCGGGCGCAGGCGCACGCGACCGGCGACTGGCTGTGGTTTGTCGACGCCGACGTCACCCTCGACCCGCAGGGCGCGCGGCGGCTCATCGGCGGCACCATGGCCCACGGGGTCGAGATGGCCAGCGCGCTCGGCGAGCTGGTCGTCGACAGCTTCTGGGAGCGGGTGGTGCAGACCCGCATCGGCGCGGTCATCGCCGGCGGCAACCCGCTGCACGAGGTCAACGACCCCGAGAAGGCTACGGCCCTGGCCAACGGGCAGTGCCTGCTCTTCAGCCGGGCGGCCTACGACCGGCTCGGCGGCCACGAGGCGATCAAGGACAGCGTGCTCGACGACGTCGACTTCGCCAAGCGGGCCAAGTCCGAGGGCGAGGGCTATCGGCTGTTCTACGGCCCGGGCGTCTTCAAGTGCCGGATGTACACCGGCCTGGGCGAGATCTGGGAGGGCTGGACCAAGAACCTCTTCCCCGCCCTGGACTACAGCCTGATCGCGACGGCGATCGCGACGACGCTGCTCTTCACCTTGAGCGTGCTGCCCTTCCTGCTGCTCGCCAAGAACATCGCCCTCGCCGCCGCCGGCCTGCCCTACGAGCCGATCTTCCTGCTGCTCGAGGTGATGATCTGCACGATCATCCTGGCCTCCGACGCCCTGGGCCACAAAGTGCGCGGCTATCGCTGGGGTCACTTCTGGAGCTTCCCGCTGGGCATGCTGATCATCTGCGCGCTCTTCTGGAACAGCGCCATCCGCATCACCAGCGGCAAGGGCGCCGTCTGGAAGGGCCGGGTGGTCGAGGCGGGCCGGCCGAAGAAGCCGAAGGCCGACGGCGAAGGCTGAGGCGGCGGCGCGGAACCTACAAACGGGTGGTCGCGACCTCACTGGGCAGCGGTCAGCCGAGGGCGGAAACTCATCAAGAAAGATCCGGGCCGGCGTCAAGGACTTCCTGAAATCGTGCAACTGGGGGTCGATCTCGGGGGGCAATTGGTCGACTGGTGGTCGACGATCTGGACCCCGAAACTGGGTAAATTCCGGGTAGTTCAGTTTGGCGAGCGGATGTCGGCGCAGGATTGGCGATACCGGCCCCCTGACGGATGTCATGCGGCCGAGACGGCTCAGCGATCTCGATGGCGAGGTGGCGCCGGAGATGTTAGTTTGCCCGGCCTTTTTGTGCGGAGCGGCCGAAAGAGGTAGATGAGCGACAAGCGCCCACTGAACGTCGTCAGCCTGTTCTCGGGAGTAGGCGGATTCGAACTCGGGCTCCAGGCGGCAGGCCACGAGACCCTTCAGTTCTGGGAGTTGATGCCCGAGGCCCAGGCGTGCCTGCGGAAGCACTTTCGCGCATCGACAGTCGAAGTCGATGGAGACATCACCCGGACCGGATTTTCGACAGCGCTTCCATCGAGGTTCGATGTCCTGACGGCCGGATTCCCATGTCAGGACTTGAGTCAGGCAGGCCGCACCGAGGGCATTTCGGGGGCCCGCTCTGGGCTGATCCTGCATGTGCTGGACGTCCTTGAGCAGCGTCCCCTCAATGCACGGCCCTCCTGGCTTCTGCTTGAGAATGTAGCCTTCATGCGCCACATCGGCGGCGGCCATGCCATGAAGATCGTTCTTGGCCGACTCACTCAACTCGGCTACAGGTGGGCCTACCGTCAAGTAGACTCCAATGCATTCGGCTTGCCGCAACGTCGGAAGCGCATATATTTTGCGGCATGCCAACCCGCGGCTGGCGATCCTCGCTCTGTCTTGTTCGCGGACGACAGCGCCCGCCCTGACCGAGTCATGGCTCCAGGATGGATAGATGGGACGGCCTGCGGCTTCTACTGGACCGAAGGCAACAGAGGTCTTGGTTGGGGCTACGACCTGGTTCCGGCCTTCAAGGTGGGCTCTAGTCTCCAGTTGCCCTCTCCCCCGGCCATACTGCACCCTGCGGAATCGATCGTCACGCCCACGATATCGGACGCCGAAGCGCTGCAAGGGTTTGAACGAGGATGGACCGCTCCAGCCGAGGGGGTACACCGCGATCGGCAGGGCCGATGGAGGTGGCACCTCGTCGGCAATGCCGTATCTGTTCCAGTATCAACGTGGCTGGGTCACCGAATTTCGAGCCGTAGAAAGCCTCTCGCCCACCTCCTGGAGACCGCCCGACCTCTCCCGGCGGACTCCAAGTGGCCCGCCGCTGCGTACAGGATGGGAGCCGACGAAGATGTCATGTCGGTCGAAGCGAGCGACTGGCCTGCGACTTCGGCAACGTTGGAGGAACTTGGTCTTCGTCGCCAGACGCTTGCTGGCCTACTTGGTGACCTGCCTGATGGCAAGCGGCGACCGCGGCTATCATACCGGGCCACCAAGGGCTTCAGAGTGCGATTCGAACGCAGTTCGCTGCTGAAGCGCAACAGCCCCGAACTGCGCGCAGCATTGCTTGAGGCGCTTCGAGCCCACGAAGTCGACATGAGCGCCAGCTAGCGACCCATCAGACTGCGCGCAGATAACTGGCGTTGTTGATGAACTCCTCGACGCCCATCACAAGGGCGCCGAGCGCTGTGCAACACTCATCCCTCTTGTCTGTGAGGGATCCCACCGTGAGGTCCTGCCCGACATCGGCAAATGACTCATTGCCATGCGCCAGACTATTGCGTTTGTCCTTCACGTACTTGATCTCGTCCCCTGGCACCGAACACTCGAAGGGCACGGCCGCCGTTGCAGCCAGACCGCGCATACGTCTGAGATCTACGTTGCCCTCCAGGCGCGGCCACTCGAACGGAATCGGCGTACCCGCTGCCATCGCCTCCAGCAAGTCCGAGACGATCTTCTTGCTCGCTTTTGGCCCGGCCCCGTTCAGCTTGCGCACGTAGTGTTTCACGTGCAGTTCACGCATACCCTCGCTCGCCCCTTTGTAGGTCAGGCCCTTTCGCCTGACTTCACCCACGATGTCTTGGACGCACGCTGTGGTTGTGGCCTCTACCAAGTTGTAGAGCATGAGCACGCCCTGGGCGAGCAACACTCGCCAAATCGAGGCACGCGGCCTGTTGGGCGACAGCTCCGAGGTCGTCAAGTAAGCGAGGTAGTCATCAACCTCTCGGAGCCGCTCAGTATATACTATGCGGGCGTTCATGGTGCTTCGGGACCGTCCTGCGGCGCACCACACAGTTGGTCCCGGACGAACGTGACGCGGCGAAGGAAACGGCTCTTGGTGTTGCTCTGGTCCGAACTGGTGACTGTCCGGAATTCGTCGGAATCGAGCCAGGACATGTCTTCCGTATCCATGTCTCGACCACTCTCGTAGGCAAGGTGTACGCCGACCGCTATCGCCTCGAAACGCGCGCGGGGAGTCGACTTACCTCTCTCGTCCTTGCGGAAGCCGATTGGAACATACGTCTCTACGAAGTCCAGCATACGAAAGAACTGTTTACCCTTCTCGGCGATCGTCGCTTCATCCCAATTGTTTGCGTCCTCCAAGTAGCTGTCGAGGAACCGGTTGACGTCGTGGGTGAAGTCTCTGTACCGGTCACCATAGGCGAAAAACCGGAGGACCAGTTCTTCCCGCTCCCTACGGTCGACCTTCTTCTTGGCCATGGGCGCAACGGCCTTGAAGCGAGCGTGGTTGGCGCACTTGAGAACGAGGTCGAGGAACGGGCCACGCTGCACCCCGATCCGGACCTCCATTTCGTTTGCCTTCATGGGCGAGGTGTTGATGCGGTCGAACATCTCCTCGCGCGCGGTGGGCTCAGTGCCCTCATCCAGGACGATCAAGCGGAGCGATCTCGCCAGAAGCCGCCGTTGGACAGCGCTCGGGAGTTCATCGTAGGTGAAGCCGTTGAGGGCCGTGAACTTCTTCAGCTTGTTCAGCTTCAACTCACCGCGGATGAACGCCCGCATTGTCCTGATACGCTGGGCACCGTCTACGATTTCCTGCCGACCGTCTTCGAGGACTGCCACGAAGAGGAACGGGATCGGGTACCCCACGAGCAACGACTCGATGAACCTCGACTGCCGAGGCCGGTCCCACACGAAGCGCCTTTGGTAGTCTGGAATGACGAAGATGCCCGCGTCGAACTTGTCGACGAGGTATTCGACGGTCCACTCCGAAGTCGTGTAGCGGATCGTACTGCGCAGTGCATTCAGTTGCGCGACGACGGCGTCCAAGGTCTCACGAGACTTCTTCTGGCTGGCCAACGTGGAAACTCCATCGATGCGAGTGGACGACGCCGATATCCTGCCGTCCTGGTCAGCAGTCCGCAAGCCGTCGATACTCGGCAGCGTCAGGCGATGCGCATGGCCCGTTTGAGGGACAAGGCTCTGAGGGCCGCGCTGTATGGTGAACTATGAGCGACGCAGAATTCGAGGAGCCGACGGCGACTGTGCGGAGGCGAATGCAGCGCACGCGTCAACGAGACACGGACATTGAGATGGCCATTCGCCGGTCCGTCCATGCGCGTAGCCTGAGGTACCGGGTAGATCGTCGGCCGATTTCAGCAGTTCGGAGCCGTGCCGACTTGGTTTTCATCGGGCCCAAGGTCGCTGTCTATATCGATAGTTGCTTCTGGCACATGTGCCCTGAACACGGCACTCAGCCTAAGAAGAACTCGGCCTATTGGGCCGCGAAGCTCACAGCCAATCAGGAACGCGACGCGCGGGTGAAGAGGCAGTTGGAGGGCGCTGGTTGGTCTGTGCTGCGCATCTGGGAGCACGAGGACCCTGAGGCAGCCGCCGATCTCATCGAGAAGACGGTTCGGGCTCGACGGTCCGCATCCCGATAGGCGCTACCCCCCACCGCCCGACCACCGGCCCCAGCCGATCGAACAGGGCCTCGCCTTCGGTGCTGGGCCGAGCGAGGTGCGTGTATCGCTCGGTGACCGACAGCGTGCTGTGCCCCATCTACGCCCGGAACAGGTGCCGCCCGGAACAGGTGCCGACCATGTGTTCGGCCAAGTCGTTGGGGGTGAGCGGCGGGCTGAGAAGCGCGGAGGCCGTCGTCGCGGGGCAGTCGGGTGGCTCGCGACAGCGTGGTGGGCTGTACGCATCGTGCGCTCGAAGCTCTGCCACAGCCCATGGCAGAGCTTCGACGACCGGTCAGCCGATCGATCGGAGTCGGTCGACCAGATCGGAGAAGCGGGTGGTGGGCGAACGGTGCGGCTCGCCCAGGCTCTCGGCATCGGCGTTGAGTTGACGCGCTCGTCGGGCCGCATCGGCCAACAGGGGCAGGACCACCGAGATCGTCAGGTAGGGGTTCTTGTGGTGGTCGTAGCCCGGATGCACCCGAGCGAGGCGTCGCTGGGCCTCGTGGCGGTGGAGCGCGGCCCGCTGGTCGCCATGCAACAGCAGCGCCCACAGCTCGAAGCACGGGTTGCTGATGGCGAGGACGAGGGGAGGGCGAGCCTGCTCGGCCTCGTGGATGGCACCGGTCCAGTTCGGATGCTCATCCCGGTCGAAGACCACCCATGCCTCGTGGGCCTGCAGCTCGGCGCGCAGCGCCTTCGCCTTCTTGACGATGGTGGAGGGGACTCCGGCGCGCGGCACCAGCACCACCCGGGCGCTCGGGATGCGCCACTCGCGCCGCAGGCCGTCGAGCAGACGCTCTTCGGTCTTGCCCTCGCAGACCGCCAGAAGAACCGGGGCCGGGTCGACGAAGTGGGCCTTGCGGTCGAGGCGACGGCTCTTGCGGAAGCGACGTGCCTTGCCCATCAGTCCTCGACCATCGCTTCGGCCAGATTGCCGAGCACCGGGATGCCACCGATGCGGCCGCGCTGATGGGCGGTCCGCAGGTCGTCACGCTTGCGGATGCCCCGGAAGTCGGACGCCGCGCGGATGGTCGACCGCCCGTCGCTGGCCTTGTCGATCAGCGCCACCTCGTCGGCGCGCAGTCGACTCAGCAGGCCGCGGTCATGGGTCGTGAACAGGAGTTGAGCACCGCTGGGGTTCGAGGCGCTGTCGGTGAAGAGATCGACCAGTGCGGCGCAGAGATCCGGATGCAGGCTGGTGTCCAGCTCGTCGATGACGAGCATCTGGCCTTCGTCCAGTGCGTACAGGATGTCGTGGCAGCGGGCGATGAGCGCGTGGGTGCCGCGGCTCTCGAGCATGGGGTCGAGCGTCCACGTCTGCCCCTCTTCGCCCCGATGAACCAGCCGGAAGCGGACTTCATCATGCGAGCCGGGCCGAGCCTGGGCGCGCTCGACCGTCGCGTCGATGACGCCCAGGTCGGCGAGTTGGAGCAGCTTGACCAGGCGCGGCCGCAATCGAGGACCGACGATGGGGTCCTGCCCGGCGAAGACCGGCGGCGACGCGGTGAGCCCGCGCTCGATGCGGATGGCGCCGGCGATCTTGTCGTAGATGGGCAAGAGCAGTTCGTGGTTCTGCTGGGCGCCGGCCGAGAGGAACAAGCTATTGGCCCGGGTGATGTCTTCTATGGCCTTGCGCTGACCCTTGAACGAGGGGCCGAAGTAGAAGGTCTCGTCGTCGGGACTCATTTCGTCCCGGTGATAGATGACCTGTCGGCGGGTGCCCGACCAGCGGTAGAGCCATTCCTCGGAGAAGCCGGCCGCGGTGATCGCGAAGCCGAACGCATGGCGGACGTCATCGAGCAGAAGCTCCAGCTCCATCACGGTCGGTGGGCCGTCGTATCGCATGCGGAAGGGGTTCCACGGCACACCTGCGTTCGGCTCCCAGCGGGTCTGCGAGTAGCGTACGGCCGAGCGCAGCAGACCCAGGGCACCGAGCAACTGAGACTTCCCGGAGGCGTTGGCGCCCCAAAGGCCGAGCGCCGGCAATACGCCGTGCTTGACGTGGCGGCTGGGCATCCGCCAGTCGGGGCTGTCGGAGCGCGAGGTGGCGACAAAGCTCAGCTCGGCCGGCTGGCTGAACGATCCGTGGTTTTCGACGGTGAAGCGGAGAAACATGGGCCCCCATCGGCATCAACGAGGGAAATGTGCCCGATTCTGGCGAAAAACGCCATGAGACTCGGGCCTATCCGTGGCCAGCGCAGGCGGCGCACGCGCGTGGCGCATGTTCGACACATGTTCGGTAGCAGCCGAAGCAGTCGGAACAGGTGCCGGCCGGGGCGAAGATATCTTCGCTGCGCCGCCGGCCCGAGCGTGCGGCACCATGGCATCCACCCGCGATCCGGAGGCCACGATGCACCGACCCTCTCTGCGCTCCGCTCCACTCGGGCTCATCGCCCCGCTGCTGCTCGCCGCGGCGCTCGCGACGGCCGCCTGTGAGACGCCGCTCGGCGAGCCGATCGTCGCCCCCGACAGCCCGGTGATCACGGCGCAGGCCCGCTGGTCCGATGACGCCCTGCTCGTCGAGCTCGCCGGCCCACTCGACTGGCCCTGGGATGCCACGACCCGGATCTACGTCGAGACGTTCGATCGCTTCGGCCCGATCGATACGCTCACGGGGCTGCTGCAGCGCACGGGCGAAGAGGCCATCGCCCGCCAGCTCGTCTGGTGGATCGCCACCCGGCGGCCGGACGAGATCGTCGTCGAGGTGCGCACCGACGATCGCGTCGTCTTCTCCCAGCGCGTCGACCGGATCGGCGATGTGCCGGTGGTCGAAGCCGGCGGGGCCTGCGATCCCGGCGGCAGCCGCGACCGCTGCGCGCCCGGTGCGCTGTGCTGGCCCTATCGCATCGGCTGGGATCGCATCGGTGAGACCCTCGACCCGGCGCTCGACGGCACCTGCCTGCGAGGCACCGTACGCGGCTGGCGGACCGATCCCCGCGTCGCCGCAGAGCATCAACTGGGCACGTTCGAGTTGCTCTTCGAGCCCGGCGAGGAGGCCGATCCCGCCGACGAGCCGGGGCCCGATTTCGCCCAGGTCCGCTGGCCCGAAGACGGCCGCTCGCGGACGCGCATGCGCGCGATCACCCGGATGGAGGGCGAGCGCTGGCGCGGTATCCTGCCGGTCATCGACCACGGCGGCGGCGCGCGGCCCGAGGCGGTCGACCTGTACTTCGGCCCCCATCGCTTCGCGTCCGGCCTGCGGTTCTCCGAGCAGCCGGCGCCGCGCGCCCTGGCCGACGCCTGCGATCCGGCGCGTGTCGTCGACATCTGCGCGGTCGATACCCTGTGCGACGGCGGCGTCTGCGTCTCGGCGACGCCGCCGACCATCGACGGGCTCGAGGCCGTGGGCGACGCGCAGTCGGTGAGCGTGCGCTTCGAGACCCACGACCCGGAGGCCGACGTGCAGACCTATCGGGTGCGCCTCGTGGTCGACGGCGCGCCGCGCCGGTGGCTTCGGCGCGATGCGTGGGGTCCCTTCCACCAGTTCGACCCGGGCCTGGCGCTGCACTACGAGGGCGAGATCGTCGCAGACGGCCCCGACCACAGCGTGCGCTATGCCTTCCTGCACGGGCTGAACGGAGAGCCGCCCGAGCGGCTGCAGGTCGAGGTCGAAGCGGTGGACAGCCGCGGGCACGTGACCGCGGCCATCGTCGACGTGCAACCGGCCGATCCGACCCCGGCGAATACCGACGCCCCGTGCGACGCGCTGGGGCTCGAGGTCGCCTGCCCCGCGGACCACCTCTGCGACAACCACGAAGGCGCGGGGGCTTTCACCTGCCGCGACCTCGCCGCCGCCTGCCCCACGCTGACCGGCGAGCTGCCCGCCGAGGGTGTGGTGGCGCGCTGGCAGGGCCCGACGACGCCGACCCGGGTCTACTGCGGCGGCTACCTCGGCGAGCCGGAGACGCCCCGCGAGAGCCACGTCTATCGCTTCACCGCGCCGGAGGCCGGCGAGTACCGGTTCGACGGCGAGCGCGACGGCGGGATCAGCGCCATCGCGCTGCGCGGGCACTGCGCCGTGCAACGCAGCGAGTCGAGCTGCGGCAATACCCGCTATCCGGTGGCGGCGACCCGGCTCGAAGCCGGCGCCTCGGTCTATGTGATCGTGCAGCGGCCCATCGCGCGGCTGGTCGAAGAGTCCGGCTGGTGGTTGGAGCCCCTCGACGCGTACCGGATCCGGGTCGACTTTCAGCCGCCGGACTGATCGACCGGCTCGCCGGGCCGCTCGGGCAGGCCCAGCGCGCGGCGCACCTCGACCAGCGGGCGTTCGAGCATCTCTTCGAGCGGCTCGGCGATGAGGATGCGCGCGTCGCGGGCCGCCTCGCGGCCGATCCGCTCGGCCTCGCGGATGCGCCGGCGCAGCGGGAAGAGCAGCCGCCCGACGAACCGGGCGAGGCGGGCCGCCCGGTTCAGCGTGCGGTTGTAGCCCTGCGCGCCGACGAAGGCGTAGACCCCCACCTCGCCGGGGTAATCCGGCTCGAGCCCGATCAAGACGTGCACCAGATCGTGCACCCGCAGGTAGCGGATCGAGACGGGGTAGCGCTCGAAGAACGGGTGGCTGCGCGCCGAGAAGTTCAACGGCGAGAGGCCGTTTCGGCCCATGAAGTCGGCGTAGGCCCGGCCGAAGCTGCCCGCGGGCATCCGCGCGAGGGCCGCGGGGTCGAGCGGGCGGAAGTTCTGCTCGGCGAAACCCCGGACCGCGTCGTCGTGCGGGCCGGGCGGATCGCGGCGGCCGAAGACGGTCAGCTTGAGCACCCCGGCGTCGCCCAGGTTCTCGCCGCTGCGCATGATCCGGATCATCTCGAGGATGGTGGCGAGCTTCGACATGCGGTCCCTCCCCGGCCTCAGACGAACGCGCCGCCGACGCTGCGCGCGAGCAGACGCCAGACCGGGTTGACGTAACGCTCGACGCCGATCACCACGTCGCCGAAGCGTTCGCCGCCGGCGGACTGCACGTGCACGACGGCTTCGGTCGAGCCGTCGTTGTTCATGTCGAAGGCGGCGATGGGTTGATAGACCTGCCCGCTCGCGATGGGCCACAGGCCCTCGGAGAGGTCGAGGTGGATCAGCCGCCAGCCCGCGTCGGGCCACCACTCGGCGACGGCCAGGAACTGCCCGCCGACGATCGCCAGCTGCCGCGCGTCGGCGCGGGTCGACTGGCGGGCGTAGATGACCCGCTGCGCGAAGGGCAGCGGCTTGTCGAGCTCTTCATTCGGCGGCGGGATGGCCAGCAGCCCGCGGATCTGCTTCGCCATCGCCTCGAGCTGCGCCCGCTGCGCGGCGGTCGGCGTCCAGCGCACCGACGGGGGTGCGACGTACCCGCTGTCGACGGCCACGTGCAGCCCCACGCCGGGCTCGCCCTCGACCTGCTCGAAGGTCATCTCGTGGCAGTCGGTGACGTCGTACAGATGGCTGCTGCTCAGCACCGCCCGGCCGACGGGCTGGCCGTAGGCGTCGACGGTCGTCCAGCGCCGCTCGCGGTCGAGCCAGGCCGAGCAGCAGGCCTTGGGCGGCGTGCGGATGACTTTGGCGCCGCCGTCGGGCTCGACGATCGCCAGGGGGACCCGCGGCTTCGTATCGACCCAGCGCGCGGTGCGCTGCGGCGTCGCGGTGCAGACCGGCTCGGGCTCGGTCGGCGCGATCGGCTCGGCCGCTGCGGGCGCCGGCGGCGTCTCGACCGCGGCGCCCGCGGGGGCCGCCGGCGGGGGCGGCTGTGCAGGCTGTGCGGGCGGCTCGGCGGGCACAGTGGGGGTGCAGGCCAGCGCCGCCAACGCCACGAGGGCGAGCGGCGCGGCCGTCAACAGCATCTTGGGATGAGCGTGCATGGGCCAGCGTACCAGCCCTCTACGCTCAGCGGGCGACGCATTGCTCAGCGGGCGACGCATTCCGGGTCGGGGTCGACGTCGGGCGACGCCTGGCAGCGCCGCAGGCTGTCGATGAGCCCGTCGACGATGCCCCCAGCGGCGGCCAGCGGGGGCGGCGGGGCGCCGAACTCGAAGGTGTGGGTCGAGCGCAGCCGGCCCCGCTGCAGCGTCACCGACGAGGCGCCGCCGTCGGCGCAGTCGGGGCAGCCGTAGCGCTCCTGCAGCGCCACGCCTTCGAGGTCGGCGGCGATGCGGCGCACGGCCGTGTGCGCCCGCTCGGTCAGCGTGCCCTCGTGGATCGAGCAGACGCCGTCGAAGCCATTGTCGCAGACCTCGAGCACCACCCGATCGCAGGCCACCGCGTCGAGCGGCGTCGGCGCGATCTGCAGCCGCGAGATGCAGCCTTCGAGGCACTCGCCGAAGCTGCGCTCGCCGCTGACGATGATGAAGTCGCGCGAGGCGTCGGCGCAGGCGCTCGGCTGCGGCGGGCAGGCGGCGCGGCACTCTTCGACGGTCTCGAAGTTGTTCGCGTTGCCGCCGCAGCCGCCATAGAGAAACTCGACGCAGTCGCCGACCGCCGGATCGAAGTACCAGCGCTGGAAGGCCGCGTCGCAGGGCCCGGTCTCCGGGGGCAGCCCGCAGGCGTCGCCGCCCCCGTCGCACTCGCCGTCGGCGGCGGCGTCGACGCCGGCGGCGTGGGCTTCGCACAGGTTACCGTAGGTCTGGCCGTCGCAGCCGCAGACGGGCTCGTAGATGTCGAGGCAGGCGTCGGGCCGCGGCATGCAGCGGCCGCTCTGATCGGCGAAGTCGCAGCCGGGCGCCGGGAAGTCGCAGAACTGATCGTCGGCGCAGGTATCGCCGAGGAAGCCGCCGCAGTCGAACTCGCCCTCGCCTTCTCCTTCGCCCTCGCCTTCTCCTTCGCCCTCGCCTTCTCCTTCGCCCTCGCCTTCTCCTTCGCCCTCGCCTTCTCCTTCGCCCTCGCCTTCGCCCTCGCCCTCGCCTTCTCCTTCGCCCTCGCCTTCCCCTTCGCCCTCGCCCTCGCCCTCGCCCTCACCTTCTCCTTCGCCTTCGCCTTCGCCCTCGCCTTCGCCCTCGCCTTCTCCTTCGCCCTCGCCTTCTCCTTCGCCCTCGCCCCCATCACGGGGCACCGGCACCATCGCGTCCTCATCGGCCGGCGCCTCGCCCTCGCAGGCGATCGGGCCGGCGAAAGCCAGCAGCAGACCCAGCAGCAGCGTGTATCGAATACGCATCATCGTCCTCCAGAAATCGGATGCGCCGCCACGCTTTGCACGGCCGATGCCGAACCCATTCGAAACGCCGACGCCCGGCCGGAGCCGGGCGTCGTCAGGGCAGCTCACGGGCGCGATCAGTCGAGCGCTTCCTCGATCTCGTCCCCCGCCTCTTCAGCGCCCTCGCTCACTTCGTCGGCCGCCTCGTCGACCTTCTCGCCGGCCCGCTCGGCCGGGCCATCGTTCTTCTCGCAGCCGACGGTGGCGAACGCCAGCGGGGTCAGCAGCACGGCCCAGGTCAGGGTCTTGAGGATCTTCATGGGGTCTCCCTTCAGTTTTCTGAGGCGGGCCGCCGTGGCCCGCGATCGCCAGGATGTCTTCGCAAACACCGGGCCAACCCCCTGCGCCGCCGATTCCCGTGTCGCTCGGGCGCGTCGACGCCCGTTTCTGCCCCGCCTCGGCCACGATCCGCCCCGTTGTGGGCCGATCGGGGAAGGCTTGAACGGGCAATGCCCCGGGGCATATGGTGGCCGCCATGCGCTGGATATTCCTGGACCGGATCGACGAGCTGAAGCCCGGAGAGACCGCCATCGGCCGCAAGGGCTGCGCGTCGAGCGAGGACTACTTCGCCGACCACTTCCCCGGCTTCCCCGTGGTGCCGGGGGTGGTCCAGATCGAGGCCCTCGCCCAGCTCTCGGGCAAGCTCATCGAGGTGACCCTCTTCGACAGCGAGCGCCAGTGGGTGTGGCCCATCCTCTCGATGGTGCGCAAAGCCAAGTTCCGCCGCTTCGTCAAGCCGGGCGATACGCTGGTGCTGCACAGCAAGCTGCTCAACATGCGCGAAGAGTCGGCGGTCTGCGCGGTGCACGGCACCGTCGACGGGCAGCGCGTGATCAACGCCGAGCTGGTCTTCGTCTTCAACCCCGACCGCCTCGACACCACCGAGTCGCAAGAGCGGCTCGAGCGGCTCGAGCGGGCGAACCTGAAGCTCTTGTGGCCCGAATACGAAGAGTGGGCCGCGCGCACGGCCGACACCCCCTGACCCCGGAGACGCCTCGATGGAGCCCGTCGTCATCACCGGTATCGGCTGCGTGACCCCCCTGGGGCTCGACGTCGACCGGACCTGGGCCGCGCTGGTCGAAGGCGGCAACGCCATCGGCCCGATCACCCGCTTCGACGCCCGGACCTACCCCTGCACCTTCGCCGCCGAGATCCGCGGCTTCGAGCCGCCCAAGCTGAGCGGCCGCTTCGCCCGCTGGCGCGACGACAAGAGCATGTTCGCCGTCGCCGCCGCCCGCGAGGCCATGGCCGACGCCGGCCTCGAGCCGGGCGCCGGCGATCCCGACCGCTTCGGGGTCTCGGTGGGCGCCGAGGTCAGCCGGCCGGGCATCGTCGAGGTGGCCCGGCGCATGGGCCTGATGGCGCAGCACGGCGCCGAGCGGGCCTATCGGGCGACCGACCCCAAGGAGTTCGCCGTGATGTCGGCGTTCTTCCCCGCCACGGCGCTCGCGGCGGTGATGCAGGCCCGCGGGCCCAACCTGACCACCTCGACGGCGTGCACCTCGTCGGCGCAGTCCATCGCCGACGCGCTGCGCATCCTGCGCCGGGGCGACGCCGACGTGATGCTCGCCGGCGGCACCGACCGGCTGGTCGAAGAGCTGATGGTCATGGGCTTCGGGCTGCTCGGCGCGTTGTCGACGCGCAATGACGACCCGAGCGGCGCCTGCCGCCCCTTCGACCGCACCCGCGATGGCTTCGTGCTCGGCGAGGGCGCGGGTTTTCTCGTGCTCGAGACGCTGAGCCACGCCAAGGCCCGCGGCGCGCAGATCCGGGCCGAGCTGAAGGGCTACGGCTGGTCGGCCAACGCCTGGCGCATCACCGACAGCCCGCCCGACGGCCGCGGCGCGAAGCACGCGATGCTCGAGGCGATGCGCGACGCGGGTGTCGGCCCCGAAGACGTGCACTACATCAACGCCCACGGCACGAGCACCCAGCAGAACGACGCGTCGGAGACCGCCGGCATCCACGGGGCCTTCGGCGCGCACGCCGCGAACGTGCCGGTCTCGTCGACCAAGTCGATGATGGGCCACCTCGTCGCCGCCTGCGCCGCCGTCGAGCTGATCGCCTGCGTCAAAGCCATCGAGACGGGCATCATCCCGCCGACGATCAACTACGAGCACGCCGACCCCGACTGCGACCTGGACTACGTGCCCAATACGGCCCGCGAGGCGCAGGTCGACGTGGCGATGAGCAACGCGTTCGGCTTCGGCGGCAGCAACGGCACCTTGATCGCCAGTCGATTCGAATGATCGAGCGCCAGCGAGGGAATGTGAGCGACAACGTCGCGAACACGCGAGCGCAAGCGAGCCGCCGAGCGCAAGGAGGCCGTCCCCACGAGGGGGACGGGTCGACGCGAGGAGGAGGGCGAGAGCCCGACGACGCTGCGGAGATCCCGCCCGAAGGGCGGCCGGATGAGCACGGCAATCGAGGCAGCGGAGCCGTTGCCATTACGGGCGTCGGGCTGATCTGCCCGGCGGGCATCGGCCTCGACGTCGCCGTCGCGCGCCTCGCCGCGGGCCCGCTGAAGGCCGAGCTGCCCGATAACGACGAGGCGCTGGGCCTGCCCGACTCGCCGCGGCTGCTCGTGCCGCGCAGCTTCAAGCCGCGCAGCTACCTGCCCAAGCGGCGGCGCAAAGATCTCAAGCTGATGGCCCGGGCCAACCGGCTCGCGGTGGCCGCCGCCTGCCTGGCCATGGACGACGCCGGCCTCGACCTGGACGCCGACTGGTCCGACTGCGGGCTGATGCTCGGCGTCGGCATCGAGCCGGGCAACCTCAAGGACGGCATCCCGCCGCTGGTGCACTCGCTGGGCCCCGACGGCACGATCCAGCTCGACCGGCTCATCGACGAGGGCCTGAGCTGGATGAACCCGCTCTCGTCGCTCAAGACGCTGCCCAATATGTCGCTGGCCCACGTGGCCATCCGCCTGGGCGCGATGGGGCCGAGCCAGACCCGCTGCACCGGCCCCACCGCCGGGCTCGACGCGCTCGCCGAGGCGGTGCGCACGCTGCACGAGGGCCGGGCGCCGATGATGGTCGCCGGGGCCAGCGACACCTGGGTCAGCTTCACCGACCGCCTGCGGGCCCTGCGGCTGGGCGTGCCGTTGCCGCCGAGCGAGGCCGCGGCGCTGTTCGTGCTCGAACCCCTGCCCTCAGCCCGCGCCCGCGGGGCGCGTATCCGCGCCGTGCTGCGGCTGACGAGTGACCGGGGCAGCCCGCCGCGGCTCGACTTGGCCTCGCCGGCCCTGGCCGAGCTGGGCGAATGCGGCGCGGCGACCGGCGCGGCGGCCCTCGCGCTGGCCGTGGGCCGCGGCGAGCGGGCGGCGCTGGGCGCGGTGGCGGTCGACCCGCCGGGCCCCGATCGGGCGCCGGCCATCCGGGTCGCGTCCGCCGACGACCCGGTGGCGATCACCGGCGTCGGGCTGGCCAGCCCGCTGGGCCACGACTTCGAGACCTTCAGCGCGGCGCTCTTGCGCGGCGACTGCGGCACCGGGCCCATCCGGGCGTTCGACGCGCGCCGCTTCCCGGTGCGCAACGCCTGCGAGGTGCCCGACTTCGACCCCGACGCCCGGCTGCCGGCGACGCTGCTCGCCGCCACCCGCGGCCTCGACGACCGCAAGACCGAGCTGGCCCTCGCCGCCGCCCTCGACGCGGTGCACGACCACGGCGACCTCGACCCCAGCGCCGGCGTCGCCTACGCCACCGGGCTGTCGAGCGTGAGCTTCCGCGAGTTCGAAGAAGACTACGCGCCTTTTCTCGACGCCGAGGCCAACGTCGACTGGACCCGCTTCGCCCGCGAGCAGGCCCGCGCCCGCGATACCCAATCGCCGCGGCGGCACATCGTCGACCGCCCGCTGACGCTCCTGCGCACCTACCTGGGCCTCGCCGGCCCGACCACCTGCCACTTCTCCGCCTGCGCCGCCGCCGCCGAGGCCATCGGCCACGCCGTCGACCGCATCCGCCGCGGCGAGGTGCCGATGATGCTCGCCGGCGGCGCCGACTCGATGGTGCACCCGCTGGGCATGGCGCCGTTCATCCTGCTCGGCGCCACCAGCCCCGAGGTCGACCCGCAGAAGGCCGGCCGCCCCTTCGATCAGGCCCGCGACGGCTTCGTGATGGGCGAAGGCGGCGCGTTCTTCGTGCTCGAGCCGCTGTCCCGGGCCCGCGCCGCCGGGCGCCGCATCTACGGGCTGGTGCGCGGCTGGGGATCGAGCTGCGACGCGCACAACGTCACCGCGCCGCACCCCGAAGGCCTCGGCGCCGAGCGGGCGATGCGGGCCGCGCTCGACGACGCCGGCCTGCCATTGAGCGCCGTGGACTACATCAACGCCCACGGCACCGGCACCGCGCTCAACGACGTCACCGAGGCGGGCGCCATCCGCCGGCTCTTCGGCGAGAAGGCGCCGCCGGTCAGCAGCAGCAAGGCCCAGATCGGCCATACCATCGCCGCCGCCGGCGCCATGGAGCTGCTGGCCTGCCTCGCGGCCTTCCACGGCGGCCGGCTGCCGCCCAACCCGCACCTCGAGACGCCCGATCGGGCGGTCGACCTCGATCTGGTCGAGCCCGCGGGCCGGGCGGGCACGCCGCGCATCATCCTCTCGAACTCGTTCGGCTTCGGCGGGCAGAACGCCTGCCTCGCCCTGGGCCATCCGGAGTCACGCTCTTGAAGACCGCCCTGCTCTTCGCCGGCCAGGCCACCCAATACGTGGGCATGGGCCGCGCGCTGTACGACCGCTTCCCCGAGGCGCGGGCGGTCTTCGAGGCCGCCGACGACGCGCTGGACGAGAAGCTGTCGACCCTGATCTTCGAAGGCCCCGAAGAGACGCTGACCCTCACCGAGAATACCCAGCCGGCGGTGCTGACCATGGCCTGCGCCGCCTGGGCCGTGCTCGACAAGCGCGGCGTCGCCCCCGACGTGCTCGCCGGCCACAGCCTGGGCGAATACGGGGCGCTGGTGGCCGCCGGCGCGCTGGGCTTCGCCGACGCCGTGCGGCTGGTGCGCCGCCGCGGGGCCTACATGCAAGCCGCCGTGCCCGAAGGCCAAGGCGCGATGGCCTCGATCAAGCGGGCCACGCCCGAGCAGCTCGCCGAGGCCTGCGCCAACGCGCCCGGCCTCGTCGCGCCGGCGGTCTACAACGCGCCCGGTCTGGTCGTCATCAGCGGCGAAGCCGAAGCGGTCGCCGCCGCCTGCGAAGCGCTCAAGGCCCAGCGGGCGATGGTTATCCCGCTGGCGGTCTCGGCGCCGTTCCACTGCGCGCTGCTGGCCCCCGCCGCCGAGAAGCTGGCCGCCGATCTGGCCCGGGTCGACTTCGGCGCGCTCGCGACCCCCTACATCACCAACGTCGACGCCGCCTGGATCAGCCCGGGCGACGCGGGCGACGACCCGGCCGCCATGCGCGACGCGCTCGTGCGGCAGGTGGTCGGCGCGGTGCGCTTCAGCGAGAGCATCACCCTCATGCTCGAGCGGGGCATCGAGCGCTTCTGGCACGTCGGCCCCGGCCGCTCGAACCTGAGCTTCGTCAAGCAGCAGGCCCGGCGGGTGCCCATGGCCAGCCTCGACCGCGAAGACGACCTGGCGGCGATCATGGCCGAGATCGAGGAGGCACGATGAGCGCGCTGCGCGACGTGGTGATCACCGGCGCGGGTATCGTCTCGCCCCTGGGCCATACCCCCGCCGAGCTGTTCGACCGCCTGCTCGAAGGCGAGTCGGCCATCGCCCCCATCGAGGGCATGGACGTCACCCCCTTCCCGTGCAAGGTCGGCGCCCGGGTCACCGGCTTCAAGGCCCGCGACTGGGTCAGCAACCGCAAGAACCTCAAGCTGATGAGCGACGCGGTGCGCTTCGGCCTCGGCGCGCTCAAGCGGGCCCACGCCGACGCCGGCCTCGACCGGGCCGACGTGCCGCCCGAGCGGCTGGGCATCTTCGTGGGCGCGGGGACCGCCGTCGGCCGCACCGAAGACCTGATCCCAGCCATCGAGCGCAGCGTGAAGGACGGCGCCTTCGACCCGGCGGCCTTCGGCGAGGTCGGCATGCACGCCATCAACCCGCTGTGGCTGCTCAAGGGGCTGTCGAACAACGTGCTCGGCTTCGGCACCGCCGACCTCGACGCCCGCGGGTTCAACCAGAACTACTGCAACTCGGGCGTGGGCGGGCTGCAGGCCATCGGCGAGGCCGCCTGGGCCATCGTCGAGGGCAAGGCCGACGTGCTCCTCGCCGGCTCGTCCGACTCGGCGGTCAACCCGCTGCACCTCACCGGCTTCGGCCGGCTGCGGGCGATGACCAACCAGACCGGCGACCACCCCGTGCGCCCGTTCGATGCGCGCCACGACGGCTTCGCGCCCGGTGAGGGCGCCGCGTTCTTCGTGCTCGAGCGCGCCGAACACGCCGCCGCCCGCGGGGCCCGGGTGCTCGGCCGCGTCGTCGGCTACGGCGACGGCTGCGGGGCCCACGCGCTGTCGGCCGGCGACCTGGGCGTCATCACCACCGCCTGCCGCCGGGCCATCGAGCGCGCCGGCTGGACGCCCGACCAGGTCGACCTGATCTACGCCCACGGCAACGGCACCCCGGTCTACGACCGCCGCGAGGCCGAGGCCTTCGCCGCCGTCTTCGGCGACGACGGCCCGCCGGTGACCAGCAACAAGGCCCAGATCGGCCACCCGATGGCCGCCGGCGGCCCGCTCTCGCTGGCCTGCGCCCTCGAAGCCGGCCGGCGGGGCGTGGTGCCGCCGGTGCCCGGCGTCGACCAGCTCGACCCCAAGTGCGCCCTGCTCGACGTCGTGCGCGAGCGCCCGCGCCACACCCCCATCCGCCGGGCGCTGGTGCACGCCGCCGGCCTCGGGGCCCAGACCACCTTCATCGCCGTGGAGTTCGACTCATGATCGCCCTCGTCACCGGCGCCAGCCGAGGCATCGGCCGGGCCATCGCCGAGCGCCTCGCCGCCGACTATGGCGCGAAGCTGATGCTGACGTATCGCAGCCGCGCCGAAGACGCCGAAGCCGCTGCCGCCGCATGCGTCGAAGCCGGCGGCGAAGCGGCGGTGCATCAGGCCGACGTCTCGACCCCCGACGGCGCCGCCGGCGCGGTCGCCGCCTGCATCGAGCGCTTCGAAGGGCTCGACGTGGTGGTCAACAACGCCGGCGTCACCGCCGACAAGCTCGCGCTGATGATGGAGGACGACGACTGGCACCGGGTGCTGCGCACCAACCTCGACGGCACCTTCTACACCGCCCGCGCCGCCGCCAAGCACATGCTGCGCAAGCGCCACGGGCGCATCATCAACCTCAGCAGCATCTCGGCGAAGCGGCCCAACAAGGGCCAGGCCAACTACGCCGCGAGCAAAGGCGGCGTCGAGGCCTTCACCCGGGCCCTGGCCGTCGAGCTGGCGCCCAAGAAGATCACCGTCAACGCGGTGGCCCCGGGCATCATCGAGACCGAGATGAGCCAGCGCATCCGCGACGCCGCCGACAAAGAGCTCAAGAAGGCCATCCCCATGCGGCGCTACGGCCAGCCGGCAGACATCGCCGGCATCGTCGCCTTCCTCGCCGGGCCCGACGCGGCCTATATCACCGGCCAGATCATCGGCGTCGACGGCGGCCTCGGCGCCTGAGGCGCCGCGCCGCCCGACAAGGGCCGCCGGGGCCCCTCAGTTGCAGTCGTCGAGGATCGTATCGTACTCGTCCATCAGGTGCGCCCAGGCCCAGGGGGCGTCGCCGCCCTCCGAGTCGGTCGCCACGACGTCGTACTGATAGCCGAAGCGCCAGTTGAACGGGTCGAAGACCCACTCCATCAGCCGGGCGGTGCCCGAGTGCTGCACGCCGGTGTCGAGGGTGCCGGGGATGGCGTCGCCGTCGGTCATCCAGCGGGTCTTGGGGATGGCGCGGCCATAGAGGTTGGCCAGGGTCGAGTCGAAGTAGGCCCCGACGGCGACGTTGGACATGTCCTGCTCGGTGCCGCAGTTCAGCGCGTTGTTGGCCGGCGGCTCGGGATCGGCGTCGCCGGCGAGGGCCGCGGCGCAGGCCTCGCTCGGCGCGGCGGGCACCGCGCAGCGCTCGCCGGCGTCGGGCACGGCGAGCACGTTGCTGTCGCAGTCGGCCGGCGTGATGCCGTTGGCCGCGCACAGGTCGTCGCGCACCGTCTTCATGCACTCGGCGAGGCCGGCGAGGTCGGACAGCTCGGCGTCGGTGCAGTCGTCGAGGCCGGCGGGGTCGAAGTCGGTGAGCCGGGTCAGCACGCCGTGGGCTTCGGCGGGGCTGTAGGCCAGGTCGCTGGCGTCGTCGTCGGCGGCGCCGCAGGCGGCGAGCAGGGTGGTCAGGGAGAGCACGGTCGGGCGGATGAACGCGGAGAAGGACATGGTGTTTTCCTCGGTGCCGGGTATTGGGGGGCTGCGCCCCGTCTGTGTTCACCCTCACCAACCCCCGACCTCTCCGGAGTGGGCGCCCGCGTGATCTTTTTTTCGTCTTTTCTGCGCCCGCTGCCGCAGAGACCGTGCCACGACTGCGTTTCATCCGGATCGACGGCGCGACCTCGGCTTCCGCAGGAAGTCGCTCGCCCCGGATCTGCCCGGTGGGTCTTCACCGCGCTACTCGCCGCCCCGCGGATCGCGCACCGGGTCGCTCTGCGGGACGTCGACTGCGGGACGTCGACCGCAGGACGTCGACGGCATCGGCTGCCGGGCGCGGCTCAGAACCCGTCCAGCGCGTCGTCGACCACCTCGTCGAGGGTCCGGCCGTCGGGCGCGCTGTTGGTCCAGATGAACGACATATCGTAGGCGTCGATGACCGCGATCCACGGCGTGCCGAAGCTGCCCCGCTCGTCGGGGTGACGCCACATCCGGCCGAAGACGGCCGCGAAGCTCACGTCGCCGTCGTGGTCGCGGAAGAAGCGATCGCGGCGGGCCGCCGGGTAGCGCGCGACATATCGCTCGCAGTATGCGGTCGTCGGGGCCTCGAAGTCCGTATCCTCGCCGAGCACGTAGACGACCTCGACGCCCTCATCCGCCCGCGCCTCGGCGAAGCGGGCCATCTCGGGCATCTCCCGCGCACAG
Source organism: bacterium (assembly GCA_030427205.1). Lineage (GTDB taxonomy): Bacteria > Myxococcota_A > Bradymonadia > UBA7976 > UBA1532 > JACKDM01. Next base: position 193,137 of record JAUHXC010000007.1, on the reverse strand, counting down.
GCGCTGCACCAGCCGGCGGTGAGGAACAGGACGAGTACGCTGGGGTCATCGCCGATCGCGTCGAGCGGGGTGATGCCCTCGTCGGCGCAGTGGGTCAGCGAGACGTCCGAGACGACCTCGCCGATGTCCGCGCAACCCTCGGTCATCTCGGGATCGCAGCGCGTCGGGCGCGGTTCGGTCGATAGGTCCAGCTCGAACCCGTCGATACACCACGACTCTCCGCCGGCGACGGGCGTCGCCGTCTCGTCCTCCCAGTCGAACTCGACCTGCTCGAATACGACGCCCTCGAGCCGAGCGGCGAGCCGGCCGCTCTCGGGCAGCGCGCTGAACTCGACGGTGCCCTCGCGGGCGTAGAAGGCCTTGTCGCAGTCGACGTCGACGTCGCTGTCGCAGCCGGACCAGGCGAGCAGGCACATGCCACACTCGCTGAAGTCGACGTCGCTGATCGGATAGCGACCGGCCCTTCGGGGCTGTCATCGTAGGCCGGGTAGATCTGGAGGACGAGGCTGTCGTAGGGCGTGCCGGGCGCGCTGCGGGCCCCATACACGACCCCGTCGTCCTGCGCGTCGACCGTCTCCCGGATCGCGGTGAAGCCGATCCGATCGAAGTCGCCCTCGGCGCAGATGGGGCCGGGCGCGGTGTCGGGACGAGCGGCGTCGGCTTCGCTCGCGGGCGCAGCGGCCTCGGCGTCGTCGACGGGCGCATCGGTCTCGTCACAGCCGACCGCGGTCAGCGCGAGCAGGCAAAGAGGGATCAGAGAACGCATGGTGGGCTCCGGCGCCGATGACACCCCGCACGTTACTGCGCCGCCCCGGGCCGGCCGAATGGCGCTATCGCCACGTGCGCGCGCTCGCAGCGCGGCCGGGCGTCGATCTTCGGCGGCGCTGCGTAGAACGCCGCGCTTGGCCCGCTGTCCCGTCGTCCGGATAATGCGCGGGCGACTGGAGGCGAGATGAGAACCGGATGCCTGTTGCTCATGAGCTTGATGCTCGCCTGCGGCGACGACCCGGACGAGGCGCCCACCCCGGCGGACGGTCCGCAGGGCCTCGCGCCGCAACAAGCGCCCACGCTCGATGCCACCTGGCCCGGCTGCCCCGACGGCTCGACCGAGCAGGCCGCCGCCGACGCCCGGCGGTGCCTCGACGGCGCGGGGCTCGCGGTCGGCCCCTACCACGGGCTCGACGCCGCCGGCGCGGTGATCGAGGTCGGTCAGATGGCGGCCGGCGCGCGGGACGGGGTCTGGCATGGCCTGTCCGCCGGCGCGGTGGTCGCCCGCGGCCCGTACGTCGACGACGGGCGCGATGGCGTCTGGCTCTTCTGGCGCCCCGACGGCTCGCCGAGCCGGGCGCTCACCTTCGCCGGCGACGTCGAAGAGGGCCCGACCCGCGCGTGGGCCGCGAGCGGTCACATGGTCGCCGAGGGGCAATACGCCGCCGGGCTGGCCGATGGGCTCTGGCGGCGCTACTTCGAGAACGGCGCGCTCGAAGCCGAGGAGCAGTGGTCGGCGGGGCGGCTGCACGGGGCGCAGACGGTCTACTTCGCCAACGGCGACGTCGCCGAGGCCGGCGAGTGGGTCGACGGCAAGCAGCAGGGGCCGTGGACGCTGTATCACCCGGGCGGTGAGGTGGCCTGCGAGCGGCGCTATGTCGCCGGCCTGCTCGACGGGCTGGAGCGCTGCTTCGACGCCGATGGCCAGCCCGCCAGCGAGATCGAGTGGGCCATGGGCGCGCTGTCGGGCGCCTATCGCACGTGGTCGACCCACTGGTTCGTCGAGTCGCGGGTCCGCGTCGAGGGTCAGGCGCGCGACGGCCGCCTGGAGGGGCCGGTCGAGGCGTTCTACGAGCCGGACGATACGCTCGCCGGGCGCTTCGACTATCGCGCCGGGCTGCTGCAAGGCCCCTTCACCGAGTATTTGCCCTCGGGCGCGGTCCTGCGCGAGGGGCAGTACGTGGCCGGCGCGCTGCAGCACCGGATCACGCTGTATTACGAAGACGGGCAGCCGTGGATCGAGGCGATCTACCACCGCGGCCTGCCCGACGGGCTGTATATCGAGTGGTGGCCCAACGGCCAGATGAAGGCCCGCGGCATCATGGCCGACGGCGAGCCGAGCTGGCAGGGCTGGGAATACTGGGAGGCGGACGGCACGCCGACCGATACGCCGCCGGGCGGTGCGCCATGAGCCGCCCGACTCTGCGCCGCGCATACCTGCCGGGCGTCGCGCTCGTCGCCCTCGTCGTCTCTCTGGCCGCGCCCGCGAGCGCGCAGGACATCTACCGCCGCACGAGCCCGGCGACGCTCACGCCGGTCGGTCCGCTGCCCGTGCCCGACGCCTACGACGCCGCCGGCAACGCCTGGATTTTTTCACCCGACGCGGTGACCTGCACCACCCCCGACGGGCAGGAGAGCGCGTGGGATCCCATCGACTTCACGCCGACCACCGGCATCGGCGACGCGTCGTACACTGTGATCCTGCCGCTGCCCGACGGCAGCGGCGCGCTGATCGTCGGCTGGCGCCGGCGCTTTCGGCCCACGCCCTCGACGGTGCGCTGGGCGACGCTGCGCTGCGGCGAAGAGCCGGTGGTCCTCGAAGCCGATACGGACGCGCTGCCGGTGCTGCAGACGCGCCCCAGGGGGCCGGCCGAGCACGTCGCGGTGGCGCTGTCGGCCGACGAGGCGTGCTTCGTCACCGAAGAGGGCCTGCGCTGCATCGCCCACGACGAGGGCGCGGTGACGACCCGCCTGCTGGTCGACGCGCGCACGCTGAGCGACGCGCTGGCGCTGAACCCGGGGCTGGCGACGTCGCTCTCGGCCGGCAACCAGGACGGGCTCGCCCCGGTGGATTGGGATCTGCGGCTGCCCCGCGTCGTCGAAGGGCGGCTCTTGGTGATCGCCGAGGCCGCGTTCTTCCGCGAGCGGCCGGCCAACCAGCCCAACGCCGTCGCCGGGCCCTTCGGCTTCCTGCTCGAGGTCGACCCGGCGACGGGCGCGCTGGCCCGGGTGCTCGAGCCCGGTCCGCCGCCGGACTGGGCCGGCCGCGGTTTTCCGCCGGGCAACCCGCTGAGCGACGCGACGGATCTCTTCTACGAGCCGCGCCTGGACGCGCTGCTGGTCTTCCCGGTCTACGGGCGTCAGGTGGTGCAGCTGGGCGATCGGGTGCAGGCCGACGGGGTGTCGATGCTGGTGATCCCGCTGGGCGACGAGCCGCCGGCGTTCATGGATCTGACCGCGGCGGTGGTGCCGCACCTGACCTGCTCGCCGGCGGGCTGCGATGAGCCGCGGGCGCTGCGCGAGGGGGTCGCCCTGCCCGACGGCACGCTGCGCTTCGGGCTGCTGCAGGGTACGGTCGAGCTGAGCTTCGACCCGGCCGCGCTGGATCTGGATCAAGACGGGCTGACGGCCGCCGAGGAGGCGGCGCTGGGCAGCAGCGACTATCGGCTGCTGAGCGACGGCTGGCTGCTCAACGACGCGCTGGAGGCCCGGATCGCGGGCACCGACCCCAGCGATCCGACCGATGATCCGGCGCGCGCGCTGCCCCGCGAGCGGCACTATGTGGTCAGCGGCCTCATCCGGCGCGCGCTGCCCGAGGGCGTGAAGTGGCGCACGGGCGTGATCCGTGGGGGCGGCATCGCGGGGCCGCTGTGCGCGTTTGATCCGCCGGTCTGCATCACCCGCGACGGGGCCCGGGTCGCCCTGCCCGCCGCGGTGGACGGCAGCTATACCAAGTCGCAGGACGGCGCGTGGCTGATCAGCAGCGACGGCGGCCCGACGATCTCGACGGCCACCGGGCAGATCGCCGACGACCTGCCGGCCCACGTGGGGCCGGTGGTGATGGTGGACGCCGAGCACTACTACCTCGGCGGCGCCCGCGAGACGGGCGACTGGCGGGTGCAGAGCGCGGGCTCGACCGCCTATGACCACGAGGCCGCGCGCTGCGACAGCGCGCTGGGGCCCTGTGATCCCGACCCGCCGGTGGAGCCGCCGCCCAACGTGCAGCATACGCCGGCCGACGACGTCGGGATCCCGCGCCTCGTGGGCTATCTGCCCGGCGCGCAGCGGGCCTTGATGGCGGTGACCGGCGTCTGGGAGCGCTTCCTGGTGCTCATCCACCCCACCGAGGAGCCGGTGGTGCTGGCGCGGGGCCGCAACCTGGCGGCGGGCTGGCGCGACAACGGCCTGCCGACGTGGATGGTGCCCACGCCCGAGGGGGACGTGCTCTACGCCGCGGGAGTATCCGATGGGCTGAACGGCACCATCACGGTGGCCGGCCTGCTCGACGGCTGGGGCGGCGTGCGCGGGCTGTCCACCGTCGAGGGGCTGCGCCATGGCCAGCCGCCAGCGGTCTTCTGGGGTGAGCACATCGTGGTCAACGACGTCGGCAACGAGGCGCCGTGGGAGATCGTGCGCTACGAGGGCGGCGCGCAGCCGGGGGATGTCTTGATCCTCAAGGACATGGCCGGCATCCCGCCCCTGCTGCCCCGCTCGACCCAGCTGTATCGCTCGGGCCCGCGCGGCGGCGCGGCGCCACAGTTCAGCGTGACGGGGCTGCCGTTCAAAGACGCGAGCGGCCTCGACATGCGCGCCGACGGCACGGTGTGCATCGCCGATCGGGGCTACGGCAACCTGGTGGTGCAGGCCCGGGGCAACGCCGACGGCTGGACGCCGCTGGGCGAGGCCCGCTCGGCGTCGGTGCAGGGCATCCGCGACTGCCTCTTCGACGCCGACGGCGGGGTGGTGGTGCTCACCGATCTGCCGACGCCGCGGCTGGTGCGCTTCGACGATGGCCTGGGGACCGCGCCGACGCTGCTCGAAGAGTTCGACGGGGCCCCGCGGGCGCTGCTGCGCCGGGCGGATGGCGCGATCGAGGTGGATGATCCGGCGCACCGCGGGGCGGTCTATCTGCGCGACGGCCGCCGGGTGCACGTGGCCATGGACTGGTTCGTCTACGTGGACGGCGAGGCGATCACCCAGCTGAAGCCGCCGAGTTCGAACTACCCCGTCGAGCGCCAGGGCTGGATCAAGCTCATCGAGCGCCCCGACGGCCTGCTGGTCGGCGTGTACTGGGGCATCGGCGAGGGCTCGACCGTCACCCAGCAGGTCCGCCCGCTGGTGCTCGACCCCGAGACCGGCGAGTCCTGGCCGCTGAGCGCCACGCTGCTGGCCGGCCGACCCGGCGTCGGGCTGGCGGTGGTGCCGTTCGGCCCGCGCATCGAGGACGGTCCGGCGCCGACGATGCCCGGGCCGGCGGCGGGCGCGGGCGCGTCGCCGGACGACGCGTCATCGGGCTGCAGCATAGGCCCGCCCGTCGGGGAGACCGGCGGCTGGCCGGCCCTGCTCGGGCTGCTGGGGCTGCTCGCCCGATCGGCCCTGCGCCGCCGCCACGGGGCGAGGCAGGGCCGCGTTCGGGGCGCCGCGGCGTCACCCTTCGCCCGTCCCTCCCCGGGCCCCCAACGCCATCCCTGACCCGTCTACGGGCACTACCGAACGGGCCTTCGGGCGGTGCTCGGCTCATCGCCCGGCCCGAGTGGTTGCCGGGCTTGCGCGGGTATGCCACGATGCCGCTCGGGCGCGACAGCCGCCATGGGGTCGACCCCCGTGGGCCGAGCACCCACCGTTTCGCAAAGAGCCGTGGAGGGGCATTCGTGAGTCTGAGCAGAGCACAGGTGCTGAGCATTCTGAGGAGCCGATACGACTACTACTCGGCCCGAGCGGTGCTCAGCGACGCCGTCGGCGAGCTGGGCATCGACGGTGAGAGTTTCAACAAGCCCGACCTGCAGAAGCTCGCCGAGCGCTTGCCCGACTTCGCCCACCGCCTGCTCGGTGAGTACGTCGACGCGCCGGACGCGCCCGCGCCGGACGCGCCCGATCCCGCGGCGGAGAAGAAGGCGGCCGAAGCGGCCAAGGCCAAGGCCCTCGCCGCCAAGAAGGCCGCCGACGAGGCCGCGGCGAAGGCCGCCGCCGAAGCCGCCGCCCAGGCCGCCGAGCGCGACCGCGCCGCCGCGGCCGCCGCCGCCGAGGCCGAGGCCGCCGCCGAAGAGGCCGCCGCCGAAGAGGCCGCCGAGGGCGACGCCGAAGAGGCCGCCGAGGGCGACGCCGCCGAAGGCGAGGAGGCCGCAGCGCCCAAGAAGACCACCCGCCGCCGGTCGCGCAAGAAGAGCTGACGACACGCGCGCAGATCGCGCGCGGCGTCATGGCCCGATCGACCGTCGGGCTCGGGCCGCCTGGATCGGCCCTGCCGGCCGCCGCTTCGTGCGCGTCGGCGCCGGGCAGCGACCCCCCGAGCAGAGATCCCCCGACTGCAGCCCGTGCGCGCGACTGTCGCCCATCATGCAATCGGTTCGTAATGGTCTCGTGGGTGCGCTGAACGATAGCGTGCCGCGGCGACAGCCACCGATCATGGGAGTGCAGCCATGGGTCTCTTCGACTTCTTTCGTCGATCGTCTTCAGCGAAGCGCGACGCGCGCGCGACCGACGACAGCCGCTACGCGCACTCGCGGTCGGCGCCGCCGTGTCAGTACTGCGGAACCAACTGCTTCTATGTCGTCGACACGACGATCATGCCGCCCGATCTGCAGGCGCATATGCAGCAGTATGCCTTGTATGTCGACGTCGCCAGCTGCCCCGAGGGCAAGGCCTACGAGATGCGGGTGGTCGGGCAGAACTGGGATACGCTGCGCGCCTACTACGTCGGCCCCGACGCGTACTGAGGGCCCCGCCCGCGTGAGATGGGCGCTCAGGGCCGGTCCGGATGCCCGCGCCGTCAATCCTGGATGGCGCGATAGGTCAGCACGGCGGAGGTGTGTAGGGTCGAGCAAGTGGGTGTCGACCATGTGTAGGGTCGAGCAAGTAGGGTGTCGACCATGTGTAGGGTCGATCGGTTTTCGACCGTGTCCCGCCACACTCCACTGGCCTCCCAACTGCCCTTTTCGATACTTCACCGCCCCCAACACGCTCGACGCCCGGCATCGATCGACCCCCGACCGCGCCCACCGGCCCGCCGAGCACCCTCGTCCCAGCCGTCTGGACACACCACCCCCTCGCACCCGAGGCGCCGACCAACCCGATATCGCCGCCGATCCGATCGGCCCCCCTGCGGCTACCCGCCGGGCGTCGCGCCGACCCGCAGCGGCCGGCACCCCTCCAGCGGGAACCCGCACGCCGCCATCCCCACCTTCAGCGCCGCCACCGCACGCCGATAGGCCTCCGCAAAGGCCCGATACGCCGCCCACCACTCGACGCGCTGAGCCCGACTGCTCGCATGCACCGCCGGCGCCGCCGTACGCTTGCTCTCGGTCGGGCGCGCATGGGGATCCACCCGCAAGATACCCGCCGGGCCGAGCACCCGCCCCTGCGCCGGCCAGCGCGCCTCCGCCGTCGCGACAACCTCGCACCAACGGGCCTGCAGCTCATCTTCGCTCGCATCGGCCCACATCGGCGGCGGCGACAACTCGACGACCCGCTTCTCGGCGAAGTCGGACAGCACCGGACGCCGCCCGCGCGTGGCTGGAGAGCGCGCCGACCACGCCACCAGGGCCCGATGCAGGCCCGTGCGATCGTACCAGACCCCGATCAACGGTCTGCCCGCAGTCACCGCCTCGACCCACGGCACCCCCGGCCACTCGAACGCAGACCGCACGAGCCCGGCCTTCGTCGCCTGCCCGGCCAGGTAGACCATCCGCTCGTAGAGCGCGTCGTCGTCGAGAATCGGGATGTCGCTCGACCGCCGGTCCCAATGACAGCCGGGCCAGTCGTAGAGCGCGCCCAGCTCCTTCGACACGTTCGTGCGCACATGGCAGGTCCAACCGGCCTTCACCTCCGCGCTGCGAAAGCCGGCGACGATGTGGATGTGATTGCACGTCCCGCCCGCGAAATAGAGCCGCACATCGCCCGCGAACAGCAGCATCGCCTGCCCGATGACCCCGAGCAGCCGCCGGTTCGCCTCGGGCCCCGGACGCAGCAGGAAGCGACTCTGCGCGCACCTCCACGTCAGCTCTACGCTTTCGAACTCACTCTGCTGGAATCGCAGCCGCCGGCCCATGCACCCTCCGTTCGCATCGAAGGGTTCATCGATCAGCCGCGGCCGATGTTGCGCACTTTCTCGGTTTTCAGCGTCGCGGCGGGTCGAAAGCCTCGGGCGACAGGCCGCTCCAGCGGCAGAGGGCCTGCCACAGGCGCTTGCGCTCGGCCTCGTCCGCGCGGGTGAAGCGGCTGAAGTGGGTCGGGCGCGGCTGGCGGTCGAACCAGAAACGGCCGGTCGAGCGGCGGGCCTCGGGCGCAGTGGCCAGCCAGACCACGGTATCCGCGCCCTGCGCGGGCGTCCGCAGGATCGGCCGCGTCAGCGTATGAAACAGGGGCAGCCCGGCGATCACGCCCGGGGTATCGACCCAGCCGGGGTGCATGGCGTGCACGACCGCGCGGCCGGCGAGGCGGGCGGCGAGCTGCTCGCTGAGCACGACCTGGGCCCGCTTGGTATCGGCGTAGACCTCGACCCCGTCGAACGCGGCGGCCGGGTCGAGCGCGGCGGTGAGTCGCTCGACCGAGAGGGTGCGCAGGTACATGCCGCCCGACGAGACCCAGATGATGCGGCTGGTCGGGCGCAGGCGGTCGAGCACGGCGTGGGTGATGCGCAGCGGACCGACGAGGTGCGCCGCGACCATCAGCTCGAGGTCGTCGGCGGTCGGGCGGCGGTCGTCGACGAGCAGGCCCGCGTTGTGGATGAGCCCGTCCACCTGCCCGATGCAGAGCCCGTCGAGGATCTCACCCACGCGCCGCCCCGCGTCGGGATTCGCCAGATCGAGCAGGCCCAGGCGCAGATCGCCGTCGGTCTCGGCCCGCAGCGCATCGCGGGCCTCGGCGCCGCGCTGCGGGTCACGGCAGAGCATCACGACGGTCGCGCCGCGGGCGGCGAGGTCGGCGGCGGTCGCCCGGCCGATGCCCGAGTTGGCGCCGGTGATCAGCCATATGCGGCCGTCGAGGCGGGCGTCGATGGGCTCGAACCTCCGGGCGTGGCGCTCGAAGCCGGTGCGGTCGAAGCTGGCGACCACGCTGGCGTCGAGCGCGGCGTCGGTGACGGCGCGGGCGGCGTCGCGCAGGGGCGAGATCAAGCGGGTGAGCGCAGCCATGGAGCCTCCAGCGGGTGAGCCGGAGCAGATGCACCCGCGGGGGTCGGGGTCACGGCTCGCCGCGCCGATGCGGTCAGGGCGCGCAGGCGGGGTCGGCGGCGCAGTCGGCGTCGGCGCAGTCGAGAGCGCCGTCGTCGTCATTGTCGAAGCCGTCGGCACACAGCTCCGGCGGGTTGTCGGTGAGCACCTCGAGGGTGTAGGTGCCGAAGCGGTTGGCGCCGAAGGTCGACATGACGATCACCCGCTGCTGACCCGGCGCGAGGTCGAAGCCGACGATCCGGCTCTGGCGCGTGCCGTTGAAGTCGTCATTGCCAGCCACGCAGCCCTCGGGCGAGAGCACGGCGTCGAAGGGGTCTTCGAAGACGTGCAGGTAGCCGTCGACGTCCCAGTTGGCGAGCAGGGTCACCCGGGCCGGGCTGCGGCCCTCGTTGATCACCGTGCGCACCTCGTAGGCGAACTCGGGCTCTCGCGCGCGGTCGCTGCAGTCCTGCTCGGGGCGGGCCCAGCGCGGGTCGGCCTCGTCCAGCTCGCCGAAGGTCTGCAGGCGGATGCCGGGGCGGCCGATGGACAGCACCTCGTCCCGCGGCGTCGCGCAGATCCCGGCGATGCAGCGGCCGCTCTCGCAGTCGGCGTCTTCGGCGCAGATCTCTTGCTGGCAGGCGGGGTGGTCGGCGCACAGGGCGGTGTCGAGACAGTCGACCCGCTCATTGCCGTTGTTGCCGACGCCGTCGTTGCAGATCTCGCCCGGAATGCAGACGAGGTCGGCGCAGAAGTTGCCCGGCGGGCATTGACCGTCGTCGCGGCACTCGCCGACACAGGTGAGGTCGATGCAGCTCTGCGTCGGCTCGCATTGATCGTCGCCGCGGCACTCGCCGACGCAGGTGAGGTCGATACAGCTCTGGGTCGGCGCGCATTGGTCGTCATCGCGGCACGTGCCGCGGCAGGTATTGCCGATGCAGGTCCCGGTGGGACCGCAGTGATCGTCGACACGACACTCGCCTTCGCACTGCCCGAAGAAGGTACACACCTGGGTCTCGGCGCAGTCGTCATCCTCGCGGCAGCCGTTCTCCCGGCAGTTGAAGTCCAGACACAGCGCCCCCTCGGGGCAGTCGGCGTCCTCGATGCAATCGCCGATCTGCTCGCAGGCGTCCGTCGCGCCGCGGCACTGGTCGACCAGCCGATCACAGCGCAGGGTCAGCCCGTGCACCTGCTCGGTCTCGCGGCCGACGAGCGCGCCGATGCCCTGGCCGCCGAGGCACTGGTTGCGCCCGTCCCGCGGCACGGCGATGGGCACCGGCTCGGGCTCGATGGGCGGGCCGAAGGCGGTGCGCCCGTCGACGATCGTCGTCGGGCTGCACAAGAGGCTGAAGCCGATGCCGCGCTGGGACTGGAAGCCGACGACGACGTGCTCCGGCGGACACACGGTCAGCGCGGTGGTCTCGGGCGCCTCGGCCCCGAGCCAGGCGGTGCTGATCGACGGCGTCCAGACCAGGCGCCCGGCGCGCTCGCTGGGCGTGGCGCACAAGGCCCGCACCGCGACGGGCGCGGCGAGCGCATCGGCGCCCAGCCCGAACTCGAGCCCGACGACCATGCGGTTGACGCCACAGGCCCCCTCGAACGGGTCGCCATCGGGCAGGTAGTCCAGCTCGGGCAGCGGGTCGCCGGCCTCGGCGTCGAACCCGTCGAGCCGACCGGAGACCTCGGCGCACGGGCCCTCGAGCAGCGTGCAGCGGTGCCCGACGACGACCTGGCAGTCCGCGTCGCACAGCGGCTCTTCCCGCTCACCGGCGTCACAGATCTCGGGGCCCTCGACGAGCCCGTCGCCGCAGATCGCCGCCGCGCAGGCCCCGTAGCGGCAGGCCTCGCCCTCGGCGCAGTCGACGTCGGCGCGGCACGGGCAGGCTCCCTCGGTGATACGCAGCACGTAGCGACCGCGGTTGCCGCTCGAGAACCCGTCCACCATCAGAAAGAGCGGCGCGCCGGGCTCTACGGCCAGCTCGAGCTGGGACTGCAGGCTGCGCGCGCCGTCGTCGTCACAGGCGGCCTCCGTCGCCGGGTCGGCGCAGCGGCTGCGCACATGCAGCGCGGTGTCGTAGGACGCGCCGTCGGTGGTCACGCAGATCGGCCCGGCGTAGTCGCCCAGATCCAGCCGGAAGACATCATCCGGCGAGCCCGCGCCCCCGGCACACCGGGCTTCGAAGGTATTGGCCGCGTCGGTGGTATCGCCGGTGTAGAGCCCGGCGCCGAGCACCGGCGGGTCGATACACTCTTCGGGGATCGGCGCGCAGCTGAACGACCCGCAGAACTCACCCTCGGCGCAGTCGCCGTCCTCGCGGCAGTCGCCCACGACGCAGAAGCGCTCGACGCAGAGGCTGCCCTCGGCGCAGTCGGCGTCCGCGCGGCATTCGCCCGGCTCGCACAGCCCGTCCTGACACAAGCCGGCGGGCACGCAGTCCTCGTCGACCGCGCAGGCGAAACCACAGCCATCCTCGTCGACGACGTCGTCGCAGTCTTCGTCGACCCCGCTCTCGCACAGCTCGGGGCCCGGCGGGCCCTCTTCGGCCGGGCAGAAGGCCTCGCCGCTCTCGAAGTCGCAGACCACGACCGCCTCGCCGCGACAGGCCCCCACGCCCACGGTGCAGACCTCACCCACGCCGGGCACCTCGTCGAGCACCCCATCGCAGTCATCGTCGAGGTCGTTGCAGATCTCGTCGCCCGGCTCGCCCGGCTCACCGACGCAGGCCAGCTCGAGCGCGTCGAGGTCGCAGCGCAAGACACCGGGCGCCGCGCAGGCGCCGAGCCCGACCCCGCACGCGCCGAAGTCACCCTCGTCGACCTCGCCGTCGCAGTCGTCGTCGACGCCGTTGCACCGCACGTCGCCTTCGTCGACCGCGTCGGGCGCCCGGTCGGGCACGCAGGCATCTTCGCCGTCCACGCAGCCCAGCGCGCCGGCGCCGCACGCGCCCGGCAGGCCCGTCTGGCACGGTTCGCCCGCGCCGAGCCCCTCGTCGACGGCGCCGTCGCAGTCTTCGTCGAGCCCGTCGCATTGCTCGTCCCGGTCGCCGGGCTCGACCTCGGCCACGCATGTGGGCGCGCCGTCGGCGCAGGCGGTGACGCCCGCGCTGCAGATGCCCGCCAGCTCGGTCTCGCACGGCTCGCCCTGCGGCACGTCTTCATCGACGGCGTCGTCGCAGTCGTCGTCGACGCCGTTGCAGGACTCTTCGGTCGGCACGCAGTCGGGGCCCATATCGGGCTCGGGCTCGGGCGCCGCGTCCGGCTCCGGCTCCGGCGCCGCGTCGGGCTCCGGCTCCGGCGCCGCGTCGGGCTCCGGCTCCGGCGCCGCGTCGGGCTCCGGCTCCGGGGCGGCATCCGGCTCGGGCTCTGGAAGAACATCCGGCTCGGGCTCCGGCGCTGCGTCCGGCTCGGGCTCGGGCGCCATGTCCGCGTCGGGCGCGGGCAGCATGTCGCTCGGTTCGGGCTCCGGCTCGGGGTCGTCGCCATTGCCGCCAGCGGGGCAGCCGGCCAGAGCCAAGGCCACGGTGGCGATGGCGAACCATCGGACGGGTCGCAGGTGGCGCATCGACGGATCCTCCCCCCAGAGTCGCGCAGTCTCTCGGATAGCATGACTGCCGGTCGGCGGCCATGTCATGACCTGACATCTGTCGGCGCAGCGCCGACCATGGCATCGTGCGGCCACACCGAGACCAGGAGGCCCGATGCGCACCGACGACACCTTCACCATAGGCGGCGACCTGACCGTACCCCGCATGGGCTTTGGCGCGATGCGCGTCTGCGGACCGGGCATCTGGGGGCACCCCGACGACGTACCCGCCGCCCGGGCCCTGTTGAAGCGCGTCGTCGAGCTCGGCGTGCGGCTCATCGACACCGCCGACGCCTACGGGCCCGAGGTCTCGGAGTATCTCATCGCCGAAGCGCTACACCCCTACGCCGAAGGCGTGGTGGTCGCCACCAAGGGCGGGCTCGTGCGCGGCAGCGCCCAGCACTGGGGCCGCGACGGCCGGCCCGACTACTTGAAGCGGCGGGTCAACAACAGCCTGCGCCGGCTGCGCGTCGAGCGCATCGACCTCTATCAGCTGCACGCGCCCGACCCGGACGTGCCGCTCGAAGACTCCCTCGGCGCCCTGAAGCAGATGCAGGACGCCGGCAAGATCCGCCACGTAGGGGTGAGCAACTTCAGCGTCGACGAGCTCGAGCGCGGGCGCAAAGTGGTCGACATCGTCACGGTGCAGAACCGCTACAACCTCACCGACCGCGGGCACGAGGCGGTGGTCGACTACTGCACCGCGCACGGCATCGGCTTCATCCCGTGGTTTCCATTGGCCACCGGCGATCTGGCCCAGGACCCGCGCTTGAAGGGCATCGCCGCGGCCCACGACGCGACCCCCGGCCAGATCGCGCTGGCCTGGCTGCTGCACCGCTCGCCGGTGATGCTGCCGATCCCCGGCACCTCGAAGATCGCGCACCTCGAGCAGAACTGCGCCGCGGGGCACATCGCCCTCAGCGCCGACGAGATGAAGACCCTCGACGGGCTCGCCTGATCGCCGTCAGCGGACCTCGATCCGATGCTCGCGCACCGCGACCCCGCCCCGGCTGTCGCGCAGCACGGCGATGACGCTGTAGCGGCCCGCGGCCGGCGCGGTCCAGATCACCGTGGCCGGGCCTCGCGTCACATCGCTGCGCTCGCCGTCCAGCGCGCCGCCGGTCACGAACCACGAGACGATCAGCTGCTCCTCGCGGGTCTCGAGGGCCCGCGCGGCCGGGTCGAAGCGCAGGTAGTCCTCCGGCGGCTCGGCCTCGGCGGTGAAGGCGACCGCCGCGCCGGGCGTGGCCTGCGCCGGGCCGTCGAGGGTCAGCGCCGGATGGGCATTGGCGGTGTACTCGGCGGCGAAGGTCTGGGCCACCGACAGCGGCGCCTGGGCCAGATTGCAGCGCAGGCGCACCGCGCCGAAGGCCGTCTGCCCATCGACGACGAGGCGCACCGGCTGGTGGTAGCCGCCGGTCACGTCCGGATCCCGCGGGCGCAGGCCGGGGCCCGGGCTCTCCGGACCGAAGAGGCGGCAGCCGTCGGCGGGCAGCGTGCTCTCGACGGTCGGGCCGCCGGCGCCGATGGCCGTGACACCGTCGGCGAGGCAGGCGGCGGCGACGGCGTTGTTTTCGGTAGGCGGCTTGGGCGCGGCGCACCAGGCCCAGTCGACGGCGATGTCGTCGATGACCCCGTCGGCATCGGCCACCGTCGCGACCAGCCGCACGGCGGATCCCGGCGCGGCCTCGGCGGGCTCGGCGCGCACCGCGAGCACCCGGACACCGTCGATCAGCCCCGGTGACGGGCCCGCGTCGGGGGCGCAGGCGGGCAGCGCCAGCAACGGCGTCAGCAGCCAACGGCGCATCAGAAATCCCATCGGGCGCCGAGCAGCGCCAGCGTCGGCAGCCCGGGCACCGGCCGCTCGGCGGCGTAGTCATAGGTGTAGGCCAGCTCTTCGACGTTGTCCTGCGCGGTCGCGTTCTGCACGTCGAGGTAGAGCGACAGCGCGCCGATCGGCAGCGGCTGGCGATATTCGAGCCGCAGATCGAGCTGGGTGAACGCCGGGATGCGGATCGAGTTGTGGGCCCCCGTGCGCGGCTGGAAGCGATCGCTGCGGGCGTCGTAGAACGCGCCGACGACGGGCGTGCGCGGGAAGCCGGTGGCGTAGCGCAAGCGCCCACCCAGGGTCAGCGGGCCCAGCGCGGCGCTGGCCACCACCGAGAGCACGTGGGTCTGGTCGAAGTCGAAGAGCCGCGCCGCCTGCCCCGGCGCGTCGACCCGTATCGAGCGGGCGAGCGTATAGCTGACCCAGCCGGTGACCGGGCCCGTCGAGCGGCGCAACAACAGCTGAACCCCGCGGCTGGTGCCCGATCCGTCGTCGGTCAGCGCCTCGCCGAGCGGCGGCGTCGGATCGGGGTGGCGCGCCACCAGCCGGTCGAAGGTCTCCACATAGCCGGTGGCCTCGATTTCGAAGCCGTCGAGCGGGCTCCACTGCGCCCCGAGCACGAGGTGATCGGCCTGCGCCAGCCCCAGCCGGGCGTTGCCGAAGACCGGGCTGAGGTCCTCCGGGCGCGGCGCCTGGTGATAGCGGCCGGCGGCGCCGTGCACGGTCAGGCCGTCGACGATGCGCCAGCGGGCCGAGATGCGCGGGGCCACGGTGGGCTCGATGCGCAGGCTGCCCAACCGCGGCGCGTCGCCCACCGGCGGCTCGAGCCGATCGCCGTGCAGCGCCCAGACATCCAGCCGCAGCCCGGGCACCAGCGTCAGCGGGCCCCAGTCGACCTCGACCCGGGCGTGGGCCGCCAGATCGGCGATGGTGGTGCCCAGAGCGTCGGCGGTGACGTCGTCCCCCGGCGGCTGGCCGAAGACGTTGATGTCGCCCTCGCGGGCCGGGCGGTTGAGCGAGCCCGCGCGGCGCACGTCCGCCGACTCGACGAGGGTATCCACCCCCAGCGCCAGCGTCGCCGCTTCGCCGACCGCCGCCCGATAATCCGCCCGCAGCCCGATACGCAGGGCGTCGACCGCCAGCGTAGCAGGGGTCTCGCCGAAGCGGGCCTCGCTCGCGCGCTCGGCGAGCACCGCGTGCGGCGTCACCGTGAAGCTGGCGCCGGCGGGCGTGATGCGGCGATAGGGCAGCGACAGGGCCAGATGCCGCCGGGTCTGGCGGTCGCGGCCGCCGTCGATGCGCCGCTCGAGCGCATCGTCGGCGAAGAGCGCGGTCAGGCCGATGGTCTCGTCGGCCCGCAGGTCGTGCTCGAGCTGAAGCTGGGCGTCGAGATAGCGCGGGATGGGGAAGAGCGCGTCGTCGTCGACCACGCCGGCGAAGACCCGATCGAGGTAGCCCACCCGAGCCGCCGCCGCCCCGCGGAAGACGTCGCTGAAGGGCGCGCCGAGCATCGCCGAGGCGTCGTAGGGATCGGCGCCGACGTAGCCGGTGAGCCCGTCGCGGGGCAGCGGGCGGGTGGTGACCCGGACGAGACCGCCCAGGCCGCGGCCATAGGCCGGCCCGTAGGCGCCCGGGATGAGCTCGATGTCTTCGACCAGCGCCGAGTTGACCGTCGAGCGCACGCCGCCGAGGTGATACAGCGCCGGCAGCTCGACGCCGTCGACCAATACGCGGGTATCCTCCGGCGCCGCGCCCCAGACCACCAGCGCCGCCGAGCCGGCCGCCGCCCGCGCCACGCCGGGCAGGCTCTGCACCACCTTGAGCGTATCGCCCTGGGTGCCGGCGACCCGGCGCGCCTCGTCGGCCTTCAGCGCGACCCGCGTCCGGGCCAGGATGCGCCGCGGCGCCCGGATCACCCGCTCTTCGTCCACGTCTTCGGCCACCGGCAGCAGCGTGTAGCGCGCGTCGAGCACCGATCCGGCGGTCCGCGCGTCTTCGGTGGCCCGCAGCGGCACCCGGCCCTCGGCGCTGACGTCGACGAGATAGACCCCCGGCGGCAGCCCCGGCAGCGCGAAGCGGCCCGCGGCGTCGGTGAGGGCTTGCTGTGAGCCGGCGCGCACCCGGGCGCCGACGATGGGGGCGCCGCGCCGATCGACGACCTGTCCGGTGAGGTCGACGGTGGTCGGCGGCGGCGGCTCGACGATCTGCTCGGTGAAGCTGTAGCGATACTGGATGCGCACCGCGGCGGGCGCGCCGTCGACCTCGGCCGGGGTGAAGACGAAGCGCCGGGCGGCGGCGACGGCGGCCGCGTCGAAGCCCTGCCCCGCCGACTCGACGACCTCGACTGCGGTGACCGCGCCGCTGGCGTCGATGTCGATGACGAGCAGCACCGCGGCGCGTCCGGGCGGTCGCGGATCGGCCTCGACGAAGGCGGTCAGCTCGGGCGCTCGGGTGAGCGTCTGTGCCATCGCCGTCGATGTGATCAGCGCTGCCACCACGAGCAGTGATGGCATCAGATGCCACGATGGCACATACCATCCGACATGGCATATGCCATCAGCCAACCCATGGGATGGCATCGGATCCCATGATGCCATCAATCGGTCAACTCGAAGCGGCGGGCGATGACATAGGTCCCGGCGGTGGCCCGTCCGCAGCGACGCGCCGGGGCAAAGCGCCAGCGGCGCACCGCGGCGATGGCTTCGCGCTCGATGGCCGGGTGCACCGCCGCGACCACCTCGACCCGGCCCACCCGGCCCTCGGCGTCGAGGTGCACCCGCAAGACCAGCCGCCCCTCGGCGCCGTCGGCGCGGGCCTCGTCCGGGTAGCCCATCGGCCGGCCGCGCTCGAGCACGGTCGGCTTGTCGATGCGGGTGCAGCGGCGGGTCTCAGTCTCGGCGATGGGCGTCGGGGCGATGGGTGTGGGCGCGATCGCCGCGCCGTCTCCGCCCCCGCCGCCCGCGGCGACGCGCGGTCCGCGCTCGACGTCTTCGGTGACGCCGACGGCGAGCCCCGGCCCGCCGGCGTTGCCCAGGACGAGCCCGGTGAACATGGGCGCGGCGGTCGCGGCGCTCGCTGCGCCCGCCGCCTTCTGGGGCCGACGGGCGCGCCTCGGCTTCGGCTTGGGCTTCGGCTTCTCCGGCTCAGCCTTCTTCTCGGGCTCGGGCGGCTCAGCCTTCTTCTCGGGCTCGGGCGGCGTCTCCGGCTCGGGCTCGGGCTCGGGCTCGGGCTCGGGCTCTTCCGGCGGCGAGAAGATCTCGACCACCGTCGCGATGCGCTTGCGCGGCTCGCCGTCGATGGCCAGCAGCAGCGCGCCCAACAGCACATGGGCCCCCAGCGAGAGCACGAGCGTGCGCGGGTTCACGGGCTGCCCAGCTCGACGTTGATCGCGAAGCGGGTGATGCCCGCCTGCTTGGCCAGGTCGATGAGCCCCACCACCCGGCCGTGGGCCACGCTGGCGTCGGCGCTGACGACCAGGCTCGTCTCGGGGTCGGCCTTCACCGCCGCGGTCAGCGCCGCCGTGACCGCGGCAGGCGTGGCCGGCGCGTCGTCGAACAAGAGCCCGCCGTCGGCGGTGAGGATGACCTTGAGCGGCTTCTCGGCGGGCCCGTCGGTGGTGCTGGCCTTGGGCAGCTGCACCTTGAGCGTCTGGGCGACGACATAGGTCGAGGCGACCATCAGCACGACGAGCAGCACCAGCACCACGTCGACCAGCGGGGTCACGTTGATGCCGGTGATCGCGCCGCCGGCCCGCCCGCGCCCCAGGCCGCCGAGGCCGCTGCCGCCCGCCGGCCCGCCGCCGCTGGCGCCGCCCGCCATCAGCCGACCTCCCGGCCGCGGGCCCGCTCGAGCTGGGCCATCAGCAGGTGCCCGACCCGGGCGATGTTCTCTTCGACCTGCATCGCCCGCGCTTGCAGCGCGTTGTGCGCCGCCACCGCCGGCAGCGCCACCAGAATGCCCACCGCGGTCGCCACCAGCGCCTCGCCGATGCCCGACATGACGTTGTCCATCGAGCCCAGCGCGTCGGCGCCCAGCTGCTGGAACGCCGTGATGACCCCCAGGACGGTGCCGAAGAGGCCGATGAACGGCGCGTTGTTGCCCAGCGTGCCGAGGAAGTTCAGCCCGCCGTAGAGCGCCCTGCGCTGGCCGCGCACCCCCGCCTGCAGGGCCTGTTCGAGCGCGGCGGGCCCGGCGGCGTACCACGGCAGCGCCTCGGCGAGCACCGCCGCCTCGACGCTGCGGCCGCGACCGAGCAGCGTCGCGGCGCCTTTCATGTCGCCGCGGTCGGCCAGGGGCAGCAGCTCGCCGATCAGCGCCTCCAGGTCGATGCGCCGCCGGGCGAACCACACCGCGCGCTCGATGATCAGCCCGAACGACAGCACCGACAGCGCGCCGAGGGCGTAGATCACCGCCAGCGAGCCCCACAGGGCCACCGCGCCCAGATCCTCGATCATCATCGGCTGCTCTCCTCGAACTCCAGCGCCAGGACGCCGGCCCCCAGGTCGTGCCCGAAGCGGGTATCGGCGGCGGTGCTCACGCCCTCGGCCTCGGCGATCAGCGCGCCGTCGCGGCGCACCTCGACCCGCCAGCGGGCGCTGCTCTCGGCGCACATCGCGAAGGTATCGACCCGCACCACATAGCGCCCGGTTGGCGGGTTGTCGGCCCAGATCACGCTCTCGCGGCGCACGCCGTCGATGACGCATTGCCCATTGCTGTCGCGGTCGAGCAGGCCCGCCGCGGCGATCTGCTCGGGCGTCGGCGGCAGCCCGGGGCGGTCGTCGCCGGCCGAGCTGGGGTTGCGGGCGAAGATCTCGACCCCCGAGGGCTCGACGACCCGCAGGTCGAGGTCGGCGTCGCGATCCCAGGCGAGGGTCACCACCAGCGCGCCTTCGGGCCGGTCGACGCCGGCCAGCGCGAGGGTGACCGTCTGCGGCGGCCCGACCCGCCCGTCGCCGTCGACCGCCGCCAGCCGCAGCTCGACCGGATCGAGCGTCAGCCGCCGGGCGAAGGCGAGCTGCAGGCCGAAGGTCGGCTGGTCGGGCAGGGTGACGTCGGGCGCGCCGGCCACCGCGATCCAGTGGCCGCGGTCGCCGACCAGCTCGATGAGGACCGCCGTCGCGCCATTGGCCAGGGTGCCCGAGAGCGGGCGCTGCACCTCGCCGGGGCGCGCGGTATTGAGCGGGTTCTCGATCGCCGTGATCGCCGGTCCACCCGCTTCGGCGGGCAGCGGACCGGGCACGAACTGCGCGCCGCCCACCTGCAACAACGCGTCGCGGCCCGGATCGGCGTCGATACCGCCGCATGCGACCAGCGCGAGAGCGATGCTCGGCAGGATGAACAGCCGCTTCATGGCGCCACCTGCGCCCAGAGCAGCAGCCGGTCGTTCTGCAAGCGCGCCGGGCGGCCGTCGGCGCCGCGCCCGAGCTGATTGCGCTCGTGATCGTATTGCACGCTCACCGTCAACGGCGCCCAGCCGACGAAGGCCACGACGCCGCTGATGGTGGTGATGCTGCGGTCCCGGGGCACGAGCGCCGCGGCGATGCGCTCGTTGGCGTCCGCGTCGGGGTCGTAATGATCGACCCGCAGCCCGAGCCGGCCCATGTCGAAGAGCGTATGGGTGACGCCGCCGACCCAGCCCAGGCCCCGCTGGTCGCGGCCGGTGAGCACTGGATCGGCGGGCACGAAGGCCCGGTCGAGGTTCACCGCCCAATACAGCTCGCCGAAGAGCCGCAGCCGGCCCCAGCCGCCCGTATCGAACGCCGCGGCGACGTCGGCGCCGATCGCCGATCGCTCGAAGGTCTCCGCGGGGCGGCCGGCGAGGCCGGCGATGGGCTGCAGCTCCGACAGCTCGACGACGCCGTTCTGGTTGGCGTCCTGCCATTGCACGCTGTCCTTGGTGGCCGGCACGCCCGGCGAGAAGCCGGCGCCCAGCGCCAGCGAGCTGCCGATGTCGAGGGTCGCCTCGCCGAAGCGCAGCGCGATACCCAGCCGGCCGATGACGTCGCGCTCGGCGGTGGGATCCTGCCCCGGGCGGTCGACGAGGCCGATGGGTGAGCCGTCCATCAGCGCCGCCTGATAGCGCACGAAGCGCCACTGGCCGCGCACTTCGAGGCCCAGGTCGTGGGTGCCGGGGAACAGGGCTTGTGCGGCCGAGCCGCGTTCGAGCCACGCCCGATGCCGTGATCCGCGCTGCAGCTCGCCGCCGAAGGGCGTCGGCATCAGGCCCAGCCGGGCTTCGATCAGCGGCCAGGCGTCCGCGGGGGCCGCGGTGCCCGCGGCGACCAGGGCCCGCACCAGCCCCACCTGCGGGCCGTCGACCGTATTGCCGTCCAGCTCGATCTCGGCCCGCGCGGCGGCGCCCTCACCGACGCGGGCCGCGCCGATCGCGCCAATGCGCGCGCGGCGCACGAGCACCCGATCGTCGTTGAGCGGAGCGCCCGAAGCGGGATCCAGCTCGTCGACCGACGACTGATCGTGCAGCACGGCCGCCGCCTGCAGGTAGCCGGTGGGTCGCAGTTCGAACGGGGCGGCCCGCGACGGGGCGGCGCCGAGAAGCAGGCCCAGCACTAGAAAAGGGGCAGCCCTCACGGCAACGGCGGCAGGGTGCCGTCTTCGCGCAGGAGCGGGGTGACCGGCGTCTTGCTCACCGACGTGGCGTCGGTGCAGGCGTTGATGATCTCGACGTGGGTGGTCGGATCGGCGAAGCACTCGGCGGCGGCCACGCCCATGTCGGGCGCGGCGGCGTCGGGCGTCACGGATGTCTCGCCCTCACAGGCGAACGATCCGGCGGCGAGCAGCAGCGTCAGCCAGCGCATCACTCCCCCCCTTCGCAATAGCCGAGGGTGCAGCGCTCGCCGTCGGCGCAGCCCCCGTCGTCTTCGCACGCCGCGCAGGCCGGCGCGCCGCCGACCCGCGCCTCGAAGAAGCAGCCGCACGGCGCCTCGGGGCGATACAGCCGCAGGTCGCCGGCCTGCCCGTCCCGGGCGACCTGCATCGCGCAGTCGGGGATGAAGCCCTCGTCGACGATGATGCCCGTCGGGTCGAAGCCGGGGTCGGGCTCGACCGCCCGGCTCTGCAGCATGCGCAGCACCCGGTCGACCCGGGGGTTGGTCGGCGCGCCGGCGCCGTCGACCCGGGCGAGGAAGACCGACGGGCCCCACAGCAGATAGTGGCCGTCGCGCACGTTGCGCTTGTCGAAGCCGCCGGCCGTCGAGTCGGGATACCACGCCGCCTGCTGCCCATAGGCCTGATAGGCCAGCGACTTGAGCGCGTCGCGGTTGGCGTCGTAGTTGGCCCCGCCGACGATGCCGATGGCCGCCTCGGCGTTCACCGCGCTCGACACGGCGTTGATCACATCGCCGGTCTTGGCCAGCTGCTGGCCCTTCCAGCGCGCCGCGGGCACGCCGATGTTGGCCCCGAAGGTGATCTTGGTGCCGCTGGTATTGGGCCGCGAGAAGAGGAACTGCTCGTCGGTCCACGGGGCGACCCGGCCCGCGTTGCCGAAGCCCCAGACGAAGTAGGCCTCCTCGGCGGTGATCGCGACCTGGCTGCTGGCCGGCGGCACCACGAAGACGAAGGGCAGCACCGGGCCGGTGAAGACCGCGACGTCGCCCAGCTCGAGGCCCGCGCCGCAGCTCTCGGGGTAGATGTCGCTGTGAGCCAGATCGACCGGCAGGCCGCCGTCGGGGATGGCGCAGGTGCGCGGCGCCATGTCGGGCGTCCAGGCGGCGTCCTCGGCGGTCGAGGGCACGTAGGTCAGGTTGACCGCGAGCGGCGTGCCGCTGGTGATGCCGTCCATGATCGCGCACGAGCGCCCGTCGACGAAGACCAGCGTGATCGGATCGGGCGCGTCGCGCAGCGCCCGGCCCAGCTCGCGCAGCAGCGGCAGCACCGTGCTGCCGACGTGCATGTACACCGGGTTCTCCAGGGCGTCGCAGGCGGTCTCCTGCGCCTGCGCCGGGCCGATGCACGCCAGCCCCAACGCGACGGCCGCGGCCGCCGCTGTGCTCGTTCTCATCTCACTCCCCCGTTCGGTGCGCTGCGGCGCCGCGCCGCATATGCCGACATCCACATATACACATGTCCGGCGCGAAACACCCCGTTCGGTCGTCCGAAGTCGGCGATGAGTCGTCCCCGCTGGCTTACGGAGCGGTCACCGGCATGTTACCGGGGCGTCATCATTCGGCGGCGGGCGCCGAGAAGCGCAGGGCGCAGCAGCCGAGGTCGATGGTGGGGGTCGGCCCCGCGAGGCCGTGGCGCACGTCGGGGTGCAGCGAATAGACCACCCGCTGGGCATCGCGGCGGGCTTCGACGAGGCCGGCGCCGCGCAGCACGGCGAGGTGGCGCGAGGTGAACGACTGCTCGAGGTCGAGCTCGACGCAGATCTCCGAGACGCAGCGCGGGCCGCCGAGCAGGGTGCGCAGGATGCTCAAGCGGGTCTCGTTGCCCATGGCCCGCAGAGCCTCGGCGCACTCGGCGGCGCTGCGCTGATTGTCCGGGTCGTGCATCGGGTTCTCCTGCGTCCCCCGACGGTGTGCCGCCGGCGGGGCGATGTCAATCGATACCCGACGGGTCGAGCGCGCGGGGCCGACGGGGTATGGTACCGCCGAGGAGGTGCCATGCCGTCAGCGCGTTTCGGATCGGTCGTCGGCCTCGCCCTGGCGCTCGCCGCGGTCTCGCCCGCCCCGTCATTCGCCGCGCCGCCCTTGCCCGAGGCGGCGAAGCCCTACGCCGAGGCCGCCGCCCGCATCATCGCCGCCGCCCGCGCCGATGACGCCGCCTGGCAGCGCCTCGCCCGGCTGTGCGACGACATCGGCCATCGGCTCACCGGCTCGAAGAACCTCGAGAGGGCCATCGCCTGGGCCAAGGCCGAGATGAAGGCCGACGGGCAGGAGAACGTGCGCGGGCACGCCGTCGAGGTGCCGATCTGGGTCCGCGGTGAAGAGTCGCTGGCGCTGGTGCACCCCCGCGCGGCGCCGCTGCCGATGCTCGGGTTGGGCTACTCGCCGGGCACGCCGCCCGGCGGTGTCGAGGCCGAGGTGCTGGTGGTGGTCGACGAGGCCGATCTCGAGCGCAACAAGGCCCGCGCCCGCGGGCGCGTCGTGGTCTTCAACGACCCGATGCGCCCCTTCGACGCGGTCTGCGGCACCCACTACGGCGAGGCGGTGCGCTTCCGGTCGAGCGGCGCGCGCATGGCCGCCGAGCACGGGGCGGTCGCGGCGCTGGTGCGCTCGGTCACCGCCCACAGCCTGCGCACGCCGCACACCGGCACCCAGGGCTATCGCGAGGGCCCGCCGCCCATCCCCGCCGCGGCGATCACCACCGAAGACGCCGACCGCCTCGCGCGCATGCAGGCCCGCGGGCAGGCCCCGCGGGTGCGGCTCGCGATGCAGGCCGCCAACCGCGCGCCGGGGCAGAGCGAGAACGTCATCGCCGAGCTGGTCGGCCGCGAGCGGCCCGACGAGGTGGTGGTGATCTCGGGCCACCTCGACTCGTGGGACGTGGGGCAAGGGGCCCACGACGACGGCGGCGGCGTGGTGATGGCCATGGAGAGCCTGCGCATCCTGCGCGCGTTGGGTCTGCGCCCGCGGCGCACCATCCGGGTCGTCTTGTGGACCAACGAAGAGAACGGCGTCGCCGGCGCCAAGGCCTACGCGAAGGACTTCGCCGCCGAGCTGCCCAAGCACGTCGCCGCCATCGAGGCCGACATGGGCGCCTTCGACCCCAAGGGCTATACCTTCCAGCACCTCGACCCGGCGGCGGAGCGGCGCGGCCTGCGCCGGCTGCGGGCGCTGACGGCGCTGCT
Source organism: bacterium (assembly GCA_030427205.1). Lineage (GTDB taxonomy): Bacteria > Myxococcota_A > Bradymonadia > UBA7976 > UBA1532 > JACKDM01. The sequence goes on along the minus strand of JAUHXC010000007.1, from coordinate 168,784 downwards.
GCGGCCGATCCACGCCGACCACGCCGAGTCGGGCTTCGCCGGGGTCGACGTCTACCAGCTGCGCGAGGGGCGGGTGCCGCTGCTGGGCCAGATGACCGACATGGCGCGCTACTTCGACATCCACCACACCGCCGCCGACACCGTCGACAAGGTCGACCCGCGCGAGCTGGCCGACAACGTCGCGGCGATGGCGATCATGGCCTACGCGCTCGCCGAGATGCCCGGCCGGCTCGACGACCCCGAGCCCGAGAAGAAGTAGCCATGGTCGATCCGCTCACCACGACCGCGGTGGCCGCCGCGGGGGCCTTCGGCGCCGCCCGCGGGCTATCGGGCCTCGCCCGTCGACGCTACCGCCCGCCGGTCAGCGCGCTGGGCCGCTCGGTGGCCACGATCTGGGCTTCGACCGCCGACGGCTGGCGCCTGTCGGTGGACCACCATCGGCCCGACGGCCCGTCTCGCGGCGCGGTGGTCCTGTGCCATGGACTGGGCATCAACCGCAGCTTCTTCGACGTCACCCCCGAGGTCAGCCTCGCCCGCCGGCTGGCCCGGGCCGGCTTCGAGGTCTTCAACTGCGACCTGCGCGGATCGGGCGCCAGCGCCTACGTCGGCCAGGGCGCGGCGCCGCCGTTCACCTTCGAGAGCCACGCCGAGTACGACCTGCCGGCGCTGCTCGAGCTGGCCCGTGGCGTCAGCGGCGCCGCCCGGGTGCACTGGGTCGGCCACTCGATGGGCGGCATGCTGCTGCTGGCCCACCTCGGGGCCCACCCCGCCGAGGCGCGCATCGCCTCGGGCACGGTCATGTGCTCGCCGACCCGCTTCGCCGACATGCACCGCCAGGCGCACCGGGTGATGCGCACGACCAGCGCCCTGAGCCGGGTGATGCGCATCCCGTCGTCGGTCTGGCCCTGGATGGCCCCGTTGGTGCCGGCGGTGCGGTTTCGCACGCACCTGCTGGATCTGGGCAACTTCGACGGCCCCGTCTTGCGCAACGTGCTCTATCGCGCGCGCGAGCACATCGAGACGCCGCTCTTGCAGCAGTTCGCCCGCTTCTTCGCCGAGGACGTCTGGGCCTCGCCCGACGGCGTCGACTACCGGGCGACGCTGGGCGGCATCACGACGCCGCTGTACTTCATGGCCGCCGCCGCCGATCGCGTCGCGCCGCCGAGCAGCGTCGAGTACGGGCACCGCGCGGTCGCCTCACCGATCAACCGGTTCGAGGTCTTCGGCCGCTCGACGGGCTTCGCCCTCGACGACTGCCACGGCGGGCTCATCGTCGGCCGCACCGCGCCGGTCGAGATCTACCCCCGCATCGAGACCTGGCTGCGCACGCGCGCGGCCGGTTGACCGCCCACCCCGCGGGTGCGACCGTCGGGCGTCGATCCACAGCCCGGACGCTGCCGATGTCAGAGCCGACGACCCCCGACTGGCGCCCCGACGAGCTGACGCTCTTTCGCAATCGCTACGCGACCTGGGGCCGCAACTGGGCGCTCGCCGGTGTATTGGCGATCGCGGCCGGCGTGTGGCTGGCAACCGGGCTCACCACGCCGGTCGTGGGCATCGTCCTGGCGTCGCTGGGCGGCACCCTGGGGCTGATCTTCGGCTTCGCGTTCTGGCTCACCGGCCGGGGCAGCGGCCGGCAGCTCGACGGCATCCGCAGCGGCGGCTACCTCGCCCGCTGGACCCTCGATCACGACCGCTGGTGGGCCTGGCAGCGGGCGCGGGCGAGCAAGAGCCGGCTGGTCGTGCTGCTGGTCATGGGCATGCTGGCGCTCGGCGGGCTGCTCGTCGCCGGCATGATCTACAGCGACGGCGATACCGAGGCGGCGACGTGGGCCTTCGGGCTGACCATCGCCGCGATGCCGGTCACCGCGATCGTCTTCCGCCTGCACCAGGCCCCGCTGCCGCCGCCGTCGATGCGCACCATGCCCGTCATCATCGGGCCGGGCGGCGTCTTGACGGTGGGCGCCTATCTGCAGTGGAGGGCCTTCGGCATGCGCTTCCTCGGCGCGCACGTCGAGGCCGATCCGCCGACGCTGGCGGTGCGTTTCGAAGTGAGCACCCAGCACTCGACCGTCGAACACACCCTCGAGATCCCCGTGCCCGCCGACCGGCTCGACGAAGCCCACGACGTCGCCGCGGCGCTCAACGGCGGCTGAGCGACCCGACACATACACCTTCGCTGCGCTGCACTTGGTCGTCACCTGTTTCGGGTCAGGGCCCTCGGGGGGCGCGCACGAGCCGGAAACCGACAACCCGGACCCGGAAGTGGGGCCACCCCCAGCCGACGCGAGCAGCCGAGCGGACCCACGGGGCGGAGAACGTGAACGATCCACCGCGGATGACGCGGTTCTCACCGGAAGACGGGCCCAGCGGGTCGGTGACGGCCTCGGTGCTGTAGCCATCCATCCAGTCGTGGCACCACTCCGAGACGTTGCCGTGCACGTCGTACAGTCCCCACGGGTTGGCTGCCTTGCCGCCCACCGGATGCGTCTTGCCCTCGCTGTTGTCGGTGTACCAGCCCGCTCTCGCCAGCGCCGCCTCGGCGTCCCCGCCGCTGAAGCGGGTGGTCGTGCCCGCCCGGGCGACGTACTCCCACTCGGCCTCCGTTGGCAGCCGGTACCCCGAGCACGTCAGCCCGGCGAACTCCACGCTCTCGCAGCGCCAGGCCTTTTCGGAGCACCAGTCCTTGCCCTCGGCGCAGCCAGCGCCCTTCTGGCCCTCGCCGCAGTTCTTCAAGGTGTAGCACTCGGTCAACCGTTCGGCCCGTGACCGCGCATTGGCATAGGCCAGCGCCTCGTACCAGTTCACCCGCTCGACCGGGCAGTCGTCGCAGCCGCCGAAGAACGAGGGGGTCGACCCCATCAGCCGTTTCCACTCGGCCTGGGTCACCTCGTGCGTCTGCACCCACAGGGGGCGGGTGAACGTCACCCGGTGCTGTGGACCCTCGTCGCTGCGGCGACCCTCCTCGCCGTCCGGCGAGCCCATCACGAAGCTGCCCGCCGGAACCTCCACGAAGCCTTCGGGCAGACCCGGACGGGTCCCCGTCGCTCGAAGTCGCCCCCGCTCCGATCGCGCCTCGGCCGGCGGCGGCGCGAAGGCGCCCTGGCACAGCACGACCGTACCCGCATCGTCGCCCTCGAGGGTGCCCGAGCGCGGGGTATTGTGCGCCGTGCGCCCGAACCCCTCCACGTAGGCCGTCAACTCGGCGTGGCTCACGCAGCCGTCGCGGTTGAAGTCGGCCGCCATGAACCGCGAGCCCCCACCGGTTCGCAGCGCGTTGACCAGGGCCCGGCCAAACGGGCTGCCGTGGCCGACCTCGCCGTCAGGCACCTTCTGGCGGGCGCTGCCGGCGGTGAGCGCGACCCGAGCCCGGCGGTCGAGGGCCTTGGCGACCCAGCGGGCGACCGGCGCGTTGTGCACCAACTCCTCCTGGCGCTTCTCGGGCTTGGCCGACGAGACGCTGCGCAGCACGTCGCCGCCGAAGCACGAGCCGAGGATGTAGAGTTGGTGACGGAAGGTCTTCGACTGCTTGGCGATGTCGCGCAACCGACTCATGGCCAGCCAGCCGTCCTCGCCCTCGGCACCATACGGCGCGAGGAAGCCGACGCCGCCGGCAGTCTGGCCGTGGCCGACGAAATAGACGATCAGCAGGTTGCGGTCGCCCGGCGCCCGAAGCATGGCCGGCGCGCGCTTGCGGATGGCGCGGATGATCTCCTTACGGGTGGCCTGCCGGTCATAGAGTTCGATCAGACCGGTGTGCTCCGCCCGGAACAGGTCGGCGAACTGCTGCGCGTCACGAGCCGCGTTGGGCAGCGGCTCGTCGGGATAGTCGGAGATGCCGATAGCGACGATGACGACGTTGTCGTAGCGGATGCTGTCAGCAGCATGGGCTGGCGCCAGGTACCAGAAGCACAGCACGGCGAAGATGTGGATGACATGGAACATGGTCGCAGTCTCGATCGCGGTGCGCGTGCACGCAAGCTGTCACGCGCCAAGATGAGGCGAAGTATTGCGTCCCATTGTGTCGAGCTTCCGATGGCGGTGGCTGACACCTCCAGAGACGACAGTTCACCGCGTTCCTTTCCGCCGGCACGGCGGGCGAAGGCCTCGGCCTCGGGAACGGTGATCCGGTCACCGTCGCCGCGTGCGGCGCAGGCGCGGCGCCCAGAAAGGAAGGACTCGAGGCCGCAGGAACGCCCGAGCGGGCCGACGGCGACGGGCGGGACACCTCTGCCCGCGCCGGTCGCTCGGGCCGCAGCGGCCACCGTGGGGCCGCTGAGGGCATTCTGACCGGATTCTCGGCGTCCGGCGGGCGGCTCGGCCGGCCCGGGACGGGATCAGCCGCCCAGCGCGGCGGCGAGGCGGGCTTCGCTCTCGGCCCACAGCGCGTCGGCCAACGCCGCGTCCTTGGACAATCCGCTGCTCTTGGCCGGCTTGCACTTATCGAAGTATTCGCCGCTGACGTCGGCCACCGCCGGCGACGTCGCCAGGTGGATCGACGTGCGCGCGCCCTTCGCCGGGCCGGGCATGAACGCCTTGATCAGCCGCCAGAAGAAGCCCATCACGCCCCGCAAGTCGCCGTCGTCGCCGATCTCGGTGGCGATGACACCCGGATGCAGGCAGTTGGCCGTCACGCCGGATCCGGCGAGCCGCCGGGCCAGCGCGCGGGTGAAGAGCACGTTGCACAGCTTCGATTGCCCATACGCCGCCGAGCCGCCGCCCGCGGCCAGGGCGGCCACGTCCAGCGCGCCGACCCGGGCGTGCAGCGCCGACGAGACGGTGACGATGCGCGCGGGGGCCGAGGCCTTCAGCAGCGGCAGCAGCCGGGTCGTCAGGGCGAAGGGCGCGAGGTGGTTGACCGCGAAGGTGAGATCATAGCCGTCCGCGGTCTCGACCCGGCGATCGAGGAAGACCCCGGCGTTGTTGATCAGGACGTCGAGCCGATCGGTGGCGGCGGCGATCGCGTCGGCCAGCCCGATCACCTGCTGCATCGACGCGAGATCGGCCACGAGCGGCTCGACCGCGGGATTGCCCGTCGCCTGGCGGATCTCGGCCACCGCGGCGTCGAGCTTCTGCCGGTTGCGCCCGCAGGCCAGCACCCGCGCGCCCATGCCGGCCAGACCGGCGGCGGTGGCTTTGCCGATGCCGGTATTGGCCCCGGTGACCACGACCACCTTGCCGCTCATCGTCCCGTCCGCCTGCGCCACGCTGCCTCCGATCGGCCCGTCGAGGGCCATGTCTGCGCGCTCGATCGGCGCCCATGATGCCACGCCGCGCAGGCTGGCACGATAATCGCTGTGCAACGGCCGCGGGGCCACACGGCGGGGCCCACGGGGGTGCGAGCGACGGCGCGCCGGCACCCGGCGTCGACAGATTGACGCTCTGGAGGATGACGATGCAGCAGGCGGCACGGCACGACGAGACCCACAGCTTCCGCGGGCGCTCCATGCGCGAGGCGGTCATGGCGCTCAAGTCGACCCTGGGACCCGACGCGGTCATCGTCAGCACCCGCCGCGGGCGTGATCCCCGCGGGCGCTACGTCGAGATCTCGGCGGTCGGCCAGCCGCGCCCCGCGCCGACGCCCGGCGCCCGGATCGACGTGGTCGCCGGCGACGAGCCGGCCATGGGCGGGCGCCGCGGCGCCTCGGCGGCTTATGCCCGCACCGCGCGCAATACCTCCCGCGGGGCGCCGACCCCCGCGCTGCCGCCGCTGCTCGCCGCCCTGCGCGGCGAGGCCCCGCCGGAGAAGCCCTTCGCCGAGCGGGCCGCGTGGCTCGCCCGCCAGATCGAGGCGCGCACCGCCGAGCACGGCCGCCACGTCGAGCACAGCCGCCATGTCGAGCACGGCCGTCACGTCGAGCACGGCCGCCACGCCGAGGCGCCGCGGACCCCTGCCCGGCCGCCGTATCACACCGTCGATCCGCTGCCCGAGCCGCAGCCCGCGCCGCAGGCCGCGCGCATCATGAGCCCGGCTCAGGCCGCCGCCGAGCTGGCCCGCCCGACCGCCGCCGACTCCGAGGTGCAGCGGCTGCGGGCCGAGATCGAGGCGCTCAAGACCCTCGTCGGCGGCATGGGCGGCGCCCGGCCCCAGGTGGACGTCGCGACGGCGGTGGCCGAGGCCCTCGCGCCGCTGACCGCGCAGCTCGCCGCGCTGACTCGGCCCGAGACCCAGCTGGCCGACATCCGGCCGCTGCTCGACCAGGCCGAGGCCCGGGTCGAGGCGCCCGCGGCTCCCGAGATCGAGGCGGTGAGCGTGCCGCGCGCCGCCGAGCCCGACCCGGCGGAGCAGCAGCTCACCGCCCGGCTGATCGACGCCGGGGTGCCGCGGGGCTACGCCGCCGACATCGCCCGGCGGGCCCGACCGCGCAGCCTGCGCCCCGTCGATCCGCTCGAGCAGGTGGCGGGCATCATCGCCGGCGACATCGACTGCGGTCTCGCCGACGTGACCCGCGGCGAGCGGCGGGTGCTGGCCTTCGTCGGGCCCACCGGCGTCGGCAAGACCACCACCGTCGCCAAGCTCGCCGCCCGGGCCCGCCTCGCCGGGCGCAGCGTGGCGCTGGTGACCGTCGATACCTTCCGCATGGCCGCCGTCGACCAGCTCGCCCGCTACGCCGAGGTGCTCGAGGCGCCGCTGCGGGTGGTCAAGACGCCCGCGGCGCTGACGCCGACCCTCGCCGAGCTTGCGGACTACGACGTGGTGCTCATCGACACCACCGGGCGCAACCCGCGGGGCCCGGCGGCGGCCGCGCTGGCGAAGTTCTTCCCCGAGGGCTGGGGCGGCGAGCTGGTGCTGACCGTCGCCTGCAGCACCCGCGAGCGCGACGCCTTCGCCGCCGTCGACGCCTTCGCCGAGCTGGGCTACGCCGCGCTGTGCGTCACCAAGACCGACGAGAGCGACGCCCCGGGCGCGATCTACGGCATCGCCCGCCGCTCGGGGCGCCCGGTCGCCTGGCTGACCGACGGCCAGATGGTGCCCGACGACATCGAAGACGCCCGGGCGCCGACCATCGCCGCCCGCATCGTGGCCCACCGCAGCCGGGAGGTCGCCCTGGGCGCGTGAGCCGGCCGGCCCCAATCGGGGGCTCGACCCGGTGAAAGCGTGAAAATCACAGATGTTCTGTTAGTATCGCCCCGATCTTCGACGAGCGCCGCGTCGGAGCGGCTGTGGCAATCGGCGCCGGGACGGCCATGCAGATCTTCTCCATCACCAGCGGTAAGGGCGGGGTCGGCAAGACCAGCCTGATCTGCAACATGGCGCTGCACTTCGCCCGGCTCGAGCGGCGGGTGCTGCTCATCGACGCCGACATGGGCCTGGCCAACGTCGACATCATGATGGGCTTCAAGCCCGAGGCGACCCTGGCCGAGCTCTTCGCCGGCGAGGTCGAGCTCGCCGATCTGCTCGTCGAGGCCCGGCCCAACGTGACGGTGCTGCCCGCCGCGTCGGGCGTGCAGGAGATGACCCACCTCGAAGACGGCCAGATGCTGCAGCTGATGACCGCCCTCGACGCGCTCGACGCCGACTTCGACATCGTGCTCGTCGATACCGGGGCCGGCATCGGGCGCAACGTCTTGCGGTTCAACGCCGCCGCGGGGCGGGTGCTGGTGGTCTCGACCCCCGAGCCGACCTCGATGACCGACGCCTATGCGACGATCAAGGTGCTCAGCACCAGCCACGGGGTGAAGCGCTTCAAGCTGATCGTCAATCAGGTCGATACCCGCAAGCAGGCCCTGCGGGTCTATCGCCACCTGACCAACGTCGCCGATCAATACCTCGACGTGGCCATCGACTACGCCGGCTTCGTGCTGCGCGACCCCGAGGTCAGCAAGTCGGTCATCGAGCGCAAGCTGCTGCTCGAGCGGCTGCCCGAGAGCCCGGCGGCGAAGTGCATCGAAGCGCTCGTCGACGACCTGCTCAAGGACGCCGATGAAGACGAAGTGCATGGAAATATGCAATTCTTCTGGAAACGGCTGCTGAAGGCCGAATGACCCACGCCGCGAGCCCGGATCGCACCTCCCGATGAAGCACGGCATCCGCGCATATCAGAAGACCGCCCAGCTCGCCCAACGGCGCAAGCAGGAAGAGCTGGTGCGCAAGTACGCCCCGCTCGTCAAGCGGGTGGCCTACCGGCTCGTCAACCGGCTGCCGGCCTCGGTCGAGGTGGAGGATCTGATCTCGGTGGGCACCATTGGGCTGTTGCAGGCCATCGAGAGCTTCGACGACAGCAAAGGCACCCGCTTCGAGTCGTTCGCCGAGTTCCGCATCAAGGGCGCGATGCTCGACGAGCTGCGCACCTACGATTTCATGTCGCGCACCGCGCGGCACAAGCTCAACAAGATCGAGCGGGCCATCGAGCGGTTCGAGCACGAGTACGCCCGCCGGCCGACGCCCGACGAGGTCGCCGAAGAGACGGGGCTCAAGCTCAAGAACGTCGAGCGGCTGATGGCCGAGAACGAGCAGCTCGCGTTCATCACCCTCGAAGACCTGGGGGTGATCCCCGCCAGCCAGACCGAGTCGGCGTCCGAGCTGCTGAGCAACGCGCGGCCCGATGATCCGTTCGGCAGCGTCTTCATGCGCCAGCTGCGCGAAGAGCTGCAGAAGGCCCTCGAAGAGATGCCCGAGCGGCTCAAGCTGGTGATGTCGCTCTATTACTACAACGAGCTGAACTTCAAAGAGGTCGGCCGGGTGCTCGACCTCACCGAGTCGCGCATCAGCCAGCTGCATACCCAGGCGGTCAAGTGGCTGCGCAAGCGGCTGTCCAAGGCGACCTGAGCCGCCCGCGCGCCCTCACTCCCGCCCGAAGCGCTGGGCCGAGCGCTCGTCGGCCTCCTTCTGCTCCTCGCGCAGCATCTCCTGCTTCCACAGCTCGCGGTCGCGCTCTTCGAGCACCTCGATCGCCCGCAGCCCATGGTGCGCCTCGGCGACCGCGGCCCGGGCCTCGTCGATGGCCTTCTGCAGCGCCTCGAGCTGGTGCTCGCGGCGGGCGATCTCGTCGCGCAGCGCCTTGAGGTGGGTCTCGCGCAGGAGCGCCAGCCGGGGGTCGAACGGCTGACCCGGGCGCGCGCTCTGCGACGCGACGCGGTCGAGCGACGCCCGGCGCTCGGTGATCAGCTCGACGGCGAGGGTATGGCGGCCGATCACCTCGCCCAGCTTGCCCTTGGCCAGATCGAGCAGCGCCTCGCGCTGCTTGCGCACCGCCTCGAACCGGAACTCGAATCGCTTCATCGGACCTCGAAGACGCCGACCGCTGCCGCCCCGTCGTTGACATCGAGGCCGTCAAGGCGCATCATACGCGACTCGTAAGTTCGAACCACCCCTTCCGGAGGCCTGCAGTGGCGCGCGTCACGGTCGAAGATTGCCTGGAGCTGGTCGACGACCAGTTCGCCCTCGTTCACCTGGCCACCTCGCGGTTCCGTCAGCTGCACCGCGGCGCCAAGCCGCTGGTGACCAGCAAGAACAAGAACATCGTCACCGCGCTGCGCGAGATCGCCGCCGACAAGGTGCGCTTCCGCGAGCCGATTCAGGAGACGCTGCTCAAGAACAAGCGCAAGCTGATCTCGCAGCGCCTCGAGCGGCTGCAGGGCGGCGACGACCCGGCCCTCGACCCGCTCGGCATCCCCGAGCTGGGCGACGACGACAGCGCGACCCCGCTGATCTGATCGTCGGCCGGGCCCTGCGCCCGACCCGGCTTCGGAGGGTCCGCTTCGAAGCAGAAAAGGCCACCCCGTCGGGTGGCCTTTTCGTATTTGAGCAGTGGCCTCAAGCCATCGACGGCTGCGCCCCCCGCCCCGGCACCCGCCGCCGCCCCTGCTGCCCGCCGGCCAGCCCGGCGCCGACCACGCCCGCGGCGTCCACCTGAACGCCGGGCGCGATCTCCTTGTGCGAGACCACCATCAGCTGCGGCATGAACCGCCCCACCAGGTTGCGCACCGGCCGCCGCAGCTCGGGGGCCACGAGCAGCACCGGCAGGTAGCCGTACATCGACATCTCGTTCATGCGCTGCTCGAGCTGCCCCAGGAACTGCTCGGCGAGCTGCGGCGCGATGCCCAGGTGGAAGTCGCCGTCCACCTGCTGAATCTGCCCGCGGAACGCCTCTTCGAGCGCGCCGTCGACCGTCAGCACGTGCACCTGCCCGTCCTCGGCCTTCATGCGGCTGGTGATGTAGCGCGCCAGCCGCTGGCGGCAGAACTCGGTCAAAATCTCCGGGTTGCGGGTCAGCGAGACGTGGTCGGCGATGGCTTCGAGGATGGTGCGCATGTCGCGCACGCTGAGCTGCTCCTTGAGCAGGTTCTTCATCACCTTGAGGATCTCGTCGACCTTCACCTTCTCGGGGATCAGGTCTTCGACCATCTTCGGCGAGCGCTTGGCGAACACCTCGATGAGCTCCTGCAGCTCCTGGCGGCCGAGCAGCTCGTGCGCGTTCTCCTTGAGCACCTCGCTGAGGTGCGTCGCGACCACCGTCGCGCAGTCGACGACGGTGTAGCCGAGCTGCTCGGCTTCGTCCTTGCGCGCCTCGTCGATCCAGATCGCGGGCAGGCCGAACGCCGGCTCGGTGGTCTCGACCCCCGGCACCGTATCGACCACCTCGCCCGGGTTCATCGCCATGAACCGCTCGGGCATCAGGTGTCCGTCGGCGATCTCGACGCCCTTGATCAGCACCGAGTAGCCGCCGGGCGGCAGCTGCAGGTTGTCGCGGATGTGGATCGGCGGCACGATGATGCCCATCTGGCTGGCGAACTGCCGGCGGATGGACTGGATGCGGTCGAGCAGTTCGCCGTTCTGGGTCCGGTCCACCAACGGGATGAGGCCATAGCCCACCTCCAGCTCCAGCAGATCGATAGGCAGCAGGCTCTCGATCTTCTCGGTCTCGCGGTTGTCGCCGGCCGGCTGCTCCTGGCCGTCGCTGCTGAGGTGCACCGTGGTCTCTTCGCCCGTCTCGGGGTCGACCTTGGTGACCGTCTTGCCCTCTTCGCCCTCGGCCTCGTCCTCGGCGTCGCCCGAGCGCCCGGCCATGATCATGACCCCGGCGATGCCCCAGAAGACGAGCAGCGGCATGCCGGGCAGCAGGCCGAAGCCGATGAGGATCGCCGCGACGATGTAGAGCACCCGCTTGGCCGAGAACAGCTGCTCGACGAGCTGCGAGCCCAGGTCGCTCGAGCCGGCGGCCCGCGAGACGATGATGCCAGCGGCGGTCGAGATGACCAGCGCCGGGATCTGGCTGACGAGGCCGTCGCCGACGGTGAGGATGGTGTAGGTCGCCGCCGCGTCCGCCGCGGGCATGCCGTATTGGGTCATGCCGATGACGAAGCCGCCGAGGATGTTGATCGCGGTGATGAGGATGCCGGCGATGGCGTCGCCGCGCACGAACTTCGAGGCGCCGTCCATCGCGCCGTAGAAGTCGGCTTCCTGCTCGATCTTCTCGCGCCGCGCGCGGGCGGCCGCCTCGTCGATGAGGCCGGCGTTGAGGTCGGCGTCGATCGCCATCTGCTTGCCGGGCATCGCGTCGAGGGTGAAGCGGGCGCCGACCTCGGCGATACGGCCCGACCCCTTGGTGATGACGACGAAGTTGATGATGACCAGGATGACGAAGACGATGATGCCGACGACGTAATTGCCGCCGACGACGAAGTTGCCGAACGTCGCGATGATCGAGCCGGCGGCCTCGGGCCCGTCGCCGCCTTTGAGCAGAATCAGCCGCGTCGAGGCGATGTTGAGCGTCAGCCGAAAGAGGGTGGCGACGAGCAGCATGGCCGGGAACGAGCTGAACTCCAGCGGCTGCTTCATGTAGAGCGACACCACCAGCACCGTCATCGCCAGCGCGATGTTCAGCGCGAGCAGGATGTCGAGCAGGAAGGTCGGGATGGGCAGCACCATCAGCAACAGCAGCCCGACGACGGCGCCGGTGAAGATGAGGCTGCGGTACTCGGAGATCTTCTGCATCGCCTGCGCTCTCAGAGCCTGCTGCTGCGGCCGCCACGGCCGATGGAGGTGGTCACCGCGTCACGCTGCGGGCGGCGGCTCACCCCCCGGGTGAACTGCTGCTTCTGGCGGAGGCGGTAGACGTAGGCCAGCACCTCGGCCACCGCCCGGTAGAACTTCGACGGCACCGGGCGGCCCACTTTGACGTGTTTGTACAATCCCCGTGCCAATGGAACGTTCTCCACCATCGGCACGTCGTGGGCCTTGGCGATGCGCCGGATGCGCAGGGCCATGATGTCGGCGCCCTTGGCGAGCACGATCGGCGCCGCGTCCCGCCCCCGCTGATAGCGCAGGGCCACCGAGATGTGGGTCGGGTTGTTGACGATGACGTCGGCCTCGGGCACCGCCTGCATCATGCGCTGGTTGGCGATGTCCATCGCCCGCCGCCGCATGGCGCCCTTCTGCTGCGGGTTGCCCTCGATCTCCTTGTGCTCGTCTTTGACCTCCTGCTTGGTCATCTTCATCTTCTCTTCCATCACGTACTTCTGCCACGCGTAGTCGGCGGCGGCGACGAGGATGAGCACCAGCGAGACGTTGAAGACGAGCAGCAGGCAGCGGCCGAGCAGGTAGCTGACGCCCTCGAAGAGCGGCAGGGTCGACAGGGCCCGCACCTTTCCGCCCTCGCCGGCCAGCGTGATCCAGATGACCACGATGACCACGGCGATCTTGGCCAGGCTGCCGACGAGATTGCCGAAGGCCTGCTTGTTGAAAAACGTGGTGAACAGCTTCTCGCTGAAGATGTTGATCCGCTTGAGGTCGGGCTCGAGCGGCTTGGCGGTGAAGAGGAAGCCCACCTGCGCCACCGAGCCGAGCACGCTCACCGCGATGACCATCGCCGCCAGCGGTCCGATGATGAGCGCCATCTCGATGACGCTCTCGGTGCCCAGCCGCTCGATCGATCCGGGGGTCATCTCGAGCTGCGGGCGCATCGTCATGAACTGCACGACGAAGCGCCCGAGGCCTTCGAAGAGCCAGCCGCCGAGGAAGTAGAAGTAGGCCAGGCCGGAGAACAGGATCGCCACCGAGACGATGTCGCGCGAGCGGGCGATCTCGCCCCGTTCACGGAACTCTTCGCGCCGTTTCTCTGACGCGGGCTCTGTTCTCTCTGCGGAGTCGTCGGCCATGGCCCGCCACGACTGCAAGCCGCGGGCCGTACGTCGAGCCTTCGCCGACGACGAGACTGAGCGATGGTTCGGGTGTGGGACATCTTGCCCCATGCGCGTAGAACGGGGAGCGGACCATGGTCGACGACGCCGAGCTGTGAGGCAGCTGCGCGAGGCAGAGGCGCTCTATCGCCTCTCCATCGACGACGCGGTGATCACGTCGCCCGGCGGGTGCACGACCTCTCGGCCTACGCCCGCGACGAGCGCGAGCGCATCGGCCTCTCGGAGGCGCTGCCCGCGCTCGACGCCTGCGCCCCGATACTGACCAGCGCCGCTGACCAGCGCCGCCGGGGCGGCGCGAGCCGATTGATCACCGGCCCCCGCTGCCGCAGGATGCGCCCATGCCGATCGACAAGAGCCACTTCATCCTGTTCGTGCGCGATCAGGCGGCCAGCGCCGCGTTCTACCGCCAGGTGCTGCGCGCCGAGCCGACGCTCGACGTGCCCGGCATGACCGCGTTCGAGCTGGGGCCGCGCTGCGTGCTGGGGCTGATGCCCGAATCCGGTATCTCGCGGATCCTGAGCGGCGCGGTCGATCCGACCGAGGCCGGGCATCAGCCACGGTCGGAGCTGTATCTCGAGGTGCCCGATCCGAGCGCGTGGCAGGCGCGGGCGGCGGGGGCCGGCGGGCGCGCGCTCGGTCCGCCGGCGGACCGCGACTGGGGGCATCTGGTGGCCTATTGCCGCGATCTCGACGGCCACCTGCTCGCCTTCGCCAAGCCGCTCGACGCGCCGCGGGTGCCGCCGCGCTGAGGCGGCTCGGTGAGTAGGCGGCGGCGGGCTCCTCCGCCTGCCAGCGGTCCAGAATCGCGCGGGCGTCACCCACCGCGGCGACCCAGTCGAGCAGCCGGGCCTCCTGTTCGATCAAGAGCGGGCGCGTGATCTCGACTCTGCGGCCGGGCGCCTCGATATAGGGCCATCGCGCCCCCACGCGCTACAGCCCGGCCGGTACGCAGCTCCAGCCCCTCGCAGAGCCCGAAGCGGTCGTCGGCGATCTGCACGTCGATCTGGCCATCGCAGTCGTCGTCGCCTTCGTCGCAGACCGGCCCAGAGCAGAGATGGTGCCTTCATACTCGCCTCCTGTCTTCTCGGCGCCCCCTTCGTGAAAAGCAATTTATAGCACCCAAGCACCACAATAAACACCGAACCACAAACATTGGTCCACACTTACGCACAGAGGCCAATACCATAGAGATATCATGCTGTTCATCAACTGCACGAATCCGCACTCGACGCGGTGCGTCGGGCAGGTGAACGGTGCGAAGCGAAAGGGAGAGTCGGCGGTCGGGCAGAGCGCGGTTGCGCGATCAGAACATCTTGGTGACGCGGATCGATCCGCGGATCGCGTCTTCGATGACCTTCTCGAAGACGATGGCGGTGGCCGGCACCGAGAAGCCGAGCACGAGCAGGCCCAGGCTGATGGTGACCAGGAAACCGATGACGAAGATGTTCACCTGCGGCACGGTGCGGGCGATGGTCGCCAGGCCCACGTTGACCAGCAGCACGACGCAGACGACGGGCAGGGCGATGCGCAGGCCGGTCTCGAAGAGGTGGCCGCTCTGGCGGATGATCTCGTCGATGATCGCCCCCACCTGCGGGTCGGTCATGGCGAGCGGCACGATGCCATAGCTCTCGAAGAAGGCCCGCAGGATGAGCAGGTGCCCGTCGAAGACGAGGAAGAGCATGATGCCGAGCAGGTTGAGCACCTGGGCGATGACGCCGACCTGCTGAAACGTCGACGGGTCGACGACGTTGGCCACCGCGAAGCCCATCTGGATGCCGATCATCTGCCCGCAGAAGTGCAGCGCGCCGAAGGCGACGGTCACCGCGAGGCCCATGACCGCGCCGATGATCAGCTCGCCGAGCAGCACGCCGGCGAGGCTGAGGGCGTTGAGGTCGACCGCGGGCGGCGCGGGGTGCAGCTTGAAGGTGACGAAGACCGCCAGCACGCCGGCGAGCGCGGCCTTGATCG
The DNA here is from genome assembly GCA_030427205.1 of bacterium. Taxonomy (GTDB): domain Bacteria; phylum Myxococcota_A; class Bradymonadia; order UBA7976; family UBA1532; genus JACKDM01. The sequence goes on along the minus strand of JAUHXC010000007.1, from coordinate 153,673 downwards.
GGTTGGGGATGAGCGGGCTCGACAAGAGCGGCGTGGTGGCCATCAACCCGACGACCCGCGCGAGCACCAGCGTGAACGCCATGGCGAACGGGCCGAGGACCGCAAAGACAGCCTCGGCGTCGAGCAGGTTGATCACGGCGCGGCGGCGCTTCGGCTAACCGGCGACGCCGGGCAGCTGGTCGAAGACCCGGGTGGTGTAGTTGACCAGATGGGTCAGCATCCAGCTGCCGAAGATGAGCAGCGCGCCGACGATGGCGATGATCTTGGGGATGAGCGCCAGCGTCTGCTCCTGGATCTGGGTGACGGCCTGGAAGATCGAGACCAGCAGACCGACGACGAGCCCCAGCATCAGCGCGGGCAGCGAGAGCATCGCGGCGACGGTGATGGCCTCGGTGAAGAAGGTGATGACGAATCCGCTGGTCATCGGCGGCTCTCCGGCGACGGGGTGAGGGGGCGCATCACGCGAAGCTCTTGACCAGGCTGCCGACGAGCAGGTTCCACCCGTCGACGAGCACGAAGAGCATCACCTTGAACGGCAGCGAGATCAGGATCGGCGGCAGCATCATCATGCCCATCGCCATCAGGATCGAGGCGACGACCATGTCGAGCACCAGGAACGGGATGTAGAGCATGAAGCCCATCTGGAACGCGGTCTTCAGCTCGCTGAGCACATACGCCGGGATGAGCTGCATGGTGCTGACGTCGCGCCGGGTCCGCGGGCGGTCGTCGCCCGAGGTCTGGATGAAGAGCGCGAGGTCCTTCTGCCGGGTATGCTCGAACATGAAGGCGCGGATGGGGCTCAGCGCGCGGTCGAGCGCGTCTTCCTGGGTGATGCTGCCGGCGACGTAGGGCTGGATCGACTCGGTGTGCACCTTGCTCCACACCGGCTGCATGATGAAGACGCTGAGGAAGAGCGCGAGCGCGACGAGCACCTGGTTGGGCGGCGACTGCTGGGTGCCGATGGCCTGACGCAAGAACGAGAAGACGATGACGATGCGGGTGAAGCTGGTCATCGTCAGCAGGATGCCCGGCGCGAGGGTCATCACCGTCAACAGCGCCAGGATGCGCAGCACGCCGACCCAATCGCCGCTCTCGCCGCCGACCGACAGCGACACCTGGGGCAGCGCGAACGGGTCGGGCGGCCCGGCGGGCGGCGCAAAAGGCACCGGCTGGCCCCAGGCGGCGCCCGCGCAGATCAGCAGCGTAGCGGCCCCGAAGAGGGCCGCGATGAGCACGCGGCGGTTCATCGCAGTGGGTCCTCCAGCCCTGTCGGGCCACGGGGTCTCGGGCCTCAGGCGCGCTGCAGGCTGCGGATCTTGCGCAACAGATCGGCGGTGGGGTCGAGCGGCGGGCCGGCGGGCGCCCGGGTCGGGGCCGGCTCGACCGGCGCGAAGCGGGTGCGGGCCCGGCGGCGGTCGTCGATGTCGGGGGTGTCCTCGACCCGCTCGGCGAGCGCGGCGAGCGCGTCCTCTTCGGCGGCCTCGGCCTGCGGCTCGTCCCCGCGCTCGACGTAGCGCCGCTCGATCGCGCGCTCCATGGCGGCCCGGGTGGCGGCCATGCGGGCGTCGGGGTCGGGCTCGGCCTGCTCGGTCCGCGCGCCGCGATCGAGCTGCGCGGCGGCGGTGCGGAACCGGGAGACCGCCGCCCCGAGGCGCTCGGCGAAGCCGACGGCGGGCGCCTGGGCCGCGGCGGCCTCCTGCTCGGCGGCGGGCTCGTCCTTGCCTTCGATCTTGGTCAGCATCTGCACGCCCTTGTCGGTGGTGCCGAGCAGCACCATCTCGCCGGCGACGTCGACGAGCAGCAAGCTCTGCTTGGGGCCGAGCATGTGGCTGCCGACGGGCCGGATGATGGGGCGGCCGCTGTGGGTCATGCGGTTGCCGCGCATCTTGCGCCACATCAAGAAGCCGACGGCGCCGAGGAAGAGCAGCGACATGAGGAAGGCGCCCACGCCCGGCCCGGCGGCCTGGGCGATGCCGGCGGTGAGCGGCTGCTGGGGGTCGAGCGGGGTCTCTTCGCCGAGGTCGAGCGGGGTGTCGGCCGGATCGAGCGGCGCGGCGGCGAGGGCGTCGTCGGCGCCGGTCTCGTCAGCGTCACCGGGTGCGGGCTCGACGGGGGTCGGCGCAGCGTCGGTCGGCGCGGCGATGGCCGGGGGCACCGCCGGCGCGGCGGGCGCCGCGAGCAGCATGGGCGCGGTCGGCGTGGCGGTCGGCGCGGCGGCAGTTGGCGCGGCACCCGGCGCGGCGAAGGTCAGCTTGATGGCCCCGGCGGGCGCCTCCTCGGACGGCGCGGCGGCGGGGGCCGGCGCGGCGGCGACCGCGGGGCTGCGGGCCCAGCGGCGGGCGACCTGCGCGCTGCGCGGCACGGCGACGATGACCGCGTCGCCCTCGACCCGCACCCGGATGTTCTCGAGCATCGCCGGGCTGACCGTGCGCGTCAGCCGGGTCCGCACGACGGCGGCCGGCGCGTACTTGCGCGAGGGGTGCAGCAGCGTGCGCTTGATCAGCGGGTCTTCGGTCTCGAGCCAGCGGCGGTCGGCGCGGGCGTCGTCGATGCGGATCATCAAGACCCGGCCGTCGCGGCGGGCGCTGATCGCGTCGGCGCTCAGCGGGGGATCGGCGCGCAGGCTGAACTCGATGTGATCGGCGGCGGCGGTGAAGCCGACATCGGTCAGAGTCTTGACGCCCGGCGCGCGAGCGTTGACGCCCGCGGGCAGGACGATGAGCCCGGCGAGGGCGCAGAAGATGACGGCAACGGCGGTGCGTGCGCGGTGCATGTCTCCCCCAAAGGCCGCGCTCGGTTCGCGCGGCGGCAGCTACGTGAGTCGTCGGGGGGAGGCCGGCGGGGCGCCGGAGACGGGTGCTCGTCCGCGGGTTCAGTCGCGGAGCTGGCGGACTCGCTCGTAGGGCGAGACCACCTCGGTGAGCCGGATGCCGAACTTTTCGTTGACCACCACCGCTTCGCCGCGGGCGATGACCTTGTCGTTGATCACCACGTCCAGCGACTCGCCGGCGAGCTTGTTGAGCTCGACCACCGAGCCCGTCGCCAGTTTGAGCAGTTCGCGAATCAACATCCGGCTCGATCCCAGAATCACCGAGAGCTCGAGTTCGACGTCGTAGAGGAACTCGATCTGTCGTTCGTCTTCGGCCATCAGCGGCCTCCCACGGGGCTGGGGGATTGCAGATCGCGTGCCAGCTCATGCCGGCGGATCGGAGCGGCGGGCAGCAGGGCGGATCGGGCGGGCATCATTCGTCGTCCTCGTCTTCGAGCGAGGGCAGCACCTCGTTGCGCTCGGGCGGCAGCTTGGGCGCGACCTCGTCGACGATCTCGGCGGCGAGATAGCCCGCCTTCTCGAGGGGCAGCACGTCGAAGCGGTGGGCCCGCTCGACGAACATCTCGAGCGGCTCGCTCTGGGGCTGGTCGAGGGTGATCACGTCGCCCGGCTTGAGCGCGAGCAGGTCGCGGATGTTGATGACCGCCCGGCCGAGCACCACCGACGCCCGGGTCTCGATCTCGTTGAGGTGCTCGGTGATCTGCTCGCCCCAGGTATTGTCCTCGCCGCTGCCCTCGGACTGGATGCCGCTCGACAGGTGGCCCCGGATCGGCTCGACGGTGCTGTAGGGGATGACGATCTGCACCGTGCCCCGCAGGTTGTCGATCTCGATCTCGAAGCTGGTGAGCACCACGACGTCGCTCGGCGCGACGACGGCGAGGAACTGCGGGTTGATCTCGGTGCGCTGATACTCGCCGCGGATGGGAAAGACCGGGGCCCAGGCCCGCTGCAGGTCTTCCATGAGCAGGTCGACGACCTTGCGCACGATCATCAGCTCGATGCTGGTGAAGTCGCGCCCCTCGATGCGCTCCTGCGCGTTGGTCGAGCCGCCGAACCAGTTGTTGAGGAAGGTGAAGATCAGCTTGGTCTCGACGGCGATGATGCACGAGCCCCGCAGCGGGTGGAACCGCACGATGTTGAGGCACGAGGGGATCGGCAGGTAGTTGAGGAACTCGCCGTATTTCATCAACGAGGTGCTCTCGACGTTCACCTGCAGGATCTTGCGCAGGCTGTTGGAGAGCGTGATGCGGAACTGACGGGCGAAGCGGTCGTTGATGATGTCGAGGGTCGGCATGCGACCGCGGATGATGCGGTCCTGGCTGAGCAGGTCGTACTTGACGGCGGCCGCGGCGGCCTCGTCGACCTCGGGCGCGTCTTCGCCCTGCTCTTCTTCGAGCTCGAGCTCGCCGTCGTTGACCGCCGACAGCAGCGCGTCGATCTCGTTCTGGGAGAGGATCTGGTCGCTCATCCGCTCTCTTCGACCGCGCGCCGCGGGCGCTGGGGCTGCAGTCCTGCTGCCATCCTGATGGGTCCTACTGGACGATCCACTCTTCGGGCCAGACCTCGACGATGCTGCCCTTGGCCAGCATCGCGTTCGCCCGCCGCTTCATCGACTTGCGCAGCGACTCCATCGCCTCGGGGCCCTGCACGTCGGCCACCCGCTGCCCGCTGAGCAGCATGGTGAGCTGGTACTTGATCGCGCTCATCCGGCCCTCGACCTCGGCCCGGGTCTGCTCGGTGTCGAGCTCGAGGTTGATCTTGGCCTTGAGGTAGCGGTCGCCGGTGGGCTCCTTGAGGTTGACGACGAGCACGCCGAGCTCGACGAGCGGGCCGGGTCCGGTCACCGGCTTTTCCGGCGCGCCGGGCAGGTTGTCGTTCATCGCCTGCTCGGTGGCCGGGTCGATCGGCGCCATCGGCGCGGGGCCCGCGCCCCCGCCGAACAGGATCACGTAGGCCCCGATGGCGAGCAGCCCGATGGTATTGATCAGGCCGATGAGCAGGACGAGTTTGCCGCCCCCTCCGGGTTTCTCTCCGCCTTCGCTGTCTTCGCCGAGCTCTTCGTCGGTCTCGGTCTCTTCTTCGGCCATCCGGTTTCTCCGCGGTGGTCGACTCGCCGCGCGGCGAGGTTAGAACAAATCCGGCGACGGGTCACGCCGTACGGGCCGCCGCCGGCGCGGGTGCCGGCCGCAGCGCAGATAAGGGAACGCCCGGTGTGGGTCGCACCGGGCGTTCGAAGCACCATATGGGTCCGAGAGACGGTCTCCCTCGGCTGTCGGCCGGGTGGGTCTTCCCGATCCGACGCGCGCCGGCGATCCGCATGGGGCTGGGTAGGCCCCGGATCGACCCGCGCGACCACGCCCCTGGCAGGACGCGGATTTCTCATAGAGCAAAACTCGGGTCGTTCACCCGTGGGTCAGACGGGCGTGACCCCAACGTCGAACGCAGCGCACCTCCTTTCGTGTCGTGCCGGCGTTCGGGCGTTCCATCCCTGGAACCACCGGCCGAGCGACGCCCGACACCTGATGCCTGGTCCGGGACCGCGCCTTCCGTGGCGCGTCGCCCGAACCACCGGCCCCTCCGTGGACCAGCCATCAAGTGCCGGGCGCGGCCCGACCTCGAACCACTCCTTGGCCGAGGCCCGGTCGCCCACCTCGTGGACGACCCGGCGCCGGCCCGTTCCCCGGCTATCGCGGCCCCTGCCGGCCGCCCGGTATCTCAGGCGCCGCCGCGGATCACCGCAGCAGCTGGAAGACCTCCTGCAGCAGACCGTCGGCGGTCTGGATCGTCTTGCTGTTCGCCTGGAACGCCCGCTGATAGGCGATCAGGTCGATGAACTGGTCGCTCAGCTCGGTGGTCGACAGCTCGAGCGCCGAGCTGATGATCGCCCCCCGTCCGCCGCTGCGGGCGCTGCCGAGCAGCGGCTGGCCGCTGCTGGCGCTCTCGATGAAGTTGTTGCCGCCGACGACGCCGAGCTCGGTCGGGTCTTCGAAGCGGGCGAGCAGCACCCGGCCGAGCACCTGGGTCCGGCCGTTGGTGAAGCCGCCGGTGATCAGCCCCTGGTCGTCGACGGCGATGCCGTCGAGCTCACCGGTGCCGAAGCCGTCCTGGCTGACGAAGTTGGCGATGCTCTCGGTGACCCGGTTCCACTGCGACGAGCCCTCGCGGCCGGTGCCGCCGTCGTTGATGGCGTCGCCGAAGTCGAAGCTGATCTGGCCCTGGGCGGCGCCGATCCAGTCGAAGGCGATCGGATCGGGCACGTTCTCGTCGAGCAGCTGACCCTGGTCGTTGAAGGTCAAGACGCCGAGCGGCAGCACCTGCGGGGTGCCGGCGACGCCGCCGACGAGCTCGCCGCCGTCGACCACCGCGTTCATCTCCCAGGTATTGTCGGCGGTGCGGCTGCCGAAGACGGTGACCTCGTGGGGGTTGCCCAGGCTGTCGTAGGCCACCAGCGTCGTGCGGAAGCTGCTCGTATTGTCCGGGTCGTTGGGGTCGAACGGGCCGGTGACCGGGTCGTCGGGCCGCAGGTTGGCGAAGATCTCCACCTGCGCGGTCGGGTTGGGCTCGAGGTGCGTGCGCTGCACCCGCAGGTCTTCGAGCAGGCTCGAGAGCTGCCCGGTGCCGTCGGCGTTGTGGCCCTGCACCCGGTAGCCCGCCTGGTTGATCAGGAAGCCCTGATCGTCGAAGCGAAACGCGCCGTTGCGGGTGTAGAGGTTCTGGGTGCGCCCCTCGGCGGTGCCGTTGAGCACGAAGAAGCCGTCGCCGCTGATCGCGAGGTCCGTCGGCACGCCGGTGTTCTGGAAGCTGCCCTGGGCGAACAGCTTCTCGATGCGCTGCAGGGTGACCCCGCGGCCGATCTGGTTGGCGCCGGTGGTGCCCACGATGAACTCGCTGATGAGATCTTCGAAGTGGGCCCGGGAGGTCTTGAACCCGGTGGTATTGGCGTTGGCGATGTTGTCACCGACCACGCTGACCCCGATGGACGAGGCGTGCAGTCCGGTATTGCCGGTGTAGAGCGAGCCGAGCAGCCCAGCCATGGTTCCTCCTGTCGCGGTCGCGCGGCGCGATGCCGCCGTTCTCTCTCGTATCCGGCCTCAGCCGTCGACCAGCACGGCGCTGTCGATGCGGGTGAAGACGGTGTCTCTCATCTGGTCGGCGGCGGTCACCGAGACCACCGTCCGGTCGGGCACGCTCACGGCGAACGCGCCCTTGTCGGTGACGAGCAGCCCCTCGCGCCCGCCGGCTTCGGCGATGCGATCCATGGCGCGACCGAGGCGGTCGAGCTCGATGGGGGTCAGCTCGATGCGCTCGGCGGCCAGCGTCTGCTGAGCGTGCGCCGAGAGCGTCACCCGCCCGCCGGCTTCGAGCCGACCGGCGAGGATGTCGTCGAAGCTCGGGCCTTTGCCGTCGCGCGTCCGATCGGCCCGGTCGACGGCGGTCGGATCGACGATCGACCGCGGCCCGCCGGGCGGCAGCAGGGGGCCGAATCGGCTCACCCGGCCACCTCGATGATGTCGCTGAGCCGCAGCCGGCGGTCGCCGATCATCAGCTCGGGGTAGCCATTGTCGAAGCGCACGCCGGTCACTTGGCCCCGCAGGAAGGTATCGGCGGTCAGCGGGGTGCCGTCGCCGTCGACGGCCTCGATCGACACCGAGTAGCGGCCGTTGGGCACGGGCACGCCGTCGTCGTCGGTGCCGTCCCACTCGAAGGTGCCGCTGCCCCGGTCGGCGGGCACCGTGACCTGCTTGACCGGGTCGCCGGACGCGTTGAAGACCGTCAGGGTCACCGACTCGGCGTCGGGCTCGGTCTGGTAGCGGATGGGCACCGGATCGGACCCTTCGAGGGTGATCTGGTCGCCGCGGGCGACGACGTCGCGGCCCACGAAGCGCAGGGCCTCCTGGTTGTTATTGCTCAGCTGGCCCACCGCCAGGTTCTCGACGCCCTCGTTGAGGTTCATCATCTGCTCGAGGGTCGAGAACTGAGTGAGCTGCTGCATGTACTGCTCGCTCTCTTGCGGCGCGAGCGGGTCCTGATTGCTGATCTGGGCGACGAGCAGCTTGAGGAAGGACTCCTTGTCCATGTCGGCCTTGGCCCGATCGGCGGCGACGGCGCTGACGCCGAAGGCCGGGTTGTTGCCGATGCTGTCCAGGTTCATCTCAAGCCTCCACGTCGATGCGGCTGCGGGGCCGGCGGGCGCCGGGCTCGGGCGTCGCCCCGGGCTTGGCCTCGGGCGCCGCGTCGAGCTCTTCGGCCTCGTCCTGCTCCGGCGTCTCACCGCGGCCGCCGCCCTCGTCGGCGAGTCCGCTGCGCACTTCCAGGTGGGCCACATGCACCCCTTGTGCCATCAGATCACGGCGCAGCTGCTCCAGGCCCGCTGCGAGCAGGTCGCCCACCGCGGCGTGCTCGGCGGAGACCAGGACCCGGGCCGAGCCGCCCTCCATCCGGATCTTGATGCGCACCCGGCCGAGCTCGGCGGGGTGCAACGCGATCTCGGCAGTCTGCGCCCGACCCGCGCGGCCGTTGCGCAGCCGCAGAGCGTCCGAGATTTGACGCATGATCGACGACTCGTCGACGCCCTCGGGCAGCGCGGTGGGGGTGGTGCCGGTCCGCGCGGCGGCGCTGACGTCAGCGATGCGCACGGTGGGCGAGAGGGATGGGCCGCCGATGCCCGGCACGCCCGGCGTCTGCGGCTGCGGCCCGAGGCGTACGCTGTCGCCGCCGCGCCCCTCGCGGCCGCCTTCGAATGACGGCTTGCGCCCTTCGAGCAGGCGGGTGAGCTCGCGGGCCGGATCGCCCTCGGCCTCGCTCTCGGCGTCGAGCCCGTCCAACCCGTCGAGCAGTCTGGCCCCGTCGGCCTCGTCGACGCCGTCGGCCATGGCGATGGGCGGCTCGGCATCGGCGCGGGCCGGATCAGCCCCCTGCCCCGCCATCAGATCCATCGCCCGCTGCGCCCGCGGGCCGTCGCCCTGCCCGGAGCGGCTCTGCCCGGGACGGCTCTGCAGCCACTCGACGAGGCCACGCACCCCGGCGTCACCGGCCGGGCCGGCGAACTCGGCCGGGCCCGGCGTACGCCCCAGCGGGCCCGTATCGGCGCCCACGCGACCCTCGGCGAGCCCTTCGGGCGGCTGCACGGCCATGACCGGCGGCTGGATGCGCGCCACGGGCGTATCGGCGACGAGCAGCGCCAGGTCGTCCTCGATGCTCGGCCCGATCTGAAGCGCATCGGCGTCTTCGGCCCGCTCGCGCTCGGCCCGGCGCTCTTCGGCCCGGCGCTCTTCGGCCCGGCGCTCTTCGGCCCGGCGCTCTTCGGCCCGGCGCTCTTCGGCCCGGCGCTCTTCGGCCCGGCGCTCTTCGGCCCGGGCCTCGCGGCGCGCGTCCAGCCGGCGCTCTTCGGCCTCGCGCCGCTCGATCCGGCGCGCCTCGGCCTGGCGCTTCTCGACGCGCTCGCCATGGCGGGCTTCGGCTTGCTCGGCGCGGGTCAGACGATCGGCGTCCCGGCGGCTCTGCGCGCGCTCGGTGTCGCGCGGCAGGAAGCTCTCGAACGCCGGCCCGCTCTCGCGGACGGCGGACACAGGGGCATCGGCGGCGCGCAGGGCGCCGCTCAACCGCGTCACGTCCATGTGACCTCTCCTCGCCCGATCGACCGTGATCGGGCTGCTGTGGTCGGCAAGCGCGCTCTGTGCAGCCGACGCGCCATCCGCGGCGCGCCGAGCGCTAGCGTCCCTTGCGCTGCTTCTTGATCCGGGCCATCTGCTCGCCGATCCGCGCCGCCTGCTCGGGGTCCATCTCCCCGAGGATCTTGGCGGCCACCTTCGACTTGACGAGCAGCATCACGTCCACCACCAGCGGCTCGTGCATCACGCTGAGCATCTTCGCCGCGTCGGCCGCCTTCATCTTGTCGACGACCTTGCTGAGCTTCTTGACCTTGTCGGCGCGGGCCTCGCGGGCCTGGGCCTCTTCCTCTTCGGCCTGCGCCGCGTTGCGCCCGGCGTTGGGATCGGCACCGGTGGCCACCAGCTCCTCCTGCAGCAGGCGCAGCGTCTTGTAGCGGCTGGCGATCTCCTCTTCGATCGCCGCCAGCCGGCGCGCCCGGCGGGAGAGCTGGCCCTCCATGCGCTCGATCTCGGCCTTGCGCCGCCGCGCCTGGCGGAAGATGCGCAGCTGCACCCCCACCTCGAGCGGCTGGTCCTCGTCGAGCTCGTCGACCAGGGTGCGCTCGCCGACCGCCGGCTCGTCGTCGTCGTCGCGGGCCTGACCCTCGGGCGGCGGCTGAGCCACGGCCGGACCGAGCATCAGCAGCGAGAGCCACAGCGCGAGCAGCGTACGCATCATCGGGCGGCTCCCCGGGCGGCGGCCTGGGCCCCGGCCTTCGCGATGCCCTTGAGGTGCCGCAGCGCCTTCTTGTGGGGCACTTTCTCGTCCACCGGCTGGCGCAGGAGCCCGTTGATCGCGTCGATCTGGGACAACGCCCGGTCGATTGTCGGGTTGGCGCCCTTCTGATAAGCGCCGATGTTGATGAGGTCCTCCGCCTTGCGATAGGCGGCGAGCAGCTCGCGAAGGTTGCCGGCGGCGGCGCGGTGCTCCTTGTCGGTGACGTCGCTCATGCAGCGGCTGGCGCTGACGAGCACGTCGATGGCCGGATAGTGATTCTGCGCGGCGAGCTGGCGGCTGAGCACGATGTGCCCGTCGAGGATCGAGCGCGCGGCGTCGCCGATGGGGTCGTTGAGGTCGTCGCCTTCGACGAGCACGGTGTAGATGCCGGTGATCGCGCCCGGCCCGTCGTCCCGACCGGCGCGCTCGAGCAGCTTGGGCAAGAGCGCGAAGACGCTGGGGGTATACCCGCGGGTCGTCGGCGGCTCGCCCACCGCCAGCCCCACCTCGCGCTGGGCCATGGCGAAGCGGGTCAGCGAGTCCATCATCAAGACGACGTCCTTGCCCAGCCCGCGGAAGTACTCGGCGACGGTGGTCGCCAGCCAGGCGGCGCGGATGCGGATGAGCGGCGCGGCGTCGCTGGTGGCCACGATGACCACCGAGCGGGCCATGCCCTCGGGGCCGAGGTCGTGCTGCAAGAACCCGAGCACCTCGCGCCCGCGCTCGCCGATGAGCGCGATGACGTTGACGTCGGAGCTGCACCCGCGGGCGATCATGCCCAGGGTGACCGACTTGCCCACGCCCGAGCCGGCGAAGATGCCCACCCGCTGGCCGCGGCCGCAGGTCAGCAGGCAGTCGATGGCGCGGATGCCCATCCAGGCCGGCGTATCGACCGGGCGGCGCTGCATCGGGTTGATCGGCTCGGCGTAGAGCGGCAGCTCGGCCTCGGGCTCGGGCAGCGGCTTGCCGTCGAGCGGGCGGCCGAGGCCGTCGAAGACCCGCCCGAGCATCGCCCGGCCCACGGGCACCGAGGCCAGCGACTTGCGCGGGGTGATGCGGCTGCCCATGCGCACGCCGCCGATCTCGCCGAGCGGCATCATCAGCGCGGTATTGCCCCGAAAGCCGACGATCTCGGCGGTGACCGGCGGCTGCCCGTCGACCCGGATGTCGACGAGCGCGCCGACCCGGGCGCCGGGCACATAGCCCTCGACCACCAGGCCGACCACCTGGGTGACCTTGCCGTCGGTGAACCCGATCTGGCCCACGCCGTCGAGGTTCGCCGCCAGCGCGCCGAGGTCGAGGCCGAAGTCGGAGACGTCAAACATCGGCGCCTCGCAGGGCCCCTTCGGCCTCGGCCATGCGGCTGGCGACCCGGCCGTCGGTGGCGCCGAGGCGGGTCTCGACCCGGAAGTCGCCGTACTCGAGCTTGGGATCGGCGATCACCTTGATCTTGAAGGCGCCGCCGATGCCGTCGATGAGCTGCTGCCGCCGCTCGACGAGGTATTGGTGATCGTCGGGGCCCACCGCGACGATGACCTCGTCTTCGCCCTCGACCTGCTGCAAGACCTCGTCGACCAGGGTCAGCAGGTCGGCCGGGTTGGCCCGCAGGTGGCTGCGCACCAGCTTCTCGGCGATGGTGCAGGCCAGCGAGAGCAGCTGCACCCGGTTCTGGGCCTGCAGCTCCTTGCTGACGCCGACGAGCTGGTCGATGCAGCCGGCGTAGCGCTCCTGCAGCACCGTCAGCTCGGCGAAGACCTGGTTCTTTCCGTCTTCGAGCCCCTGGGCCACCGCCTGATCGTAGACCCCCTGCAAGATCTCGGCGGGCACCTCGAAGACCGGCGGCTCGGCGGGTGGCGGCTCCGGGGCCGCCTGGGGCTGAGGCTGGGCTTGGGCCTGAGCCTGAGGTTGGGGCGCCGGCTCGGGCTCGGGGGCCGGCAGCGGGCGCGCGGCTTCGGCGCCGGGCAGCGCCATCCCCCGCCGGTCGACGTGCGGCGCGCTGAGCGGCTGCCCCGCGTCGGGGGCCGGCACCGTGCCGCCGAAGACCGCCCGCTGCACCTGGGTATCGACCTGTTCGCTGGGGATGATGTTGGCCATGTCAGGCGATCCTCATCAGACGAACTCGTCGTCGCTGCCGGGCTTGGCGATGACGATCTTGCCCTCGCCTTCGAGCCGCAGCGCGACCTGGGTCATGGTGGTCTGGGCCTTCTCGACGTCGCTGAGCTTCGTCGGCCCCATGACCTCCATGTCCTCCTGCAGCATCTCGGCGGCCCGCTTGGAGAGGTTGTTGTAGATCTTGGTCTTGATCACCTCGTCGGCGGTCTTGAGCGCCAGGATGAGCGTCTGGTTGTCGACCTCCTTGAGCAGGGTCTGGATGCCGCGGTCGTCCAGGTTCACCAGGTCGTCGAAGACGAACATGTTGTTGCGGATCTCTTCGGCGAGCTCGGGGTCGATCTCCATGAGCTGCTCGAAGATGCGCTCCTCGTGGCTCTTCTCGATCGTATTGAGGATCTCGGCGACGAGCACCACGCCCGAGGTCTCCTGCTCGTCCATCTCCATCAGACCCTTCATCTCGCTCATCAGGGCGCTCTCGACGTCCTTGAGGGTCTGCGGGTTGACCTTGTCCAGGCTGGCCATGCGCAGGCAGACCTCGACCTGGGTCTCCACCGGCATCAGCGCGAGCACCTCGGCGCTCTTGGCGGGCTCGGAGTACGCCAGGATGAGGCTGATGGTCTGCGGGTGCTCCTTGCGGATGAGGTTGGCGAGCACCCGGCTGTCGATGGCGTCGAGCGCCAGCTTGGTCTGCTTGTCGCTCTTGAGGGTGTCCTGGAGCTTCTTGTTCTCTTCGGCGTCGAGGAACTTCTCGGCCAGCGAGTTGAGGAACGCGGCGCCGTTGGTGAGCAACAGCGGGTCGCTCTTGACGCACATGTTGTAGAACTCCTCGAGCACGACGTCTCGCTCTTCGTCGTTGATCTGGCCCATGTCGGCCATGCCGCGACTGAGCAGGCGGATGTCGTCCATGTCGAGGCGCTTGAACACCTCGCCGGCGACCTCTTCGCCCAGCATGAGCAGCACCAGGGCCGCCTTGCTCTGCATCGTCAACGCCATCGAATCACCCCCGCTCCAACGGATTCGCCCCAACGGCCGCGATCGGCCGCATAAGGCACCCCCGATGAGAACGGATCAGGCCTCCTGCTTCAACCAGTAGGACATCACGTCGGCGGCGGTCTGCGGGTTCGACTTGCAGAACGCCACCAGCTTCTCGGCGACGGGGACCTCCTCGTAGTCCGACTCGTCGAAGAGCTCCTCGCCGGGCAGCGCGCCGCCCTCTTCGCCGGGCAGGCCGCCGTCGAGCACCTCGGCGACGTCGGGCTGCTCGGTCAGGCTGCGCACCATCGGCCGGAAGACGAGGAAGACGAGCAAGAGGCCCATGGCGAGCACCAGGCCCATGCGGGTCCAGAAGCGCACCGCCGCCTTGCGCTCCGAGGCGGCGAGCGCGGCCTCGGCCTTGCTCAGGTCTTCCTCCTGGAACTGCACGTTGGCCACTTCGATCTGGTCGCCGCGCTGCTGGTCGAACTCGACGGCGTTGGCCACCAGCTTGCGGATGGTCGCCATCTCCTCGTCGCTGCGGGCGAGGTACTCCTGCGGCGGCTCCTGGCCCTCTTCGAGGACCGCGCCCTCGGCGAGCTCGCCGTCCTTGTAGTTGCCGTCGACGATGACCGCGACCGACAGCCGCTTGATGGTCGCCGCCTGGCCGCGCACCCGCTTGGTGACCTTGTTGATCTCGTAGTTGGTGATCGTCTTCTCGCGGTTGGCGTTGCTCGCGTCGCCGACCCGCACGACCCCCTGGGCGATGTTGGGGTCGTTCTGGTCGGCCCCCGCCCCGCCGCCGACGCGGTTGCCGCCGTTCTCGCGGGTCTCGTTGAGCGCCTCTTCGCTGCGCACCACCTGCCGCTCGGGGTCGTAGATCTCTTCGGTGCGCTCCTCGCGGCTGAAGTCCATCAGCGCGCGCACCCGCACCACCGCCTTGCCGTCGCCGATGAAGCGCTCGAGCACCTCGGTGGCCTTCTTCTCGAGCTCGCGCTCGACGGTGCGCTGGTATTCGAGGCTGCTGGTGCCGTCCACCGCGTCGCCGTGGGGCCGGTTGAGCACCTTGCCCCGCTGGTCGACGACGGTGACCTGGTCGGTCGACAGCCCGGTGACCGCGCCGGCCACCAGGTTGACGATGCCCTGCACCTGGAACTTGTTGAGCTCGGCCCCGCCCTGCAGCGCGAGCACCACCGAGGCGGTCGCCGGGCGGGTCTCTTCGACGAAGAGGCTCTCCTCGGGCAGCGCGAGGTGCACCCGGGCGGTCTTGACCTCTTCCATGCTCGCGACCGAGCGGGCGAGCTCGCCCTCGAGGATGCGCCGCTTGTTCACCTCGATGACGTCCTCGGGCATGCCGAACATCTCGTTCTGATCGATGAGCTCGTAGCCGATGGTGGTGCCACCGCCGATGCCCGCCGAGGCGAGGGTCATGCGCAGCTCGTAGATCTGGTCCGAGGGCACCCGGATGACCGTGCCGCCGGCGGCGACCTCGTACTGCACGCCGCGGGACTTGAGCTCTTCGACCAGCCGGCCGCTCTGCTGCTCGTCGAGGCCGGAGTACAGCGTGGCCATCTCGACGGTATTGGCGAACCAGATGATCAGCACGATCGCGATCAACAGCGCCCCGGCCAGACCGGCGATCGCCATCTTCTGGACGTTGGAGAGGCGGTTGTTGATCTGACGCAGCCGCTCGGCGACCACGCCCATCGTGCCTTTTCTCTGCTCCTCTTCTTCCATGACCCCGTCCGTCCCGCGTCAGACGCAGCGCCGATGCCTCAGATGGGCATCCGCATGATTTCCTGGTAGGCCTCGACGGCCTTGTTGCGCACCTTCGTCGCCATGCGCAGCGAGACGTCCGCCCGGTCGAGCGCGATCATCATCTCGTGCAGGTTGTGGCTGCGCCCGGTGGCCATCGCCGCGACGGCGGCGTCGGCCTCCTTGTGGATCGTATTGACGTCGCGCAGCTGCGCCTCGAGAAACGTCGAGAAGCTCTTGCTGACCCCCGGCGGGGTGCGCGGCGCGCCGCGCATCGCCTCGCCGTAGGTGGCGGTGCCGATGCGCGCGCCGGGCCGCTCTTCGAGGGCGACGCTGTTGGGCGAGACCATCGGCGGCAGCCCGGTGATGTTGATCGGACCCGGCATGGCTTACTCCCCGATGTCGAGCGCGTTCTGGGCCATCGACTTGATGGCCTTGACCGCGGTGACGTTGGCTTCGTACGCCCGCGAGGCGGTCAGCATGTCGACCATCTCGTTGATCGGGTTGACGTTGGGCATCTCGACGTAGCCGTCGCCGTTGGCGTCGGGGTGTGACGGGTCGTAGACCAACCGCCCCTGGCTGACGTCGGCCGAGACCGCGATCACCTCGGCGCCGTGGGTCTTGTCGTGCAGGGCGTCGCCGAAGACCTCTTCGAAGCTCTCGCTGAGCGGCACGGCGCCGACGACGGCGGTGCGCCGCTTGTAGGGGCCGCCCTCGGCGGTGCGGGTGGTCTCGACGTTGGCCAGGTTGCTCGACGTCAGGTTCATCCGGGTGCGCTGCACCGAGAGCCCGGTCGTCGCGATCTTCAGGGCCGAGAAGAAGTCCATCTCACTGCCCCTCGCCGATGGCGTACTTAATCAGCGCCATGCGCTTGCTGTAGACCTTGGTCGTCGCCCGATACAGCAGCTGGTTCTCGGCGAGCTTCGACATCTCGTGGTCGAGGTCGACCGAGTTGCCGTCGGCGTCGGGCAGCGCGAAGAAGTCGTATTCGGTCTCGCCCCGCGGCGCGATCTGAGCCGCGCCGGCGTGGGTCGAGTCGGTGACCGCGATCTGCGGCGGGTTGCGCCCCGCGAGGAAGTCGGCGAGCTGCTCGTCGAACTTGAGCTCGACGGGCGTGTAGCCCGGGGTGTCGAGGTTGGCCAGGTTGGCGTTGACCATGTTGCCCCGCTCCAGGCGGAAGTCGAGGGCATGCTCGAGGGTCATCGAGAGGCGATCGAACAGCAGCTTCATCTCGTCTCCTGGGCCGCGGCCGGCGTCGGGGCCGGCGGGTCCGCAGGCTCTCTCAGCGAGATGCGTGCCAGATCGATCGCGGCGGTCGGACGCGCCCGGCGATCCGCCGCGCCGACGACCCCGGGGCGGCGATCCCAGCCGCGGCGCCGGGGTGTTCGCGCACGGTGGACCGCCAGCGGGCCGCCGGTCGATCGTCAGGCTTCTGACGACGGCGTTGGTCTGGTCGAGCCGGTTTCATCGAGGCGGGACGATGCGCAACGTGGCTGTACGGTGGCGCCGCGCCATCGATGGGCCGTCGAGAGGTCGGAGACGGGGTCGGAGATGCCGCGGGGCGGCTCCAGGGGGCCCGTGGTGGCCCGATCAGAGGCCGACCCTGCCGGTGGCCTTGCTCAGGCTCTGCTGACGCCAGCGCAGGAGCTCCAACTCCATGAGAGCCAGCTTGCCGAAGGTCTGATCCGGCGCCTCCTTGGCGGCGAGGTCCCACTGCCGGCGGGCGCCGGTGGTATCGCCGAGGCGCAGCAGGCAACGGCCCACCAGGAAGCGGGCCTCGATGCGGTCGGGGTCGTCGGGGTACTCGTCGAGGAAGACGGTCAGCGCGGCCAGCGCCGGGCCCCAGGCCTCGGCGGCGAGGTGGATCTCGGCGATGCGCCAGCGGGCGTCGCGGCGGCCGCGGGCGCGCATGGGCCGCTGCTCGGTATCGTGCAGGGCGATGCGGCTGTCGAGCACCCGCAGCGCCCGATCGGGCTCTTCGCGGGCGGTGTACAGCTCGACGAGGGTGTCCATCACGTCGAGCCGCTCGTCGGTCGACAGCGGGCCGTTGAGCGCGTAGACCAGCATGTCGCGGGCGGTATCGAGCCGCCCCGACCACCACGCGTCGTGGGCCCGGGCCATCCAGTAGTCGTAGTCGTCGAAGCGCTTGGGGTGGCGCGCCTCGAGATACTCGACGATCTGGGCCAGCCGGAAGCGGTCCTCGCTCTCCCAGAGCACGGCGGCGAGCTCGCGGTACAGGCGAGCGGCGGCGTCGGGCTCCTGCTCGGCGGTCGTGCCGCCGAGGCCGTTCTGCATGACCCGCACCGCTTCGCTGTACATCGCCGACTGGCGCAGCGCCCGACCGACGGCGAGGTGCATCTCACCGCGCAGGGTGTGATTCTCGAAGCGCTCCCGCTCGCGATAGTAGACCCGCAGCACCTCGATCGGATCGTCGATGCGCTCGCGCAGGGCGAGGTAGAGCACCCGGTCGAAGAGCTGCGGCGCCATGTCGAGCAGGCGCGGGTTCTCCCGGCGCCAATAGCTGCGGGCGACGTCCCACGCGCGGGGGATGCGGCCGTCGTCGAGCGCCTGCTGGATCGAGCGCACCGTCAGCTCTTCGATCACATACTCGGAGCGCTTGTCGCGGCCGAGGTCGCGGATGACCCGCCGCCGGGCCGCGGGCTCGTCGATCAGCTCGGCGTAGCGCAAGAACGCGAGGTCCTGCCCTTCGTTGCGCTTGAGCTCGGCGGCCAGCGCCTGGAACGCCTCGCGGGCGCCGATCGGATCGGTATACGAGCGGATCTCCACGAGCCGCACCCGGGCGACCCAGAACGGCGGCGTCTCGGGGAACTGCTCGAGAAACAGCGCGTAGTAGCGCCGGGCGTCTTCGGCCCGGTCGTAGAGCAGGTAGGTCTCGGCGGCCTGGAACAGCGCGCCCGGCTGCGATTCGATCGCGTCGGCCCAGCGGCTCCGGGCCAGGTCGAACAGCCCGGCCGCGACGACGAACGCGCTCTCTTCGTAGGCCAGGCCGGCCAGCGCGACGATGGCCCGGCCGATGGTCGGCGCATCACCCGGCAAGGCCCGCAATTGTTCGAGCACCGTCCGGGCCTTCTCGTGGTCGCCCACCTTCATGAGCATGCGCGCCCGCGCGGCGAGCACGTAGGGCTCGGCAGGGCCGCTCTCGTAGGCCGTGCGGCGGGTATCGAGGTGCAGCTCGGCCCGGTTGAGGTAGTTGAGCGATTCGAAGGTCTCGGCGGCCAACAAGGCGTAGCGCACCTTGGCCAGCGGGTCGCGCACCCCGCGCTCGGCGGCCTCGAGGGCGGCGATGACCGACGGCAGGTCGTCGGTGGCCTCCACCGCCATGACCTTCAGCCACGACTCGGCGATGATCTTGAGCGCCATGCGCCCCGGCACCGCGTCGGGGGCGTCGGTATCGACCCGGCCGCAGACTTCGATCGCCCGGCGATAGGACTCGTTGAGCCACGCCTCGTAGCACGCGCCGTATTGCTGGGCGGCCTCGGAGCGCGGCGGCACCGGCTGGATGTCGGCCGGCGGGATGACGAAGCCCAGGTCGTCGGTGCGCATCGGGTACGGCCGAAACGGCAGCTGCTCCTGCACCGGCCCCATCAGCACGTCGGGCAGGCCCACCTCGACCACCCAGCGGCGCGGCTTGACGAGCAGCGCCTGCTGCAGCCGCAGGGCGTCGCGCTTGAGGTTGAAGCGAATGGTCGCCGCCGTGCCCCGGCCGGGCCGGACGGTGACCCCGGCCAACGTGCCGCCGCGCAGGCCGAACATCAGCTGAGGGAAGGCCTCGGGCACCGCGCTGACCGCGCAGTCGACCCGCTGACCGCGGGTGCGGCAGTCGACGGTGAAGTCGGCCGGCACCCGCATCTCGATGCGCCGATAGTCGGCCAGCGGCGTGCTCTCGATGGACTGCGCCCGGCCCTCGCCGAGGCCCGCGGCCAGCGAGGCCGCCAGCCCGATCGCCGCGAGTCGGGCGAGCGGCAGGCCCGCGCGCGGGCGGGCGGTGGCGGGGCGGCGGGTCATCGGTTCAGCTGCCGGGCGGGTTGAGCATGTCGCGCTTCTTGAGCTTCTCGACCAGGGTGGTGCGGTTCATCTGCAAAAGCGCGGCCGCCCGGTTCTTGTTCCAGCCGGTGCGCTGCAGCGCCTGCCGGATCAGCCGCTCTTCGAGGTCGCTGAGCAGCTGTTTGAGGTCGAGCCCCTCGTCGGGCAGGTTCAGCGGCAGGTCGTCGGCGCCGCCGCGATTGTCCAGGATCTTGCGCGGCAGGTCTTCGAGCTCGACCATCTCGCCGTCGCAGAAGACCGTCAGCCGTTCGACGATGTTCTCCAGCTCGCGCACGTTGCCCGGCCAGCGATAGTCGACCAGCCGGGCCATGGTCTCGTCGGTGAACCCCGAGACCTTGCGCCCGCGGGTCTTCGACAGGCGCTCGTTGAAGAACTCGATCAGCCGGGGCACGTCGCTGCGCCGATCGCGCAGCGCGGGCAGGTGCACCTCGACGACGTTGAGCCGGTAGTAGAGGTCTTCGCGGAAGCGGCCCTCGGCGACCTCGCGCTCGAGGTCTTTATTGGTCGCGGCGACCACCCGCACGTCGACGCTGATGGTGCGGGTGCCGCCCACCGGCTCGAACGAGCGCTCCTGCAGCACGCGCAGCAGCTTGACCTGCAGCGGCAGGCTCAGCTCGCCGATCTCGTCGAGGAAGATCGTGCCGCCGTCGGCCATCTCGAAGCGCCCCGAGCGGTTGGCGGTCGCCCCGGTGAACGCGCCCTTGACGTGTCCGAACAGCTCGCTCTCGAGCAGATTTGCGGGGATGGCGCCACAGTTGATGGGCACCAGCGGCTTCTGCTTGCGCCCGCTCATCTCGTGGATGGCCCGGGCGATGAGCTCCTTGCCGGTGCCGCTCTCGCCGAGCACCAGCACCGAGCTCTCGGTCGGCGCGACCTTGCCCACGATGCGCAGGATGCGGCGCATCGCCGGGTCTTCTCCCACCATCGGCCTCGACAGCGGCGCTTCGCTCACGTCATGCTCCCCCCCGAGTCACCCCGCGGCGACCCGTCTGGGCGAATTGTCCGGGCGTATGGCCCGGCTGTCAATTCTCTGTCGGTTCGGTCGCGCTGACGGCCGCTCTCGAAGGACCCCCGAGGACCCACGATGCGCTTCGCCAAGTATCAGGGCATCGGCAACGACTTCATCGTCGTCGAGCGGGAAGCGACCGTTCGGCTCGGCCCCGAGCTGGTGAAGCGGCTGTGCGATCGCCACTACGGCATCGGCGCGGACGGCGTGCTCGTCGTCGAGCCGGGCGAGGCGGCGCCGTGGCGGATGACGGTGCACAACGCCGACGGCAGCGTGCCCGAGATGTGCGGCAACGGGCTGCGCTGCGTCGTCCGCTATCTGCGCGATCGGCGGCCGACGCTGCCGGAGACTTTTGTCGTCGAGACCGGAGCGGGACCCCTGCCGGTCAGCGATGGGCCTGATGGGGTCACGGTGCAGATGGGCGCGATCGTCGACCACGGCCCCCGAACGGTGATGGTCGAGAGCCGCCGGTTCGAGGGGCGCTTCGTCTCGCTGGGCAACCCGCACTTCGTGCTGTTCGGCCGTTTCGACGATGCGGAGTTCGCCCGTCTGGGCCCGGCGCTCGTCGGTCACGCCGCGTTCGAGGCGGGGGCGAACATCTCGTTCGCCGAGCCGCACGCAGACGGCATCCAACTGCGAGTCTGGGAGCGCGGCGCCGGGCCGACGCTGGCCTGCGGAACGGGCGCCTGCGCCACCGCCGCGGCCGCCTGGCTCGAGAAGCGGGCCGCGCCGGGCGCGGTGCGGATCGATCTGCCCGGCGGGCGGCTGTCGATCAGCGGACAGCCCGCCGCGATCCGGATGACCGGTGGCGCGAAGCGGGTCTTCGAGGGGGTCTGGACCGGCTGAGCCGGCGCGATTCCGCCGGGCGGCGGAAATCGGGGGGCGGAGATCGGGTCGCGGGCGGCGCGGCGCCTCAGCCCTGCGAGCGCTTGGCCGACTTCTTGATCATGACCAGGCCGCCGTTCGGGCCGGGCACGCCGCCGCGGATGAGCACCAGGCCGCCCTCTTCGAACCTGGCGAGGGTCACGTTCTGCACGGTCGTGCGCTTGTTGCCGTGCTGACCGGGCATCTTGCGGTTCTTGAAGACGCGCGCGGGCGAGGTGTTCGAGCCGATCGAGCCGCCGTGGCGGAAGTACTCGTGCACACCGTGGCTGGCCTTGGTGCCGCGGAAGTTGTGGCGCTTCATGACGCCGGTGAACCCGCGGCCCTTGCTGACGCCGGCCACGTCGACCTTCTCGCCGGCGAAGAAGATGTCGCTGGCGTTGACGTCGGCGCCGACCTCGAGCGCGTCGAGCTGCTCGGCGGTGACCCGGAACTCGCGCAGGTGGCGCTTGACGATCTGCTTGCCGTCGCGCTCTTCGACCATGTTCTGCTTCTGGAAGAAGCCCAGCTCGGGCTTGTTCACCCGCTTGACCCGCTTCTCGCCGAAGCCGAGCACCAGCGCGGTGTAGCCGTTGCGCTCTTCGGTGCGCTTGTCGACGACCACGTTGCCGGCGGTGGCGATGACGGTGACCGGCGTCTGGCTGCCATCCTCGTTGAAGATCGCGGTCATGCCGATCTTGCGGCCCAGAATGCCTCGCATGAGAACCTCCCTCGTCGGTGGGTTGCTGATCGCCCCGGCGTTCTTCAGAGCGGCCCCGCCCGCCTCATGCGAACGGTGCGTCTTCCGGGGGCGGCGCACTATGCGCGAGACACGCCGTCGAGTCAAGCATCGGCGACGCGGTCAGATGCGTCCGCTCGGGCGCCGACCGCTTTCGAAACAAAAACGCCTCGGGCGAGGCCCGAGGCGTCCTGCGATGCCCTACGACCCCGTCAGAGCGCGAACGGCATGACGATGCGCATCGGGTCGCCGCTGAACTGCGGGAAGCGGAAGGCGCGCACCTTGCGCTCGATGCAGGCGCCGACCGAGGTGCCCTTCTGCGGCCCGCTCTTGACCTTGGCCGAGGTCACCCGGCCGGCGCGACCGATGACCAGCTCGACCGGCACGGTGCCCGAGGCGTCCGTCCCGTTCTTGCAGGTCGTGATCGAGCGGGCGTTGCGCTTGACCACGGTCAGGATCTGCCGCCGGGTCAACTTCTCGGGCAGCAGCGGGTCGCCGCCCGACGGCGCGGGCGACGCGGCGGCGGGCGATGCGGCGCGGCTCTTCGAGCCACCGCCGGAGCCGTCGAGCGCCCCGAGCAGGTCGTCGACCTCGGAGGTCGACTCTTTCTTGGCCGCAGGCTTGCGCGCGGCCGGCTTGCGCGCCGCAGGCTTCGGCGCGGCCGGCTTGGCCGCCGCGGGCTTGGCGCTGCTGCGCCGGGTGCGCGCGCGTCGGCTGGCCTTGGGCTTGGCCGAGGCCACCTTCTCGCCGCCGTCGTCTTCGCCGGCGCCGTCGTCACCGCCGGCGCCTTCTTCCGCGGCCTTGGCCGCAGCGGCCTTCTCGGCGGCGATCTTCTCGGCGGCGAGCTTCTCGGCGGCCTCTTCGATGGCCGCCTTCTCGGCGGCGGCCTTCTCGGCTTCGCTCGGCCCGCCGACCGACAGCTTGGCCGGCGCGTCGCTGGCGGCCACATCGGGCTTGTCGGCTTCGGGGTCGTCCTTGAGCAGGAACCACGCGGCAGCCCCGCCGCCGCCGAGCAGCAGCAGGATGATGACGACCAGTGCCACCACGACGCCGGTATTGCTCTTCGAACTGGGCGCCACGAGCGGCTGAACCGGCGCGGCGCCGGTCAGCGGCGCCGGCGCCATGCCCGACGGACCGAAGGGGTCGTCGCCGCCCGCCGCCGGGCCGCCGATGCTGCTCAGCGCGGAGATGTCGATCAGCCCCGAGGCTTCGCTGCCGCCGGTATTGCTGACCTTGGCCTTGTTGCTCGACTCGACCTCCTGCGCGAGGCTGTCGAGGCTGAAGAGCACCGAGTTCTCGTTGCGCTGGTTGCGCAGCTGCGCCGCGGTGTCGACCCGCGGGCCGGCCGGCTCTTCGGGGAACATGCCGCCCGACGCTGCGGCCGCCGGCGGGTCGGCCACGTTGTTCGACGCGATGACGTCGTCGTCCTCGCTGGGGAACATGCTCGCCGGCGTCTGCTGGCGGGTCGGGTCTTCCGCCTCGACGCCCATGGGCGCGGCCGCCGCGGCCGCCGCCGCCGCGGCCACCGGCGCCGCTGCCGCCGCGGGCGCTGCCGCCGCGGGCTCGGGCGCCGGCGCGAGGTGGGCGAACTGCGGCACGGAGCCGAGGCGGGACCAGTCGGTCATGCCCTCGGACCACGTGAAGCTCTCCACGTCGATGTCACCGCTCTGGAAGTAGGCCTCGACCTGCGCTGGCGTGAGCGGGCCGACGTTCTCCCGGTTGATGACGACGTGCCAGATGGCGTCGGGATCGGCGGCCGGTGCCGCGGCGTCCGGCTCGGCGCCCGCTGCCGCCGCAGCCGCCTCCTCGGCGGCCGGCTCCTCGGCGGGCGGTTGGCCGCCCCGCACGACGATCACATGCGAACACTTCTTGCAGCGGATCTTGAAGGTCTTGTTACGGACCTTGTCGTCGCTGATCTGGTACTTGGCGCTGCAATTGTCGCAGACGATCTTCATCGGAAGCGCTCTCCCAGCAGGCAGACGGCCCCGCGGATGGCGGTTGCCCGAGCGATTATAGGGTCAGGCTCTTCGGACCCGCAAGAACCCGAACAGGGTGTTGTCCCCCCTCGGATCCGAGCGGCGTGCCGTGTTCTCGCGGGTGTCGATAGAACTCTTTCTTGGGGGATCGAGAGCCACAGCGCAAGTTCTACGACGAGACCTTTGCCGGGTGTCCGCCCGCTGGTCGCCCAATGGCGGTTTCAGGGATGATTTCTCGCCCGGTGGTTGTCGAGTTTCGACGACCCATCGCGGCGCGCCGTGGGCCACGGCGCGCGCACACGATTGGTCCTTCGGGCGAGAGCCGCTGCAGCTCAGCGGAGGGTGGCGTCCTTCGCGGTCGCCTTGAGCTTGGGCAGGAAGTCCTTCTTGAGCTTGAGCAGGCGCTCGAACTTCACCTTCTGCCGGGCGTCGGTGTAGAGCACCTGCGGCTTCTTGTACTCACCGTCGATGAGCAGGTCGTCGAAGTTGTAGAACTTCGTCTTCACGTCGTCGCCGCCGCCCGCTTCCTGGGCCAGGGCCGCCCCGGGCACCAGCAGCGCCAGCGCGATCGCGCACCGCATCAGGATCTTCATCGGGTTCTCCTCGCGCGGCCGAAGCCGCTGCTCACTCAGGTCTCGTCGGCTTGCTCGGCGTCGCCAGCAGCGTCGCCTTCGACCTTCTCACCATCTGCGGGGGCATCGCCACCCTCGGCGGGGGCATCGCCGCCCTCGGCGGGGGCGTCACCGCCCTCGGCAGGCGTGTCGCCGCCCTCGGCAGGGGCGTCGCCTTCGGCCGGCGCGTCACCGCCCTCGGCGTCACCTTCGGCCGGCGCGTCGCCGCCCTCGGCGTCACCTTCGGCCGGCGCGTCGCCGCCTTCGGCAGGAGCGTCGCCTTCGGCCGGCGCGTCGCCGCCCTCGGAGGGCACGTCGTCACCCACCGTCTTGGTCTCCATGGTGTCGGCCTGCTGCAGGAACTGGATCGTCGCGTTGAGCGGGTGCTCGGGCGGCAGCTTGGCGACGTCGCGATAGCGGATGTAGAAGCTCAGGGCCTTCTTGGTATCGCCGAGCTGCTCTTCGTAGATCTTGCCGACCCGCAGCAATGCCTCGCCATTGTCGGCCTTGAGTTCGAGGCTCTCTTCGTAGAGCTTGGCCGCGTTCTCGTAGTCGCCGGTGCCGTAGAGCGCGTTGGCCTCGCCGATCATCGCCCGGTAGTTCTTGGGGAAGCGCTCGCGCACCGCCTTGAACTGGGTCAGCGCCTCGTCGTAGTCGAGGTAGTCGAGGTAGATCGAGGCCAAGTTGAGGCGGGCTTCGTCGATGGTCGGGTCCAGCTCGATGGCCTTCTGAAAGGCCAGCACCGCGGCGGGCACCAGGTTCATCTTGAAGAAGGTCAGGCCGAGGTTGTTGCGCGCCCGCGCGTTCTTGTCGTCGTAGCCCAGGGCCTTGTTGAACATCAGCAGGGCCAGCGGCAGCTTGTTCTGCTCGAGGTAGAGCAGGCCCAGGTTGATGATCGCCGGCACGTTCTTGGGCTGGACGGCGAGCACCTCCTTGACGTAGCGCAGCGAGGTGTCCTTGTCGCCCTTGGCCAGATAGGCCGCAGCGAGGTTGTTGCGGGCCTGCAGGTCGTCGGGGTGCTTGCGCAGCACCGACTCGAACTCGACGACGGCCTGATCGGGCTCGCCGTTGAGCAGCAGCACCCGCCCCAGCGCCAGGGTCACGCCGCGGTCGGTGACGTTCTGCTCGATGAGCTGCCGATAGGCGGCGACCGCCGCCTCGTACCGACCGAGCCGCTCGTTGCTGTAGGCCAGGTTCAGCCAGGCGACGACGTACTCCGGGTGGGCCTTGGTGGCCTCCTCGAAGGCGGTGACGGCGGCCTTGTAGGCCGGCGGGGTCTTCTCCAGCTCGGCCACGCCCGCCTTGAAGGCGTCGTGGGCCGGCTTGGGCACCCCGTCGACGAGCACCGGCTTGGGCGGCTCCTTGATCTGGGGCTTGGGCTTGGGCTTGGGCGTACCGCCGCAGGCGATCACCAGCGAAGCGGCAGCACCGAAGGCCGCGAGGCGACCGATGATTGAGCGCGCCATCATCACTTGTTCTCCTTGGCGGCCTCGGGCGCGGCGGCCTTGGGCTCGGCGGGCTTGCCGTCGGCGGGCGCGGCCGGCTCGGCGGCGGGGGCCGCGCCATCGGCAGCGGGCGCCGCCGGCGTGGCTTCACCGGGCTTGCCGGGCGCGGCGGGCGCCGGGGCGGCGGGCTTGGGCGGTACCATCTGCTCCAGCTTGCCGGCCGGATCGGCGATGAAGGTCGTCGAGAAGGTCGCCGCCACGGGCTGATCGGTGTCGTTGGTGGCGTCGTCGAGCACCGGGAAGGACTCCGGGCTCAGCTTCACCAGCAGTGTCGCCGCCTTGCGCGACCACTCGTTGTAGACGTGGTGCTTGTGGGCCAGCTCGAGCGCCCGACGGGTCGCCTCGATGGCCTTCTCCTGCAGCGGCGCGGCCTGATCGTCCAGCTCGGCGCGGTAGATGAACTCCTCGTCCTCGGTCAGCCCCTCGGGGATGGGCAGGTCGAAGAGGCTCTGCGCGTAGAGCTGGTAGCTCTCGCCGATGCGATACAGGGCGCCGGCGCTGACGTTGTACGACTTGAACTCGAGCACCTCGAAGAAGAGCTTCTCCGACTTGCCGAGCAGCTCGGCCTTCTTGACCAGCCCCTTGCGCAGCTTCGAGATGGGGAACTCGAGCTTGATGGCCTCGAACTCGTCGTAGACCACCTCGGCCTGCAGGAAGCGCACCCGCGCAGCCGCCTGGCGAACCTCGGGCTTCTGCTGCCCGTCTTCGGGCAGCTTCTTGTAGACCTTGTTGGCCTTGTCCAGCTCGCTGCGCGCCTTCTTGGTCGACCGGCGGTCGCCCATCTGCTGCAGCAGCTCGGCCTTCTTGAGGTGCACGTCGACGAGGGTGTCGGCGTGGGTCTTGCCGTACTTCTTGATGTAGCGGTCGTAGGTCGAGAGCGCCTTCTTGGGCTCTTCCTGCTTCACCTGGAAGTCGGCGATCTGCAGCATCAGCCCGCGGCTGTCGTCCTTCTCGGGGAACTTCTTGATGAAGGTCTCGAAGATGTCGATCGCCCGGTCGTACTGCTCGAGCGCGGCGCGGATGGCGCCGGCGTTGTAGAGCGAGTCGGCCATCTGCGGCACCTCGGGGAACGAGGCCATCTTCTCGAAGTAGTCGGCCGCGACCTCGAAGTTGGTCTGGCTCTCGTAGAGCGCGCCGAGCACGAAGTGGGCCTCGGTGGCCTGCGAGGAGTCCTTGTAGCGCTTGATGACGCTCTCGTAGAGGTCGATCGCCGCCTCGGTCTTCTCGAGCTCCTCGGTGGTCGCCGCCGCGTTGAACAGGGCGATGGCCGCCTTGTCCTTCTGCTTCTTCTCGCGGCCGAACTCCTTGACGAAGCGCAGCCACTGGTCGACGGCGGCCTGCTTCTTCTCGCGGGCGACGGCGGTATTGCCTTCCTTGGCCGCCGCAGCGCCGGCTTCCTTCAGCTCGGTGGCGTAGTTGTTGATCGAGACCGCGATGACGTCCTGCAGCTGCTTCTTCTTGAGCACCTTGTAGTTCTTGCGGTCGAGCATGTAGCGCGCCCAGCGCTCCATCTGGTCCCAGCGGCGCAGGCGGTAGTTCGAGTCGAAGAGCGTCGCCGCCGCGAAGCCGGCGAACCGGTGCTTCGGGTGGTGCTCCATGATGACCTCGAGCCGCTTGACGCCCTCGGCGTAGTGCCCCTTCTTGATGAAGATCTCCGCCGAGCGGAAGGAGACCGACGGCACGTCCTCGTGCTTGGGGTACAGATCGAGGAAGTCGGTGCACGCCTGGAGGAACTCCTTCTCCACCGGGTGGATCTCTTCCTTGGGCTTGGGCTTGAACTCCTCGTCGCCCTTCTGACGCTTCTCGTACTTGACCGTCGCCTGCTGAGCCTTGCCCCGCTCACCCTTCTTCGAGCCCTTCGCCCGCTTGGGGCGCTCGATCAGCCCGGCGTCGGCCATCTTCTCTTCCTTGGAGAGGATGACCGCGTACGCCGACTCCTGGCTGTACTTGCCCTTGGGGTCGAGGGCGACGACCGCCTTGTAGTGCTCGGCCGCCTTGTCCCACTGCTTGGTCTGGAAGAAGTAGATCTCCGCGAGGAAGAACTCCTTCTCGTAGATGTCCTTCGACTGGGGGAACCAGTCGATGTACTTCTCGTAGTAGACCGCAGCCTTCTTGTAGAAGCGGTCGGCCCGCTCCTGATCCTTGAGCTTCTCGACCTCCTGCGCCTTCGTATGGAAGGTGCCGATGAGCCAGTCGGTCTGCTCCTCGCGGAACTGGTTGGCCCGGATGCGGGGCTCTTCCTTCTCCTTGTTGACCGCGTACCAGCTGCCCTTGGGGTCGAGCTCGGTGAGGAACCGGTTGATGACCTGCTCGGTCTTCTCGATGTCCTCCTGCTTCTTCCAGGCGGCGGTGATGTACTCGGCGTACTCGGGCACCTTCTGGCCCTGCTTGTTCGACGTGATCAGGTACTCGTAGACCTGGATCTCGTTGTCGGTCTTGTCCTGCTTGTTGTAGATGCGGGCGACCGATTCGAGCTGGCGCACGGCCAGATCGTCGCCGCCCACCTCGCGGAAGTAGTCCCGCGCGCGCTTCCAACCGTCATCCACCTCGGCGTAGGCCAGGGTGAGGGCCGAGAAGGCCTGGTTGGTGAAGTAGACCTTGCGCTTGTCCTTGCCCTTCGAGAGGTCGACGACGCTCTTGAACGACTTGATGGAGTCTTCGTACTCGCGCAGGTTGTAGTACACGTAGCCCAGCTTGTAGAGCGCGTACGGGTACTGGGTGCTCTTCTTGTCTTCGAGCACCTTGAGGTAGTTGGTCTTCGCGGCGAAGAGCAGGTCGTTGTCGAAGTAGTACTCGGCCACGGCCAGATACGCCTGAACGACGAACTGGCTCTTGGGGTACTCCTTGGTCAGGCGCAGCATGTACGACGCGCCTTCCTTCTTCTTGCCGGCGGTCGTCAGGCCTCGACCGAGGTAGAACATGACCTCGTCGATGCGCTTGTAGTTGGGGAACTCCTTGAGCAGCGCCTTGTACTCGACGAGCGCCTTGCCGTAGTCGGCGACGGGCTCCTCGGGCTTCTGCTTGAGCGTGCCCTTGAGGTAGTCCTCGTACTGCTTGTCGTACTTCTTGCGCTCGAGGAAGTAGCGATACTTGGCCTCGTCCCACTCCTTCTCGGCGATGCGGAAGAGCAGGTCGGCCTTGTTCTTGTAGAGCGGATTCTCGCGCAGGATCTTGCGCATCTGCTCGATCTGACGCTGCCGCACCTTGGAGAGCCGCGCCTCCTTCTCGGCGACGATCTGGTCGAGGCCATCGTCTTCGAGTGAGGGCGGCGCGTCTTCACCCTGGTCGGGCTTGACGACGTTCTGGGCGGCGGCCTCGCTGGTGGCGAGGTCGTCCTTGCCGGTGTCGCGCTTCTGGGCGATCGCGGGGGACGCGAAGAGCGCCACCGCGACGGTCAAGGCGGGCAGTGTCCGATTCATTACTTGCACACGTCCTTGAGGTCACTGCGATAGTTGTTGATCTCGTCGGACCAGTACTCACCCTCGAAGGGCCAGGTGACGTACTTGTCGCCGACGAAGACCGTGGCGGTGGCCTGCGCCTCCGCCTCGACCTGTTCTTCGCTGGGGCCTCGGTAGGTCTCCTCGATATCGCGCTCGAGCTGATCGGCTTCGATCTCGTCGATCTCGATGCGGACCTCGGTGACCTGGATTTCGAGCTCGTCGAGCTCGTCACTGAGCTGCTGCAGCAGCTGGTTGATCTTGATGCCGAGGGCGATGATGCCCTCCTGCTTGCGGCTGGCGACGGTCTCGAGCAGCTGCACCGACAGCTCTTCGCCCAGGCCGTCCCGCTGGGTGTTGATACGGGCGACCTCGCGGCGGTACTGGGTCACCGTCGTGTAGAGGTCGTAGAACTCGCTGTTGGAGATGACCGCCATGCGCAGCAGGTGCGGCAGCTCGACCCCCGGCTGGGTCTGGTCGAGCACGAAGGCGTTGTAGAGCGCCTCGGGCGAGGCGTGCTCGGTCATGAACCGGGTCAAGGGCTGCTTGAGCGCCAGGTAGCGCTCTTCGATGCGCTTGAGCGAGTCGTGGGCATACTCGAAGTGACAGTTGTTCATGAACACCGTCGCCTCGAGCAGGTAGATGTCGGGCAGGAAGTAGTTGGTCCAGTCGGGGCCGTCCAGGGTGTGGAAGATCCCCGTCCCGCGGGCGGTGTCGCCCTTGAGGAAGTACGACCAGCCCGACTCGTGCAGCGCGTTGACGTAGCTCGTCGAGTCGTAGGGCACCTTGCGGTAGTAGAAGATCGCCACGTCGTACAGGCCGACGCTGTAGGCGATGCGGGCCAGGGCCAGGTAGCCGAGGTGGGCGATGCGCGACTGATCGGCGGCGAGCGCCGCGCCGACGGCGGACTCGAAGTTCTGCGAGGCGCCGATGAGCCGGCGGGCCCAGTCGTCGCCCTCGGGGTCGTCGCCGGCTTCCTGCACGCCGATGAGGCCGAGCAGGTACTGGGAGTCGGCGTAGTCCCGACCCTTGTCCGAGACCTCGCCGAGGTAGGTCCGGGCCTCGTCGTAGCGCTGGTAGTCGAAGAAGAACTTGCCGACGAAGTAGTTGTAGCTGTCCTGGAAGGCGCGGCTCTTGTCGCCGACGAAGTAGTTGGTCAGCGCTTCGAGGGTCACCGGGTTGTAGGCGATGACCCGCGCCGAGCGGCGCAGACCGGTGAACGCCGGTTCGAAGACGTCGCTCTCCGGGCCCGCGGCCAGCAGCCCCTGATAGCGCTCGGCGGCGTTGGCGTAGAGCTTGAGGTTGTACAGCGCATCGGCGAGGCCGAGCTGGGCCTCGTAGGTGCTCGCCTTGCCCTCTTCGGCCTGGGCGAGGAAGGTGCCGAAGTCCTTGGCGGCCTTGGCGTAGCGGCCGTCTTCGAGGGCGTTGCGCGCGGCGTCGAGCGCCCGGGCGACCCGGCGGCGCTCTTCGGCGGCCATGCGCTCGCGCTCGCGCTCGGCGGCCTTGCGCGCCGCCTCGCGAATACGGGCCTCTTCTTCGATCTTGCGCCGTTCGGCTTCTTCCATCTCGCGCAGGCGCTCGAGGTCGTCGACCCCGTCGCCGCTGCCCACGGGCGCCGGCGCGGGCTCGGGGGCCGGTTCGGGCGCGGGCTCGGGGGCCGGCGCGGGGGCCCCGCTGGAGGTCATCGCGTCGATGACCTCCTTGGGCACGCCGGCGGCCTCGAGGGCTTTGATGTCGTCGACCGAGAGGTTGAAGTTCGAGCCGGTGCTCTGGATCGTCTGGATGATCACCTGAGCCGGCAGCCCGGACTTGTGCATCTGGATGACGTTGTCTTTGGTGATCGCCCAGGCGGCGGTCGCCAGCGGCCCACAGAGGAGTGCGCCGGCGAGCGCGCCGCGAACCAGCCAGCGGCTCACCCACCCGCGGCGGGCCTTCGCTCGGCTGTTTGTGCTGCGTCGCTTCATCGTGGCCATCCTCAGAGCGTGATGCCGAGACCGAGGGACAGCTCGACCGGGATCGAGACCCCGCCCTGGAACTTCTGGAAGAAGTACTGCCGATATTCGGTCCGCACGTTCAACGTGTCGTTGATGAACCACCGGAAGCCCAGGATCGCATTCCCGCTGAGCTTGTTCTTTGCGTTTCCGTCGGGGTTGTCGGCGGGGAACTCGGTGGTATTGAAGAGCCCGAAGCCGAGGCCGACGTAGGTCTCGAAGTGGGTCAGCTTGTAGCCGAGAAGGCTGAGTTTGCCGTACAGCGGCGCCCACAGGATGTTCGCGTTGTAGAACATCGAGATCTTCTCTTGGATGTCGGCCCGCTTGAGGCCGATGCCCTCACCCTCGAGGAAGCCCGCGAGCTGGGTCTCCTGCTGCAGCGCGTAGGCGTAGGACGCCTCGACCGAGAAGGCCTCGGAGAAGTGATAGCCGACGCGCAGGCCCACCGGGTAGTAGATGATGAACTCGTCGTTGGGGATCACCGAGACGTAGGGCATCAGCTCGAAGCGGCCGTCCTTCTCGACGAGCCGCTTCTGCACCACCTTGATCTCGCGCCGGTTGCCCCAGAAGAGGGCCATGTCCTGCTCGAGCGCCCGCTCCGCCTTCGACGCGGTGGCGTCGCTGACCTCGGCCGGGGCGGCCTCGGCGGGGGCTTCGGCCCCTTCGGCGGCGGGGGGTTCGGCGGTCTCTTCCGGAGCATCCTGGGCCCAGGCCGGTCCGCTGACGACGACCATCGCGACGACCGCCGCGAACCGCAACAGCACCTTGTTCATCGGATTCATGCTCCGCTTGCTCATTCCTTGGAGAACCAAACTCGGGTGTCACTGAAGGTGCCGCTCGACTCGCGGGCCCGCTGGAGGTCAGCGGACAGCGAGCGGCCGGCCAGAGTGACCGCGATCTGCGTGGAGAGCAGCCACCCGCCCGGGTCGAAGCCCGCGTTGGAGAGGGTGCTCTGGGTCGACAGCCGCCAGACGCCCACGATGCGGTTGAGCACCGCCGGCTGCAGGTTGTTGTTGGTGGTGAACTCGTCGGCGTTCTGCAGGAAGATGTACTCGCCGCCGGTGCGGCAGGCGAGGTCGGCCAGCTTGGCGCTGCGTCCGCGCTGGGCGGCGGGCACCGCGGCCGGGGGCTGCAGGTGGATCACGATGATGGGGATCGGCGACCCGTCGCGATTGGCGTAGCCGTCGATGGCTTGCTCGAACCCGCCGTCGGCGTCGGTCGGGTCGCCGTCCTCGATGCCGTCGGTGAAGAGCACGACCACCGGGTTCATGCCGCCGTTGGGCTCGATGACCCGATTGCGGGTGTCATCCAGGGCCCGGGTCAGCGGGGTGGTGCCGCCCTCCTCGAACTGCAGGCCGTTGAGGCCTTCGAGGATGACGCTCTTGTTGCGCACCGGCGTCGAGTATTCGGGGGTGATGTCGGCGAAGTCACCGCTGAACGAGACGAGCGAGAGCAGGTACTCGTTGGGCAGGTTGCCGATGAGCTGCTGGAAGAAGGAGATCCGCTGGTCGTCGGAGTCCGAGGCCCGGGTCGGGTCGAACATCATCGAGAACGGATCGACCCCGACGAGGCTGCCCGAGTGGTCGAGCATGAAGACCACCAGCCGCGGGTCCCGCTGCCGATCGATGCCGCCGGAGTAGGCGAACTCGAGGCCGATCGGGTTGAGCCCCACGCCGAGCGGGTCGCCGCCCTCGCCGAGGGTGGCCACGGCCGGCTCGGCGAAGTTGAGGTCGGCGTTGCTCGGGGCCTTGCTGAAGGCGAAGCTGTCGAAGGTCAGCAGGCCGCCGACCGGCTCGACCTCGCCGTTGAGGCGGGTATCGGGCAGCAGCGCGCGCGTGCCGTCGAGCAGCATGACCGAGAAATCGATCTGGCCGAGGTCGTCCTGCGCCTTGCAGGCCCCGGGCACGATCACCTTGGTGAACGACGTGCGGGTGGGGTCGAGACCGACGGTCGAGTCGCAGGCCGACGACAACAGCATCGTCGCGACGCCGAGGCCACTCAGCACCAGGTTCCGTCTGCGCATGCAGGATCCTCTCGTCCGATTGGGCGGTCCGTCGTCGGCCCTCTCGCGGGGCGCCGACGCGCGAACGCGCCTTGCTAGCACGCCCCCCGGGTACTGTCAACGTGGCCCGGCGGGCCGGAAAGGGGCGTGTTTGCGCGCGTTCGGAGCATTTGACACTGCCGATATGGCACGCCTAATGTTTCCGCAGCGCGTAGGGCGGGATTAAAGCGACTGCCCACCCGTGCGCCCGAGTGAAAAAAATTGCACTGTGTCGATCCAGGGCCGTTTCGATTCCCTGATATGCGACACCGAGGCTCCACAATCGGGGCATCTACCAGTACATCCGCAGGCGCGATCCGCACCGGGGGACATCGATGAGGCAGAGTGCTTTCGTGAACACCCGCACGCTCGGGGTGAACCTGCTGCTCGCCGCCGCGGCGTGCCTCGGCGGGCTCGGCTGCGACGACGGTCCGGGCACAATCCAGACCGGTGATCTGCAGCTCACCCCCGATACCTTCCGCTTCGGCAAGCTCGCCATCGGCGAGGACGCCGACCGCGTCGTGCAGCTCGAGAACATCGGGTCGGGTCCGGTCATCGTGGCCAACATCCGCTTCGAACTCGACAACAGCGACGAAGAGTTCGAGCTGTATTGGAAGGACGCCGCCGACGGGAACGAGTTCGTCGGCGTCTCGCGGGCCGGCGAGGACCAGTTCCCCTACCCGATCCGCATCAACGGGGGGGACTCGTTCTTCCTCGTGCTCAACTACACCGCGGTGCGCGAGGTGCCGGTCGGCGGCACGATCGTGCTCGAGACCAACCTGCCCGACAGCCCCGAGGTGCAGATCCCGGTGGTGCTCGCCGAGGGTTCGCCCGAGATCAACGTGGCGCCCCGGATCCACGACTTCGACCGGGTCCCGGCGGGCGAGGTCGGCGAGACCACCATCCAGGTGAGCAACGTCGGCCAGCTCGACCTCGAGGTCAGCCGGGTGCTGCTCAACGGTTCGCAGGACTTCAAGCCGCTCGTCGAGGTGGAGGGCGACCTGCGCGACCCGCGTCAGGTCATGGATCCGCTCAAGGTGCTCGAGCCCAACGAGAGCTTCGAGATCACCGTGCGCTACGCGCCGCAGGTCGAAGGGCCCGACACCGCCGAGCTGACGATCTTCTCCAACGACCCGAACCAGTCGGAGGTCACCGTGACCTTGCGGGCCAACGGCGCGACCCCCTGCCTGGAGGTCAACCCGCCGGCCCTCGAGTTCCAGACCAGCCTCGTCAACCGCACCGACTCGCGGCCGATGTCGCTCGAGAGCTGCGGCGGCGCGCCGATCGAGATCAGCCGGATCTATCTGGCCGAGGGCAGCGACCCGGCCTACGCGCTCGTCGAGGACAGCCTGCCGATGCTGCCGGCGCTGATGCCCGAGTTCAGCGAGGAGGACCGCATCAACGGCCTGCCGCCGCCGAGCCGCTCGATCGAGGTGGCCTTCACCCCCCGTGAGGAGCGCATCCACAACGGCACGCTCATCATCGAGAGCAACGATCCGGTGCACCCGCGCCTCGAGGTGCCGCTGCTCGGCCGCGGCGTGACCAACGCCTGCCCCCAGGCCCGCGCGGTGGAAGACGAGTTCTACGTAGTGCCCCTGGACGTCGTGGTGCTCGACGGCTCGCCCTCCATCGACCAGGACGCCGCCGACAACCGGCCGGTCAATTACGAGTGGGTCATCACCAGCCGCCCCGACGGCTCGGTCTCGCAGCCCCACGAGTCGTTCTACGACCCGGCTCAGCCGGCCAACGGCGGCCTCGACGACGATACGTCGACCCCGACGGCGGTCTTCTTCGTCGACCTCGCCGGCATCTACACCGCCGAGCTGCGGGTGCGCGACAACCTCGGCCTGGACTCGATCGCCTGTGAGAACCCGGCGGTGGTGACCATCGTGGCCAAGCCCGAAGAGGCGATTCACGTGCAGCTCGTCTGGCGGACCCCCGGGGACGAGGACGAGACCGAGGGCGGCGGCACCGACCTCGACCTGCACCTGCTGCACCCCAACGCCGAGAACTGGTTCTCGCGGCCGTACGACTGCCACTACGCCGAGCCGGTGCCCGACTGGGGTCAGCTCGACAACAGCGCCGATGATCCGAGCCTGGACATCGACGACATCAACGGGGCGGGGCCGGAGAACATCAACCTGGACAACCCGGAGAACACCGACATCCTCGGGGCGCCCTATCTGGTCGGCGTGCACTACTACAACAGCCGCGACCGGGT
This sequence comes from bacterium, assembly GCA_030427205.1. Classification (GTDB taxonomy): domain Bacteria; phylum Myxococcota_A; class Bradymonadia; order UBA7976; family UBA1532; genus JACKDM01. The sequence continues at coordinate 118,183 of JAUHXC010000007.1, read as the reverse complement.
GACCGGTCAGGACTACGGCCCGAGCTGGGCGACGGTGCGTATCTTCATCGAGGGCGAGCTGGCGTGGGACTACACCGACGGCGGCAACCCCGGCGAGCGTGAGATGGAGGCCGAGGACCACTTCTGGGACGTGGCCCAGATCTCGTGGCGGGTCACCGGCGAGGTGGTCACCCGCGACCGGTACTACAGCCAGCGGCCCTGATCGCCCGCGGCGCCCCGCGTCTCGCGACCCCGACCGCCCGCCGGTACGGGGTCGTTTTGTTTGGGGACCACGCGGCGGTGATCGGTCGACACGGCGCAACACATACCCCGTACCGGGTATCGTGCACACCGAGGCAAAGAGGAGTTGACATGCAGAAGTGGCAGATGCGCCCTCGCGCAGCGACCCGCGCGACCCGCCTGACGCTGTGCGGCCGCCCGGCGGCGGTGCTTTTGGCCATGCTGGCGCTGCTCGGCGTGGCGGCGACCGGCTGCGACTCGCCGGAGACCATCGGCACCCCGGCGATGATCACCGACCGCGGCGACTTCGTCTTCCCCAAGCTGCAGCCCGGTGAGCAGGCGACCCGCCGCATCACGGTGCGCAACGACGGCGACGCCGACCTGATCATGGTCGATATCGCCCTCGACGATCGCTCCACGGGCGGCGAGTTCGCGCTGTTCGGCGACCAGGGCGCCGGGGCGGGCCCGATCCCGGACGGCGGGCGGCTGGTGCTCGCCCCGGGGGCCGAGATGGCCTTCGAGGTGCGCTATTCGGTCGCCGACGAGAGCAACGACACCGGCGCGGTGACGATGCAGACCAATGATCCCGACAACCTGCAGGTGAACTGGCCGATCCGCGCCGGCGACATCGGCGGTGAGATCAGCGTCAGCCCGCGCAGCCTGGACTTCGGCGAGGTTCAGGTGGGCCAGACGGAGACCCGGTCGGTGACCATCACCAACCGCGGCCTGGCCCAGCTGTCGATCAGCCGGCTCGAGCTGAGCGGCCGCGACGGCTTCGACGTGCTGCTCGGCGGCGAGTCGGTGGCCGGGGTTCGCGAGACGCCGCTGCCCGTGCCGGGACAGGGCACCATCGTGCTCGACATCACCTACACCCCGCAGGGGCTCGGCCCGGCGGACGGGCTGCTCGACATCCAGAGCGACGCCATCAACGGCGCGTCGACCACGGTCAACCTCTATGCCAACGGCGCGGTGCCGTGCATCAACGTGGTGCCGGGCAGCGTCGACTTCGGCGCGGGGCTGCTCGTCGACAGCCGCGACGAGCCGACCCCCAACCAGAGGGTGCTGATCGTCGAGAACTGCGGCACCACGCCGCTGCGGGTCGACCGCATCGAGTTCGAAGATCCCGAAGGCGTCTTCGGCGCGATGCAGCTGCCCGAGCCGGTGGATGGCAACCTGATCGCCCTGCCCGGCGCCGTCGCCGGCGAAGACTTCCCCACCGCCGACCTGGAGGTGGGCTTCTGGCCGCTCGACCTGCGGGTCTACGGCGGGCGCATGCTGATCTACAGCAACGCGACGCCGGCCGACGAGCCGACGATCGTCGACCTCTTCGGGCGCGGGGTCGACAATACCTGCCCCCTGCCGCTGGTGGCCGAAGACCTCTTCGAGGTGCAGCCGCTGGACATCATCGACCTGGACGGCGGCCCGTCGACCGACCCCGACGGCGAGGTGCGCAGCTGGCGCTGGACGGTGGTGCAGCGCCCCGAGGGCAGCGTCAGCCAGCCGGTGGAGAGCTTCGCCGACCCGCGCCGGCCGGCGGACGGCGGTGAAGACGACGACACCGGGACGCCGCGGGCGCTGTTCTTCGTCGACCTCACCGGGGAGTACGTCATCGAGCTGCAGGTGGTCGACGCCCTGGGTCAGCCGAGCTGCGAGCCCAACGCGGTGGCCCGGGTGACCATCCGCGCGGTGCCCCAGAAAGACCTGCACATCCAGCTGGTCTGGAGCACCCCCGACGACCCCGACGAGACCGATACGACCGGGACCGACGTCGACCTGCACCTGGCCCACGAGCGGGCCGATGGCCTGTGGGCCGGGCCGGCGGGCGAGTGGGATTGCTACTTCCGCAATACCAACCCCGACTGGGGGGTGATCGGCGAGGTGACCGACAACCCGACCCTGGACATCGACGATACGAACGGCGCCGGCCCGGAGAACATCAACCTGGCCGAGCCCGAGATCGGGGTGAGCTACGAGGTGGGCGCGATCTACTTCCGGGCCACGAGCACCTTCGGCGACCCGGAGGTCGACCGCCAGGCGGAGCACCCGTCGTATGTCTCGCTGCGCATCTACAACCGCGGCACGCCGCTCGTCGAGCTGGTCGGGCAGGAGCTCACCGAGACGATGCAGCTGTGGCACATGGCGACGGTGACCTGGTGCGAGGGCGCCGGGTGCCCGCGGATCGACATCGTCGACGAGGTCTACTCGGAGGGCGAATACAACCTGCCCTGAGGGCAGCCGCGCCCGGCGCGGTCGGCCCATGGGGTCGTCGTCGCGCGCTCGACCCATGCCGCCCCCGGCCCGTTCCCTGCCTGCCCGGCCGCCTGCGCTCCTGACACGAATCGGCGACCCGATGGTCATGCCTACGAGGGCTGAGCGGACCATCCTGCCGATCTTGTGGCATACCCGAGCCCGCTGCTATCTTGCGCCGTCACACTGCCGGAGACCGCGATGTCGACCACCGCCCGCCCGTCTCGTACGCCCCTCTTCCCCCTCTGCTTCGCCCTCGTCGCCGGCCTGCTCGGCGCAGCGTGCGACGAGCAGGTGCGCGAGGAGTTTCCCCTGCTCGAGGTCACCCCGGCCAGCGTGACGGTCGCCGGCTCGCAGGTGGGTGTCGAGAGCCGCGTGCCCATCGAGCTGCGCAACGCCGGCGGCAGCACCCTGGTGGTGACCGAGCTGGGGTTGTCCAACGAGCTCGACCCCAACGAGTTCCGCATCGAGCACGGCGCGCTGCCCCTGCGGCTGGCCGGGGGCGAGACGGCGATCGTCGACCTGTTCTACGTGCCGGGTGACCCGGGCGAGGACTCGGGCTACATGCGCATCGTCAGCAATAACGCGGACGGTCAAGAGACCGACGTGCCGATCAATACCACCGACCTGCGGGCGGAGCTGATCGTCGACCCGCCGCGGCTGGACTTCTCCAGCGAAGACGGCATGGCGCAGGAGCAGACCACCCGCGTGATCGGGCTGGGCGGCGTGCCGGTGCGCATCACCGAGATCATGCTCGCCGAGGGCAGCGACCCCGAGTTCGAGCTGGTGACCCCCAACGCCGACCTGCCCGTGATCGGGCGCGGCGACGAGTTCCCCATCACCGTGCGCTACACCCCCGAGGGCGGCGATACCGATGTGGGCGACCTGCTCGTCTTCACCGACCCGCCGGTCGTGCTCGCCGGCACCGGCGAGGTCATCGACCGCATCCGCATCCCGCTCAACGCGACCCAGCCCAGCCCCGAGATCGACGTGGTGCCGGGTCAGGTCAACTTCGGCGCCATCGACCTGAACACCGAGAGCGAGATCACCGAGCTGGTGGTGCAGAACCTGGGCAGCGCGCCGCTGTTCATCGAGGGCATCGGGCTGGCCCCGGTCACGCCGCCGCCGAACAACGAGCAGTTCCGGCTGCACGAGCTGCCCGACTTCACCGAGCCGCTGGTGATCGAGCCCGAGGGCATCTTCCGCTTCGGGGTGAGCTACTTCCCGCAGGTGGACGGCAGCCACGCGACGTCGATCGTCATCGAGAGCAACGACGAGAACGAGAGCATCCTGACCATCCCGCTCAGCGGCCGGGTGCGCCAGCCGTGCATCCAGGTGCTGCCGGGCAGCCTCGACTTCGGCATCGTGGCCCTCAACATCCAGAGCGCGCCGGCCAACCTGCAGATCGCCAACTGCGGCGACCTCGACCTCACCGTCGACCAGATCGTGATCGACGACCCCGACTTCGAGTGGGAGCCGGCCGATCCGGCCCTGGGCCGCGAGGGCGTCGTGCTGCCGCCGCTCGGCTCGATGCCGATCCGGGTCTGGTACACCAATAGCGGCCTGGGCGAAGGCGAGCGCAAGACGGGCACCCTGACGGTGCACAACAGCACGCTCGAAGAGCCGGAGATCGAGGTGCCGCTGCTCGTGCGCGGCGGCGGCGCGCCGACCTGCGAGCTGCGCATCCTGCCCCGGCGCATGGACTTCGGGCTGGTGGCCCGCGGGCGCAACGTCAGCCGCGATCTGATCCTGATCAACACCGGCACCGGCCACTGCGAACTCAGCCAGCAGGAGATCGTGCCGGTCATCGAGATCCCGATCCCCGGCTTCAACGAGGTGCGGTTCATCATCACCGGTCCGGCGCCGTTCGGCCGCATCGGGCCGGGGGCCGAGGTGCCCATCGAGGTGACCTACCGCCCGCAGGTCTTCGCCGCCGACTCGGCGCTGCTCAAGGTGGTCTACGACAACCCGTTCACCGGCGACCAGAACATCGAGGTCACCGCCGAGCTGACCGGCGTATCGGGCGAGAGCAACATCGAGGTCATCCCGGGCAACCTGGACTTCGGTCGGGTGACCGCCGGCGAGTGCGCGTCGATCGAAGAGCGGGTGGCGGTCTACAACACCGGCATCGTCAACCTGTGCATCACCGACATGTACCTCGACGGGCCCGACTGCGACGAGTTCCTCATCGTCGACCGGCCGCGGGCCGACCAGGACGGCTGCATCATCGTCACCCGCAACAACCCGGCCGAGGTGATCATGGTCTACGAGCCCACCGACCTCGGCCCCGACACCTGCAACCTCGTCTTCGAGTCGGACGCCAACGACAACCCCGAGCTGCGGGTTCCGCTGTCGGGCGAAGGCACCCGCGACCGGCGCCAGACCGACGTCTTCGAGCAGACCAGCGGCCGCACGGTCGACGTGCTCTTCGTCGTGGACAACTCGGGCTCGATGGGCGAGGAGCAGGACAGCCTGCAGGACAACTTCCGCGACTTCATCGCCGGCGCGGCGCAGTTCGCCAACGACTACCAGCTCGGCATCGTCACCACCGACATGGACCAGGACGATCACCAGGGCAAGCTGCAGGGCAACCCGCGCATCATGCGCCGCGGACCCGGCGTCGAGGCCGACTTCCAGGACACCGTCGAGGTCGGCACCAACGGCGCCGGCGAAGAGAAGGGCCTCGCGGCGGCCCAGGCGGCCCTGTCGGACCCGCTGAGCTTCGATACGGGCGTCGCCTGCGCGCTCGACGCGGAGTGCGTCGCCCCCGACACCTGCATCGAGGGCTTCTGCGGCGGCTACAACCGCGGCTTCCTGCGGGAGGACGCGGCGCTGGAGATCATCTTCGTGAGCGACGAGGACGACTATTCGACGGCGTCGCTGAACTTCTATGTGGATTTCTTCAAGAACATCAAGGGCTTCCGCAACGAGGGCCAGTTCCACGCCCACGCGATCGTCGGGGTGGAGAACGGCCGCGCCCGGGCCTGTGAGGGCCGCGGCGGCGCGGCGGACGCCGGCTCGCGCTACGTCGAGGTGGCCAACCGGACCAACGGCGAGCTCTTCAGCATCTGCGACGACAACTTCGGCCCGCCGCTGCGCGAGCTGGGCAACCAGGCGTTCGGCCTGCCGGTGCAGTTCTTCCTCTCGCGGCCGGCGATCCGCAATACCGTGCAGGTCTCGGTCGAGGGCATGCGCCGCAACGCCGGCTGGCAGTTCGACGACGCCAGCAACTCGGTGGTCTTCGACGAAGCCACCGTGCCCCAGCCGGGGGAGACCATCCAGGTGGATTACGAGGCGCAGTGCTTCGAGCGTCGGGGCGGTTGACCGTCACCCGTCGCCCGCCCACAGTGCACGCCACGGCCCACGCCAGAGCGCACGTTCATCTCAGACGACCGAGGACCCTTCCGATGAAGCACATCCTGAGCTTCGCCGCCGTCGTGGCGCTGACCGCCGCCGGCATCGGCTGCGACGACGGCATCCAGCGCACCAGCTCGTCCGACATCTACACCGAGCCGTCGATCCAGCCCGACTTCGACACCGGCATCTGGACCGCCTCGCTGGTCTTCGATCGGGTGGCGATGGGCCGCACCGACCGCCGGCCGCTGCGCATCGGCCACTCGGGCCAGGACGCGCTGGTGGTCTCGGAGATCTACATCGAGGGTCTGCGGGACTGCGACCGGGTCGAGGCCGGGCTGCAGCCGGGCGAGAACTTCGCCGGCGAGCTCGACGCCCGCTGCCAGTGGAGCATCGACGAGCGCCCGGCGCTGCCGCTGACGCTGGAGAACAACGCGTTCGTCGACATCCAGTTGGCCTACGAGAATACCGGCACCCCGCCCTCGCCGGCGACGCTGGTGATCGTCAGCAACGCCCTCGACAAGGAGACGGTGCGCATCGAGATGAACGTGGTCGCCGCCTCGCCGCGCATCGCGGTGACCCCGGCGACGCTGTCGTTCCCCGGCGGGGTGAACGGGCGCGACATCCTCACCGTGCGCAATACCGGCAGCGGCACCCTGACCGTCAGCGACTATCGGCTGCGGCTGCTCAACGACCCGCCGCTCGACCCCGATACGATGGAGCCGCTGACCGAGTTCATCGTCGATCCCGACCGCGACCTGCCGTGGGTGCTGGACGAAGGCGGCGCGATCCAGGTGGTCGTCGAGTACGAGCCGCAGGACGAAGGCGCGGACAACGCCGAGCTGATCCTGACCAGCGACGATCCGCAGGCGCCGACCACGTCGGTGCTGTTCACGTCGAACCCGGTGACCAGCAACCTGGTCGTGCAGCCCAACCCGGTCGTCTTCGGCACGCCGATGGGCGCCAACCCCATCGTGCGCCAGGTGAGCTTCACCAATACCGGCCTGCGCACCCTGTTCATCAACGAGCTGAGCATCGAGCAGGACGTCGAGGCGTTCCGCTTCGAGGGGCAGAACAGCTTCCAGGTCATCCCCGGCCAGTCGCGCCAGCTGAGCATCACCTTCCAGCCGCAGTCGGCGGAGGGCTCGGACGCCACCCTGGTGGTCTCGACGGACGCCGACAACCTCGCCGGGGCCGGCGGGCGCCTGCTCGTGCCGCTGCTGCGCAGCAACGCCGAGGTCGCCGCGCTCGAGATCTCACCGCTGACGGTCGAGATGAACCGGGTCGCCGCCGGCGCCTCGGAGGACGCGACCATCACCCTGAGCAACCCGGGCGGCCTGCCGCTCACGGTTCAGCGCATCGCCCTGACGACCGACGACGACGCGCCGCTGCTGGCCAGCGACCCCGAGTTCAGCATCACCGCCGGCGGGGGCATGACCACCATCGAGCCGGGGGCCGAGCACGCGGTGACGGTGCGCTTCAGCCGCGGCGCAGACGACGGCAACCTGCACATCGGCACGCTGATCGTCGAGAGCGACTCGCCCACCAGCCCCGACGTGGTGCGCTTCACCTCCCGTCCCGTCCAGGACTGACCCGCCGCGCCGCGGGGGGAGGACGACTCCGCGGCCCACTCGGGGGGATCTTCATTGCCCGGCCGAGCCGAATATCAGGCGCTCATCGACAAGGTCGACGCTTTCGCGGCGCGGGTCGACGCGGCCCAGGGTCGCTGGCTGCGCTGCGGGGCCGGGTGTGACGGCTGCTGCCGACTGCGCCGCTCGGCCTGGGCGGTCGAGATCGATCGCCTGCGGGCCTACATCGCCGACCTGCCGGCCGAGCGACGGGCCGAACTGGCGGCGCGGCGGGCCGATCCGGCGGTGCAGGCCGGCGAACGCTGCGTGATGCTCGACGCCGATGGACGCTGCGCCGTCTACGCCGCCCGGCCGCTCATCTGCCGGACCCACGGCCCGGCGGTGCGTCTGCCGGGCGGCGAGCTGACCTGGTGCGGGCTGAACTTCGAAGGCCTGACGCCCGACGCCGTCGCCGAGGCGGTGCCGGCCGACGGCGTGCTCGATCTGGAGTTGGTCAACCGCATGCTGGCCCTGATCAACGCCCGGTTCGTCGCGGCGCGACCGGGCACGGCGGAGCGGGCCGACCTGGACGCCGCCCTCGGGCCGCCCGCGGAGCCCGGCTGATGCCGCTGGTCTACCAGGGCCGCCTGCTCAAGCGGCGGCCGCGCACGCCCAAGGCGGCGTTGAAGGCGGTCGAGGCCATCATGGGCCGGGCGACCCACGATCGCCGGCTCGATCTGCGGCTGACCTGGGATGCCCCCGAGCCCTTCGAACGCTGCGCGGCCGAGCTGCCCGAAGACTTCGCCGGCTACTGGCTCGATATCGCCGTCGAGCCCGATCCGCGGCGGCTGGACGAGCTGGTCGCCTGGGCCGAGACCCTCGGCGGTGGACAGCTGACGGTGGCCTGCACCCTGGCCGGCCGCGACGCCGAGGTGAGCCTGCGCCTCGATGGCCCCGAGGCGCTTCGGCTGGACGCGGAGCGCCTCGACCCGCACCGCCAGCACCTGTACCGGCCGCGGATGACGGTGCGCTACACCGAGACCGGCGAGCGCACCGCGCCGAGCGCCGAGCGGCGGGCCTGCGCCGCGGCCCGGACCCGCGCCGCGGCCGAGGTCCTCGGGCTCGACGCGCAGCAGCGCCGGGCGGTGTTCGTCGACGATCCGCGGATTCCGCCGGCGGCGGGCCCGTGGCTGGAGGTCGAGCCGGCCCACTTCAGCGACGGCCTCGGCCCGGTCGACACCGCGCTGCCGACGCCCGCGCTCGACGCGCTCAAGGGCACGGTCGTCGACGACACCCCCTTCGGCCTGCAGTGCGAGGTGCCCGATCGCGCCGAGCGCATCGCGCTGTGGCGCCGCTGGTCGGGGCTGCTCGACCGCATCGACCTCGTCCTGCTGCGCTGCATGGGCCGGCGGGACGTCCTGGCGGGCCTGCTCGACCGCTTCGACCTGCATCACCGCCACCTGCGCCAGCCGCACCAGACCTTCGGGCTGTATACCGCGCACCACCCCGCGCCGCTGCCGTCCGACGCGCTCGCGGCCATCGTCGGCGCGCCGCAGGTCAATCACCCGCTGATCGAGTGGGGCCTGCGCTGGTCGAGCCTGCGGCTGAAGATCGACGGGCCGCTCGATCAGGCCGAGGGGCCGGCGAGCAGCTTCTTCGTGGTGCGCACCGAGCGCGGGCGGGTCTACGACAGCCTGCACCTGACCCTCGAGACCGAAGACCCCAGCGGCCGTATGCTGCGCAACGCGCGGCGTCAGCTCGCCGCCGACTTCGGGGCGCTCGTCGAGCAGCCGTCGGCCTGGCAATACGTCGGGCCGGCCCTCGACAGCCCGCGGGGTCGACGCTACGCGGCGCTGAGGGACGACCTCGCCCCGCTGGTCGGGCAGATCACCGCCGCGCCGGCCCCGATCGACGGCGAGACCCCCACCCCGCCGGGCTGGCTGGGCCGAATGATCGAGCGGGCCCGCTCCATCGGGCGGGACGACGTCGGCCCGTTCGACCTGGTGGCGGCGTTCGAGCGGGCCCTGCTCGAGGCGCTGCCCGGCTTCCGCCACGAGCGGCGGGCTCACCTGACCGATCGCTACTTCATCCCGTTCAGCCGGCATACGGCCCACGGGGTGCACCTGATCCTGCTGCGCCGGCTGCACCGGCCCGACGGCTTTCGCATCAGCGTCGGGGTGAGCACGGTGCCGCTGCAGCTCGCCGACCTCGACCCGGGCACGGGGCGCAGCGCGCCGGGGCTGGCCATTCCGCTCGCCGAGCTGGTGCCCGAGCGGGCGGGGCTGGACTGGCGCTATGCCGGTCACCCGTCGGCCGAGCACGCGGTGGCCGACGCCATCGCGGTGCTCGCGGCGCGCGCCGCGCCCTACTTCGCGGTCGCCGACGCGGTGCTCGCCCGGCACGGACAGCAGGATCTGGCCGCCTTCGACCCCGCCGCCGAGCGCGAGCCCGCTCCAGACCCTCCGGAGAAGACGACATGATCCGCGTACTCGCGCCGCTGCGCGCCGGGCGATGGCTGCCGGCGCTCCTGATGTGTCTGGCCATGGGCGGCTGCGACGACGACGGCGGCGACACCGCCGACAGCGCACCCACCGCCGACATGGGGCCCGACGGCGAAGACCGCGGGCCGGGCCCAGAGACCGACGCCGAGCCGGCCGACCTCGGCCCGCTGCCGTCGCTCGAGGCGGTGCCCGGTGACCTGACCTACATCGCCTACGAGAGCGGCGGCGGCCGCATCTACAGCGTGCAGGCCGACGGCGACCTGCGCCGCCCGATCACCCGCGACCCGGCCCCGTGGACCGACCACGCGGTGGGCCCCGACCCGCGCTTCATCGCCGCGCTGCGCCACACCGCCGCGCTGGCCGACGGCCGCCCCGACCCCGGCGCGCCGGCCGAGGTCTGGATCATCGACGTGCGCGAGCAGCGCAGCTACCCATTGTCACCGCCCGGCTGCGACGCGGCGATCGGCGGCGTCGGCTGGCAGAACGACGCGCTGGTGATGTTCGCCGCGGCGTGTGACGGCGCGCCGAGCCAGGCGTGGCTCTATCCCTTCGACGACGAGAGCCGCGACGCCGGCCTGCTGCTGCAGGCGACGCTGGGCGAGGGCGGCGCGGTGCGCGACGTCTTCCCGATCGTCAACACCTCGTTCTTCACCTTCACCCGCTCGAGCCAGGCCTGCGGCGGCGGATCGTGCGTCGACAAGCCGGCGGTCTTCCTGGGCGACTACGAGCTGGGCATCGCCTGCCGGGTCACCGACGGCGACCCCGAGATGACCGATACCAGCACCGTCGACGGCGGCGAGCCGATCCTGGGCGACCACGACCCGGCCTTCACCCGCGACCTGGGCGCCATCGTCTTCAGCCGCAACGTCGCCGGCAAGCCGGCCGGACCCGGCGGGCACTTCGATCTGTGGCGGGTGCAGGTCGATCCGGCGGCCTTCGGCGGGCGCCCGGTCGAGATCTGCGGCCAGAACGCGGTGAACCTCTCGGGCGATACGGTCGACGAGCGCTATCTGACGGCCGACGGCGGCGAGGCGGTGGGCCACGAGCGGCTGCCCCAGCCGGCGGCCGGCAGCCGGGCCCCCGCCGGCGGCTTGATGTGGGTCGGCCAGACCTTCGGCCCCGCCGGCCCCACCAGCGCCATCTGGATCCAGAGCCTCGACGGCGCCCGGCGCGCGGTCACCTCGCCCTCGGGCCGGGCCGACCACCCGCGCTGGATCATCGACGACTACATGCTCACCGGGGAGCGGTGACCGCCCGGTTGCCCGGGGTCTCCTGCGCCGGCCCCTTCAACTCGAGCGTCTTGTAGAAGAACTGGATGCTCGCCAGCCGATACGGCTGGGTGCTGCCCGCAGCGTCGTTGTTGTAGATGAACAGCGTCTGCGGCTGCGCCCGCTGCTCGGCGCTCATCTGATTGATCAGCGGGGTGAGGTTCCACGTCTCGACGGTCAGCGCGCCGCCCTTGCCCCGCGGCGGCGCGTAGCGGCCGGCCAGGGTCTGCTGCCCCAAGGTGATCGTCACGAAGCAGCCGGTGCCATCACCCACCGGCGCGTGGGCCAGCGCGATCTCCGCCTCGCGCAGGTTGGCCGGCAGGGTGAACGTCACCCCGATGCGGCCGCCCGGGCCGAACTGATGCGCGGCGTCGATCACCTCGACCGCGCCGCCCAGCTCGACGCTCAGCTCGGGCGAGTGCTTGGGCCGCTGGCCGAAGAGATCGACGAGCAGCGCCTTGTCTTCGCTGACCCGGGCCGGCTCCTCCGCGCCCGGCGGCGCCAGCTTGCCCTGGGCCCGCATGCACAGGCGGGCGTCGAGCAGACAGCTGGCCAGGCAATCGCGCTTGTCGCCCAGCCGCTCGCAGCGGGTCTCGCACTCGGCGCGCTCGTCGGTGCAGGTGCCCGTGGTCTGCACGTACTGCCCGGCCGCCGAGCAGCCGACCACCAGCCCCACCGTCGCCAGGCCGCCCAAGAGCCGTCGCAGCCTGCCCGTTCGTCCGTCGCTCACCGGCGCGCCCCCGCAGTCGAATCCCCCGGCCACACCGCGACCCGACGCCGCGGTTGACCACGCCCCCCATTCTGGCCTACCCGACACCCATGGGAAAGACGCACATCGCCCTGGCGACCGCCGCCGCTCTGCTCGTCCTGATCCCGCGCCCCGCCGCGGCGCATCTGGGCGAGCCCACCGTCAAGACGCTGCGGTTCCCCGACAGCCGCGCCGAGGCCCCGTGGTTCGTCGTCGACAACGTGGGCCTGCTCGCGCTCGACGGCGGCTGGAGCTGGCTGTGCGACGAAGGCATCAGCCCCGAGCCGGGCCTCGAAGATCTGGCCCCGATCGACGCCGACGGGCAAACCTGGCTCGCCGCCACCCGCAGCGGGCTGCGCCGCACCACCGACGCCGGCTGCAGCTTCGCCGTCGTGCCCGGCTTCGAAGAGCACACCGTGGGGCACCTCTCGCCCGACCCCGACCGTCCGGGCGCCGCCGTGATCGGCACCACCACCGTCGGCGGCCCGCTCAACGACGTCTGGCGCACCGCCGACGCCGGCGAGACCTGGCAGCCCGCCGGGCTCGCGCTCGCCGGGCGGGTCCGCGGCATGCTGCGCGCCGAGGCCGACGCCGACGTGATCTACGTCGTGCATACCCAGGGCGCCCTGCGCAGCGACGACGGCGGCGCCAGCTTCACCCCGATCACCCTCGGCCCGCCCGAGGAGAACGGGCGCCCCGAGCCCGTCGGCACCGACATCGTGCTGCTCGCCACCGACCCGGCCGACCCGCTGATCGTCTGGTCGTCCTTCGTGCGGTTCCCCACCAGCTACCTGCTGCGCAGCGCCGACGGCGGCGTGAGCTGGCAGGTGATGGCCGAGTTCTCCGACGGCCCCGACACCCTGATCATCGACCCGGCCAGCGGCGAGATGCTGCTGTCGATGGCGCTCGAAGGCCTGCGCCGCTCGGTGGACGGCGGCCGCACCTGGGCCCAGGAGTTCTTCCCCGAGCCGCGGGCATGGGTCGACTGCCTCACCCGCGGACCGGCGGGCCGTCTGTGGGCCTGCGTGCGCCGCGACGCGCCGTACATGGTCGCCGTCAGCGACGACTTCGGCGTCACCTGGAGCGGGCTCTTCGCCGCCGACTTCACCGAGATCGAGCGCGGGTGGGGCTGCCCGGCCGACAGCTCGACCGCCACCGCCTGCGCCGACGCCTGCGACCGGGCCACCGAGGACTGCTCGGCGATGCCCGACGGCGGCCTGCCCGATGGCGGCATGGCAGACGGCGGGCCCGCCGACGCCGGTGAGACCGCGCCCACGCCCGATGACGACTGCACGGCGACCCCCGGCTCGAGCCCCGGCTGGCCCGCGCTCGCCGGGCTGCTGCTGCTCGCGCTCGCCCGCCGCCGATGAGCGACCGCACGATGCTCAACTGCGGCGCCGGCGGGCGGGTCGTCTTCGAGTACCGCTGCCCGCTGACCTGGGACGCGCTGACCCCGACCGACGAGCCCCGCGAACGCAACTGCGCGACCTGCCGGCGCACCGTGCACTGGTGCAGCAACCTCGCCGAAGCGGCGGTGCGCGCCGCCCAGGGCGAGTGCATCGCGGTGCCCGATTGGGTCGCCGACGGCGTGCGGGCGGCGGCCGACGCCCGCGGGCGCGACGATCGGGTGGTCATCGTCGGTATGCCGAGCCGCGACCGCGAGGCCGAGCTGCTCACCAAGGCCGTCGAGGCGCGCCAGGGCCCGACCGGCTGGCGCCCGCGCTGACGGGCGGCCGAAAGAACCACCGGCCGACGGTGCATGATCCCAGTGCGCGCGTCATGCCTGGAGCCGACGATGAGACGACCCGAGGGAAGCGAGCTGGTGCCCGGCGCCGACCTGCGCGGCGTCGACCTCAGCAAGCGCAACCTGGCCGGCATCGACCTGCGCCGGGCCGACCTGCAGGGCGCCGACCTGCGCCGCTGCATCCTGCGCGACGCCGACCTGCGCGGCGCGAAGCTCGACAAGGCCGACCTGCGCCATGCGCATCTGGATGGCGCCGATCTGACCGGCGCCGGGCTCGACGACGCCGACCTGCGTCGGGCCCTGCTGGCTCGGGCCTGCTTCGCCGGCGCGTCCCTGCGCGGCGCCCGACTCAGCGGCACCGCCGTGACCGGCGCCAACTTCACCGGCGCCGATCTCGACGGCGCCTGGTTGAGCCTGGCCGACCGGGACGCGCTGGGCCTGACCCACCCGCCGAGCCTGGGCGCGCTGTCGGAGCGGGTCGTCCTCGCACCCGAGCTGCCCGCGCGGGGTCTGGCGCCCGCGGCGAAGCCACCTCCGATGAGGCTGCGGTCGCTGACGCCCAAGCAAGCCGAGCTGCTCCGGCGGCCGATGCCGGTGCCGACGTTCCGGGCGCAGGCGAAGCCCGAGCCGGCGGCTCCGGCTCCTCGGGCGCAGGCCGCGGCCCCAGCGCCCCCTTTTCTGCCGCGCAGCGAAGCCCCCCCACCGCCCGGCCGCTATCGCGTGGGCGACGCAAACACTTGGTGGAACATCGACTTTGACGAGGGCGACCACTTCGAGCCCTACAGCCGCCAGACGACCGACCCACCCGCGCGTCACCGGGTGAGCGTACGGATCCTCCGCTGGGGCTCATGGTCGACATGCATCGCGTGGAGCGTCGAGAGCCCGGCCTTCGGCGACTGGCAGCTGCGGACCGAGGGCACCCGCCACCGCATCAGCAAGACCCTCGGCCGCCGCGAGCCGCAGCTCGGCGATCCGGCGTTCGACGACGTCGTCTGGATCGGCAAGGGCGAAGAGAGCGCGCTGATCGCCGCGCTGAATCACCCGCTGCGCGAGGCTCTGCTGGGGTTGCTGCGGAGCGGTGCCGTGGTGGCGAGCGGGCGCCTCCGGGTCTCCCGCGTCGAGCACGGCTGGCCCCTGCATACGCTCCTGCCGACGCTGTGCGCCATCGTCGACGCCATCGTCGATCGCCCGCCGCTGCAGCAGGGCCTGCGCCAGCGCATCGCGTCCGATCCGGTCGACGGCGTGCGGGCCCGCGCGCTGATGCACTGGCTGACGCTCTACGACGCGCCCATCGAGGCCGACCCGGCGATCTACGAGCAGGCGTTGATCCTGATGCTGGGCCTGCCGCAGCACTGGTCACGGGCCGCCGCCGAGCTGGGCCGTATCGGCACCGAGCGGGCGATCCCGGCGCTCACGCAGCTGGCGAGCGGCTGGCTGGCGGGTGAAGAGAAGAAGGCGGCGCGGGCGGCGATCGAGGCGATCACCACCCGGCAAGGCGGGCTGCGGGCGGGCGGGCTGTCGATCTCTGAGACCGACCGCGGCGGGCTGTCTCTCGACGAGGCGTGAGGGCCGACATCAGCCGCAGCAGCCACCCGGCGCCTTCTCGGCCGGCTGGACCTCGGCGGGCTTGGCCTCGCTCCCCCGGGCGCTGTGAAGCGCGGCCGCATCGAGCCGGGCGGGCGACCCTGCACGAGGCGCTCGCGCTGGCGTGGTCGACCTTCGAGGCCTCCGACGGCGAGGATGATGCCCTCGCGGTGATCCTGCTCTGGCACGCCGACGTCGACGGGCCGACCGACCCGGTCGTGCAGCGCAATCGGGCGCGGCGGGCGCGGACGAGGGGCCGGCTGATGGTCCGTATCGGTTTGCACTGGGCGCCCGCTCGGTCGTACATCGGGGGCTGACGGGAGGTGGACATGCGGCGCGCGGGACTGTGGATGGTCATGTTGGCGCTGGGCGGGTGCGATGGCGGCGACGCCGGCGACGACGCATCGCAGGGCGACGCGATGCAGGCGGTGCCGGACGCCGCGTTCCCCGACGCCATCGGCGACGACCCCGACGCCGCGCCGGAGCGGGACGCGGCGGGCGGCCCCGACGCCGCGGTGGACGCAGACGTCGACGCCGTGCCGATGCAGCCCGGGCCGCCGGTGGTGCACCCCGATCCGGCGGTCTTCGACCCGGATCACCTCATCGAGGTCGAGGTGGAGATCGACCCGGCCGACTGGGACGCTCTGCGGGTTCAGAACCGCGGGGACGGGCTATTCACCGGGCCCGACTGCATGTCGGCGCCTTTCCCGTCGCCCTATGACTGGTTCCCCGCCCGGGTGACCGTCGACGGCGAGACCTACGACGAGGTCGGCATCCGCAAGAAGGGCTTCTATGGCTCGGTGAGCGGCAGCCGGCCGTCGGTCAAGATCCGCTTCGACAAGTACGTCGACGATCAGCTGCACCGCGGGCTGACCCGGCTGACGCTCAACAACGGCCGCCAGGATCCGACGCGCCTGCGCACCTGCCTGGCCTACGGCGTCTTCGCCCGCCACGGCCTGCCGACGCCGCGCTGCAACTTCGCCCGGCTGACCGTCAACGGCAGCGTCCTGGGGGTCTACGCCCACGTCGAGGCGCTCAAGCGGCCCTTCCTCGACGACCGCTTCGGTGATCCGGACGGCTGGCTGTACGAGGGCACCATCAGCGACTTCCGCCCGACGTGGAAGGGCACGATGGAGCAGAAGACCCACCAGGATACGCCCCACACCGCGGGCATCGATCGGGTGATCGCCGCGCTGGATGCGCCCGACGACGCGGTCATCGCCGCCCTCGAAGAGGCGGTCGATCTGGACGCCTTTCTGACCTTCTGGGCCACCGAGGTGATGGTCGGCCACTGGGACGGCTACTCGGGCAATACCAATAACTTCTGGTTCTACGAGCCGGTCGCCGACGGGCGCCTGCGCTTCATCCCCTGGGGGCCCGACGGCGCGTTCCAGCCGCCGCGGCTCTTCTTCGAGGGGGCCCTGGCGCCGCATTCGGTCTCGGCGGTGGGCGCGCTGACCCGCCGGCTGTATCTGCACCCCGAGGGGCGCGCGCGGTATATCGCGCGCCTCGAAGAGCTGGTGGCCGGCTGGGATCCGGCCGCGCTCAACACCGAGATCGACCGGATGGTGGCGCTGGTCGGCCCATCGCTGTTGCCGGGCACCCAGCGCAACCACGCCGAGGCGGTGGCCGAGCTGCGCCGCTTCGTGGACGCCAAGGGCGACGCCATCCGCGCCGAGCTGGCGGCGGGCGGCGCGGCGTGGAACTGGCCGCTGCGCGGGGCGTTGTGCACCGAGCCGGTGGGCGTCTTCCGCGGTGAGTTCTCGACGACGTGGGCCTCGTGGCCGACTCGCAATACCTTCGAGACGGGCGACGGCGAGTTCGAGGGGCGGTTCTACGAGGACGAGTCGGTGGCCGCCGGCGCTGGCGCGGCGATCGGGCTGGGCGATCAGGGCGAAGGGGTGCTCATCCTGAGCCAGTTCTTCGGCGACGGCACCGTGACCTTCCTCTACCTGGCGACCGATCCGGCCCGGCTGGTGCAGGGCGAGCTGCCGATCGACGAGGCGGTCTACTGCGCGTTCAGCGTGCTCGATCAGGCCACAGGGCAGGTCTTCGAGTTGGGGCGCTGCCGCAGCGGGCGGGTGAGCTTCGAGCAGATGCAGCAGGTGCCCGGCGCGCCGGTGAGCGGCAGCTTCACGCTGGGCATCTGGGGGCGGGCGCCGGAGCAGTGAGCCGGCGCAGTGGGCCCCTGCCCGGGGTCGGGCAGGATCAGCTGGGGTCGGGCTTGGGCGTGCGCGCCGTGCTGGGGGGCAGCGCGGGTTTCTCGATGTAGTCGGCGGGCAGCTCGCCGGTCAGCGCTTCGAGGAAGGTCACGATCGAGGCGGCCATCGCGTCGTCGAGCGGCTTGCCGAGCTGGTGCTTCGCCATCGCGACGACCGCCTTCTTCAGGTCGGGCTCGGAGCCGTCGTGCCAGTAGGGACCGGTCTTGGCGATGTTGCGCAGCGAGGGCACCTTGAACATCATCCGATCGGCTTCGGCCTGGGTCACCTCGAAGCGGCCCTGGTCTTTCTGGCTCGGCCAGGGCTCGACGAGGCCGAGCTTCTGGTACATGTGCCCGCCCAGGTAGGGGCCGCTGTGGCAGGTGGTGCAGCCGGTCTGCACGAAGGCGGTCAGCCCTGCCTTCTCGGCGTCGGTCAGGGCCGCGTCGTCGCCCTCGAGGAAGGCGTCCCACCGGCCGGGGGTGACCAGCTTGCGCTCGAAAGCGCCCACCGCGAGGGCGAAGTTGTCGTAGGTGACCGGCGCGGCCTCGCCGGGGAAGGCCTTCGCGAAGGCCTCGACATAACCCGGCATCGACTCGAGCACCGCGAGCACGGTCTCGTCGTCGGGCATGGCCATCTCGACCGGGTTGAGCACCGGCCCCTTGGCCTGCTCTTCGATATCGGCCGCCCGGCCGTCCCAGAACTGCGCGACGTGGCCAGCGGCGTTGTAGACCGTCGGTGAGTTGCGCCCGCCGCGCTGGCCCTTGTGACCCGGCGAGGTGGGCTCGTTGTCGACCCCGTAGGCGTCGAGCCGGTGGCACGAGTTGCACGAGATGTCGTGGTTCTTGGAGATGCGGGTCTCGTAGTAGAGCATGCGGCCCAGGTCGACGCGGGCCTGCGTCAGCGGGCGGTCGGCGTGGGCCATCGCCTCGGGCAGCGGGGCGAAGGCGCCCAGCAGCGCGCGGTCGAAGCCGGCCGGCGCGGCCGCGCTGGCCTTGCTCGGGGCCTCGGCGGCGGCGGTCGGCACCTGGGGCGGTTGCTCGGTCTCTTTGCTGGCGCACCCGACGGCGAGCACCGCGCCTGCGAACAGAGCGATCTGCGTCTTCATCTTCGGATCTACCTCGGATCCGCCGAATGGCGGACCGTATCCAGCCCGGCTCGGGTTCCCCACCGAGGACGAGCGATTCCCGACGGGTTGATGCCACCGCCCGCAGGTGGGTGCAAGCTTTTCAGGTGCCGGCGTCTGCGCCCGCCTCTGCGGCGGGTATCAGCCGCACCGTCTGCGCGGCGTAGGGGCAGCAGTCGTGGCAGAACGGGCCGTGGTCGCTGCCGATGACGTCGACGGCGGTGGCGACGGGGATCGCGGCCGGCGCGGTGTAGCGGCCACACGCATCGACCGTGCCCAGCTCGGTATTGCCGCCGACGACATCGCCGACGCTCCACACCGCGTCGCAGTCGCCGGGGGTCGAGCGCACGTCGCCCTGCCAGCGGTATTCGAATTGGGCCGATTGGCCCGGGCCGAGGGTCGTCGCGCCTTCGAGCAGCCGCAGCTCGCCCTCGCCGGGGCAGTAGGGGCAGCCGGCCAGCGGCGCGGCGATGAGGGCCAGAGCGAGCAGGCGCAGCATCAGGTGCCTCCGGGGCGTGACTGCAGCCACCAGCCGACCACCTCGACGCCGGGCGCGGCGTGCACGCAGGTCGGCGGCGCGTCGGTGACGCCGAAGCGCTCGAGCAGGCGGTTGGTGTCGATGCGGGCGCTGGCGTCGAGCAGCGGCCACGGGGCGTGGCGCACCGGGCCCGTGCGCAGGCGGCCACCGCCGTCGACGGTGTGGATGCAGTAGCGCTCGGTGAGGAAGTGCGCCAGCGAGCCGGGCGGCGCGGGGGCCGGGGCGCCGAAGCGCACCTCGAGGTCGAGCTCGAGCCGGCCGTCGCGGTGGCTGGTATAGCGCTGGCCGTCGGCGGTGGCGGTGATGGTCTGCCGCGCGCGGCGGTAGGGCACGTGGAAGAGCCGCCGCCCGAAGAAGACCGCCGCCCGGCTCGGGGTATCGAGCGAGAAGAAGTAGACCCCCGGCCGGCCGTCCACGAGGGCGTAGGTGCGCACGTTGATCTCGGGGAACCGCGAGATGCCGGGCACCGCCGGGCAGAAGCGGGGGCGCACGCCGCTCATCCAGAAGGGCACGAGGCCGACCCAGGCCCGGCCTTCGAACGTATGCAGCTCGATGCCCGCCGGCAGGTGCGGCGCCACCCGGTCGGGCGGCAGATCCCAGTGCAGGAAGCTCAGGTCGAGCCAATCCTGGCGCACCAGCCAGGGCTGCGTCGGCAGCCGGAAGGGGATGTGCTCGACGGCCCCGTCGTGGGCGGGCACCGGCAGGCTCACGGGGCGCTGCCCTTCACCGGCAGCAGCCCGTCGGTGCCCGGCGCCTCGTCGGTGGCCGCTTCGGGCGCCTCGGTCTGGTCGGCCGCGGCGCCCCGGCCCTTCTCGTCGGCCCCGTCGGCCTCCATCGCCGCGCGGGCCGCGTCGCGCCGCGCCGACTCGGCCTTGATGCGGGTCGACAGCTCTTCCTTGCGCCACCACGCCAGGTCGACCTCGCCGAACATCGCCTCGGCGGCGTACAGGTCGATATTGGCCCGGGCGGCGAGGCGCAGCTCGCCAGCCAGCGTGCGGGCGGCGGCCTGCTCGGCGGCGAGGGCCGCGGTCAGGCGCTCGAGGCCCGGCTGCTCGGCGTCGATCACCTGCTGCAGGCGGGCGCGGTAGGTGGCGGCGTAGGTCTCGAGGTAGCGCGCGAAGTTGGCCAGCCGCCCTTCGAGCCGCTGCGCGCTGCGGGCGAGCGTGCCCGGATCGACCGCGTCGGCCGCGCCGCCGGTGCCGGCGCGCACCTCCGGCCCGGCGAGGTGGGTCCGGGCGTGGGCCAGCCGCTCGACCAGCCGCCCGTGCAGCGCCCGGCCGTTCTTCACCACCGGCAGCGCCTCGGCGCTCAGGGCCAGCTCGGCGAGGGCGGTCGCCAGCTCGCGGGCCTCGTCGAGCGCCTCTTCCTGCAGCACCAGCTCGGCTTCGAGCCGGCGGGCGCGGCGGGCGTCTTCCGGCGCGGTCCAGGCCAGCGCGGCGGAGGGGAAGAGCCGCTGGTCGGCCTGCAGCTCGCCGTCGAGCTGTTCGAGGCGGCGCTTCATCGCCCGCTCGAGCTCGGCGTAGCTCTGCCGCGCGTCTTCGTAGCGGGCGGCCCGGGCCAGGAGCTGCGCCCGCCACAGGCCCAGCTGCGCCGCCGAGAGGTCGTCGCCCCGGGCGGCGAGCAGCTGATCGACGAGCCGCACGCACCAGTCGTACTCACCCATGCGAAAGAGCACGAAGGTGGCCTCGTTGAGCGCCTGGGCGTGGTCCGGATCACCCGGCGGCACCCGGCGATAGTGGCGCCAGGCCTCGGCGTCTTCTCCCCGCGCGGCGGCCAGCCGGGCCAGCGCGAGGTGGATCAGCGCGCCCATGCGGCGCACGTGGCGGGTCTCGTCCTCGGGATCGAGCGCCTCGGCGGCCGCGGCGGCCTCGTCTTCGCGGTCGGGCGCGGCCAGATCGCCTTCGGCGGTGATGCGGGCATAGGCCCGGCGCGGGCCCTCGGTCGGGATCTTGTCCAGCGGTGTCGGGCGCGGCTCGAGCACCTCGGCGGCGCGGGTCTGCCACGCCTCGCGGGCCGCTTCGAACGCCGCCTGCGCGTCGAGGATCTCGCCCCGCTTGAGCGCGACGACGCCGACGAAATAGGCCGCCCGCAGCGCGTCGGCGGCGTCGGCGGGCACCGCGCGGAAGGCGGCCTCGGCCTCGTCGAGCGCGCCGCCGCGGAAGAGGGCCCGCCCGTAATTGTAGGTCAGCTCGCCCAGGTCGGTGTCGTCTTCGGCGGCCGGCGGCAGGCCCAGGTAGCGCTGCCAGTAGGCCCGCAGGCGGTCGAGCGGTTCGCGGTCGCGGGCGCGGGCCAGATAGCGCACGAAGTTGCGGCGCCACGCGGTGCTGCCCTGGCGCGGGCTGTCGAGGGACTCGCGCAGCGCGTCGACGGCGGCCTGCTCGAGCCCCAGCGCCCACAGGCTCTCGCCGAGCCAGGCCAGCGCCTCGGGGTAGGCCGGGTGGTCGCGGAAGCCGGGCCGCGAGACCAGGTCGAGCAGCCGGGCCGCGGCGGTGGGGTGGTCGCCTTCGAAGTGGGCCACCTGCGCCCGGCTGAGCACCTCGAGCGGCGCGTCGCCTTCGACCGACAGCGCCTGATCGAGCCGGCCCTTGGCGTATTGCAGCTGCTGGTTGATGCCGCGCAGCTCGTCGGCGAGCGCCGTGATCGGCGGGCCGTCGAGGGTATGGGCGATGGCCGGCGGCGCGAGCAGCGCGAGCAGCGCGAGCAGCGCGAGCGGGCGACGGGTGCGGGTATGAGCGGCCACATCAGTCGATTACCACCAAACCCGGTTCGGGTCGAAGGATTGGTCCGCGGCCCGCCGAATTGTCGGCGGCTCCGGTCTGTGGTTGTCTACGGCCGTCGAACCGGCGCGCGACCGATAGCGGCGCGCCGGATTCTCATAGGGTCAGCCCGATCCGCCCGACTTGGAGTGCCCATGACCCGCCGACTTCTCTGCGCCTCGGCCCCGTTGCTCGCCCTGCTGCTGTGCGCCCTGCCCGGCTGCGGCGGTCCGCCGCGACAGATCGAGCTGGAGTCGCCCACCCCGCCGCCGCCGCCCAAGACCGCGTGGCGCTTCTACAGCGACGCCGAGCGCATCGTCGACATCGCGCCGACCGACGACGCGGTGTGGGCCATCTCGCAGAACGGCGTGCTGCGCTGGACCCGCCCCGGCGGGCAGGTCAACTTCGCCGTCGGCGCCCAGGCCCCGCGGGACGACGCGACGGCCATCGCGGTGGCCACCGACGGCACGGTCTACGTGGGGCTCAAAGACGCCATCGCCTGGCGCCGCCGCGCGCCCACCGCGCAGTGGGAGCGGCTGAGCGCCGATCCGCTGCCGGCGGGGGTCACCGCGCTCGCGCCGCGCCGGGCCGGCGGGGTCTGGGTCGGCATGCAGCGCGGCCTGGGCTGGATGCACAACGGGCGCCTGCGCCTGCATTCGAAGCTGCACTCGGTGCGGGCGATGGCGGTCGACGCCGGCGGCCGGCTGTGGGCGGCGACCGCGCGCAAGGGGCTGGTGACCCTCGAAGGCGACCGGCTGGTGGAGCATACGACGGTCAACGGGCTGTGCGGCAACGACGTGCGGGCGGTCGCGGTCGGCGGCAACCAGGTGGTCGTCGTCTGCAATACCCCGACGCCGACGCTGGCCATCCGGGTGCGCAATAGCTGGTACCCCTTCTCGCTGGCCCGCGGCGGCGCGGCGATCCTCGACGTGCAGTGGCAGACCGGCAACTGGGTCATCCGCAGCACCGGCGGCTGGTGGCGGGTGGTCGAGCAGCCCCCGGGCACCGCGGCCTCGCCCGGCGGTCCGCCGGCGGCGCTCGAACCCATCGAGCCCGGCCGCCTGCCCGCGCCGCCGGCCCTGGCCCAGCACGCGCGGTTCAGCAAGGTGGCCGCGGCCGGCGAGACGGCGGATGCTTCGGCCAGTGCCTCTGCCGGTGCCTCTGCCAAGGCCGGAGCGCCTGCCGGCGAAGACGCGCCCGCAGCCGGGAGCGCCGCGGCGGCCGATGCCCAGGCCGCGCCGACCCCGGCGGGGCCCGTGGTGCCGCCGGCGCCGACCGCCGTCGAAGAGATCCTGCTCGAGTGCACCCGATCCGAAGAGCGCATCGGCACCGCCGACGGCGCGCCGCTGCTGCGGCTGCTCGTCGAGCGCCCGCAGCTGCCCGACGACGGCGAGGTCACCGTCTGGCGCGTCGGCGATGACGGCTTCGCGTGGTACGGCCTCGCCTGGCGCGGGCTCCTGGCCCAGAAGGGGCAGTCCACCCAGCGCTTCACCTCGCAGACGCTGGTGCCGCGCCATCCGGTGACCCGCATCGCCGTCGATACCCAGGGCCGGGTCATGATCCCGTCGCTGGGGCCCTATATCGACCGCTGGACCGGCAAGGGCTGGGAGCGCCGCCCGGTCGCGCCGCCCACCAGCGCCGCCCAGGCCCTGGCGGTGGCCGCCGACCCGCAGGGCGGGGCGTGGCTGCTCATCGGCTATCCGCCGCCCGAAGCGGCGCTGGCCCCGCCGACGAGCGCCGCGCCGGCCGAGGTCGATCCGGTCGACGCCATCGCCGGCGCCGCGCCGCCCGACGCGGCGCCGCTGGCCCCCTCCCCCGAGGTGGCGGTGGTGCGCATCGAGGGCGCGCGCATCGAGCGCAAGGGGCGGCTGCCGATCCTGGGTCTCGACCGGCCGGTGCGGGTCGGCGCCTTCGACGTCAGCCCGCTGGGCGAGGTGCACTTCGCGCTGTTCTTCGAGAGCGAGCGCGGCACCCTGCGCGGCGCCGGCCTGGGCCGGGTGCCGGTCTCCCACGACGTGCTGGTGCGCTGGCTGGCTCGGCGGGCCTTCGGCGAAGAGAGCGTCGACGGCGCGCCGCTGTTGCCCGACGGCTGGGTCAGCGCGATCACCCGCCCGGCGACGCAGTCGGGGGCCTCGCCGGTCATCCTGGGCACCAACGCCGGGCTGGTGCGGGTCGCCGGCGGCGAGATGCGGGTCTTCGACGAGAACGACTTCATCGAGAGCGAGGTGATCACGGCGCTGGCCACCGACGCCCGCGGACGGGTCTGGGCCGGCACGCTGGAAGGTCTCGGCCGCCTGGAGGGCGACACCTGGACCAACGTCGCGGCGAAGGGGCTCAACGGGCGCATCACCCGGCTGGTCTTCGACGCCGACGGCCGCCTGTGGGCCGGCACCGACCGCGGGCTGTTCCACAACCCGACGCCCGACGATCCCGACGGCTGGCGCGCCGAGCCGGTGCGCCCCGGCGAGACGGCCCGCGACGTGCGCGACGTGGTCTTCGGGCCCGGCGGCGGCGCCTGGGTGCTGACTGGCGAGGGCATCTACTGGCGCAAGCCGTGAGGCCGACGGTCTGTCACGGGTGCCGCGCGGTCGCTATGATCCGGTCATGAACGATGATGACGCCGGCGCGCGCCGGCGCCGGGCCGAAGCCCGCCGGGCGCGCATGACCATCCGCCGCACGACCATCGACGATGATTCGGATCCACACCCGGTCTACGGCGCAGAAGCGATCTCGCTGACGACGCAGCTCAGCCGGATGGCCTGGAGCCTCTCCGGCAGGCCGTTTCCGCAGTACACTCGGGCCGAGATGCCGGTCCGTTTCGTGCCGCGCAAGTGATCGCCCTCAGCGACGACTTCGCCGACCTGCTGGTCGAACTGGCCGATGCGGGCGCGGACTTCGTCGTCGTGGGTGGCTTCGCGGTGTCGTTCCACGGCCATACGCGCGCGACCAAAGACCTCGACATCTTCGTCAGGCCGCATCAGACGAACTCGACTCGGGTCTTCGCGGCGCTGGCGTCCTTCGGCGCGCCCATCTCCATGTTCGAGATTCGCGAGGACGACTTCGCCGACTACGAGGGCATCGTGCAGCTCGGCCTGCCGCCGAACCGGATCGACATCATCACGCGGATCGACGGGGTGGGCTTCGATGAGGCTGTCACCGCCGGGGACGCCTTCGAAATCCGCGGGCGAACAGTACCGGTCATCGGTCGCGCGGCGCTCTTGAAGAACAAGCAGGCTTCGGGTCGGCCGCAGGATCTGGCCGATGTCGCGGCGCTCGTCCGTCGGAAGCACCAGGGTCCACGTTGAGCTGCGGCTACCGCTCGCGCAGCGCCGTCCCGCGGGCCTCGGCCTGCTCCCAGACGCGGATGTAGCCCTCCGCCGAGCGGAACAGCAGCTCGAGGTCGTCGTCGGAGACGCCGGTGCGGCGGGCGTCCTCGATGAGCTCAGCGACCAGCCCGATGTGGATGACCCCCTCGGTCCCGAAGTCCACCGCCCGCTCGCCCATGTAGGGCGCGGTGAAGGTCACGTCGCCGGCGAACGAGGTGAACGGATACTGCACCGGATCGCGCTGGCTGCCGTCGGCGCAGGGCGAGTCGGGGCCGAAGCGCGGCGGGGTCAGGCTGGCGAGGCCGTTGAAGTCGAAGCCGAGCCCGACGGCGGGGTGCAGGCCGGCGGCGACCCGCTCGGCGCTCTGCGCGCGGAAGAGCGTGAACATGTCGCCCGGCGCGTCCGGGTCGGGGCAGTGCACCAGCGTGCCGATGGAGGTGCCGCCGATGTCCCACAGGCGCCCGCCGAAAGTATTGCGGTGGGTGGCGAGGCCCGGGTAGTCGGCGGCTTCGAGCAGGTCGAAGACCTCGATGTACGACCGGCGGGGCAGGTGGTCGAGCTCGGGCAGCATGCCGCGGCGCATGATGCCTTCGAGCAGCGCACGCCCGTTGTCGGTCAGCCCGGCGGCCTGGCACCAGTCGCCGTCCTGCCCCGGCTCGAGCACCTGCTGCAGGTACGGGCTGAAGTCGGTCAGCGGCGACGCGGTGAACTGGATCGGCGGGTTGGGGGCCGGCGCGAGGTGGTCGTCGCCCCGCGGCTGGTTGATGCCGCCGAAGACGAGCCGGCCCCTGTCGTAGACCGAGCGCACGTCGGGGCAGTCGTCGGTGAAGTTCGACCAGTGGCCGGTCTGGGCCAGGTTGGCCAGCTCGAAGATGCCCTTCGAGCCGTCGCCCGGGGTGAAGGCGTTGTCGGTCTTGTGGGTCGGGAAGAGCACCCGCAGCCCGCGGGCGTGGTAGGCGTCGAGCTGGGCCTCGATGTGCGCCCGATCGCAGGCGGGGTCGTCCTCGCCGGGGGTGACGTAGCATTCGAAGAGGTCGGGCACCTCGATGCCGAGCACCACCGCCAGCTTGCCCTGGCCGATGACCTCGCGGGCCTCGGCGGGGCTCTCGACGACCCGCAGAAAGCCCTGCCCCGGGCCGCCCCATTGCGCGTCGATATAGCGCTCCAGGTTGCGGATCTCGGTGAACTGGCGGTCGATGTTGGTCATGTCGCGGCACGACCAGCGGATGGGCTGAAACCCGGTCTCGCCCATGATGCCGCACAGCGCCTCGTTGCTCACCGCGTGCTGCACCGTCAGCCGCAGGCCGGCCATCCACGCCCGCTCGAGCCAGCGATAATACATCGTCTGGTGGGTCGAGCTGCCGACCGAGGGCCAGTCGGAGAACGTGGGCCAGCCGTCGGTGCCGTGCACCGGCTCGGGGAAGAGGCCCGAGGTGAGCAGCGGGATCAGCGCCTCGATGGACAGGTCGAAGCCCGCCGCGCCCAGGCTGAGCAGGTCGGCCCGGCCGTCGGGCCCGTGGAACGGCTCGCAGCTGCCCATCGCGTGCTCGACCCCCAGCCGATGCCACGCCGACCCGTGGAAGATGCCGCCGCCGCCGTAGCCGAAGTTGGGCAGGATGTGAGCGTGGGCGTCGACGAAGCCGTAGAGCTCGCCGTCTTCGAAGTGGGTCCGGGTCACCGCGCCGGCGGCGTCGAGCGACATCTCGGGCGGCGCGGCGCAGCCATCGGCCGGGTCGAAGCGCACCGCAACGGCTTCGGCGGCGCGGTCGACCAGCCCGTCGGCGCCCAGGAAGCGCTGGGTCTGGTGGTGGCGCAGCTGGAAGCGCAATGAGGCGGTCGCCGAGGGCTCGACGATCCACTCGGCGCCCGAGATATAGCCGTCTTCGAGGCGGTAGACGTCGGACTCGAGGGTGGTCTGGCGCAGCAGCGGGCCCTCTTCGGCGACGACGTAGCCCCCGTCGGGGTCGTAGAGCAGGAAGATGCCCAGATCGGCCGCGCGCAGGTGCAGCGGCGTGGGCGGCGCGGCCGCGTCGAGCAGCGCGAAGCCGCCGTCGGGCGCCGCCCCCAGCCCGCGGGTCTCTCCGGCGATCTCGGCCTGCAGCGCTACGCAGGCCCCGGCCAGGGCGTGCACCGCCGATTCGGGCAGCGTCTCGAGCGGCTCGGGCGCGGCGTCGGGGTCGGGCGCGGCGTCGGGGTCGGGGTCGGGCGCAGCGTCGACGGCGGGGGCCGCGGCGCCGTCGTCATCGCAGCCGAGCAGCGGCGTGAGCGCCATCAAGGCCAGGGCCAGGGCCGAACGGTTCATGGGGGTCACTCCGAGCGTGGGGCGATGCACGGGGCGTCGGTATCACAGACCGCGCGGTTTCGCTCGGTTTCGCGCCTACGGCCGCTTCTGGTGCCCCGGGCCGAGGATCTTCGGCAGATAGCCGGCGTAGTCGAAGCGCGGCGAGTGGTGCTTGTTGTGGCACTCGGTGCACACCGCCTCGGGCACCACGCGCACGATCTTCGACGGGTCGCCGCCGGATCGCACGTGGTGCTCGCCCGGCCCGTGGCAGACCTCGCACTGCACGTCGACCCGCCCCTCGACCTTGCCGAGCACCGAGCCGCCCGGCTTCTGCCAGCCGGTCACGTGGCAGCCGACGCACTCGGCGTCGAAGGTCTTGTCCGCCTCGACCAGGGTCTGCCACGCCTTGCCGTGGCGGGTGGTGCGCCACAGCTCGTGGGCCTCGTAGTGGCAGTCGGCGCATTGATCGGCGCCGGCGTAGCCGCTCATGCCCGGCGGCACCTTCGGGATGTCGCCGGCCTGCGCGAGGTTGATGGTCTTCAGCGAGGCGTTGTACTCGGCGAGCCAACCGGCCACGACCGGGTCGGGCTCGACCTCCTTCTTCACCGGGATGAGCGTGTAGCCGAAGCGCTTGCCGCGGGCCTCGGGGGTATCGAGCGCGGCGCGCTTCGCCTGCAGCTCGGCGATCTGCGGCTCGAGGTTGGCGTCGCCGGTGCGGCGGAACATGTCGCTCTTCATCCGGATCTGCAGGTCGAGCGCCTCCCGGGCCCGCTCGGCGTCGCCCACCGGGTCGACCAGCGGGCCGGGCGCGGTCGCCTCGTGGAAGACCACGCGGCCCACGTTGCGCAGCCGGTCGCCGGCCTCGATGAGGTAACCATGCTTGAGCGGCGAGGCCAGCGCGACCTCTTCGGGGTGATCGCCGAGCACCCAAAGGTCGATGGCCGGGGTCTTTCGGGCCGCGCGGCGCACCGTGCGTCGGGGCAGCGCGGCGAGGGCCACCACCACATGGGCGCCGGCGGCCCGCAGCCGCTCGGCCTCGGCGTTGGCCGCCGCGCGGGGGTCGCCCGGCTCGCCGGCCGGGGTCGCCGCGCCGGGGGCCGCCAGCCCTACCAGCCCCAGCTTCAGCTCGCCCAGCTCGAGGATGTGGCCCCGGCCGTCGGGCACGTTTGCGGTCACGTCGACCGCGCCGATGGTCTCGCGCGCCGCCGCGTAGAGCGCCGCCCCGCGCACCAGCTCGGTGGCGGTGGGCACCACCGCGTCGACGCCCATATGGGCCAGGCTGCGGGCGATGAGCCGGGCCTTGGCCTCCTCCTGGGCCACCTTGTGCGCTGGCGGATCCTTCTCGAAGAGGTGCGGCCCGACGACGACCACCGCGGTGGGGCCGGCGGCGCGCTGCTCGGCGACGATGCGCGCCACCCGGTCGATGCCGCCCAGGGTCAGGTCGATGGTGCAGCCGCACGGCTCGACGTAGCCGATGCTCGAGCTGAGGATCAGCAGCCGCGGCGGGCCGTCGCCCGCCGGGACCTCGGCGACGCTCGACGACGCCGAGGGCGACTGTCCGCAGGCGGTCAGCAGGAGCGACGCGGCGAGCAGCAACAGCACGCCGCGCGGCGGCAACGGGTTCGACGGCGGTCGCCGGCTCATCTGCTCCTCCAACGGTCGGGCCTCGCGGCACCCGCGGGGCGGTCGTGGTCCGGCGCTCGGGCGCGCGCACCGGGTCGCGCAGTGTATCAGCGCCCTCGGGCCCGGACCAACGCCGCCGCCGGGCGCGCAGCGGCCGGCAGGGTGGGGTATCCCCCAGCGGTAGATTGACTCACGGGACCGCGTGGTCGACACTCGGGGCAGCGTCATTCGCCGCTGAGTTACGGGAGACTCCGAATGAAGCAGTGCCCCGCGTGCGGTGCCAACAACTCGTCCGACCAGCCGTCGTGTTCCATCTGCGGGGCCTCGCTCTCGCAGGTGGCCGACAGCGGCGCGGCCCGCACGCTCTTCGGGATGCCCGCCCTCAAGTTCGGCGAGGCGGAGGCCGAGCCCGAGCCCGAACCCGAGCGGGCGCCGACGCCGGCCCCCGCGCCCGCGGCGACCGACCGCCGCTCGCCGGGGCCCGGGACCCGGCCCGGCTTTCGGGCCCTCGACGCCGTCGAGCTCGACAACAGCGTGGGCAGCGTCAACATGCGGGTGCGCGACCCCGGCGAGCCGCTCGCCGGGCCCACCGTCGAGACGCCCGCGCCCGACGAGAGCATCCGCTCGACCCAGTTCGGCGCGCCGTCGCCGTTCAAGGCGGGTCAGCTGCCCCCGATCGGCACCGGCGACGTGGAGCCCGAGCCCGAGCCCGTCCCCGAGCCCGCCATCACGCCCATCGGCTCCATCACGCCCGCCGCCGACATCATGTCGACCCAGTTCGGCGCGCCTTCGCCCACGGCGGGCGCGCCCGACGCCGCGGGGCAGCCCGAACCGGCGGCGCAGCCCGACGCCGCGGGCGATCAACAGTATCGGACCCTGGTCGGGCCGCCGCTGCCGCTCGCCGAGGCGGCCCGCGCGCGCAAGGCGGCCAAGGCCCGCGCCGAGCAGGAAGCCGCCGAGCAGGCCCAGGCCGCGCGGCAGGCGCAGCAGGACAACTATCGAACCCTGGTCGGCCCGCCGGTGCCCATCGCCGAAGCGGCGCGGGCCCGGGACGCGGCGCGGGCCCGGCGGTCGCCGGCAGAGCAGCGGGCGGCGCAGCGGGCGGCGGAGGCGCGCGGGCCGTCGATCATCGTCTCCGACGGGCTGTCGAACGCCGGTCAGGCCTCGGTCATCGTCGACGAGCCGGTGACGCCTCGCCGGACCGAGCGCCCGGCCGCCGACGCGCAGCCGCGCACCGGGCGGGCGACCGGCGCCGCCGAAGTGAACCGCGGCTCCAACGACGACGAGCGCGCCGCCGCCTCGCGCTTCGCCGCGGCGATGGACACCGACGAGCGCACGGCGATGGTGGTCACCGTCTCCGACCGCAGCTACGGCAAGTGGATCTTCCTGCTGCTGATCGTCGTCGGCATCGCCCTGGCCTTGTGGCTGACCCGCGACGCCCAGGCGTTCCAGGCCAACCTGGGCGCGATCGAGGTCGGCGCCGAGGCGCAGCGGCTGATCCTGACGGCCGATGTGAGCGCCGATCGCCCGGTCAAGGTGAGCCTGGCCGGAGATCCGACGCCGCCCACGGTGGTCGACGGCACCGGCCGGGTGCAGTACGCCCTGCCGCTCGCTGGCCTCGAACCGGGTCAGCGGGGGCTGGCGCTCGACGTGGTCTCCGACGACGGCGAGATGGCGCTGCCCGTCGAGTTGACCGTCTGGTTGCAGGCCGAGATCGGGCCGGTGCAGGGGGTCGGCGAGCCGGCGCCCATCGCCCTGGCGGTGCGCCCCGGCTGGACGCCGGAGGCGCCGTTCACCGCGTCGGGCGGGGCCGGCCGGTTCGAAGCCGAGATCGACCCCGCCGCGGCGCTGGCCGAGGTGGATCAGCCCGGCGGGCTCACCGGCGCGCTGCGCCAGGACGTGGTCTTGCGCGCCGACGGCGAGTCGCCATACAGCGCCGCGCTGCAGCTCGAGGTCCCGCTGCCCGCCACGCCGCTGGTGGTCACCGCGCCCGCCCGCGCCTGGCGCCGGGACGCCGACGCGGTGGTCGTCGCCGGCCGGACCACGCCGGGGGCCCTGGTCAAGGCCGGCGGCATGAACGCCCTGGCCGACGACGCCGGCCGCTTCACCCTGACCGCGCCGCTCGGCGGCGCGCGGGAGCAGACCCTCGAGGTGGTCGCCGACGGCCCCGGGGCGCGGCCCACCGTCGAGCGGGTCACCGTGGAACGGCTCACCCCGGCCGGCGCGGTGGCCCAGGCGGCGGCCCTGCGCGCCCGGCAGAACGAGCGCCTGGGCACGGTGGGTCGCACCCCGTCCTACGCCCGCTGGTCGCGGGACGCCGAGGCGCTGCGCGGTCGGGCGGTCTCGTTCTCCGGGCGGCTGGTGGCCGTCGAGCGCGGCGCGGGCGGCGAGAGCAGCCGCGCCCGGCAGGCCGATCGGGCGGTCGTCGCCACCTGCGATACGGGCGATCACTGCCCGGTCTGGATCACGACCCATTCGCCGATGCTGGTCGATGTCGGCGCCCGGGTCGTGGTCAGCGGCACCCTCGCCGGCACCGAAACCTGGCGGGCGCCGGCCGGCTTCGTCACGGCTCCCCGCGTCGAAGGGGCGCTGCTCGCGCCGTGAGCGCGGACGACGTGACCACCTGCGCCGCCTGTGGCGCAGACACCCCCTCCAGCAACGCCTTCTGCGGCATCTGCGGGGCCCGTCTGCAGGCCGCGCCCGCCGACTCGTTGCTCGGCAAGGTCATCGCCGAGAAGTTTCGGGTGGTGCGGCTGCTCGGATCGGGCGGCATGGGCGCGATCTACCTCGCCGAGCACGTCGGCATCGGCAAGCGGGTGGCCATCAAGCTCCTGCGCGCCGACCTGCGCGGGCATCCGCATCTGGTCAAGCGGTTCCGCCGGGAGGCGATGGCCGTCTCGCGGCTGACCGACGCCCATACGATCACCGTCTTCGACTTCGGCGTATGGGACGGGGTCGTCTATCTGGTGATGGAGTACCTCATCGGCGACGATCTCTCGAAGGCCCTGGCCGCCGAGCGCCGCCTGAGCCCGTCCCGCGCGCTGGGCATCGCCCACCAGATCTGCTCGAGCCTGGCCGAAGCCCACAACCAGGGCGTGGTGCACCGCGATCTCAAGCCGGAGAACGTCTTCCTGACCCGCACGACGAGCGGGGACGAGCTGGTCAAGGTGCTCGACTTCGGGCTGGCGAAGATCCTGGCGCCGGAGGGGGCCGAGGCGCTGCTGCAGACCGCCGACGGCGCGCTGATGGGCACCCCGTACTACATGGCGCCGGAGCAGGTGAAGGGCGAGGCGGTCGACCCGCGCACCGATCTGTACGCCCTCGGCGGCCTGCTCTTCCGCATGTTGAGCGGGCAGGTGCCCTACGTGGGCAAGTCGCCGCTGCAGGTGATGGAGGCCCACGTCGGCGGCGACCTGCGGCGCTTCGCGGAGGTCGATCCGACGCTGGACATCCCGCCGCCGGTCGAGGCGCTGGTGCGGCGGTTGATGGCGCGCGACCCCAACGACCGCCCCGAGAGCGCGCTGGCGGTCGATCAGGAGATCCTGGGGCTGCTCGGCGACTTCGGCAGCCGCAGCGACACCCCGCGCAGCCCCACCGGCGGGCCCGCCGCGCGCCCCGAGCTGCCCGACCTGGGCTCGGTCGATACCCGACCCGACGACCCGGCGGAGAGCGACGCCCGCGAGGCGACCGCGCCCGGCCGGCCCAGCGTATTGGCCGGCGGTGACGCGCCGGCCCCCGAACTCAGCTTCGACGACGGGCGCGACGACGACCCGCGGCCGCTGGAGGCGCCGGCGCCCGATCCGTCGGCGACCTCGTGGTCCATCGGCGATACCGCGCCGCCGGACGTCTCCGCCGGCGGGCGCGAGCGGCGGCGGGGTCGCGGCCCGGGGCTGCTCGTGGCGCTGCTGCTCGTCGCCGCGGCGGCGGGGGCCGGCGGCTATCGCTGGTACGCGGCCCGGCACGCGCCGCCGACCGTCGAGGTCGAGCCCAACGACACCCCGGCGACCGCCAGCCCGCTGGCCGAGGAGCTGAGCCTCACCGGCGCCTTGGGGCCGGGCAGCGGGGCCGAGGCCGACCGCGACGTCTACGTCATCGACGTGCCGGCCGACCGACGCTTCGTGCGGGCCCGCGTCTCGGGCGTCGACGGGCTCCGGTTGGTGCTCGAAGGCGTCGCCTACGACGGCACCACGCTCTTCAGCCAGGCCGCCGACGAGCCGGGCGATCGGGTCTGGGCCTGGGCCGAGGTGGGCACCGACCGGCTGCTGTTGGTGGTGCGCGCCGCCGACGGCGCCGCGCCGGGCGGGCAAGGGACCTATCGACTCAACGCCCGCTTCTCCGACAGGCCGCCGCGGCGCGGACGACAGGGGCAGCGCCGCGCGGACGACGGGGGCAGCGCGGACGACGGCGACGCGGACGACGGCGGCGCGGGCGCTGAGCCCGGCGGGGGAGACGGCGACGACGACGCCGATGGCGGACCGTCGACCGAGGGCCGGTGACCCCGTCGCCGCCGGGCGCCGATACCCGTCCGATCTGGTTTCACGGGGCATCGGTGGGCGACATGCGGGCGCTGGCGCCGCTGGTGGCGGCCTTCGCCGACGCGCGGCCCCGGGCGCCGGCGCATGTCTCCGCGATGACCGCCGACGGTCGGCGCATGGCGCGCCGGCTCTTCCCCGCCCACCCGGTGACCCGGCCGCCGCTCGACATACCGCCGTGGCCCGGACGGGCGCTCGATCGGATCCGACCGCGCCTCATCGTGCTCGAATACCTTGAGCTCTGGCCCGCCTGGGTCGCCGCCGCCCATCGGCGCGGCATCCCGCTGGCGGTGGTCGACGGGCGGGTGAGCCACCGCTCGCTGCGCATCCGCGGTCTGCTGCGCCGCGCCGCGGGGCGATTGAGCCTGTTCTGCGCCCGCACGGCCCGAGACGCCGCGGCGGCCGAGCAGCTGGGCGTAGCGCCCGCGCGCATCCGCATCACCGGCAACGGCAAATACGACGGCGTGCCCCGGCGACCGCCCGCAGCCGACGCGGCGCTGCGCCGGGCGCTCGACGCCGAGCGCGCGCCGTTCGACGTGGTGATCGGCAGCCTCGCGCCCGCCGAAGAGCAGCCGGCCCTCGCCGCGCTGGCCGACAGCGGCCTGCGAGCGTTGATCGCGCCGCGCTATCCTCGCCGCGCCCCGGCCATCCTGCGCGCCGCCCGGCGGCTAGGCATCGCGGCCCACCGGCGCTCGCAGGGGCCGCCCGCGGTGGCCGCCCGCTGGACAGTGCTCGATACCGTCGGCGAGTTGGCGGCGGCCTATGGGCTGGCCGGCGTGGCGGTGGTCGGCGGCACCTTCTGCCGCCGTGAGGGCCAGACCCTGCTCGAGCCGGCGGCCCACGGCTGCGCGGTGATCCACGGGCCGCGCACCGCCAACGTCGCCGCCGAGGTCGAGGCGCTCGCCGGGCGCGGCGGTCACCCGGTGCCCGACTGGCCGGCGGCGCTCGCCCGGGCCCGGGCCCTGATCGACGCACCCGGGCCCGATCCGCGCCCGGCGATCGCCCGTCTCCTCGGTGCCTCCCGCCGCAACCTTGACGCGCTGCTCACCATCCTCGAACCTGGATGACGGCGGCCGGCGCGGAACCCGGCCCGGAGGATCGAGACCCGATGAAATCCGCTGTGCGCTCCATCGAGATCGACGTGCCCATCGACCGGGTCTACGCCCTGCTCGTCGACTTCCCCCGCTATCCCGGCTTCGTGCCGGCCCAGACCCGAGCCGACGTCGTCGACGCCGCCGACGGCCGCTGGCGGGTGCGATTCCAACTCAGCGTCGCCCGCAAGCTGGACTACACCCTCGACCTCGTCGGCGAGGCGCCCACCAGCCTCAGCTGGACCCTCGTCGAAGGCGACATGATGGAGCAGAACGACGGCGGCTGGACCCTCGAACCGCTCGAAGGCGGTCAGCGGACCCGGGCGACCTACCGGCTCGAGGTCCAGCTCAAGGGGTTCGTGCCGCGGTCGGTGACCCAGGGGCTCATCGAGCGGACGCTGCCGCTCACCCTCGAAGCCTTCAAGAAAGAAGCCGAGCGGCGCTACACCTGATCGGCACCTGACAGCGCCCGGCCCCGAACTCTGCGCACTGCCCCGCCGCGGCCGTGCCCGTGGGGGGCGACCACTAATGCGTTGACCCTCGAAAACGCGGTGTGCTAGTTCTGCTGTCGGTGGAGTTCTGCTCCTCGGCGGAGAGGGATGTGCAGGCTGTATCGGCCTCGTGCGCCGGGTTCGCTCCATTCCACCCGCCGCAGAAGGTGAAAGTTGTCTGAGGGATCGACGCAGGGGGCGCCGATGGGTTCTGCGAGTCAGAAACTGGCGGAATCGACCGAACGCCCGCCAGATTCGGAACGCAAGGAACGTCGCAACGAGCGACGGCGCCCGGGTAAGAAGGGCCGCCGACGCTCGCGGACCATCGCGACCAAGCGCCTGAGCAAAGAAGAGCTCGCGCTCGCCGAGGAGCTCAAGGACATCGAGATCGATCGTCCGGGGCATCGCTCGCAGTGCGCGAGCGGGCTGCGGCCGTGTCCCTACGCGTCGTGCAAGCACCACCTCTACCTCGACGTGAACCCCGAGACGGGCTCGATCAAGCTCAACTTCCCCGATCTCGCGATCTGGGAGATGGCCGAGACCTGCGCCCTCGACGTCGCCGACCGCGGCGGCATCACCCTCGAAGAGGTCGGCGAGATCCTCAACCTGACCCGCGAGCGCATCCGGCAGGTCGAGGTCAAGGGGCTGCAGAAGCTGCGCCACACCGCCTCCGATCTCGGGCTGCAGGACTTCCTCAGCTTCCTCGAGAACAACCTCTCGGTCGACTGACCCTCTCCGTGGGCGCTCTGCCCCGCCGCCTCACCCGCGAACTGCTGACCGCCACCGTGATCGTGCTCGCGGCGGTCCTCTTGATCCTGCTCAGCGGCCAACTCGTTCAGATCGGCGACCTGCTGCTCACCGCGGGCCCCCGCGCGCCGTGGGCCGCGGCGATCGGCGCGGGGCTGGCGATCTTGTTGGAGGCCGCGCTGCCGCTGACCGGTCTGGTGGCCGCCGGGCTGGTCTACGGGCGGCTGCGCGCGGAGGGCGGCTGGGTCGCCTCGGCGGCCGTGGGCCAGCGCCCCGAGCCGCTGCTCCTGCCGGCGCTGGCGCTGGGGATCGTGCTCGGCGCCGGCGCGACGTACCTCGCGCATGGGCCGGTGCCCCGGGCCGTCGCCGGGCTGCGGGTGACCCTGCTCGACGCGGCGGCCGCAGCGCTGGCGGTGGCCGACCGACCGCTGGCTCTGCCCGGCGGCGGCGTCGCCCGGCGGATCGACGGCGATCGGGTCTGGGCGGCCTTGCCGGCGAGCGGCGGCCCGCTGCTGGTGCGGGCGGCCGACGTGAAGCTGCGCGTCGAGGACGCTCTGGCGCCCGCTTCGCCCGGCGCGCAGGGCTCGAACGGGCAGGGCTCGAACGGGCAGGGCTCGAACGGGCAGGGCTCGAACGGGCAGGGTATCGCCCATTTGATCCTCACCGACGCGCAGATCTGGGGCAGCGCGGCCCGGATCCAGGTCCGCGAAGCCCACCTGACCGTGCCCGTCGAGCGCCTCGCGCGCCGGCTGCGCATGCTCGGCCCGCCCAACGCACTGACCACCGCCGCGCTCGATCCGGGCGATGTGCACCACCGCTTCACCGCGCATCGGCGCTCGGCGCTGCCGGCGATGGCGCCGCTGTGGGCGCTCTTGGGGGCGCTGCTCGGCGCGCGCTTCGGCGGCCCGGGCGCCGTCGCGATCGGCGCGGGCACGGTGGCGTTCGCCTACTGGTTTCTGCGCACCGGCGAGCTGAGCGCCCGGGCGGGCTTCATGTCGCCGGCGCTGGCCGCCTGGGCGCCGCTCGCGCTGCTGGCCGCGGGGTTGCTGTGGGCCTGGATCCGCTCGCCGACGCTCGTCCGGGCGACGCGCTGACGGCTCGACGTCAGCGGCGATCCATGAACTGCGCCCGGCGCATCCGATAGCGCGCCCGCTGCTCGCCGTCGTCGGCGCGCTCGATCGACTGGCGATTGGCGGCGAGCGCCGCGTCGACCCGACCCGCCCGATACAGCAGCTCGGCGAGGGTATCCCAGGCGGCGGGCACGTCCGGCTGCAGCTCGACCGAGCGCTCGGCGTAGCCGATGGCTTCGTCCCTGAAGTCGGGCAGCTCGCGCAGGCTCCAGGCGAGGTTGTTGAGCAGCCGCGGGTTGTCCGGCTCGGCGCGCAACGCCCGGCGCCACGCGGCGATCGCCTCGGCGGGCTGGCCGCGGCCCTCGGCCACCTGAGCCCGCAGCGCCAGCACCGTCGCGTCGTCGGGCTGGGCCGCGGCGCCCTGCTCGGCCACCGCGGCGGCGTCCGCCAGCCGGCCGGCCTCCATCAGCAGGTCGATGCGCGCGACCCAGAGCTGGGCCGGGCTGTCGGCGGTCATCTTGTCGGCGAGCAGCGCCTCCGCCTCGGCGATGCGGCCCTGCTCGGCGAGCAGCGCGGCGAGGCCCATCAAGACCTGCGGAGAGGGATCGGGCCGCTCGGCCGCCGCGCGCAGGCGCTTCTCCGCCTCGCCGGCCGTGCCCAGGGCCCGCTGGGCCAGCGACATCAGCAGCCGCGCGTCCTCGTCATCCGGGTCGGCCTCCAGCGCGCGATCGAGCGCCATGACCGCCTCGAACGGCCGATCGGCCTCGAGCAGCGCCTGGCCCAGATAGGTCTGCAGGTCGGGCTGATCGGGCCGCTCGGCGACGATGCCCTGCAGAAAGGCCACCCGGTCGAAGCCGTCGCCGGGCAGCATCACCAGATCGACGTCGAGCAGGGCCTGCAGCTCGCGGGCGGTGGCGACCAGCTCGATGCGATCGGCCTCGTCGAGCCCGCCGCCTTCGATGCGCATGCGGGTGGTGATCGTCACCGCGCCGTCCCGCCGCTCTTCGGCGACCTCGAGCCCGATCGGGCCGTCGATCTTCGCCGCGAGCGGGCGCCAGTCGAGGGTATAGCCCGGCGGCGGTTCGAGGCGCAGTCGGCGCTCGAAGACCCGCGGCGCGGGGCTCTGATCTTCGGCGCCGAAGCGGGCGAGCGGCCCGCCGGTGAAGACCGAGATGTCGAACGGCATGACCAGCGCACCGTCGAGGCGCACCGCCACCAGGTCGCGGTGGGCCAGCTCGGCGGTGAGCACGACCGGCTCGGCCGGATCGTCCAGGCGGTCGACCTGCACCCGGTCGGGGATGCGGCCCTGGTCGAGCAGGTGCCCCGGCGCCGAGAGCAGCGCCTCGCGGGCCGCGTCGTCGACCCGCAGCAGCGTGCGCCGGGCGTGGCCCGCCAGATCGCCGCTGAGGGTGAGCACGCTGGTCTGCTGGCCGCCGCCGGTCGCGGTGAGCCGGTAGGTGCGCGCCTCGTCGAGCCGGTTGCGCTGCACGTCGCCCGCCGGAATGCGCACCAGCCGGCCGCCGCCGCCGTCGACGATCAGGGCGTGCCGCCCGCGCAGCTGCGCCGGCACGGCGTCCAGCGTGCCCAGGCCCGCGGTGGCG
This sequence comes from bacterium, assembly GCA_030427205.1. GTDB lineage: Bacteria > Myxococcota_A > Bradymonadia > UBA7976 > UBA1532 > JACKDM01. Next base: position 79,570 of record JAUHXC010000007.1, on the reverse strand, counting down.
TCGAGCCACAGGTCGCCGCCCGGATCGGGCACGTAGAGCAGCACGTGGCTGAACTGGCCCGGCGAGGGGTGCTCCGCGTCGAAGACCCCCTGCCCGCGGGGCTTGATCAGCGCCGGGTGGGCCTCGATGTCGAGCGCGGCGAGCAGCGCGACCATCAGCGCGGTCATGTCCTTGCAGTCGCCCTTGAGCTGGGCCAGCGTGCTCTCCGGCGGCCGCGGCTGATAGGCGCCGATGCCGAACTCGACCCCCAGATAGCGGATGTTGCGCTCGACGTGGCGGTAGATCGCCGCGATGCGCGCCCGCCGATCGGGCGCGTCGCGGGTCAGCCGCCGGGCCAGCTCGGCCACGTCCCGCGTCGGCTGGCTGCGCGGCCCGAACAGCCGCATGTACCAGCGCCCGACGCTCTGCCAGTCGGCCAGGTTCGAGACCCGCACCGACGGCAGCGGCCCGCCGGTCTCGCCGCGCCACGCGGGCAGGTCGTCTCGCTGCCAGACCAGCGTGCGCCGGCCCTCGGCCTCGGCCTCGACCGGCTCGCCCATGCCCTCGGCGCGGGCCATCCAGCGGGCGTCGGCGGGCAGGTCGAGGGTATAGCGGGCCTGCACGGTCGGGTCGGCGTTGGCCAGCACGTAGCCGTCCCACCACGCGTCGGTGATGTCCGGGTGCGGCCGGCGGGTGACGATCTCGTAGTCGACGATCGCCCCCGGCTCGACCGCCGGGAAGCGCAGCTCGAGCCGGCGCCCGTCGCCGTAGAGCAGGGTGCCCGCGCCCGGGTTCTGCACCGCGCGATCGGCCTCGGGCACCGGCAACGCCTGACCGTCGGGGGTCACGGTGCGCGCGCGCACGACCGTCGGCGGCGAGTCGACGTGAAACGTCACCCCCGCGCTCTGGTAGCGCTCGACGCCGCCCGGCCGCTGGATCAGGATCGCCCGCCGGTGATGGATGGCGGCCACGCCCTGCGCGTCGACCACCACCCGCCGCTCGTCGCGCAGCACGGCGCCGCCGCTGTCGCTCTGCGCGGGCGGCGCCCGGGCGGCCAGCGCGGCCAGCTCGGTATCGACCAGCGCCCGGGGATGGCTGCTGGGATCGACCGCCGCGGCGACCACCGCGGGGCCCAGCAGCGCCGCCAGACCCGCGCGCGCGTCGACGTCCGCCGGGTCGCGGGCCAGCTGGGCGCGATACAGCTCGACCGCGCCGGCCCGATCGCCCAGCGCCGTGCGGAAGGCGGCGTAGGTCAAACGCAGCGGGCGATTGCCCGGGTCGGCCTGCATCGCCGACTCGAAGAGCTCGACGGCGTCTTCGGTGCGCCCGGTATCCGCCAGCGCCGTCGCCAGCAGCGGCCGCAGCCGCTCGCCCTCGGCCCCGCCGGCCAGCGCCTGCTCCAGCACGCCGACCGCCTTCTCCTTGCGCCCGGCCTCGAGCAACGTCTCGCCCAGCCGGCCCTTGAGGTCGGCGTCGCCCGGGTGGCGATCGACGAGGGCCTGCAACAGATCGAGCGCCTTGTCCGGCTCGTCGAGGGCGCGATAGGCGGCCGACAGGCGCCGCAGCGGCCGATCGGCGCTCGGATGATCCACGATCAGGCGCTCCCAGCGGGCGAGGGCCTCGACCAGCTCGCCGTCGAGGAACTCGACCCGGGCCAGCTCGTCCTCGTGGGCCGGCTCGTCGGGCTGAAGCCGCGCGGCGGCGGCCAGGGCGAGGCGGGCCCCCGCGCGGTTGCCCTGACGCTCGAAGATGTCGGCCAGCGCCGCGTGCAGCTCGGCGGCCAGCGGCTGCCGCTCGATGGCGTGGCGCAGCAGGCCCTCGGCCCGGTCGAGCTTGTCCCGGGCGGCGAACCAGCGGGCGAACGCCAGCCAGGCCGCGGCCGAGTCGGGGTGGTGGATGACCGCCGCGGCGAACTCCGACTCGGCCCGGGTGAACTGGCCGGCGTGGGCCAGGGCCCGGGCGATGGCCTCGCGGTGCGCCGGCGCCCGCGGACCGCGGTAGAGCCGGGGCCGGAGCGCGAGGCCCTCGTCGATGCGGCCGGCGGCGATGGCGGCGCGGGCGGCCAGCTCGAGCGCGGCGCGGTCGTCGGGATCGATCGCCAGCGCCGCGTCGGCCATCTTCTGCGCCCGGTCGGCGGCGTCGGTGGCCAGCAGGGCCTCACCCAGCGCGAGCGCGATCTGCCCGTCGTCCGCCCGGCGCGCGGCCAGCGCCGAGAGCACCTCCACCGCGGCCGCCGGGCGATCGAGCTCGACGAGCTGCGCGGCCAGCGCCCGGCGGGCGCCGATGGCCTGTCGATCGGCGGCGACCGCGCGCCGCAGCGCCGCGGCGGCCGCCTCGCCGTCGCCGAGATCCCGATGCAGCTCCGCCGCGAGCAGGTGCGGCGCGGCGGCGTCGGGCGCGGCGGTCAGCGCCCGGGCGATCGCCTCGCGGGCGCCGGCGGGATCGTGCCCGAGCACCGCGACCGTGCCCGCCGCGAGCTGCACCTCCAGCCGATCGGGCCAGCCCACCAGCAGCGGCGTGACCCGGGTCCGGGCGGCGTCGATCTGCCCGGTGCGGGCCAGCGCGATGGCTTCGAGCGCGGCGAACTCGGGCACGTCGGGCCGCGCCGCGGTGGCCTTCAGGGCGGCCGCCAGGGCCCCGTCGGCCTCACCCCTGGCCAGATGGTGGCGCGCATGCAGCGCGTGACACCAGGCCGGCTCCGCGGCCGCCTGCAGGCATTCTTGGTGTATCCGGGCGGCCTCTTCGGGCTCGGCGGCGAGCAGCGCGTCGCCCTCGGCGGCCCAACGCCGACCGTCCGTGGGCCGGGCGAGGCGTCGGCTGCGCACCCGCTCGATCAGCGCGCTGCGCCGGTCGAGGCGCAGGAAGGCGAAGCGCTCGCAGGCCACCGCCCGCGGGTCGTCCGGGCGCGCGTCCGCCGCCGCTGAGCACCGCTCGGCGCGGGCGTCGAGCGCGTCGGGCAAGGTGTCGAGGCGCGGTGTCGGGGGCGTGGCGCAGCCCAGCGGCAGGGCGATGAACAACGCGGCGACGAGTCGGCGGGTGCAGGCGGGCATGTGAGGATGATGACCGCCGGGCGGGGTGGGTCTCAAGCGCCGGCGCACGGCGCGCTCGACCGGCGGCGCAGCGCGGTCGGTCGGGGCCGGCCCGCGTGGCTGCGGGAGCTGTTCAGCTTGGGTTGAATATTCTTTTGGAGTTAGAATTTGGGCGCCATCCCGGGGGTGCCCATGCGTCGCGTCGTCTGTCTGCTCGTCTTGTGTCTGCCGTGGGCTGCGTTCGCGCTGCCCGATCAGTTCTTCCAGGAGGGGCTGGTCACCGACGCCGACAACCGGCCCGTCGAGGGGGAGCACCGGGTGCGGGTGCGCCTCTTCGACGTCGAGCGCGGCGGGCAGGCGCTCTTCGACGAGATCCACGAAGACGTGCCCTTCGTCGGCGGCTACTACGCCATCGCGATCGGCAGCGTGGCCGAGCTCGACGCGGCGCTCTTCCGCCGCGGCCGGCTGTACATGGCCCTCTCGATCGACAACGGCGACGAGCTCGATCCGCGGACGCCGATCGTCAAGGTGCCCGCCGCCTTCGCCGCCGACGTGGCCAGCAACGCCACCGGCGACATCACCCCGCGCACCGTCTCGATCCCCGGCTTCGGCATGGTCATCGACCAGAACGGCCGCTGGGTGGGTGATCCGGCGGGGCTCGGCGGCGGCGGCGGCGACGACGAAGGCGATACGCCGGCGCAGATCCTGGCCAAGCTGCGCGCGGTGGACGGGGCCGACTCGGGGCTCGACGCCGACCGCTTCGACGGGCAGGACTCGAGCGCGTTCGTGCGCACCGCCGAGCAGGTGCTCGAGCGGCTGCGCGGGGTCGACGGCCGCGGATCGGGGGTCGACGCCGATCGGCTCGACGGGCTCGACTCGACCGCGTTCGTGCGCACCGCCGAGGAGGTGCGCGACCGGCTGCAGGAGGTCGACGGCCAGGGGTCGGGCGTCGACGCCGATCGCCTCGACGGCTTCGACAGCAGCCAGTTCGTGCGCACCGCGGCGCAGGTGCGCGACCTGCTGCGGCAGGTGGACGGGGCCGGCTCGGCCCTCGACGCCGACCGGCTCGATGGGCTCGACAGCACCGTCTTCATGCGCGCCGACCGCGACACCGGCACCGCGGGCAACCTCACGGTGCGCAACGGGATCGACGTGGGCGGCGCCGGCGCGGTGGGCGGCACCCTCGAGGTCGGCGCCTTGCGGGTGCAGGGCCGGGTCGGTATCGGCGTGGGCGATCCGGGGGTGGCCCTCGACGTCGACGGCGAGGTGCGGGCCACGGCGACCCGGGTCGACCATGTGCAGCTCGCCGCCCGCGCCGCGCCGCCGGCCGATCCGGCGGAGGGCATGGTCTACTACGATCGGGCCCGGGGGGTGCAGGCGTTCGACGGGCAGCGCTGGCGGCCGCTGTCGCGGGGGGTGCTGCAGGGCGGGGACGACGCCTGCGACGCGGCGATGGCGGGCACGATCCGCTGGAGCGGCGCGGCGTTCGAAGGCTGCGACGGCGAGGCGTGGACCCCGTTCGGGCAAGGCGGCGGCGGCGGCGGCGGCCCCGGTCCGGGCGGCGAGGCGGCGACGGCCGGCCTGCACTGCCTCGACCTGCAGCAGCAGGGAGTCGAAGAGAACGGGGTCTATTGGATCGACCCCGACGGCGGCAACCCGGGCAACGCGTTTCAGGCCTATTGCGACATGCTCACCGACGGCGGCGGCTGGACGCTGGTCGCCCGCACGGTGGTCGCCGGGCTGACGCCGGCCCAGCGGGACGCCATCCGCCGCGGGGGCTGGGACGCCTACTCGACGAACGGCTACGGCTCGCCCGATCCCGACTCGCCGATCTACTGGATGCCGCTGCGCCACTGGAACACGCTGACGGCACGCTATCCGAACAATACCTTCTGGTCGCGCACCAGCCGCGACTCGGTGCGCATGCGTGGCTTCACGGTGGGCGCGGCGGCGGCGGGGCATCCGTGGGATTGGGCGGGCACCGTCGCCGGCCATCGGTCGCTCATCGACGCCATGCGCGGGGCGCGGTTCACGACCCATGACCGGGACAACGACATCTGGGGCCGCAACTGCGCGTCGCAGAACGTCGGGTTCAACGGCGGCTTCTGGTACACCAACTGCTACCAGCTCAGCATGCTGCACAGCAACGGCAACCTCTACGCGCTGTACAGCAACGTCGATCACCGGGTCGACTTCAACGAGGTCTACCTGCGCCCCAACCCCGAGCCGGCGCGCCCGGACGCCTTCCGCCGCAGCTGCCTGCAGATCCTGCAGAACGACGAGAGCGAGGGCAGCGGCCGCTACTGGATCGATCCCAACGGCGGCAACAGCAACGACGCGGTGCTGACCTGGTGTGACATGGAGACCGACGGCGGCGGCTGGACCATGGTCGCCAAGACCGTCGAGGCGGCGCTCGGCGACGCCGAGCGGCAGATGATCTGGCGCGGCACCTGGGCCGACTACACCACCAACGGCTACGGCAGCTCGGCGGAGGACTCGGGCGCTTTCTGGATGCCGCTGGCGCAGTGGCGCGGGCTGACCGAGCTGCACCCGAACAATACGTTCTGGTCGCAGACCAACCGCGCCGACGTGAAGATGAGCAACTTCCGCATCGGCACCGAGGCCCAGGCCTATCCCTGGAGCTGGAACGGGGTGGTCGCCGGCAACCAGAGCCTCATCAACGACATGCGCGGGGCCCGCTTCACGACCCACGATCGGGACAACGACATCTGGGGCCGCAACTGCGCCCGGGACAACGTCGGGTTCAACGGGGGCTTCTGGTACACCAACTGCTATCAGCTGAGCATGCTGCACAGCAACGGGCGGATCTACGCGCTGTACAGCAACGTCGACCACCGGGTCGAGTTCAACCGGCTCTACATCCGCTGACGCGGGCGCGGGGAGATACCAGATGTCCGCGGCGGAAGTGACGATACGGGGGCGGCGAGTCGAGGTCGTCGGGGCCAAGGCGCGACGACGAAGGCGTGCCAGGGGCACGTCGAGGACGGGCAAGCCCGCGAGCCCCACGGGGCGTAGCCCGCTCGCGCCAGCGAGCAACGCCGGCACCGGCGAGATCGACCGTCGCAACCGTATTGGCAATTTCGACGAGGGCATCCAGATGGCACGGATACCAGGCCGGACCCTCTCCCGGGCGGTCGCGCTCGGCGCCTGCGTATGGCTCGCCTGGGGCTGCGACGACCCCGCCGAGCCGGCGGGCTGCACCCCCGGCGAGACCCGGGCGTGCGTCTGCAGCGACGGGGCCGAAGGCGCGCAGATCTGCGACGAGGCCGGGGCCGCCTTCGCGGCGTGCGCCTGTACCCCGCCGGCCGACGGCGCCGTCGACCGGGCGCTGCCCGATCGGGGGATCGACGCCGCCGTCACCGACGTGGGCCCGGACGCGGGCGGCGACGTGGCGGTCGACGGCGCGGTCGACGGCGATCCGCCCGACGCCGCGCCCGCGTGCCGCGCCGACGACGACTGCCCGGGCGGGCAGGCCTGCGCCGAGGGGATCTGCGTCGAGCCGGCGGTCTGCGCCGCCGACGACGACTGCCTCGGCCCGCGCCTGTGCAACGACGGGCTGTGCCTCGACCCGTGCGCGGGCGACGCCGGCTGTCCCGGGACCCGGGTCTGCGTCGATCAGCGCTGCGTCGAGGGCGACACCTGCTTCGACCCCACCGACTGCGCGCCCGGCCGGATCTGCCTCGATGGGGCGTGCGACGACCCGTGCGGGCCGGCGCGGGCCTGCCCCGACGGCCTGATCTGCGGCGAGGGCGGGCGCTGCGCCGAGGATCCCGACGGCTGCGCCGACGACGCCGGCTGCATCGACGAGCGCCTCTGCGCGGCGGGGGCCTGCGTCGATCCGTGCCTGGAGGACGCGGCGTGCCCCGGCAACCGCAGCTGCGTCGCCGGGCTGTGCCCCGAAGCCGAGCCGTGCCTGGCCCCGGAAGACTGCGACGCCGCGCGCACCTGCGTCGAGGCGGCGTGCCGCCCGGACTGCGGCGGCGGGCTGCCCGCGTGCCCCGACGGCCTGGTATGCGACGCCGACCTCGGCGCCTGCCGCCCGGACGACGGCTGCGTCGACGACGCCGGCTGCCCGGTCGGCGAGCACTGCCGCGACGGCCGCTGCGCCAGCGCCTGCGCCGACGACGCCGACTGCCCCGGCGCTCGATCCTGCGATGGCGCGCGCGGGCGCTGCGTCGAGGCCGAGCCCTGCTTCGCGCCCGAGGACTGCGATCCGGGCCGGGTCTGCGAGGACTTCTCGTGCGTCGCGGTGTGCGACGCCAACGCCGACTGCCCGGGCGCCCAGCGCTGCGACGGCGGGCGCTGCGTCGAGCCGGAGCGCTGCGGCGGCGACGTCGACTGCCTCGGCGCCCGGCTGTGCCAGGGCGGGACCTGCGGCGATCCGTGCGGCGGCGACCTGGACTGCGCGGGTGACCAACGCTGCGTCGACGCGCGCTGTGCCGGGGCCGAGCCGTGCGCCAGCGACCTGGACTGCCCCGGCGTCGAGCGCTGTCGGGACGTGGCCTGCCGGCCGCCGGATTGCGCGCTGAGCGCCGACTGCCCCGCCGGCGTCTGCCTCGACGCGGTCTGCGCTGCCGAGCCGCCGTTCGCCTGCAGCGACGCCGCGCCGTGCCGCCCGGGCCAGATCTGCGCCGGGCCGGCGGTCTGCGCGCCCGACGGCGGCTGTATCGACGACGCCGAGTGTCCCGGGCGGGCGCCGATCTGCGACGGCATCGGGCGCTGCGTCGCGTGCGTGGTCGACGCCCACTGCGCCGCCGCCGAGCGCTGCGAAGGTAACCGCTGCGTGCCGGGAGCCGCCTGCGACGCGGACGCCGACTGCCCCGGCAGCCGGGTCTGTATCGGCGGGATCTGCGCGCCGGCGGACGGCTGCGTCGACGACGGCCGCGGCGACGCCCGCCCGCCGGAGGTGCTCGACGCGCGGGCCCACGCCGGGCTGCGGTGGTGCGACGATACGCTCGACCGCTTCCGGGTCGACGTACCGGCCGGCGAGGGGCGGGTCATCGCGCTGCGCCACGGCGGGTTCGCCGATCTGGCGTTGACGGTCACGGCGGCCGGCGACCCGGCGGATGTGCTCGGCGCCGACGATGGCCCCCACGGCTTCGACCGGGTGGTGGTGCCGGTCGCCGTGGAAGCACGCGCCGTCGATGTGCGTATCAGCGGCCGCCCGGGCTTCGACGCCGACTACGCGCTGGTCATCGACCGCCTCGACGCCGATGACTGCGCGCCCGACGCCTTCGAGGGCCCACACGGCAACGACAATGCCGACGGCGCGACGCCCTTGACCGACGACGTGCAGCGGCTCGAGACGACGCTGTGCCCCGGCGACGCCGACTGGTTCGCGCTGGCGGCGGTGGTGGGCGTCGACTGGCGGATCCGGGCGGTGCCCGAGGACGGTACGGCGACGCTGGTCCTGCTCGATCCCAATGGCGTCGAGGTCGCCCGCGGCGAGGCGATCGACGGCGCGGCGGTGCTCAATCACGGGCCGACCCGGGATGGGCTGTATCGGCTGGGCCTCACCGCCGACCGGCCGACCCGGGTCGCGTTGAGCTTTGTCCGCGAGGCCGCAGACGACGCCGCGGCGCGGGCCTGCGCCGATCCGCCGACGCTGATCGCCGGCGAGCCGCTGCCCCTGCGGCCGCTGCTCGACCGGCTCGACATCGGCTGCGGCGACGGGCTCGACGCGGTGGCGGTTTTCGACCTGCCCGCGCCGAGTCGGATCGAGCTGATCCTCGAAGGCACGTCCGATCCGCTGGCGTCGGCGGTCGCGGTGCGCCGGGCGTGCGCCGCCGAGGGCGATCTGATCTGCGCGCCGGCCGGCGAGGCGATCGAGGCGGCGCTCTTGCCCGCGGGTCGCTACTACGCCATCGCCAAGGCGCCGCCCGGCGGCGAGCCACGCCTGCGGTTGAACCGGGCGCGGGCCTGCGCCGACGGCGACTGCGGCAACGGCCTCTGCGTCGGCGGGCTGTGCCAGGATCGCTGCCGCGCCGACGACGACTGCCCCGGCGCCCAGACCTGCGCCGCCGGCCGCTGCGCGGCGCCCGATCGCTGCCTCACCGACGTCGACTGCCCCGGGCTGACCGCCTGCGAAGCGGGGGCCTGCGTCGCCTTCGAGTGCAGCACCCACGCCGATTGTCCGGTGGCCTGCGTCGATCGGCGCTGCGCCGACGGGGTGCCGGTCGCGTGCGGAGACGGCGCGCCGTGCCCCGGCGGCCTGCTCTGCGCCGGGGTCGGCGCCTGCGTGGTGGCCGGCGACTGCGCCGACGATGACGACTGCGCGGCCGGCGCGCCGCGCTGCGATACGCTCTCGGGCGCCTGCGCCCGCTGCTTGGCCGACGGCGACTGTGACGGCAACGGCTTCTGTGAGGGCGGGGTCTGCCAGTACAGCGGCTTCTGCTTCGCCGCCGACGAGTGCCCCGGCGACCAGGGCTGCGGCGGTGACGGCGCCTGCGCGCCTGCGCCGTGCGCCGGCGACGCCTTCGACGCGCTGCCCCTCGCCCAGCGCCCGGCGGTGCTCGATCGGCGGTCGTATACCGGCCTCGTGCGCTGCGACGGCGCGATCGATACCTTCCGGGTGCTGCTGGCCGACGACGAGGGCCTGCGGGTGGTGCTGCGCCACGGGCCCGACGCGGGCGATCTGCGGCTGCGCCTCACCGATTCGGCCGGGCGCACGCTCGAAGCGGATACGCCCTATGGCGCCGAGGCGCTGGCGGTGGGCGCCGGCGCCGGGCGGGTCGACGTCGAGGTCGACGGCGCGCCCGGGCGCTCGACGCCCTACAGCCTCGAGCTGCGCGCGCTGGGCCCCGACGACTGCCCGGCCGATCCGTCCGAAGGGCTCGGCGACAATGACGACCCGGCGCGGGCGACGCGCATCGCGCCCGGCGACCGCCCGCTCGGGGTCTGCCCCGGCGATGTCGACCACTTCGCGCTCGACGTCGACCCGGGCACGCGGCTGCTGGTGGACGCGGCGCTCGAAGAGGGCGGCGAAGGCCTCACGATGGCGCTCGCGGGACCCGACGGCGAACTGGCGCGGGCCGAGGTCCTCGACGGCGGCGATCTGCGGCTGGACACCGTCGCCCGGGCCGGCGGGCGCCACGTCCTGCGCGTGGCGGGCGGGGCAATGGCGGCGCGCGGGCGGCTGTCGGTCATCGCGGTCGGCGCGGAGGGCGGCGATCTGCTCGCCTGCGCCGAGCCGCTGGAGGCCGCGCTCGATACGCCGCTTGCGCTGCCCCGCGGGCGCCCGGCGGTCGATCGCTTCACCTTGAGCTGCGGCCGCGGGCGCGAGACCGAGTATGTCGTCGCCTTCGACCTGGACGCGCCGGCGGTGGTCGACGTCGAGCTGCAGGGGGATCCCATCGGCGCCGCCTTCTCCATCCGCGGCGACTGCCCCGACGGCGCCGGAGAGGTGGTCTGCGGCGAGCGCGCGCTGTCCGGGGTGCCGCTGGAGGCCGGGCGCTGGTTCGTGATCGTGGAGACCGGGCCGACCCTGGGTCCGCCGGCCCTGCTGATCAGCGCCGCGCCCGCGCCCTGAGCCGATCGACGAGCAGCGCGAGCCAGCAAGCGCCGGCGAGCGCCGCGCTGACCCACCAGCCGGGCGTGCCGAGCACCCGGGCGGTCAGCGCCCCTTCGAGGCAGATCAGCGTCGGCAGCAGCAGCCCGATGGCCCGCTGGCGGCCGAGTGCCAGGACGAACCCCAGCGTCACGAGCGCGGTGGGCTCGGGCGCGTGGCCGAAGACCTCGACGCCGCTCCAGGATCGGCCCGTCAGCGGGTCGAGCAGCGGATACAGCAGCAACCCGACCGCCGCCAGCGCGTGTCCTGTGCGGCCGGCGGGGCTGTCGGCGTCGGCGCTCGATCCACGGGTGAGCCACGCCATGCCCAGCAGCAGCCCGGCCTGTCCCCAGGCGACCCAGGCCATGCGCGCGCCGGCCCAGTTGAGCGTGGCGTAGCTCTGGCCGTACCACGCCCAGCCGACCCAGACCCAGGCCGGCACCAGCAGCGACAGCGCCCACCGTCGCCCGCGCCACGCGGCCCACAGCGCGATCAGGCCGATCAGCCCGCCGATCAGCGGCGCGGGCAGGAACTGCGCGTTGTGGGTGGCGAAGAGCCGGGCGTAGGCCTCGCCGCCGAACGGGATGAAGTCGGCCAGGCGATAGGTCTCGAGCTCACCCATGGGTCGGATCCCGGGGCCTCACCGCGGCGCTCAGAGCGACGCGACATGGGCCAGCATGCGCGCCCGCAGCGCCTCGTCGGGCAGCGCGCCGAAGCCGGCGGCCATGTTCTCGCGCATGTGCGCCACCTGCGAGGTCGCCGGGATCGCCACCGTCACCGCCGGGTGGGCGACGATCCACTTCAGCAGGAAGCTCGGCCAGTCGCGCATGCCCGCCTCGACCGCCCAGGGCGGCACGGGGGCGCCGCTGCGCTTGAGCCGGCGAACGCTCGCGCCGCCGTCGAAGGGCCGGTTGACGATCACCGCGATGCCCTTGTCGCGGGCCAGGGGCAGCAGCCGCTCTTCGACCGCGCGGTGCCCGATGTCGTAGGTCAGCTGCACGAAGTCGATCGGCTCGCGGGCCATGATCTCGGCCAGCTCGCCGTGCCGCCGCCCGTGGGAGGTGCTGATGCCCACGTGGCGCACCCGGCCGGCGGCCTTGAGCTCGAGCAGCGTCTTCAGGTGCGGCCGCCACGCCCGCAGGTTGTGCACCTGCATCAGGTCGAAGGCGGCCAGCCCCCAGCGCTGCGCGGTCTCGCCGAGCTGTTCGCGGGTCTCGTCGCCGTCGCTGGTCCAGATCTTGTCGGCGGAGAAGACGCGCTCGACCGGCGCCTTGCCCTTCAGCGCCCGCAGGCTGTGGCCGATGACCGCCTGGGCCGAGCCGTACATCGGCGACGAGTCGACCATGCCGCCGCCCAGCGCGAGGAAGGTCTGCATCACCCGGGCGCAGCTCGCCCGCAGCGCGGGGTCGTCGCCGACGTTGAAGGTCTGCCAGGTGCCCATGCCGATCACCGGCAGGGCCGCGCCGCTGGAGGGGATCGGCTTGGTGATGCGCCCCTGCGGCGCGGCGCTGGCGGCGGGCAGCGCGCCGAGCCCGGCGGCGCCCGCGGCGATCAGGGCCAGGGCGTCGCGGCGGTTGGGGTGGTCGGTCATGGGGGCCTCCGGGTGCTGCTGGAGCATTGGATGTACCGACCCCCGGGGCAGGTCGCGTCCGCCGCTATTCGTCGTCCACCGGCGAGACCCGGCCGTCGGCGAGGCCGCCGGTCATCGACAGGCCGCCGCTGCGCAGCCCGCCGACCCGCCGGGTGATCGCGGCGATGGTCCGGTCGACCGCCTGCTTCAACGGCCGCGGGGTCAGCCAGCGCCCGCCGAGCTTCGCCAACGCCGGCACGGCGTCTTCGGTGCCCCAGTCGGCCAGCCAGTCGACCACCCGCGGGCGGTCGGCGCGGTCATCATCGAGCAGCAGCAGCAACGCGCCCTCGACGGCGCCCGGCGGCAGGGTCTGGGGGTCGTCGGGCAGGCGCTGGGGCGTCCAGAGGCCCATCCAGCGGGCGAGGGCGGCGGCCCGCACCCCGGGTACCGGGTCGTCATGCGCGCGGCGGAGCAGGGCGCCGGGCACGTCGGGCAGCGGCGCGTTGAGGCGATCGGCGATGGCCAGACCGCGGCGTAGGGCCGGGATGACCTGCTCGGGGGCCAGCGGCCCGGGGGCGTGCACCGTCCCGCCGCTGATCGTGCCGCCATCGGCGATCCAGCGCTGCAGCATCGCCCGCAGCTCGCCGTCGAGCCGCGCCTGCAAGCCGGCCGGGTCGGCGGTGGCGATGTAGACCTGCCGGTCGAACGGGCCGTCGCCGATCTGAGGCTCGGCGGCGCCGAGGGCCTTGCGCATGGCGGTCAGCGTGCCCTCTCCGCCCAGGGTGAGGTCGGCGGGGGCCCACGGGATGCGGACCGACCCGGGGGTGGACCAGGCCAGCGCCGAGCGGTCGGGCTCGGCGGCGCCCGGATCGGGCGCGCTGCGGTCGAAGTGGCGGCGCAGGGCCGCGTGCATGGCGTCGATCGGCGCAAACGGGCCCGCCGGGCCGCCGTCGACGACCGCGCTCTCGTCGTCGGGCGGGTCGGCATCGGCCCCGCGGGGCCACAGTCGGATCTGTGGCCCGGCCTCGGCGGCCCAGACGAAGTGATAGCGCCCGTCGACGCCCGTCAGCGCGCCCGGGCGGACCGGCTCGCCCCGGCCAGCCACCAGCCCGGCGAGGCCGGCGAGGTCGATGCGCACCGCTCGGAGCGTCAGCCGGCGCAGGCTCTCGGGCGCGACGGTCGCCCCGCGCAGATCGACCCGATCGAAGACCGTCCGATCCAGCTCGCCGGCGATCTGGCCGTCGCGCAGGTCGACGTCGGTCAGCTGCGCCGCGATCAGCCCGCCGTCGAGCTGACAGCCGCGCAGCAGCACGCGGTCGAGCCGGGCCTCGTCGAAGACCGCGAGGCGGGTCCGGGCGCCGGTGAAGCGGGCGCGGGTGAGGTGGGCCCGCCGGAACCGGGCCCGCTGCAGATCGCAGTCGACCCAGCTGATCGACTGCAGCCGGGCGCGTTCGAAGTTGGCCCGCACCAGCCCCGCGCCGTCGAAGAAGACCCGCTCGCCGCGGGCGCCGGTGAAGCGGGCGCCGGGGACCTGACTGCCGTCGAAGCGCGCCCGATCGAGCCGGGCGTCGACGAAGCGGGCGTAGGGGGCCCGGCAGCCGTCGAGCCGCGCGTCGCGCAGGTCGGCGCCGCGCAGGTCGGCCCCGGTGAGATCGGCGCCGCGCAGGTCGGCCCGCCGCAGATCGGCCTCGACCAGCTGCGCCCCGTCGAGGCAGGCGCCGCGCAGGTCGGCCCGGCGCAGGTCGGCGCGGCCCATACGCGCGCTGCGCAGGTCGGCGCCGCGCAGGTCGATGTCGGTCGCCACGAGCCCCTCGAGCTCGGCGCCGGCGAGGCAGGCGTCGCCGAAACGGGCGGCCTCCAGCCGCAGGCCGCTGAGCACCACCCCGGCCAGATCGGCGCCCTCGGCGACGATCGGGCCCAGGCGCAGCCGCTCCCGGGCGAGGCAGGTCACCGCCCAGGCGCTCGCCGGGCCGTGGGTCACCAGATCGCGCAGGGCGCCCTCGCGGATATCGCCGGCCACCGCGTCCCAATGGGGCAGGCGCGGGGTGCCCGCGGCGACCATCCAGCGGGCCAGCAGCCGATGGCGCACGGGCCGCGGCTCGTCGGGCAGGCGCCGCATCAGGGCCGGCTCGGGCTGCGCGATCGGTCGGGCCAGCGTGACGGCGATCTGCAGCGCCGTGGTCAGCCGCGGGGCCAGCGGTTCGAGCGTATCGATGCGCACCGCGCGCTCGTAGACCCGGCCGCCCCAGCCGACGAAGCGAAGCAGCGCGCGGCGCAGGGCCCCGTCGAGGCGGGCGAGGGTATCGGCCGGATCGGGGGTGCGCAGCCCGACGGCGTCGTCGAAGCCGACGTCGCCGGTCCAGCGCGGCGCGGCCTCGCGCGGCGAGCGGGCCTCGACCCGAATGCGCGGACCGGGCACCGGCAGCGCCAGCCCATGACCCTCCCAGGGCAGGCCGTCGCGCACTTCGACCCGGGTCGTAGCGTCCCGCGGCCAATACGACAAGCGCCCGCCCAGCGGGCGCGGCAGGTCGACGACGAGCGGTCCGCTCACCCGCGCCGCGGCCAACGCCTGCACGCCGAGCGGGTCGACCCGGACCTCGGCGGCGGTCAGGTCGTGCAAGGTGGCCGCGACGACGATCCAGCCGCGCAGGTCGGCCCGGTCGAGGCGGGCGCCGGTCAGATCCCCGCCGAGCCAGGTGGCGGTGCAGCGGGCGCCTTCGAGGCGGGCGCCGGTCAAGGCGCCGACGAGCCAGGCGCGGTGCAGGTCGGCGCCGCGCAGATCGACCGCCGGCGCCCGGACGCGATCGAGGTGGCTCCAGGTCAGGTCGGCCCGGCGCAGGTCGGTCTGGGCCATGTCGGCGCCGTCGAAGCGACACCAGCGGGCGCGGACGTCGCTCAGATCGGCGTCGTCGAGGTGCGCCCGGGTGAAGTCGGCGTCGTCCAGCCGCGCGCCGCTCAGGTCGGCGCCGCGCAGGTCGGCGTAGCGCAGGCGGGCCGCGGTCAGATCGGCGCCCGCGGCCCGGCAACGCCTCAGGTCGACCCCGACCATGTCGCAGCGGGTCAGTCGGGCCCCCACCGCCAACGCGTCGCGCAGCACCGCGCCCCTCAGATCGCTGCCGGCGAGTCGCGCGCCGGTGAGGCGGGCGCCGGTCAGATCGGCCCGGGTCAGGCGGGCGCCGGTGATCCGCGAGCCGGCCAGCGCGCACCCGCGCAGGCTGGCCCGGTCGAAGCGGCTCCCGTTGAGGTCGGCGTGGCGCACCGCGGCCTCGTCGAGCACGGCGCGGGTGAAGTCGCAGCCCATCAGCCGGGCCCGGCTCGAGTCGGCCCGGCTCAGGTCGGCGCCGGTGAACCGGGCGCGGCGGGCGTCGACCGCGCGCAGATCGGCGCCGGTCAGATCGGCCCGGGACAGATCGGCCCCGCGCAGTCGGGCGCCGCGCAGGCAGGCGTCGCGCAGGTCGGCGCCGCGCAGGTCGTGGCCGGCGAGGTCGACGCCGGCGAGGTCGGCGCCGCGGGTGATGGGCGGGTGGGCCATGCCCCATCGTGCCGCGCGCTGTGGTCGACGGCCAGGGTCTGCAGATCGGTTCGGGCCGCGGCGCCGGGTTATCGCAAAAATACGATTAAGCCCTTGCGTCAGGCCCGCGATCCGCTTAATCGTGCTTTTGCGATGAACGAACGCCGATCCCGACGGCGGACACCCCGAACCGCCCGCCGACGAGCGGGCCCGAGGAGAACCGATGAACGCCCGAGTCCACATCAGCCTGTCCGTGCGCGACCTCGACGCCAGCGTCGCCTTCTACACCGGCCTGTTCGGCCGCTCGCCGGCCAAGCGCCGCGACGACTACGCCAACTGGCGGCTCGACGCGCCGGGGCTGATGCTGGCCCTCGTCACCGGCACCGACACCGGCCCCCGCGGCGACGAGCACCTGGGCATCGAGCTCGACGACATCGAGACGCTCGAGCGGCTCAAGGGCGAGATCGAGGGCCGCGGCGTCGACGTGCGGCCCGAGGAGAGCGCGGTGTGCTGCTACGCCACCGCCGAGAAATTCTGGGTGACCGATCCCGACGGCAACCCGTGGGAGTTCTGGGTCAAGACCGGCGAGGCCGACGTGATGCACCCGGTGCCGACCGCGTGTTGCGCGCCCGAGTCCGAGGCGGAGGCTGTCGAGGCCCAGCCGGCCGAGAAGGCGTCGGGCGGCTGCTGCGGCTGACTCATGCCCCGTCGAGAGACAGCCCGCGGTGGTCGGTCTGCGATGCGATCGCGCAGGCCCTGCTCAGCGGCGGGCGGTCGGCGATGGCGTCGATGAGCCCGATCAGCGCCTCGCGCAGGGGTTGATTCAGGGCGGCGATCAGCGCGCGCTCGTCGCCCCGCCTCGGTCAGATCGTCCGCCGCCAGCGCGTCGAGGTGCCCGTCCAGGTTGGTCCGCCGCGCCCATGGGCTATGCTGGGCGCGCACCACGGGAGGCCGACCATGGGCACGCCCACATCCGACGCGCCGCCGACCGCCGTCGACGCCGCCCTCGACGCCGCGCTGCAGCGCTGGCGCGACGCCCGCGCTCGACAGACGCTGATCGAGGGCCGCTGGGGCGCGCCGCCGCCGGTGCCGGTGCGCGGCGACTGGCAGGCCGCCCTCGACCCCACCGGACGCCGGGCCCTGCTCGTGGGCTATCGAGCGGTGCACCTGCTCGACCTGCGCGAGATGACGACCCGGGTGCTCATCGGCGGCGGGCGCAGCGACCGGGTCGGCGGCTTCACGCCGGATGGCGAGCGGGCGGTGGTGCTCGACGGCTACGGCGAGCGGCTGCACTGGATCACGTTCGACGGCGACCCGCAGGTCGTCGAGCACACCTGGAGCTGCCCGCGCAGCATGCGCGGCGATCTGGCGCTGGCCCTGAGCGATACCGGCCTCGTCGCGGCGGTGAACCGCGACCTGGACGGCGAGCCGCTGCGTATCCACTGGATCGACGGGCCCACCGGCGAGGTGTGCCACACCGCGAAGTTCGGCGCGGGTCAGGTGCAGACCAGCGGCGCCGTCGCCGGCCTGCGTTTCGTCGGCCGCGGGCCGACCCTGCGCCTCTGGCTCGACGATCCCGAGTCCGCCGCCCTCGAGATCGCGCCCGCCGGCCCGACGCTCGCGCGCCCCGGGATGGCCATCGACGGCACATACGGCCCCTGGCACCTGACCACCGGCAAACGCTGGCGATTGAGCAACGCCGCATCGTCCGAACCGATCGACCTGCCGCCGTGCCGCAGCGCGCCGGTGCTCTCCGACGGCCCGCGCACCGGGCGGATCGCCGTGGCCGCCGACGGGCGGGTGCGCATCTGCGCCGTCGACAGCGGCCGGCCGCTCAGCGACCGCATCGGCCCGCCCGCCCGCGGCCACTTCAACCGCGTCGACCGCATGCTGCTCACCGACGACCGCCTGTGGATCGTCGGCGAAGCCCGCCCGAGCCCCTTCGCCGCCGAGGCCGGACCGCTGCTCGCCGGCTACCGCCGCGACGGCGAGGCGTGGCGCGCCCTCGGCGTGATCATCCTCGCCGATCGCCCTCAGGCCCCGCGCCGCAAGGACGCCGGCAAGGCCCGCGGCGAGCGCATGTCCAACGTCTACGTGCGCGGGCGCCAGCTCAGCGTCGCCGAGTTGGAGGCGGCGGGCATCACCTTCGTCGGCAAAGGCGACCGCGAGGCCGATCAGGCCCTGGCCCGCTTCGCCTGCCCCGCCGGCGATCCATACGACCGCGAGCTGCCCTTCGCCCGCACCCCGGGCGGGCTCTTCGGCCGGCTCGACGATGACCGCCCCATCGGCCCCGAGGCCGCCGGCCCCTTCGAGCGCCCCGCCCTCGTCCGGGCGCATCTGCGCGGCGAGGCCCCGGCGCTCGACGACGCCACCGCCGCCGCGCTCGTCGACTGGCAGGACCGCCTCGACTTCTGGACCGCTGAAGACCGCTGGTCGGCCCCCGACGCCCTGCCCCGCCTGATGGACGCCAGCGCCGGCCTGGGCGACCTGCTGCCCGAGATCGTGCACCGCGCCCAGCCCCGCAAGCGCGCCGGCCTCGCCGCGCCGGGCGCGCTGGCCCGGGTCGCCGAGCGCATGGGCCGGCCCTCATCGACCGAGCGCGAGGAGACCGTCTTCCGCGAGATGCTGGCCCGCGAAGAGCGCCGGCTGCTGCCCGAGCTGTTGGCCGACAGGCTGCAACGCGCCTGCCCCAGCCTGACCGAGAGCGAGGTCGCCGAGGCGGTCGACGGGCTGGGCCGCGCGGTCGAGGCGGTCGCCGACGCCGCCGAGCACGGCCTGGGCGCCCGCCTCGCGCTGACGGACATCGACGCCGGCGCCGCCCTGGTCGATCTGCTGCGAGAGGCGGCGCCCGACCTGAACCTCGCCGAGCTCGACCTGACCCGCTCGGCCATCGACGACGACGGGCTGATCCGCATCGTCACCGCGCCGTGGCTCGGCCTGCGCGCTCTGTGGTTGAACGAGACCGCGGTGACCGACCGCGGCGCGCTGGGCCTGGCGGCGGCCGACCTCGGCGAGCTCGAAGCGGTCGCGCTGGCGGGCACCGCCGTGACCGCTGGCGGAGCGGCGGCCCTGTGCTGGTCGCCGACGCTGCCCGCGCTGAGCTCGTCGCTGTCGATCCGCGAGAGCTGGGCCGGGCTGCTCGCGCTGCAGGTCGGCCCGGTGCCCGCCGGCGTGCTCGACGCGCTGTGGGCCGCCATGCCCCAGTCCGCCGGGGCCGAGACCGGCCCGGAGGCCCGCAGCGCCACATTGCCCGCGGGCCCCACCCTCGAGCTCGAGGGCATGTCGATCGCGCCGACCGGCGTCGCGCTGCTCGCCGCCCACCCGCGCACCGCCGACCTCGCGCGGCTCGCCCTGCGCCGCTGCGCGCTGCACGTCGGCTCCATCCCCGCGCTGCTGCAGCTGACCCGCGCCCTGCCAGCCCACGCCGCGCTCGACCTGAGCCACAATGAGCTGACCACGGCCTTCGCGCTGCAACTGGCCAGCGCGCAGCCCCCGTTCGAAGGCGCCCTCGACCTCACCGGCAACCCGCTGGAGCCCGCCGCCTGGGGCGCGCTGCGCGGCGCCTTCGGCCCGCGGCTGGCCGGCGCGCCCGACGCGCCCATCGAGCAGCTGCTGGCGCTGGCCCGACTCACCGACCTCGGCCTGACGGCGCGGGCGCAGTGGCTGGGCCGCGCGCTGGCCCTGGATCCGACGCTGGCCCGACCGCTGCTCGACGCGCTGACCATTGACGAGAGCGATCAACGGCCGCTGCTGGCCGCGCTGTCGTCCGCGGCCAGCGTGAACCCCGACCGCGACCTGTGGATCACGCTGACCGCCTGGGCCCTGCGCCTCGCCAACGCGCCGACCCGCTGGTGGCTGGGCGACGTGGGCTGCGGCGTCGAGAGCGGCACGTTGAACCTGCGCCCGCAGCGGGCGCTGACCGACGCCCGACTGCAGATCGAGGCCGAGCCCGACGCCTCCCGCCTGCGCAAGCTCTTGTCGGGGCAGGACATCCTCACCGGCGACGAGGCCTTCGACCGCGTAGCCCTCATCGCCGGCGAGCCGGGCGTCGCGCTGGCGGTGCTCGACGCCGAGACCCGCGCCGCCCTCGGCCCGTGGCTCGCCCGCGGCTTCGGCCTGCGCGACGGCTCGCTGACCGGCCCGGCCCCCGACGACCCGAGCGCCATCGCCCTGCTCGCCCGCACCGCGACCCGGCTGTCGCTGCCCGAAGACCCGCTGCCCGCCGTCTGGGCCCGGCGCCTCGCCGACGAGCCCGACCCCGGCGCCGCGCTGCTGCTGGCCAAGGCGCTCGTCGCGGAGGCCGACGTCGACCTGTCGCTGCTCGACGCCGCCGCCGACTCGGCCATCGAAGCCGCCCGCCGCCTGATCGGAGGCGTACTCGCGCGCCATGTCGACCCGAGCACCGTCGCCGATCTCGGCCCCGCGGGCGCCGCGGCGGCCCTCGAGCATGCCTCGGGCGACCTGCGCGCGGCCCTCGTCGCCCACCTGCACCACATCGGCGACGAGCGCGCCGTCGCCCCGCTGACCGCCATCGCCGGGGCCTTCTTCGGCGGCGGCGCCCTCAAGAAAGCGGCCCGCGCCGCGGTCGAGGCCATCGTCGAGCGCCAGGGCGGCCTGCGCGCCGGCGGCCTGACGATGGTCGCCGGCACGCCCACCGGCGGCCTGAGCGTCAGCGACGAGGCCGATTGACCCGCCGGCGTGGGCCGTTGCATCGCGCCGAAGTCGAGGGGCCAGGCGGATCGAGCGATACGAACGCCGCAAAATCCCAACTCGTACGATTTCGGGCCGTGCGAACGCCCCAGAATCGCAGGCCGCTCGCCCAAGAATCGATGGAACGCTCGGAAATCGTGCGTCGTTGGCCGTCTGGACGAAGCACCTTCGTGCAAACGTCCAACGACACGGGATTTCCGGGCGTTCATACGACCGGACGAGCAGCGACGCCGAATCCCCAGGCGTTGGACCGTCCCATCCGCCGGCCCGGCCGAATTCCAGCGGTTGATCCGGCCGGTCCGCCGGGCCGATGATGGCCCGTCTCGGATAGACGACCGGGAGGGCGAGGGGCATGCAGCATCCGACGAAGACCATCAGGCTGGGCGTCGCGCCGCTGGCGCGGGCCCTCGCGGCGCTGGCGGCGGCTGGCTGCATCACCCCCCCGCCGCTGGCCGATGTGGGCCCGTCGGATTCAGCCCCGCCGGACACGGATACGCCGGACCTGGACACGCCGGACGCTGCGGCAGACATGGCCCCGCTCAACGACAGCGGCCCGCCCACCGACAGCGGCCCGCTGCCCGACGGCGGCCCCGCGCCCCTCGTCTGCAACGGCGAGCCCGACCCGCCGTGCAACGGCGCCCGCGGCATCGAGATCCCGCCGGGCTGGGTCTACATCCCGCCGGGCACCTTCACCATGGGTGTCGACGACGAGGGGCCGGGCATCGGCGGGCCAGCCCACCTGGTCAGGCTGACGGTCCCGCTGCTGATGCAGGCCACCGAGGTGACCCAGGCCGAGTGGGCCAGATACGTCGGCACCCGGCCGGCGTACTTCGGCCCGTCCACCGACTGCCCCGGACCCGCCGACGAGCGGCCGGTCGAGCGGGTGAGTTGGTTCGACGCGATGGCCTACGCCAACCTGCGCTCGGCGCTGGATGGCTTCCAGCCGTGCTACGACGTCGAAGCGCGGGAGGCTTGCCTCGGCATGCTCGGCGCGGGCTGCCCCGACGACCCGACACCGGAGGAGACCTGCGGCGGCGGCGCGGGGCTCACCTGCGACAGCGCCGCGCTGGCCCGACCCGACCCCAACTGCACCGGCTACCGCCTGCCGACCGAGGCCGAGTGGAGCTACGCATCCCGGGCCGGCACCGAGACCGACTACTGGTTCGGCGACAGCCGCACCCCGGCGAACCCCGCCGCCGTCGGCCTGGACGACGCGGCGTGGTGGCGGGGCAACGCCGAGGGCTGCACCCACCCGGTGGGCACCCGCGAGGCGAACCCGTGGGGGCTCTACGATACGCTGGGCAACGTCGCCGAGTTGGTCCAGGACGGCTTCGCGGCCTTCACCCCGCCGCCCGACCGGGAGCGGGTGCTCTTCGATCCGCTGCTGCGCCCGGTCGACGACCTGCGCATCCCCCGGGGCGCCCACTTCGACTCGCCCCACACCGGCCTGCTGTACTACGTCCGCGTCCGGACGGGTCCCACGATACGGGCACACATCAACGGCTTCCGCCTCGTCCGCCCGCTCGCCCCGCCGGCCTTCCCCCCACCCGTCGTCCGGCTCATCGAGCGCGGCGAGGGGTCGAACGTCGTCACCGCCGACACACCAGCCCGGGTCACCGTCGCGGTGACCAAGCCCGATCACCTGGCCGTCGAGGGCTGGCTGTACATGCTGGGCGCGCCCGCGACCGACGCCGCTCTGGTCGTCGGCGCCTTCGAGCCGGATGTCGACCGCTGGTCGATCGTGGTCGATCGGGCGACCATCGACAGCCTGCGCCCGCTGGGTCCGGCCGGCGAGCAGCGGCTCTTCGTGGTCCGCTTCTTCGACGCGACCGGCCGCAGCGACAACGTCGGGCTGACGCTGGAGTTCCGCTGAGCCGCTTCAGCCAGCGGATGCGCCAGCCGCCTGCGCGCTCGGCTCCAGCGCTTGTCCACTCGGCCCGTGAGGCGACAACTGTGATCGCCCGGAGATTGCGGGCCGAGGCACGCTGCCCTGGTTCGACGACCTGATGCGCGCCCGCGGCCTCCGAGGCTCGCCGGGAGCAGACGTCAGGCCTTCTTCCGGCCGGTGACGATGCTGTAGATGATGCAGCCGGCGGTGTACTGCACCAGCACCACCAGCCCGAGGACGATGGCCGGCAACAGCGCGCTGCCCACGCCGCCGAGGATGCCGCCGAGGGTGTGGCCGAAGCCGGGGTCGTCGGGCACGCCCGCCGGGGTGACCATGCCCGCCATGAGCCCGCGGAACATCTCCGGCGCCTTGATGAAGACGCCCATCAGGTTGTCGCCCATGGCGCTCGGCAGCACGTTGTCGGTGAAGGTGCGCCCCAGGGCCAGGGCCGGGAAGAGGGTCACCGCCACCGAGACGGCGATCATCAGCCCCGAGAGCAGCAGGTAGCCCACCAGCGAGAGGCCGTGGGCCCGGAACAGCGACAAGAGCCGCTTGAGGGTCTCGGCGGGGCCGGTCTTCTCGTTGTAGATGACCGGCACGTAGAGCGGCAGGCTGTAGACCAGCGCCACCGCCACCAGGCCGCTGCCGATGGTCAGCACGGCGGTCACCGGGCTCGTGAGGCCCCAGATGATCGGCCCGGCGAACGGGATGCGGCCGATGAGGCCGAGCACCGCCTCGACGAGCACCGCGGCGGCGATGACCCCGGCGAAGGCCAGCGGGGTGCCGGCGACGCTCTTGATCCAGCTCTTGACCCAGGTGATGCCGGCCTTGATCGACGAGGGCCGCCGCTCGATGACCGTCTGGTGGCAGACGAACGACATCACCGCGGTGACCAGGGCGAAGCCGACGATGATCACCGCCCAGGCGACCACGTCGAGGATGGTGCCGAGGATGCCCACCTTGCCGCCGAGCCAGCTGCTGAGCCAGCGGATGAGCGCGAAGGCGACGATGGCCAGCCACAGGCCGACGGTGGTGAAGGCGACCCGCCGCGGATCGAGCAGGCCGACGAAGGCCTTGGGCAGGTCGCGCCAGCACCAGGGGCCCTGGTCGCCGGGCGCGAAGCCGGGGAAGCGCAGGCCCTCGGGCACGTCTTCTTCGGCGGCCATCTCTTCGCCGACCGCGTCGTCGAAGGCCCGCTGGGCGGCGTCAGCCGCCGAGCCGAAGGCGGCGCCGACCGCCGCGCCGAAGCCCGGCTCGTCGTCGGGTGCGGGGGCCTTCTCGAGGCTGGGGCCGGCTGCCGGGGTCGGCACAGGGCCGGGGGCCGGTGCCGGTGCCGGCGCCGCGCCGGGCTGCGGCCAACCACCTGCCGCCGGGGCCGCGCCGCCCGCCGGCTGCGGCCAGCCGCCGGGGGCTGGCGCAGGGGGCGAAGACGGGGCCGGACCGGGCGAGACCGAGGGGCCCGAGCCGACGGATGGTCCGGGCGGGATCGACGGGCCCGACCCGACCGACGGCCCCGGCGGGATCGACGGCCCGGGCGCGGGCGCCGACGGCTCGGGCGCGCTCTGCACCTGCTGGATGGCCTCGGTCATGTCTTCGCCGAGTACGCCGCTGCGGTCGAGCGTGATGTGCGTCTCGCAGTGGGTGCAGGCGACCAGGATGCCCCCATCGGGGATCTGATCGTCGGGGAAGCTGTGCGGTGTCGCACACTGCGGGCAGTTGAACTCCATGGGTCTCCTCCCCCGGCTGGCGAGCCTGTCGGCGGCAATCTCGCACCGGGCCGCAGCGCTGTCAAACGGTGGGACGCGTGGCGCGCATTGACGGCGGACCCGCCGCCGTCGTACCCCGATGGTCGCCGATCGTCGCCGCCACCCCCGGACGGAGCCGCCGATGTCCCCCAGCCTGCCGGATTCGCTCAATCTCGCCGAGTATTTCCTCTTCGATCGCATCGCCGAAGGGCGCGGCGGTCGGGTGGCCATCCGCTTCGGCGACCGCCGCTGGACCTACGCCGAGGTGGCCGACCGGAGCCGGCGAGCGATGACGGCGCTGCGCGACCGCGGGCTGCGCCCCGAGGAGCGGGTCTACATCGTCCTGCCCGATACGCCGCCGTTCGCGTGGGCCTTCTTCGGCACGCTGGGCGCCGGCGCCGTGGTGACGATGGGCAACCCGCTGACGAAGACCGAGGCGCTCGACGACGTCATCGATTACGTGCGCCCGCAGGTGGTCATCACCACCGCGTCGGTCGCCGCGCGGCTGGCCGACGCCTGGGGCGATACGCAGAAGGCCGAGCTGCTGGTGGTGCCCGACGCGGCGACCTTCGACGACCCGGAGGCCGCCGTCGAGGGCCGCTTCGCCGCCGACTGCTTCGCGACCGCGCTGGCGAAGGCCACGCCGGGCGAGGTCACCGTCACCGGCCGCGATGCGCCGGCCATCTGGCTCTTCACCAGCGGCAGCACCGGGCGCCCCAAGGCGGCGATGCATACCCACCGCGACTTCGCCTTCAACACCGAGGTCTACGCCAAGGGCACCATCGGCTATCGGGAAGACGACATCTGCGTGAGTGTGCCCCGGCTCTTCTTCGGCTACGCGACCGGCACCAACCTGATGTTCCCCTTCGCCGTGGGCGCGTCGTGCGGGCTCTTCGTCGAGAAGCCCACCGCCGAGCGCATCGCCTGGGCGGTCGACCACTACCGGGCCACCGCGCTGACCAACGTGCCCACGCTGATGTCGCGGCTGCTCGAAGCCGACGCCGCCGGGGATGCGCTCGACCTGTCGAGCCTGAAGTGGACCCTGTCGGCCGGCGAGGCCCTGCCGCCGGCGCTGCTCGAGCGCTGGATGAAGCGCTGGCCGGTGCCGGTCTACGACGGCATCGGCAGCGCCGAGATGTTCCACATCTACGTCACCAACCGCCCCGGCGACGTCAAGCCGGGCTCGCTGGGCCGGGTGGTCGACGGCTACGAGGCGCGGGTGCTGCCCGCCGACGCCGAAGGGCCGGGCGCCGCGCCGGTCGCCCCGGGCGAAGACGGCGTTCTCTGGATCCGCGGCGACAGCGTCGCGATGGGCTACTGGCTCGACCGCGACAAGAGCTGGAAGACCTTCCACGGCCACTGGTGCCGCACCGGCGACCTCTTCCGGGTCGACGAAGAGGGCTACTTCTGGTTCCGCGGCCGGGCGGACGACCTGCTCAAGGTCAGCGGTCAGTGGGTCAGCCCGCTGGAGATCGAGCACTGCCTCGCCGAGCACCCGGACGTGGTCGAGGCGGCGGTCATCGGCGTGCAGCGGGACGGGCTGATGTCGACCCGGGCCTTCGTCGAGACCCGGGGGCCCGCGGCGGCGGGCTTCGCGGCGACCCTGCAGGATTGGGTGAAGACCCGGCTGGCCCGTTACAAGTATCCTCGGGAGGTCGTCTTCGTCGAACGATTGCCGCGCAACGATCGCGGCAAGGTAGACAAGAAGCGCCTGCCGCGGGATTGATCGATGTCGAGGACGATCAGCAGCGCCCCGAGGGACCGCCGATGAGCCGACCGCTCGAGCTGGATCGATATACGACCGCCACCCTGTCGGCGGCCCTGGATGACGCGCGCCGCGCCGGGCGGCCGGCCGCCGTGCTGTGGCCGGTGGGCAGCACCGAGCCCCACGGGCCGCACCTGCCGCTGTGCACCGACGTGAAGCTGGCCGAAGAGAACGCCCGCCGCTCGGCCCTCTGGCTGCGCGCGGAGGGGGTCTTCGCGGTCATCGCCCCCAGCCTGCCCTATGGGGTCACCGACTTCGCCGAGGGCTTCGCCGGCGCGATCTCGATCCCCGCCGCCGTGCTCGTCGGCCTGCTGACCGCCGCCGCCGACCGCTTCATCGCCGACGGCTTCGACCACGTCTGCCTGGTCAACCACCACCTCGAGCCGGGTCAGATCGACGCCCTGACGACCGCCCGCGACGCCATCCGCGCGCGCCACGGCGCCCACGCCGCGTCTTTCCCCAAGGTCGTCAGCCGCCGCTGGGGCGCACGGCTCGGCGACGAGTTCAAGAGTGGCGCGTGCCACGCCGGCCGCTACGAGGGCTCGTTGATGCTCGCCAGCGTGCCGCACATGGTCGACATGCAGACCGCGCGCGCGCTGCCGCCGCTCGACATCAGCCTGAGCAAAGCCATCGCCGACGGCACCCCCGGCTTCATCGCCGCCGGCATGGGGCAGGCGTACACCGGCGACCCGGCCGCCGCCTCGGCGATGGAGGGCGACCTGCTGTACGCGGTGCTGGCCGAGATGGTCGTCACCGAGGTGCGCGAGGCCCTCGCGGCGCTGCTCGAGGCGTCCGCCGAGCGCTCGGTCGAGCAGTCCACCGAGCGCCCGGCCGAGCAGACGATCGAGACCCCCGCGCCCGACGACGCCGACCCGTCGGGCAAACAACCCGGAGACCCCGCTCGATGACCAGCCCGACCCCCTTGCTCGACCTCTTCGCCGTCGAGTCGATGTGGACCGAAGAGCAGCGCATGGTGCGCGACTCGGTGCGCGCGTTCAGCCGCGAAGTCTTCGAGCCGCGGGTGGCGCAGTGCTACCTCGACGAGACCTTCCCCGACGACCTCATCCCGGCCATCGGCGAGCTCGGCGTGCTCGGCGCCAACCTCGAAGGCTACGGCTGCGCCGGCCTCGACGCGACCGCCTACGGGCTGATCATGCGCGAGTTGGAGTACGTCGACAGCGGCCTGCGCAGCTTCGCGAGCGTACAGGGCGCGCTGTGCATGTACCCCATCTGGAAGTTCGGCAGCGACGCGCAGAAAGAGAAGTTCCTGCCGCGCATGGCCACCGGCGAGCTCATCGGTTGCTTCGGCCTGACCGAGCCCGACAGCGGCAGCGACCCCGGCTCGATGCGCACCCGCGCCCGCCGTGTCGACGGCGGCTGGGTGCTCGACGGGGCCAAGATGTGGATCACCAACGCGCCCATCGCGGGGGTGGCGATCGTCTGGGCCAAGGTCGAAGGCGGCGACGCCAAGAGCATCCGCGGCTTCCTCGTCGAGCGTGAGTTCGAGGGCTTCTCCACCCCCAAGATGCGCGACAAGATGAGCCTGCGCGCCTCGTGGACCGGCGAGATCGTGCTCGAAGGCTGCTTCGTACCCGAGGCCAACGTGCTGCCGGGGGTGCAGGGGCTGCGTGGCCCGCTCTCGTGCCTGACCCAGGCGCGCTACGGCATCTCGTGGGGCGCGCTCGGCGCGGCCCTGTGCTGCTACGACAGCGCGCTGGACTACAGCCGCGAGCGGGTGCAGTTCGGCAAGCCCATCGCCGGCTTTCAGCTCACCCAGCAGAAGCTCGTCGAGATGGGCGCCACCATCGTCAAGGGGCACCTGCTCAGCCAGCACCTCGCCACGCTCAAGGACGCCGGCCGGCTCACGCCGATCCAGGTCAGCCTCGCCAAGCGGGAGAACGTGGGCGCCGCGCTCACGATCGCGCGCACCGCCCGGGGCATCCTCGGCGGCAACGGCATCATGGCCGAATATCCGATCATGCGTCACGCGGCCAACCTCGAGAGCGTCTACACCTACGAGGGGACCCACGAAGTGCACACCCTGGCCATCGGCCGCGCGCTGACCGGGCTCAACGCCTTCTACTGAGCCGCTCGCCGCCGCCTTTTGGCCGGCCGGACGCGCGGTAGAGGAACGCCCCCCTTGCGAAATGCGCGCGCGCGGCTAAACTGCACGCGCGAACGGGGCCGTTTTCGGCCCAGAACACCAGATCGGAGAGACCGAGTTGCCCAAAGAAGAAGCGATCTCCTTCGAAGGAGAGGTCCTCGAGCCGCTGCCCAACGCCATGTTCCGGGTCAAGGTGCCCGAGCTGCCCGAGCCGGTGCTCGCCACCGTCTCCGGCAAGATGCGCAAGTACTTCATCCGCATCCTGCCCGGCGACAAGGTCACCATCGAGGTCTCGCCCTACGACTTCACCCGCGGCCGCATCACCTACCGCGCCCGCTGAATCGACGCGGCGGGCCGTCGACGCCCGCCCGGCCGCGCCTCAGTCGAGGCCGCAGGCCGCCCGCGCCCGATTCAAGACCGCCCGCGCGACGGGCCGCGCCTTCGCGGCACCTGCGCGCAGCACCGCCTCAACCCGCTCGGGGTGCGCGCCCAGCTCGGCGTAGCGCGTCCAGGCATCGGAGAAGTGCGCCTCGATCAGCGCGAGCAGCTCGAGCTTGGCGTGCCCGTAGCCGAAGCCCTTGCCCAGCAGCTTCTGCTTGAGCGCATCGACCTGCGCCTCGTCGGCGAAGAGCCGATACAGCGCCAGCAGCGCCGACCCCTCGGGATCACACGGCTCGTCGAGCGGCGTCGAGTCGGTCTTGATCGACATCACGTGCTTCTTGAGCGCCTTCTTGCTGCGCGGGAAGAGCGGGATGTGGTTGTCGTAGCTCTTCGACATCTTGCGCCCGTCGACGCCGGGCACCGGCTCGGGCACGCCCAGTTCGGTCTTCGGCATGCGGAAGACCTCGCCATAGCGGGCGTTGAACGACTGCGCCATGTCGCGGGTCATCTCCAGGTGCTGCACCTGATCCTTGCCCACCGGCACCACGTCGCTGTCGAAGGCCAGGATGTCGGCCGCCATCAGCACCGGGTAGTAGAAGAGCCCGACCGACGGCACGATGCCGTTGTCGACCTTGTCCTTGTAGCTGTGGGCCCGCTCGAGCAGCCCCATGCCGGTCACCGTCGCCAGCAGCCAGGCGAGCTCCTGCACCTCGGGCACGTCCGACTGGCGCCAGATCACCGCGCGCTCGGGGTCGAGCCCCAGGGCCAGGTAGGTCCGGGCCACGTCGAAGACGTTCTGCCGCATCGCGGCGGCGTCCCGCAGGGTCGTCAGCGCGTGATAATTGGCGATGAAGTAGAACGCGTTGTCCTGATTCGCGATATGCGAGCGGATCGCGCCGAAGTAGTTGCCGAGGTGCAACAGCCCCGAAGGCTGCACCCCGGAGAGATAGCGGCGGGTCATGCCGGGCTCCCTCGTCTCGGGTGGGCGGGCAGTCTTCGTCGACCGCCGGCCGGTGTCAAGGCGCTCGCCGAGCGCACGGCTCGGCTGTGCCCCGCAGCCCGCGGGCGGCGTGTGGCTCGGCTCAGCTCTCGCTGTCGTCCTGCGCATCGCGGCGGTCGCGGCGGCGGCGCTCGGGGCCCGCGTAGCGGGTGCTCGCGGCGGTGACCCGTCGATCGCCGCCGGTGCGGCGCTCGCCTTCGAGCACCAGCAGCCAGCCGTGCTCGAGCGCGTCGCGGATCTGGGGCTCGGTCAGCGGCAGATAGTCGGTCGACGACGGCCGCCGGGCCCAGGCCCGCGGCGTGCCCCGCGGGCCGCGGTCGATCTTGACCACCCGCCAGCGCCCGCGCAGCGACTCGTGGGCCCGGACCACCTCGAACGCCGTGCCGACCTCGAGCCCGCAGACCGAGCGCGGGGTGCCGGGCGACTCGGGCGGCGCGGGTGCACTGGCCCCATCGGCGGCGCTCACGCCGCTGACGATCCAATCCATCACCTCGTCCATCGATTCGTCGACCACACCACCCCCGAACCGCTCAGCGGGGATCCAGTGAGATCGCATCGTTACAGACTCCGGCCCGTCGACGCCAGTGGTGGCCGGCGATGGCTGGGGCGGCTGCGTGTTCCGTTCGCGGCCGTGGGGGGGTATCGTAGCGCCGAGCATCACCCGACCCGTCCCCCGGACCCAGGAGAGCCCATGCGCGCGTGGAACGATTTCGCCGACCAGTACGGCACCGACAAGGCCCTCGCCGACCTCGACAGCGCCCAGATCGAGGCGGTCGTCGACCTGCTCTTGCTGGTGGTGTATGCCGACGGCAAGGTCAGCGTGATGGAGACGATGGAGCTCGACGAGGCGCTCGACAAGCTGCCGGCCATCGCCGACAAGCGCGACATCGCCAACGCCCGCCTCGCCGAGGGCAAGGCCCGTATGACCGGCCCCGACGCCGACCTCGCCGGCATCGCCAAGGCCGCCGCCGACGCGCTGCCCGCCGGCGACGCCCGGCGCATCGTCTTCGAGATGTGCGCCACCATGGCCCACGCCGACATCCAGCTCGCCGCCGACGAGAGCTCGGCGCTCGGCATCATCGCCGCCGCGCTGGGCATCGACGCCGCGACCGCCAAGGGCATCATCGACGCCCACGGCTGACCCGGCGCCCCCGAACTCATATACCTGCCCACCAGGAGAACCCATGGCCCGCGAGATCATTCTCGAACGGGACGGCCGACAGTCGCGCTTCGGGCTCGGCAAGATCGACCGCTCCAAGCTCTACGGGGTGCGCCGCCGCATCCCGCTCGACCCCCAGGACGCGCAGTGCGAGCGCGCCGAGCTGACGTCCGACGGCAGCCTCGTCATCCGCCAGGGCATGACCGCCCAGGCCTACTTCGACGACGACGGCGTCTGGATCCCCCACGCCGATCTGGTCAACCTGCAGCCCGACGGCAGCCCCGCCGACAAGCACGACTCGACCCTCGGGGTGGCCCAGCCCCTCGAAGACGCCGGGCCCGAGGTGCTGCTCGATACCCAGGTGACCGCGGTCTACGGCCTCGAGCCCACCGAGCTGGACGACGCGCTGAAGAGCGATCTGGCCAAGGGCTCGATCTTCCGCT
The DNA here is from genome assembly GCA_030427205.1 of bacterium. Classification (GTDB taxonomy): domain Bacteria; phylum Myxococcota_A; class Bradymonadia; order UBA7976; family UBA1532; genus JACKDM01. The sequence continues at coordinate 48,719 of JAUHXC010000007.1, read as the reverse complement.
TCACGTTCAACTATCGCGCCGGCTACAACCCGCAGCAGGCCTTCCTCGTGGGCAACGACAACGGCTTCTTCGCGCTGGTCGGCAAGCCGATCGAGAGCGACTGGTGCGAGCTGGCGAAGCCCGCCGTCGAAGCGCTCGACGACGCCGACGACGACATGGACGACGACCTCGACTTCGAGATGTTTTGATGCGGAAGATCCACATGACGAACGCCGGTGGCCGCGACGCCACCGTGAGCATGGAAGGCCTGCGGCCGCCCACCGGATCGCGGCCCGGCCTGCCCGACCGCGACGTGCGCTTCGAGCGCTACCTCGCCGCCACCGAGAACGGCCTGCACGAGCGGCTCGTCGCCGCCCACGGCGAGGACTACGCCCAGGCGCTGGTCGACGGCGACCCCGAGATCGACCTCGAGCAGGTCGGCCGCCGGGTCGCCGATACCGACCGGATCTACCTCTCGTCGACCGGTGACGTGCTCTACGCCGCGCCGCGGGTGATGGAGGTCATCATGGGCCCCGACGGCGAAGAAAAAGAACGCCGCCTGCCGGTGGACATCGAGGCCAACGTCAACGACGAAGACAAGGCCGTGCGCTGGACGGGCCGCAAGCTGCCCAAGGCCGCCGCCGCCCGCCGCTTCGTCTTCGGGCGCACCGTGCAGGTGCGCCACGTCGACGGCGTCACCTACGACTACTGCTACGCGATGGCCAAGGAACTCGCCGAAGAGAACGTGCTGATGATGCTCGGCGCCGGCGACCGCGGCCGCAAGCCGCTGGTCTTCCAGACCAACGGCACCCCCTATCGCGGGTTCCTCGAAGGGCGGGTCGACGGCGAGAAGTACAAGCTGTTGCTGCACCTCTCGAACATGGAGCTCAAGAACCCCGAGCCGGCGGAGGCGGGCCAGTGAAGTCCATCGATCAGAGCAAGGCCCGGCCGCTGGGCAAAGGCTTCCAGACCGGCCCCGGCTGCGTCGTCGACCCCGACCTCTCCGCGCGGCTGCGCGGCTTCAAGCGCGCCGTAGCCAAGCGCTACCGCGCCATGAACAGCGAAGAGATCGAGACCAAGAGCCCCTACGGCCCGATCTGGGCCCAGCCCAAGATCGACGGGGAGCTGTGGTACCTGATCATCGACGGCGACGAGGTCTTCTTCGCCAACCCCAAGGGACGCACCTACTACGGCGAGCTCCCCGCGCTCGACGAGATCCGTAAGACGGCGGGCGCGCGGGCGAAGGGCCTGACCCTCATCGCCGGCGAGCTGTTCGCCATCCGCAAGGGCGGCCGACCGCGGCACGACGACCTGGCCAGCGCGCTCGGCGGCGAGCATGCGGCGCAGGTGGCCCGGGTCGGCTTCATGGCCTTCGACATCCTCGACGGCGGTGACGCGACCACGCCCGAGCCGGGCGGCGACTACGGCGAGCGCCTCGAGACCCTGCGGCGGCTCTTCGCCGGCGGCAAGCGGGCGCAGGCGATCAAGACCGAGCAGATCGAAGGCAACGTCGCGATCCGCGCGATGTACGACGAGCTCGTCGCCAGCGACAAGGCCGAGGGCCTGGTGCTGCGCCGGCCCGACGGGCGCATCTACAAGCTCAAGCCGATCTACACCCTCGACGCGGTGGTCGTCGGCTACACCGAGCGCGTCGAAGAGCCGGGGCGCATCCGCTCGATGGCCCTGGCGATGATGCGTGAGGACGGCCAGCTGCAGCTCATCGGCTCGTGCGGCAACATGAGCGGCGAGATGCGCGAGAAGCTGTTCGAGGCCATCTCGCCCCACGCCACCACCGCCGACTTCCGCCACGCCAGCCACGACGGCGCGCTGTACCGCTTCGTGAAGCCCGAGGTGGTCATCGAGATCAAGGTCACCGACATCCTCGGCGAAGAGGGCGACGGCGACCCGATCAAGCGCATGGTCTTCGAGTACCGCGACGGCAGCTACCACGCCGCCCGACCGATGCCCGGGGTGAGCATCCTGCACCCGGTCTTCCAGCGGCACCGCACCGACAAGACCTACGACGCCGTCGACGTGCGCATCAGCCAGCTCACCGAGCGGGTGGCCGTCGACGACCTCGACAAGCACGCCGAAGAGGTCGACCTGCCGCCGAGCGAGATCCTGCGGCGCGAGGTCTATACCAAAGACAGCAAGAAGGGCACCGCGGTGCGCAAGCTGGTGCAGTGGCGCACCAACAAGCACGACGTCGACGGCGACTACCCGGCGTTCGTGGTGCACTACACCGACTACAGCCCCGGCCGCAAAGAGCCCCTGCAGCGCACCGTGCGCCTCGCGCCGACCTTCGATCTGGCCGAGCAGATCGCCGAGGAGATCCTGGCGGCCAAGGTCAAGCGCGGCTGGAAGCAGGTGAGCTGAGGGGCCGGCCGGCGCATCCCGTTGCCGGCTCGGTCCGCTGCAGAGCCTTTCTGGGCTGCTTCAACGAACGTTTTGACCCGATGTGGGGCCAGGGACGCGCGTACATGTGGTATCCGCCCGAACTCGGCGAGTTGATCTTCACCCGGCCCGCGCGCTTCAGCGACGACGAGCGCAACCACCTGGCCAACCTGCCCAACGTCGGCATCGGGCCCTACCTGCAGTGGCTGACCGAGCGCGCCGACCCCCGGGCCGATGTTCTGCAGCGGGAGTTGGCGTGGCGCGCGGGGCCGAGTGGACCCCGCTCCGAGGCGCTGCGCGACGCGATCGCCACGCTCGATCCGGCCTGGTGGGCGGTCGTCACCCACGAGCGCATGCTGAATTGCGGGCGCGCGGCCCAACAGCCGCCGCGGGTCAGGTTCCGCGTCGAGTGTGACCGCAAGTGGTCCGAGCTCGACCCCACCGGCGAGCCCGGTCGCCGCGACTGCTCGACCTGCAACCGGTCCGTCTACTGGTGCCCGACAGTCGAGGCCGTCGCCGAGCGGGCGGTGCAGGGCGCCTGCGTCGCCGTGCCGGCGGCGCTGGTCATCGAAGGCGCCGACCAAGGCCCATCGTGCATGATCGGGCACCCGGACTACCTCGCGATGTGGTCGAAGCGCATCTTCGGAGTGCGCGCGCGGATTCGGCGTCGCCTGACGCGCAACGGGTAGCGCGCCCGCGCCGACGATACGCCACGAAGGGAGCCACCGATGTACTTTCCCGACCTCACGCCCTACCGGTACTTCTGGGGCTTTCGCCAGCCAGCGCGCAACTGTGGCTGGTTGGACGCCCGGCACGACTTCGCCGTCGGGCCGGTGACGGACGACTTCCTGGCCGCGCTGCGGGTGCTGACCGCCATGCCCGTCGTCCGGGCCCTCGGGTTCCACGTCTGCAACCTCTGCGCGACCGACGCGCGGCCCGGCTTCACCGACGAGCGCGGCGTCAGACAGCTGCTGGGCTCGGCGGAGATCCGCGCCTTCCACCCGCGCGGCGCGCTCTTCGCCGCCCCGAACCTGCTGCTGCACTATGTCGAGGCGCACGGCTATCGCCCGCCGGACGTCTTCATCGAAGCCGCGCTGCACTCCGCGCGCGATCCCGCAGCGCACGCCGTACGACTGCGGGACTACGAGGCCGACCGGCAGCCGGCGGACGAGGCGTCGCTGATCGCGTGGGATGAGGAGCTCGAGGCCGATCAGCGGCGCTACGCCGCCGCCGCCAGCGAAGCAGCGTCCTCGGAAGCATCGGGGATCAGAGCAGATTCTCGAGAGCCCGAGCGATAATTCAAAAAAAAGATGGCACACAGCATTGACACACATCTCATCAATCGCTATCCATTGACCCATCAACAGCGCATACTCTTCAGCGCCTGACCCGTGAGGCCCCCGATGTTCCGCTTTTTCGATAGCCAGCGTCTCGATATCGCCCTGTTCCGTCGGGAACAAGAGCGCTTCGAGCGTGATATCGAGGGGCGGAAGCCCTCGTAACCGTTAGACTTTACGGTTGTGCGGGCGCCCGTCCCTCCCCAGTGGAGCGACGGGCGTTCGTGCGTCTGGCCGCTCCTTTCCAGGTCGCCTCGCCCCGCTCGGGCCTGTCTTCGACGGGCATCGTGATGGGACAGGCATATATCATACATGCCATCGGCGCGCGTCGCAGATGACATGACACAATCGTGGTCCATCGAGCGCAAGGTGTGCTGACCGACTGTCTATCGGTTGCGGATCGGTTCGATTCCGATATGGACCGCCTGATGTCCCTGTCGTCTGGCAGAGACCGGGGAAAGTCACCGTCGCGAGCCGAGCGAGAGGCCGTGGCCAGCAAGGCGCGACGCCGAAGGGGGCCCAGCCCGCGACCCGACGGGGCGCAGCCCGTGGTGCGGCGCTCAGCGCCAAGCCTCCTGGAGGCAAGTCGAGAAGGAGCAACGCCGCTGGACGCGGCCTCTCGCTCGGCGCAGCAGGTGAACTTTCCCGGGGATCTGCCAACCAGGCCCAGGATCGCACGTTCTCAGCGTGAAGACGCGGGTTCGAATCCCGCCAGGGACGCCAGATACATGAAGCCGACCCCGCCGGGGACCGCAGACGTCGAGGATCGAGATTGGGGGCATCAGCCGGGGTAGCTCAGTGGAGAGAGCACCTGATTGCGAATCAGGAGGCCGGTGGTTCGAGTCCACCCCCGGGCACCATCGCCCCCACCGATCTTCGAAGCGCGCGGTCCCCGCCCGGGCGGCCGGTCCGTGCCCGGATGGCTCAGTTGGAGAGAGCACCTGATTCCGAATCAGGAGGCCGGTGGTTCGAGTCCACCTCCGGGTGCCAGATATCCGCCGGTCGAAGGCCGGCTCTGCTCGGGTAGCTCAGTGGTCAGAGCGCCACATTGAAGATGTGGGCGTGGGTGGTTCGAGTCCACCTCCGAGCGCCTGATGGCATCGGGTGTCACGTCGGCGCCCGGTGCCATCGTTATTCCCTCGTCGTCCAATGGCAGGATGGCGCGCTTTGAACGCGACGATGCAGGTTCGAATCCTGCCGGGGGAGCCATCCTTCTCGTCCCTGTCGTCCAACGGTCAGGATGACACGCTTTCAACGTGTAGACGAGGGTTCGACTCCCTCCAGGGACACAGATCCCCGCGCCGCCTCCCAGGTGCCAGGCCGGGCACGGACACCGGTCCGGCGCGCAGACGTCACCGTCCTCGACGCAGATCGAGTAGGGTACGTCCCATGGACGTCGTCGACCTCCTCGGGGGCAGGCACACGACGCCGCCCGGCCCCGAGGTGGCGGCTCGATCTGTGAAGCCCGCGCCACGCCTGTTCGACAACCGCGCCTGCCCCATATGGAGCCGTCATGCTGCCGCTGCCCCGCTGGACCATCGAGACCGTACCCGCCGAGTTCTGGCGCCGCATCGAGGCCGGCGGCGGCCGCGCGGTGGACTTTCGCGCCGGCCTCGCCGACCTCGACGCGCCGGGCCTGCACCGGCTCTACGCGCAGTACGTCGGGCTGATGGAGGCGCTGGTGAAGACCTGCTTCGCCGGGCTGCCCCCCGACCTGCAAGAGGAGCCGGTCGAGACGCTCGAGCTCATCGCCAACTGGGTCGTCACCCAGGGCGAGGCGCGCTATCGGGCGGTCCTGGCCGATCCGGTGCGCTTCCCGCGGCGGGCAGACATTCGCCGCCCGATGTTTGCCGGGCAGATCATCCAGGTCCACAACGAAGCCTTCGGTCCCTGGCGCCACGACCGCTGAGGCGCCGGGCCGTCGGCGCCGTCGCCCGAACCCCTCGGCGCACGGCACCCGGAACCCCTGCCCTGCCCCGCGCATCGCTCCGACGACGCGGCTCGCCCCCGAGCCGCGCGCGATTCATCCTTCAGGAGCATACATGCTGCGCTATCGACTGCTGGGCCGCTCGGGTCTGCGGGTCTCGGAGATCTGCCTGGGCACCATGAGCATGGGCCAGGACTGGGGCTTCGGCGCCGACGAGGCGACGAGCCACCGCATCCTCGACGCCTTCGCCGAGGCCGGCGGCACCTTCCTCGATACGGCGAACAAGTATCACAACGGCCAGACCGAAGAGTACATCGGCCGCTGGCTGCCGGGGCGCCGCGACCGGATGGTGGTGGCGACGAAGTACACCCTGGCGATGGACCACAGCGACCCCAATACCGCCGGCAATCAACGCAAGAACATGGTGCGCGCGGTGGAGGACAGCCTGCGCCGGCTGGGCACCGACTACATCGACCTGCTGTGGGTGCACGCCTGGGATCGCTACACGCCGTACGAAGAGACCATGCGCGCCCTCGACGATCTCATCCGGGCGGGCAAGGTGCTCTACATCGGCATCTCGGACACTCCGGCGTGGGTCGTCAGCGCCAGCAATACGCTGGCCGAGCTGCGCGGCTGGTCGCAATTCGTCGGCCTGCAGATCGAGTACAGCCTGCTGCAGCGCACGCCGGAGCGAGACCTGCTGCCGATGGCGGCGCACTTCGGCCTGACCACCGTCGCCTGGGCGCCGCTGGCGGGCGGGGTGCTGACCGGCAAGTACACCCGCGGCGGTGAGCTCGACTCGAAGCGCTCGGCGACCAACGAGGCCCGCGGGCGCACCAGCGAGCAGAGCCTGGCCATCGCCCGGGCGGTGGACGACATCGCCGACGCGCTGGGCTGCTCGTCGGCTCAGGTGGCGACAGCGTGGGTGCAGAGCCGGGGCTATGGCTTCATCCCGATCGTCGGGGCGCGCAAGGTGTCGCAGCTGCAAGACAGCATGGGCGCGGTGAAGGTCGAGCTGGCCGACGAGCACCTCACCCGGCTGGACGACCTCAGCCGCGTCGAGATGGGCTTCCCCCATGACTTCCTGGCGTCGGACGGCGTGCTGAACCTCGTGCGCGGCGAGATCCGCGACCGCATCGACGGCCCGCCCGATCGCTGAGCACCTCGATCGCCGTGCCCTGGCCGCCCCGAGCGGTCCATGCTGCCCGACAGGCTCCGAACGCCCGCTGTAACGCCCACGATATCTCGGGGCCCCTGCTCATTGTCTAGAGTAGCTGGCGCAGAGCGCGGGAGGCAGCGATGGCGGACACTCTCCAATCCTGGGTCGAGCCGGCGGGCGAGCAGGATACCGAGCTGACCCAAGGCATCCTGATCGCCCACCTCGAGGGCGACGTCGACTATGCGTGCCGGCTGAAGGCGCAGCTTTCGGCGGCGCAGGAGCCGGCTCCGGCGTCGGTCCGGGCGTGCCACGCGCCGGTCGAGACGAGCGGCGAGGCCTTGCTGCCCGGGGACTACGTCGACCGCATTCTCGAGGTGGAGGCCAACGCGGTCCTGACGGTCCTGATCATCTCCGAGCAGTGGCTCAAGCGGACCGGGGACGCGACCCGCATCAACGATCTCGCGCAAGCGGCGCTCGGCCGGCGAAACGGCGAGCCGTCGCTCATCCCGATCTATCTGGGCGGCGCGATGGCCGATCTGACGCCGTTCGGCTTCGGCGAGGTCGTCGGCATCACCGCGGACGCATGGGAGCTGACCGCGGTCGCCGAGAAACTGCTCGCCCTGTACGCGCGCACCCTCAAAGCCCACGGGCAGGCCCGGCTCGCGGCGCTGCGTCACGCCCGGCGCGCGGCCACACGCGCCGAGCAGGCCCGACTCGACGCCGAGATCGATCGCGGTCAGGCCTGGCTGGATACCCGCGAGCGGCCCCGCGAAGGGTCGCTGCTGCGCTTCGGTGAGCATACCTATCGACTGCTGGAGCAGATCGGCGAGGGCGCGTTCGCGGTCGTCTGGCGGGCGCATCGGCTCGGCGATGACGGCGGCGTCTACGCGGTCAAGATCCTGCGCGAGCAGCTTCTCACCGATCGGCGAAACCGCGAGCGCTTTCTCAAGGGCGCCCGCAGCATGCGCAAGCACGGGGACGTGTCGGGTGTCGTGCCCGTCGTCGACGAGGTGGTCGACGCGCCGGGCTGGGTCGGCTTCGTCATGCCGTTCTTCGACGCGGGCGATCTGGGCCGCTGGCTGGAGACTCCGCGGGATCCCAAGATGATCTTGCGGGTGCTCGCCAGCATCGCCCGCGCCCTGGCGATCCTGCACGGCATGAAGGTCGTGCACCGTGACATCCGGCCGGGCAACATCCTGCTGCGCGGGTCCGCCGAGGGTCCGGTGGCGTGCCTCGCCGACTTCGACCTCGTTTTCGACCCGACCCTCGACGGCGATCGCACGTTCACCCTGAGCCGGCCGCAGTCGCCCTTCAGCGCGCCCGAGGAGCGACTCTTCGCCGAGGCCGACAGCGCCGTCGACGTCTATCGATTCGCCGCCGTGGCGGTGTCCGCTCTGGACGGTGAGAAGACCGAGCGGGCCGATGCGAAGGCGTTGCCCGAGCGCGCCCGCGAACTGGGTCGGCAGCCGGCCTTCGCGGTGCTCGCCGAGCAGTTGGAGCTGGCGTTGAGCGACGAGGCGGCGTCGCGCCCCCCTGCCACGGTGCTCGCCGAAGCGCTCGAAGCCAGCGCCACGGACGAGGCCGGCCGCTTCAAGCGGCCCGGCGACCGGCACGAGCTACTCGAGTCCGGCCTCGTCCTGCGCTATGTGCCGGCCTCGCCCGCGCCCTTGTGGGTCGGCGAGCGTCCGATCGGCCACGCCGACCTGGGCCGGCCGGCTGCAGGGCACGAGCGAGACGACCACCCGGACGAGCGCCCGCTGACCGGGCGGACCCTGAAGCAGGCGCAGGCGATCTGCGACCGCCTGAGCGCGCGGGACGGGCTGCGCCCGGTCTATGGCGCCCCGGCCCCAGAGGGGGCCCACGAGGTGGGATATCGGCTGCCGACGCGCAGCGAGTGGCTGCGGTTCGCGGCCGGCGACGAGCAGCCGCACCGGTGGGGTCTCCGGTGGCCGGATGGCGAGCACTTCGAGTGGGTCGACTCGCGGGGTGCGCGCGGCGCCGGCGCGATCTGCAGCCGATCGGAGGCTGCGCCCTGCGCCCGCGACCCGGATCGGGCCGCCGTCTGGCTCGGTTTTCGGGTGGTCCGTGAGGTCGGAGGAGGCCGGGAATGAACGTACATGAAGACCTCACCAAGCGCCTCGGACAGCAGACGATGCGCTATCGGGTCGTCGAGTTCGACGTCAACGGTGACGGCGGTGCGCCGCCGAGGTATCAGATCGCGCTGAGCGTCAGCCCGGCGCGCATCTCGGGCGGCAAGATCCGGCGGACCGGGCAGGGCGCGCCGAGCATGTTCCGGCTCGGCGGCGTCGGCCGAACGACGACCGACGCCGACGAGCAGCGGATGGGCGCCCTCTTCGAGTCGCCGGACTCCCGGCGGCGGTTCCTCGCCGAGGCGGTGCTGCGGGTGGCCGATCTGGCGTTCGTGCTCGGCGGCATGTCCGACGATCTGGCCCGGGGGCTCGGCGCGGTCGACGCCGAGTTCGCCAGCGGTCGACTCACCGCGAAGCTGCCAGCAGTGCTCGCCGCGATCGTCGCGCTGCCGATCCGTCGCAGCGGCGACCGGGTGCACTTCGAGGACTCGGACCGCACCGACAGCGCGTTGCACGCTCTCGGACGCGCGCTGGGCGACGTCACCGACGAGCCGTGGAGCGGCTGGCGCGCGCCGCTCGAGGACGACGCCCCCGGCCTGTTGGCCGACGACGGTGAGCCGCGGGTCGAGCGGCGGCGCCCGCTGCCGCCGAGAACGGCGCACGACGAGCAGAAGGCGTGGGCGAAGCTCGCGAAGTGGCTGGCCATCCTCATCGATGGCGCCAGCTGCGGTGTGCACGCCGCGCCGATCGGCGAGGGCGAGCAACAGGCCCGGTTCGGCTGCGGCGACCTCACGATGAACGACTGGCACTGCGCCTACTGGCGTGATGCGGACGACGCGCCCTTTCTGATTCGCCCGGAGGGCGAGCCGGTCGCCCAGCGGACGTATACCTGCCTGGTACGCTGGCGCCAGACGGACGACTGGCTCGACTTCTGCGACCTCAAGCGCCGCCCGGGGGACGGGACCGAGCGACGGCGCGTGGAGATCCGCGAGCTGCGCTTCGACCATACCGTAGCGGCCGACGACAAACGCGCGGTGCGGCTCGTGCTCGACGGTGGGCGCCTCGAGCCGGTGGCCCACCGGATCGAGTTCGCCGTATACGGGCAGCGCGTCGTCAAGCCGAGCACGGCCAGGCCGGGTGAGGCGCAGGCCCTCGACGCGATCGTAGACCAGTTCACCGACCTGCGGCACATCCTGCTGCTGCCCAACCTCAACCCGGATGCGGGCAACGCGCGCGGGCGGCGGTTCACCGACAGCCGGCCGCGCACGCTCTTCTCGCGCCAGCAGACGGCGAACGTCTGGCTCGGCGAGGCGGCGCTGGTCGCCGATCCGAACCTGCGGCGCCTCGCGCTGCTCGGCCCGGTCAAGCTGCCGCTCGGCGTCACCGGCGCCACCCGGGCGCTGATCGACGCGGCGCTGTACGACACCGGGCCCGACGCCTATCGTCACTATCGGCTCCACGACCGCCCGCTCGACTCGCTGGCGCCGGGCCAGTACCGCTGGCTCGAAGAGCCCGACGGGCCGGTCCTGGAGATCTACTTCAAGCCCAACTTCTACCCCTGCACGATGCTGGCCATCACCAAGGCGGGCACGCTGCTGTCCATCGCGTGGAGCGGGCCCTACTCCAATGACCGGGCGGGGTGGTCCATCAAAGGGCTGGCCCGCGAGCTCGCCGACAACTGGAAGGTCGAGGCAGCGCTGCTCATCGACGAGGGCAACGATGTCTTCCAGGTGATCGCCGGCGCCGACGACCAGAACCTGCGCATCACCGCCCGGCGGCCGCGGCCGAGCGCGATGTTCGTCGTCACCGCTTCGGGCTGAGCGCCCAGCGGCGGCCGCTCAGCCGAGCACGTCGGCCACCCAGCGCTTGCCGTCGAAGCGCCACGCGCCGTCGGCGAAGCGCGCGCCGTCTTTGACCCGCGCCTTCTCGGCGCGCAGGGTCACCCGGCCGCCGATCTGTACGTCGCGGCCGAAGGTGACGTCGCCCTCGACGGTCAGCGCGCGGCAGCCGCGCAGGCCGAGGGCGTGCGGCACCCGGGTCTCGAAGGCCTCGATGGGGCGGTAGATCGGGTCGAGGTTCACCGTCGGCGGGCCCGAGAGCGCGCGCTCGAGGTCGGGGCGCACCGCGCCGGCGTTGTCGATGCGGTAGGCGTCGGAGCGCACGACGAGCAGGTCTTCGGTGGTCTTGACCGGCGCGAAGCGCTGCCGCGGCACCCGGTAACCCACCGTCGATCGGAAGCAGCCGATGGCGGCGCCCATGGCGGTCTCGAACTGCAGGACCGGCGTCTCTTCGACCCGCTTGCGGTTGATGATCAGCGGCAGCTCCAAGAGCCCGCCGTGCAGCGCCACCCGCACCGCCATCAGGTCGATCCACAGGCTGTTGGTATTGAAGACGGGGAAGCGCTCGAGATCGGTGAACGTCGACATGTCGCGCGGGTCGACCATCGAGCGCTCGAGCAGGAAGAGCCGCCCGCCGCGGCGCACCAGGGTGCCGCCCTTGCGGTCCATGGCGGTCTTGTCGGTGACCTCCATCGCCATCGCCCGGCCGCGCTCGACGAAGTCGCCGCACAGCCGGGGCTCGACGGTGGCCCCGAGGTTGTCGCCGTTGCTGACAAAGGCCCAGCGGTAGCCCGAGCCGAGCAGCCGGTCGAGCAGGCCGCTGGTGTGCAGGGCGAGGTAGACGTCGCCGTGCCCCGGCGGCGCCCAGGCGGCCTCGTCGTCGGCGCGGCCGAAGGGGCGGCCGGTGCGGGCCTCGATGCGCGGCACCCGATGCTGCAGGAAGTCGAGCGGCAGGCCGTCGGGGTTCTCGAAGCCGGCCAGCGCCGCCCGGCTCTCGTCGCGGGTGCGGAAGCTGTTCATCAGCAGCAGCGGCAGCCGGGCGCCGGTGCGGGCCCGCAGGTGCTCGATCTGGCGGGCCATCAGGTCGAGGAAGCTGCGCCCCTCGCGCACTTCGATCAGGCTCTTGGCCCGGTCGAGGTGCATCGTGGTGCCCAGGCCGCCGTTGAGCTTGATGACCACCAGCCGCCGCAGCAGCGCCTGCCGATGGGCGTGGGCGGGCAGCGGCAGGCCGTCGAGATCGATCAGATCGCCGGCGGCGGTGTGGTCGACCTCGTCGAGCGGCACCCGGCCGGTGACGCCGAGGCGCCACGCCTCGTACTGGCGGGCGAAGTGGTGGATCACCGCGTCGGGGACCCGGGCGCGCCGCATGCGCTGTTCGCAGGCGGCGAGGTTGGCTTCGGGCGTCAGTTCGCCGTGCAATCGACCTTCCTCCGGCGGGTCCTTCGGGGCCGTACCGTGCCCCACAACCGCGCGAAACGCCAGCGGCCGCCCGCAGCGAGGGTCGCGGGGTCGCCGGGCGGGGGCGACGATCGAGGACCGCAGCTGTCCGCGACTCGGGGCGATGCTCGCCGTCGAGGCGCGCCACGGCGGCGGCGCCCGGAACCGAGGAGCACGACATGGCCCACGAGACGACGCGCTATCACGGCACCTGCCACTGCAAGAAGGTGAGCTTCACCGTCGACCTCGATCTGTCCGCGGGCACCACCAAGTGCAACTGCACCTGGTGCTGGAAGACCCGCCGCTGGGGCACGCTGGTGCGCCCCGACGCGTTCGGCGGCGCGCAGGGCACCGAGCACCTGAGCCTGGGCGAACGGGGCGGCTTCTGCACGGCGTGCAGCGTACAGACCTTCGCCGTTCTCGATACGAGCGGCTGGGAGTGGAGCGAAGGTGACGAGATGGTGGCGATCAACCTCGCGAGCCTCGACGACCTGCCGGTGGCGGATCTGATCGCGGCGCCGGTGACCTACCTCGACGGCTTGCACGACAACTGGTGGGGGCCGCCGGCGGAGACGCGTCACCTGTGAGGGCCGAGCCGGCGCCGACGTGGGGCTGCGGCGCCGCCCCGGTTCTGCGCGGCGCGCGCTGGCTCCCGACGGGATCAGCGAATAGTCTGGCCCGATGAACGGCACCGCCAACCGATTGCTGCGCCTGCTCGCCCTCCTGCAGTCGGGGCGCCCGTGGTCGGGGGCCGCGCTGAGCGAGCGGCTCGAGGTCGACCGGCGCACGGTGCGCCGCGACATCGATCGGCTGCGCAGCCTGGGCTACGCGGTGCACGCCTCGTCGGGGCCGGGCGGCGGCTATCGCTTCGGCGCCGGCACCCGGCTGCCGCCGTTGCTGCTCGACGACGACGAGGCGGTCGCGGTGATGGTCGCCCTGCGCATCGCCGCGGGCGGCCTGGCGCGCATCGAGCAGACAGCGAGCGCGGTGCGCGCCAAGCTGGAGCAGATCATGCCCCGGCGGCTGAAGGCCCGGCTCGACGCGCTCGAGTCGATGATCGTGCCGCTCGATCTGCAGGAGCCGATCGTCGAGCCGGGTCGGCTGACGGCGCTGGCGAGCGCGTGCCGCGATCGGCGGGGTCTGGGCTTCGGCTATCGCGACGGGCGCGGGCGGCGCAGCGCGCGGCGGGTCGAGCCGCAGCGGCTGGTGCACGCCGGCTATCGCTGGTACCTGGTCGCCTGGGATCTCGACCGGGTCGACTGGCGCATCTTCCGGGTCGACCGCATGGACGCGCCGACCGTCGGCGAGGGCTTCGCCGCGCGGGACTTCCCCGGCGACGTCGCGGCCTATGTGCAGCGGGGGCTGTCGCGGGCGCCGCAGCCGCACCGGGCGCGGGTCGAGCTGTCCGGCTCGGCGGCGGCGCACAGTCAGGGCCTGCCGGGCTGGGCGGGTGTGCTCGAAGAGCTGGACGAGAGCCGCTGCGTATTGACCGTCGGCGCGCAGAGTCGAGCGGCCCTCGTGGGCCTGCTCATCGGCCTCGACCTGGAGTTCCGGGTGCTCGAGCCGGCCGACCTGACCGCCGATCTGCGGGCGGCGGCGACCCGCCTTCGGGGGGCCATCACCCGGGGCGCCGGGCCGGACCCGCCGGACGGCTGAGATCGGCCGCGCGCCCTCACGCCTCGTCCCTCGCGCCTGGCCCCTCGCGCAGCGCAGCGTCACGCGACACTGCGGCACGCGCCGGATTGCGCATGGGGGGAGCGCCGTGCTATCCGCTCCGGTTCGTACGCCGCGTGAGCGGCGGGTGGAGCAGACGACATGGCAGGCGATCGCGCGGCGGCCATCGAGCGGCTGCTGCAGATGGAGGTCTTCGAAGGCATCGAGCCCGCCGCGGTGGAGCTCCTGCGCCGTGGCATGCGCATCCACGAGGTCAAGGCCGGCCGGCGCATCACCGACCAGCGCATGGACGCGGCCTACGTCTTCATCCTGCTCGACGGCGAGGTGGCGGTCACCCGGGACGGCAAGCTGGTCACCCTGGTGCAGGCCCCCGAGATCTTGGGGCTGGTGGCGGTCATCGACGGGCAGCCGCGCACCGCGAGCCTCGAAGCCTTCAGCGACGTGCGGGTGGCCTCGATGCCGCACCAACTGCTCGAAGGGCTGCTCGACCAGAGCAAGCGCGCCTCGCGTAACTTGATCCGCTTCCTCTCGCATCAGCTGCGCGTGCAGTACGAACAGAGCGACCTCATCCAGCGCCACTTCGAGGACTTCTTCCGCTCGCCCAAGGCCGAGCTGGTGCCCGGGCCGTATGTGGCCGACCCCTTCGACATGTACGTCTTCGTCATGCAGGACGACCCGCGGCGGCTCGAGCAGCTGCTGCCCCGCGGGGTGCGCCCGATGCCGGGCACCGAGGGGCGTTACCTGCTGACGTTCAACTTCTTCGGGCGCACCTACAGCCGGCACCCCGAGGGCGCCGGCATGGCGTTCAGCTACAACGAGACGGCGGCGTTCCTGCCCTGCCTCGCCCCGCGCATGCGCCCGGGCATGTTCATCCCCGAGCTGTACCCCGACAACTTCCTGGCCATCACCCTCGGCCGCGAGCTGTACGGGTTCCCCAAGCGCTTCGCGCGCACGACCCTCGACGCCGAGCGGGGCAAGATCGACCTGGTGCTCGCCCGGCGCATGACCCTGCGCGCCACATGGGGCAAGGCCGAGTCGCTGGCGCCGGAGCAGTTCCTCATCAAGATGATCCGCCTGTTCTGGCCGCGCTGGGTGCCCGAGTACGCCCGGCGGGTCGCGACGAGCGCCCTGGGCATGGTCGAGCGCCACGTGCCCGAGGATCGCCGGCCGGCGATGCCGGTCTTCGTGCACAAGCAGATCCCCGACAGCGCCGAGGGCATGACCGAGGGCAAAGCGATCGACGAGCTGGTGGAGATCCCGTTCCAGGTGTCGGATCTGGGCGGCTTCACCCGGCTCGAGCGGCCGCGGGTGCGCTTCCTCGACGCGGATTATTTTCTCGGCGGGCGCTGCCTGGGCGGCTTCCGGCTGCGCATGGGGCTGCAGTTCGGCCGCGGCAACCGCTGGCTGGACTACAACGAAGAGCCCGCGGGCCGCTGGGGCCGGCGGAGGCGCCGTTGAGCGGTCGCACGGCACCGGTCGTCGTGATCGGCGGCGGCGTGGCGGGGCTCAGCGCGGCGACGGCGCTGGCCGACGCCGGCGCGCGGGTGGTGCTGCTCGAGGCGAGCGCGGTGCCCGGCGGCCGGCTGACGTGCGCGGTGCAGCACAGCGTCGCCCACGGCGGGGTGACCGCCCGCTTCGGCATGGAGCACGGGGTGCACGGCATCTGGAGCCGCTACGTCAACCTGCGGCGGCTGCTGCGCGATACGGGGCTCGACGGCGCCCTGCGCGATCCGGGCGAGCAGGCGCTGGTGGTCGAGCGGCCCGACGGCAGCCCCGGCTTCGTCGAGATCGGCGCGTCGGTGCGCAATACCCGGCTGCCCTCGGCGCTGGCGACGATGTCGATGCTGCCGCCGAGCGAGGTGCTGCGCGCGCCGGGCCTGTTCCTGCCGCGGCTGGGGCGCATCAGCCGGCCGATGAACCGGCTCATGGCCTTCGACCCCCGCCGCGATCTGGCCGACGCCGATCGGTTCGCGGTCGCCGGCTTCATCGACGACTTCCCGCCGGCGCTGCAGCAGATGATGCGCTCGATGACCCACTCGGGCTTCTTCGCCGAGCCGCACGAGGTCAGCCTGGCGGCCTTCTTCACCGGCCTGTGGTTCTACGGGGTCGCCGACAAGCAGGCCTGCGGCTTCCACATGCTGGCCGAAGACGGGGTGACGGCGCTGGTCGGCCCCTTGTGGCAGCGGCTGGTGGCCCTGGGCGTCGACGCCCGCGTCGGGCATCGCGCGGCGGGCATCGAGTGGCAGGGTGAGGGCGCCGCGCGGCGGGTGGCGGCGGTGGCGGTCGACGGCCCCGACGGCCCGGCGCGCATCCCGGCGGCGGCGGTGGTGCTGGCGGTCGATCCGCCGGCGATGGGTCGGCTGGCGGGCGGGCCGCTGACCGCGCTGCTCGGCGACCGCCGGCTGCCCCGGGGGGTGCCGAGCGTCGTCGTGCGCCTGTGGTACGGCGACCGACCCGACCCGCGGCGGCCGTTCACCGGCATCTTCGGGGCCGGCGCGGCGGACAACTACTTCTGGCTGCACCGCTTCATGACCCCCTACGTCGACTGGTCGGCGCGCACCGGCGGCGGCGCGGTCGAGTGTCACCTCTACGGCGACCGGGCGGCCCGCGCGCTGGCCACGCCCGATCGGGTGGTGCTCGACAGCGTCGACCGGCTCATCCGCTGGAGCTGGCCCGAGGTCGGCCCGCGCATCTCGGGGCACGTGCTGCACAACCCGGCGACCCACGTCGCCTTCGCCCCGGGGGTGATGTCGCGGCTGCCGCCGGTCGACCTGGCCCCGGGGGTCGCGCTGTGCGGCGACTGGATCGCCAGCCCGGAGCCGGTGCTCTACCTCGAGCGGGCCTGCCTGACCGGCCTGCTCGCCGCCCGCGCGGTCGCCCCGCGGCTGGGCATCGACCCCTCGCGCCTGCCCGCGCCGCTGCCCCAGCCGGCCATCGCCCCCTCGGTGAGGGCGGTGCAGGGCGTTCTCCGGGCGATTCGTCGACGGGACCGGTCGGCGTCAGTATGATGTCCCGCTCGGCGCGTCCCCGAGAGGGGCCCGCGTCGGGCGACATCGATCTGGCGTTCTGGGGGAGACCCGCCTGAGCGAGTTCACAGGCACCGACCGGTTCCGCATCATCCGCCGCCTGGGCGAGGGCGGCATGGGGGTGGTGTACCTGGCCCACGACGGGCTGCGCGGGGCCGACGTGGCGCTCAAGACCCTGCGCCGGGACAGCCCCTACGGCATCATCAAGCTCAAGAGCGAGTTCCGCTCGCTGGCCGAGGTGGCCCACCCCAACCTCATCGACCTGCACGACCTGCACCACGACGGCGGCACGTGGTTCTTCACGATGGAGTACATCGAGGGGGAGAGCCTCGACCGCTTCGTGCGCCCGCAGAAGAGCTTCGACGGCGGCCCGGCCCTCGACGTCGAGCGGCTGCGCCACGCGATGCGCCAGCTGGTCGAAGGGGTCGCCGCGCTGCACGAGGCGGGGCACCTGCACCGCGACATCAAGCCGAGCAACGTGCTCGTCGAGCAGGGCACCCGGCGGCTGGTGGTGCTCGACTTCGGGCTGGTCACCCCGCTGCACGACCGGCACAACGCGCCCGACCCCGGCTTCAGCGGCACCCTGGAGTACATGGCGCCCGAGCAGGCCGACGGCGGCGACCCGCTGCCCGCGGCGGACTGGTACTCGGTGGGCGTGGTGCTCTTCGAGGCCCTGACCGGCCAGCTGCCGTTCCGCGGCAAGCCGTTCAAGATCATGATCGACAAGCGGCGCAAGGACGCGCCCGACCCCAGCAGCCTCGCCGCCGACGTGCCCGACGACCTCGACCGGCTGTGCCGCACGCTGCTCGCCCGCGACCCGGCGCACCGCCCCGACGCCGACGCCATCCTCGAAGCCCTCGGCAGCGCGCGCACCGGCAGCGGGCCGATGGTGCTGCCCCGGGTCTCGGCGACCCGGCTCATCGGCCGCGAGACCCAGACGGCGGCCCTCGAAGACGCCCTGGCCGCGGCCCGCGACGGCCGGGGCACCCTGGTGACGGTGCACGGCGGATCGGGCATGGGCAAGAGCGCGCTGTTGCGGCGCTTTCTCGACCCGCTGCTCGGCCAGCCCGACCTGCTGGTGCTCTCGGGGCGGTGCTACGAGCGCGAGTCGGTGCCCTACAAGGCCTTCGATACGGTCATCGACGCCCTGGCCCAGCAGCTCGGGCGCATGCCCGACGAAGAGCTCGAGGCGCTGCTGCCGCCGACCCTCGGGCCGCTGACCCGGCTGTTTCCGGTGCTGCTGCACGTCGACCCCATCGCCATCCGCTCGCTGCCCGAAGACGAGCCGAGCGACCCCCGGGAGCTGCGTCAGCGCGGCTTCTCGCTGCTGCGCCAGCTCTTCGCCGGCCTCGCCCGGCGCATGGTGCCGGTGGTGCACATCGACGACCTGCAATGGGGCGACCGCGACTCGGCGATGCTGCTCTCCGAGCTGCTGCGCGGCGACGACGTGCCGGCGATGCTGGTGCTGGGCAGCTACCGCAGCGAAGAGGTCGAGAGCAGCGCCTTCCTCAAGGCGATGCTCGACTTCCTGCACCAGCCGGGGCACGCGCTCAACCACGTCGAGATCGAGATCGGCCCGCTCGACGCCGCCGACGCCGCCCGCCTCGCCCGGGCCCGCCTCGGCGAGCGGGAGGGGGCCGAGCGGCTGTCGGCGCTGCTGGCCCGGGAGAGCGGCGGCAACCCGTACTTCGTCGAGGCCCTCGCCCGCCACCTGCGCCAGACCGCGCGCCTCGTCGAGGGCGGGCTGACGGTCGAAGAGGTGGTGCGCCAGCGCATCGACGGGCTCGAGACCGTCGCCCAGCGGCTGATGCACGCCCTGGCGGTGCACGGGCGACCGCTCGACCAGCGGGTCGCCTTCGACGCCGCCGGGGTGCCCAACGAGGCCGTCGCCCGCACCGTGGGCCTGCTGCGCGCCGAGCACCTGCTGCGGGTGCGGGCCCACGGGGTCGACGCGGCCCAGGACGCGCTCGAGCTGTATCACGACCGCATCCGCGAGGCGGTCACCGGCGGGCTGCCCGACATCAGCCGCCGCGCGGTGCACATGGAGCTGGGGCTGGCCCTCGAGCGGCGCGACGTGGGCGACCCCGAAGAGCTCGCCGAGCACTTCATCGGCGCCGGCGACCTCGACCGCTCGCGGCGCTACACCGCCGAATCCGCCGAGCGCGCCGCCGCCAAGCTGGCGTTCGACCGCGCCGCCGAGCTGTACAGCCGGGCCCTCGAGCTGCACCGGCAGGCGATGCTCTCGTCCCAGGGGCTGGGCGAAGACGCCATCGAGCAGGAGCGCGACCTGCTCGAGAACCTGGGCCGGGCCCTGATCGACGCCGGCCGCGGGCCCGAAGCGGCCGCGGCGCTGCTCGAAGCCGCCGAGGGCTCGAACCCCGAAGACCGCCTGGAGCTCTCGCTCGAGGCGGGCACCCAGCTGCTGATCAGCGGCAAGCTCAAGCACGGCATCGCGGTGACCGAAGAGGTGCTGGGTCAGATCGGGCTGGGCCTGCCCAAGAGCGCCCGCCGCGCGCTGCCGGGGCTGCTCGCCCGCCGCGCCCGCATGCGGCTGCGTGGCCTGGACTACAGCGAGACCGACGCGACGACCCTCGACCGGCGCACGCTGACCCAGATCGACGCCTGCTGGTCGGTGGGCCTGGGGCTGGGCCTCGTCGACCACGTGCGCGCCGCCGACTTCCAGACCCGCAGCCTGCTGCTGGCGCTCGACGCCGGCGAGCCGATGCGCGTCGCCCGGGCCATGGCCATGGAGGGGGCCTACGCCAGCGCCACCGGCCCCGGCGGGCAGGAGCGGGCGAGCATGCTCGTCGACCGGGCGCGCTCGATCGCCGAGCGCATCGACGTGCCCTACGCGGTGGGCATGACCCACTACGGCACCGGCGTCTCCCACTTCCTCGCCGGGCGCTGGCGCAAGGCGGTCGAGCACCTCGTCTCGTCGGCGGAGGTCTGGCGCGAGCGCTGCCGCGGCGTCAACTGGGAGACGACGACCACCTTCGTCTTCCAGCTCTCGGCGCTGGCCTACCTGGGCGACGTGGGCCGCATCGCCGGCCAGGTGCCCGACCTCTTGGCCCAGGCCCGCGACCGGGGCAACGTCTACTTCAGCACCAACCTGCGCACCGGCTACCCGAGCCTGGCGTGGCTGGTGCTCGACGACGCCGAGACCGGCGCCGCCCACCACGCCGAGGCCATGGAGGAGTGGGGCGACGACGGCTTCCACGTGCAGCACTACTTCGACCTGATCGCGGGGGTGCACCTCGACCTGTATCGCGCGCGCCCGGCGGACGCCTGGCAGCGGGTGCGGGCCACCTGGAAGCCGCTGCGCGCCTCGTTGGTGCATCATGTGCACCTCGTCAACCTCGACACGGTGACCCTGCGCGCCCGGGCGGCCCTGGCGGCCCTCTCGGCGGGCATCGCCGACGACGACCCGCGGGGCACGCTGCGCAAAGACATCAAGACCCTCGCCCGCAGCAAGGTGCCCTGGGCCACCGCCGAGGGTCACCTGTTCACCGGCCAGCTCGCCGCCCTCGACGGCCGCCTGGACGAGGCCCGCGGGGCGCTGGAGCAGGCGCTCGACGGCTTCGAGCAGAGCGAGACGGCGCTCTACGCCGCCGCGACCCGCGCGCGCCTCGGCGGCCTGCTCGGCGGCGACGAGGGCGCGGCGCTGGTGCAGGCGGCGGCGGATGACATGGCGGCCCGCGGGGTGCGCAACCCGACGGCGATGACCCGGATCCTCGCGCCGGTGGGCGAAGCGTAGCGTCCCCCGGCGATAGCACTCTGCAGCCATGCACTTCACGTCCGTGGCCGTGCCCTTGATCGAGCGCGGGGCGCCCGGGCGCGCACGGGCCGCGCGGGCGTCGCGTATTCAGTCGAATCGACGATATCGAGCACCCCGCGGCCGTTTCGGGCGAAGCGTATGCACCTTCGGGTCCGAGCGGGCACATGCGCGCCGGGCGGCCGACGAGAGCCGCCCCGCGCGGGTCTTCAGCGCCGTTTTTCGAGCAGAGTCGCCCTCAACGCCGGCGCCGCCGCCGCGCGACCGGCACGATCAGCAGCCCGAGCACGACCCACCAGCCGGCCGGCGCCGACCGGCCCGGCGTGACCGCGCACCCGCCCTGCAGCTGCAGCCCCTGCGCCTCGTCGTCGCGGCTCTCGGTGCCGTCGTCGAGGTCACACGCGTCGCCGGTGCCGTCGTCGTCGGCGTCGGCCTGGGCTTCGGGGTCGTGGAAGGGCCCCTCGACGTCGGGCAGGTAGAGGCAGAGGTCGACGGCGTCGGGCCACGGGTCGCAGTCGGCGTTCGGGTCGGCCATGTTCGGCGGGGTCGCGAGCACGAAGACCTCGCGGCCGTCGTCGAGGCAGTCGTCGTCGCTGTCGGGGTCGTCCGGGTCGGTGCCGTACTCGGCCTCCTTGGCGTCGGTCAGCCCGTCGTCGTCCCGGTCGTCGCCGTCGCAGGCGTCGCCGATGCCGTCGCCGTCGAGGTCGCCCTGCTCGGGGTTGGGCACCTCGCGGCAGTTGTCGCAGACGTCGCCCACCCCGTCGTCGTCGCCGTCGAGCAGCGCGCCGTCGGGGTGATCGGGGCAGCTGTCGCAGGCGGCGCCGACGCCGTCGCCGTCCACGTCGATCTGCAGCGGGTTCCGCGCGTCGGGGCAGTTGTCGCAGCTGTCGATGATCCCGTCGCCGTCGCGATCGGGCGCGCCGTCCACATTCACGCACGGGTCGCACGCGTCGCCCAGCCCGTCGCCGTCGGCGTCGGCCTGCTCGGGGTCGGCCACGGCGGGGCACAGGTCGCACGCGTCGATCACCCCGTCGCCGTCGCCATCGGGCGCGCCGTCCACATCCACGCACGGGTCGCACGCGTCGCCCACCCCGTCTTCGTCGAGATCGAGCTGCTCGGGATCGGCCACATCGGGGCACAGGTCGCAGGCGTCGATGATGCCGTCACCGTCGCCGTCCGGCGCGCCCTCCACCTCGACGCAGTCGTCGCAGACGTCGCCCACCGCGTCGCCGTCGAGGTCGGCCTGATCGGGGTTCTGCACGTCGACGCAGTTGTCGAAGAGGTCGCAGATCCCATCGCCGTCGCTGTCGCCGCACGGATCGACGAGGTCGCACAGCCCGTCGCCGTCGAAGTCGGGCCCGTCGTCGGCCGGATCGAAGCGGCCCGAGCTGCAGTCGTCGCAGCGGTCGTCGTCGCTGTCGCCGCAGCGGGTGCCGTCGAGCGGGTGGACATCGTTGAAATCGTCAGCGCCGTCGCCGTCGCTGTCGGCCTCCAGTGGGTTGGTGCCGAGGGCGACCTCCTGGCCATCGCCGAGGGTATCGCCGTCGCTGTCGAAGACCGTCGGGTCGGTGCGGAACTCGAAGACCTCGGCCCCGTCGATCAGGCTGTCGCCGTCGCTGTCCACCACGAGCGGATTGGTCCCCAGCTCGACCTCGTCGCCGTCGCCGAGCCCGTCGTCGTCGCTGTCCGGGTCGAGCGGATCGGTGCCCAGGGCGGCTTCGGCCTCGTTCTCCAGGCCGTCGTTGTCGGCGTCGGGGTCGAGCAGAGCGCAGAGGCCGTCGTCATCGGGGTCGGTGCACCGCACCTCGACCTCGAAGCTCGACCGGCCGGCCCGGCCGTCGCCGTCGATCGCGGTGAGCGAGACCTGCACCCGCCCGGCGAGCGGGCCGGCGTAGAGCTGGAACTTCCAGGTGTCGTTCTGCGCGTCGTAGAAGGCGGCGTTGAGGTCGTCCTGCAGCACGCCGGGTGACCCGGTGGTGAGCACGACCTGCAGCGCGTCGGTCGGCGTCGCCACGTCGTTGATGCGCACCGCGATGGCCTCGGTATCGTCGCCCGCTTCGATGACCAGATCGGGCAGCGGCTCGACCTCGGGCGGGCTGCGGCAGTCTTCGATCCGGCCGCCGCCCACGACGGGGCGGTAGCCGCTGCTCTCGGCGAGGTAGTCGACGGCGTTGAGCAGGAATCGGCGGGCGTCGCTCTCGTGGGCGACGCCTTCGCCGCAGACGGTCTTGCCCCAGGCGATGCTGCCGTCGGCGATGATGACCGCGCGCCCGCTCACCGCCGGGTCGGGCTCGGCGAGCGGCTCGGTCTCGATGGCCAGGGCCACCGGTCGGCCGGCGCGGTCGGAGGCCACCGCGACCCCCGGGAAGCCGTCGGCGATGGGGCGAACGGTGCCGTGGGGCACCTCTTCGACGTCGGCGCACAGCGCTTCGAAGCCCGGTCGGGCGTCGCAGCTGAGCTCGGCGTCGTCGCCCAGCTCGCCGAGCGCGGCGTCGTGGGTGACGCCGAGAATCGAGCGGTCGAAGTCGCGCACGTCGAGCACCGCCCCGCCGGCGCGCACGAACGCGTCGAGCGCGCACCAGGTCTCGTCCCCTTCGAGGTCGCCGATGAGGAAGAAGACGTCGGTCTCGATGGCGGTCTGAGGGGTCAGCTCGGTGACGTCGGCCTCGACCTCGTGCTCGAGGTCGTCGAGCGCGGTGCGCAGGGCGGCGTAGGCCGCGCCGCTCGACAGGTCGCCGGCGGCGACGCAGCCGCCGACGCCGGTCAGCCCGCGGAAGCGACGGGGCACCGTGCAGCCGCCGCGGCTGGTCCGGGCCTGATCGGGCCCGCAGTCGCAGCTGTTTCCGCGGCCGTCGCGGTCGATGTCCTCCTGATCGGGGTTGGCGACCGTCGGGCAGTTGTCGAACCCGCCGGCGGCGCCGTCGGCGGCGAAGCAGCCGGGCGGCACGACCGAGCGGCGGCTGTCGACGTGGGAGATCGCGAACGGGCCGTCGCACTCGGCCTTGATCTGCGCGCCGACGATGCCGACGGGGTGCTTGAAGCCGACCAGCCGCGGGTCGGCGGCGACGACGCCCCGGGTCTCGAAGCGCCAGCTGGCCTGCCCGCCGTCGGCGAACTCGGCTTCGAGGGTCAAGGTCGTCGCGCACGCTTCGGAGATGGTGAAGGCGACGTGGGTCGGGTACTCGCCCTCGTCGTAGGGGTCGAAGCCGACCTCGAAGCCCTCGCGCGGGGCCTCGACCGCCGGGTCGTCGTACGCGTCGACGACGCTCCATTGCAGCTCGAGGCCGAGGGCGTAGGCGCTCTCTTCGGGCCGGGCGAGCGGATAGCGGAAGGCGCAGTCGGTGGCGCAGATCCGGTCGCCGTCGACGTCGCCGCCGTCGTTCTGGGTATCGCCCGGCTCGGCGGGGCACAGGTCGCAGGCGTCGCCCAGCCCGTCGCCGTCGCGGTCGGCCTGCAGCGGGTCGGCGGTGCCCGGGCACAGGTCGACGTCGTCGGGGATGTCGTCGCCGTCCCGGTCGTCGGGGTCGATGAAGCCGTTGACGAACAGCCGGATCGTGCGGCCGCCGTCGCCGTCGCCGTAGGCGATCGCGATCTCGCCGTCGGGCACGCCGGTCATCTCGCCCACCGCGACCGCGCCGTCGAGCTCGCCGATGCCGTCGGCGTCACTGTCGAAGCGCAGCTCGCCGAAGGCGAGCGGGATGTCGATCGGGCCGTAGGCGATGGTCAACGATCCGCCCGGCTCGCGGTCGCTGACGAGCAGGTCGCGGTGCCCGTCGGCGTTGATGTCGGCCAGGGTCGGCACGGGGTAGACGTAGTCGACGGTGGTGAAGTCGCCGAGGTCGATGTTGCCGCCGACGCCGTCGGGCTGCGGGTCGATGCCGTCGTCGCCGATCGCGAAGCCGGTCAGGTCGCCCGAGGCGTTGCCGCTGAGCAGCCATGTGGGGCGATCCCGCGGCGCGAAGCCGTCGAGGTAGGCCAGCGAGCCGCCGATGCCGCCGGCGTCGGGGTCGGTGAGCGCCCTCGGCGGCGCGCCGGGATCGATATAGACGAAGATGGCGCCGTCCCCGAAGTCGGCGCCGGGCGCACCGACGAGCAGCGCGTTCTCGATGCCGTTGGCGATCGCGCGGCCGCCGAGCAGCGCGGTCCCAAACCCGCACTCGGGCACCTGCTCTTCGGCGCTGCAGGCGCAGATGTCGAGGTCTTCGGGCAGCGGCAGCGGGCTGATGGCGGCCGGCCGGTCGCGGCCGCCGTAGAGCACCGTGACGCCGCCGACGTCGACGACGCCGAGGAGCTGACCGACGTCGTCGACGCAGTCGCGCGTATCGCCGGTCCAGATGGCCACGTCGTCGGTGCCGTCGCCGTCGAGGTCGCCGACGGCGGTCATGCCGTAGATCGGCGAGAAGAGCAGGGCCCGCTCGGCGCCGTCGCCGAACTGGCTGCCGACGGCCACCCCCGGGAAGAGCCAGATGTGTCCGGCGTCGTCGCTGACGAGCAGGTCGGCACGCGCGTCGCCGTTGACGTCGGCGGCGACGAGCGCGCTGCCGAAGCCGAAGCCGGCCTGGCCCTCGGGCGGCACGAGCACCTGATCGGCGACGCCGCCGGCCTGCCCGATGGGCTCGCCGCCGTAGTACAGGTGCACCTTGCCGCTGGCCTCGGGGTCGTTGCGCCCGGCCGAGGGCGCGGCGACGGCGAGGTCGTCGCGGCCGTCGCCGTCGAAGTCGCCGATGACCATGCCTTTGCCGAAGCCGTCGTCGATCTCCTGGGAGCGCAGCTGCAAGACATAGGGCTCCGCGCCGGCCGGGGCCCCGACGAGCAGCGCGGCGACGGCGATGGCGAACGGGCCGAGCGCTCGGGCGCACCCCATGGGCTTCTCCTGGAATCGAGCGGTCATCGGCGGCCTCCGGTTGATGCGCGGCGGCGCGCGCGCACGCGCAGCAGCCCCAGCCCGAGGGCCAACCACCACGGCCCGGCGCCGCCTCGGGGGTGAGCGGGACGCCCGACGAAGGCCCGACAGCCGCCCGCCGGCCGCAGCCCCTGGGTCGGATCACCGGCGCCCGAGGTGCCGTCGTTGCGATCACAGGCGTCGCCGATGCCGTCGCCATCGGCGTCCTGGTTCTGCTGGTCGTCGGGGCCGAACTCGCGGATCTCGGGGTCGGGCAGCCACACGCAATAGTCGTGGCTGTCGGGCCAGCGGTCGCCGTCGGCGTTGGCGTCGGGCACGTAGGGGTCGGTGCCCAGGGCCAGCTCCCAGGGGGTGCTGAAGCCGTCCGCGTCGGGGTCGTGGTCGGTGTCGCAGACGTCGCCGTAGATGTCGCCGTCGGCGTTCTCCTGCTCGGGGTTGGGCGAGCCGGGGCAGTTGTCGGCGGCGTCGCACACCCCGTCGCCGTCGCGGTCTTCGGCGCCCGGCGCGCACGCGCCGCAGCCGCCGGCGCCCTCGGGGCAGATGACCTCGAAGGTCGTCTCGAGCTCGACCTCGTCGCCGTCGCGGTCGGTGACCTCCACCCGCAGGCGGCCCTGGCCGGCCCGCGAGCCGGCGGTCAACACCAGCCGCCAGGCCCCTTCGTCGTAGCGCGCGTCGGCGTCGCGCAGCAGCTCGTCCTCTTCGGCGGCGCGCTCGTCGACGTCGACGTCCAGGTGTTCGACCGGCGTCGCGCCGTCGGTCAGCGCGAGGGCGAACGTCGCGTCGCTGTCGACGGCGACCTGCAGCGGAGGCAGCTCGCCGATGATGGGCCCGTCGTAGCAGCGTTCGATCGCGGGCGCCTGCTGGGGGTCGAAGCCCTCGGCCCGGGCGACGAAGTCGATGGCGTTGCGCACGAAGCGCCCCGTCGCCGGCTCGTGCACGCTGCCGAATCGCCCGCAGGCGTGCTTGCCCCAGGCCATGCCCTCGTCGCCGATGGCCAGCAGGCGCCCGCCCGACGGGTCGACATAGGCCACCGCGAGGGCCCGGGGCGTCTGCTCGTCGGTGACGAGCACCCGGCGCCCGTCGATGCCCACCGACAGGTAGTTTCCGTCGCCGTGGGCCAGCGGCGGCTCGACGCCGCCGCACAGGGGGCGGCTGTCGTCGAGCTGAGCGCAGGTCAGGGGTTCACCGTCCAGCGCGCCGGTGGCCACGATGCCGGCGAGCGAGCGGTCCATGTCGCGCACGTCGAGCACGCCCCCGCCGGCGGCGAGGAACCGCTCGAGCGCGCACCACTCGGCGTCGCCTTCGGGGCCGGTGCCGGTGAGCACGATCACCTCGCCCGCAGCGGCGCTGTCGGCGTCGAAGCGCTCGATCTCGTCGCCGATGCCATGGCCCTTGGCGACGATCGCGTGGCGCAGGCCCTCGAAGACCGAGGCCGACGAGAGGTCGCCGTCGCCGCCGCAGTCGCCGCGGTCGTCGAGCCCGCGCACGGTGCGCCGCGGGGCGCAGTCGGTCCCGTCGGCGGCCCGCGCGCCGGCGCAGTCGCATGCGTCGCCGATGCCGTCGTCGTCGGCGTCTGCTTGATCGGGGTTGAAGGCCGCCGGGCAGTTGTCGCCCGGGCCCGCGGCGGCAAGGTCGGCGCAGCGCAGCGGCTCGGCGGCCCGACCGAACTGCACGTCGGCGATCGCCAGCAGCCCGGCGCAGAAGGCCCGGATCTCGATCGCGATGAGGCCGTCGATCGCGGCGAAGCCCACCAGCCAGTCGATCTCGTCGAGCACGATCTGGCCGTCGTCGTACTCCCGCGCGGCGACCCGCCCGCGGGCGTCGTAGGCGGTCAACCAGAGCGGGCCGTCGCAGGTCTGGCCGACGGTGACCGCGATGTGGGTCGGCGGCAGGCCGTAGGCGTAGGGATCGAGGCTGAGCCAGATCCCGCGCTCGGGCTGTTCGGTGGCATAGACCGCGCGACCGGCGGGGCTGACGTACGGGCTCGCGCCGTCGATGAAGAGGCTCGGCGGCAGCTCGGCGTCGTCGAGTTCGATGCGCTCGGCCTCGTACATCGGCACCAGGTCGCCGAGTCGCAGCGGCATCTCCGGGTCGGAGGGCAGCGGCGCGCCGGCGTCGCCCATGCACAGCGGCGCGCAGAGGCCGTCGCCGTCACCGTCGTCGGCCGGGTCGTCGGGGCACGGGTCGCACGGGTCGCCGCGGCCGTCGAAGTCGCGGTCGATCTGCGTCGAGTTGGCGATGCCGGGGCAGTTGTCCTGGCCGTCGGCCCGGCCGTCGCCGTCGCGGTCGTCGTCGCCGCCGGCGAGCCCGTCGAGGTAGAGCCGCACGCGGTCTTCGGGCCCGTTGGGCGTCTGCAGCCGCTCGGTGAACGCCAGATCGCCGCCGTCGACGCCGTTCATCTCGCCCACGACCTGCGCCGGGCCCCACCAGATGCCCTCGTCGAGCCGGATGACGCCGTCGGGCTCACCGAGCGGCAGCGTGGCGTCGTAATAGACATGGGCCAGCTGGCCCTCGTCGTCGAGCGCGATCAGATCGTAGGCGTCGCCCCCGGCGAAGTGGCCCGAGGTGAAGCGGGCGTAGGTGAAGTCGGGCAGCGCGCCGTCCTCGGCCTGGGCGCTGTTGGGGCGCGCGGCGGGGTAGTAGCGATACTCGCCGAGGTCGGCGGATACGAGCAGCGAGAGGCCTTCGCGCGGGTCGCCGACCCAGGCCAGGGAGCGGCCGATGTACTCGCCGCCGGCCGGGCCTTCGAGCACGTCGGGCGCGCCGCCCCCCGGGGCGTAGAGGTGGACTTCCCCGGCCGGCCCGAAGCCCGGCGCGCCGATCGCCAGCGGGGCGCTGTCGTCGAAGGGGTGCGGGGCCAGCACCTCGCCGTAGGCGCATTGGCGCAGGCACGGTTCGGTGGGGTCGACCCGGCACGCGCAGGGGTCGGTCTCCAGCGGCGGGGCGAGCGGGGTCGGCAGGACGGGCAGGTCGTCGACGTCGCCGGTGCCGACGGCCAGCCACAGGGTATTGCGGTCGGCGCGGCCGCCATCGACCACGCCGTCGCACGGGCAGAGCTGGCTGTCGCCGCTCCAGGCGATGACGAGCACCTCGTCGACGATGTTCGCCGAGAAGCGGCCGATGGCCTCGATACGCTCGATCAGGCCCAGGCCCTGGGCGAAGAGCAGCGTCTCACGGGTGCCGAGCGGGATCGCGCCGGCGTTGCCCGCGGGGTCGCCGGCGGGCATCAACCACAGCTGGCCGTCGGTATCGGCGGCGAGCAGGTCGGTGCGGCCGTCGCCGTCGAAGTCACCGGCGGCCAGGTGCACGCCGAAGCCCAGGATCTGCCGCTGCAGCGGCGCGGTGATCGCGCTGTCGGGCATCTCGACGGCGGGCTGGGCGTCGGGCCCGCCGTACCAGATCTCGACCTTGCCCCGGCTGACGCCGTCGGCGAGCAATACGCCGGGCGCGCCGACGGCGATGTCGTCGAAGCCGTTGCCGTCGAAGTCGCCGGTCGCGATCGCGGCGCCGAAGCCGTCGTTGGCGATGCCCGGATCGAGCTGGCGCACGCTGGGCTGGGCGTGGGCCTCGACCGTCAGGGCGCCGATCAGCGCGCAGGCGGCGATCAACCCGCGCGGCGAGCGGTGAGCGGCGGTCGATCTTCGCTGGTTCATCGCGCGTTCTCCGTCGCGGCGCGCCCGTCAGCCCGTCATGGTGAAGACGCCGTCCCAGTCTTCGGGCGGCGGGTTCTCGCTGAAGGCCTGCGCCCGATCGGCGAGGTGCTTCGCCGGCCCGTCCCCCGCCTCGACGAGCGGCGCGAGCGCGTCGAGCGCGTCCTGCCAGCGGCGGGTGCGATAGGCGCGCAGCGCGGTCTGATAGGCCTCGACCCGGTCGCGATGCTCGGAGCTGGCCTCGATCGCGACCAGCTCGCCGACCCGCACCGAGCGCATCTTGCCCTTGGGCCGCACCCGATCGACCTCGCGGAAGACGACGTGCTCCCCGGCCAGGGCCATGGTGCGCTCGCCGCACAGGATCGCGGTGCCGTAGGTCCGGTTGGCCTTCTCGAGCCGCGCGGCGAGGTTCACCGCGTCGCCGATCATCGTGTAGTCGAAGCGCTGCTCGGAGCCCATGTTGCCCACCAGCGCGATGCCGGTGTTGATGCCGATGCGCACCGACATCGGCGGCAGGCCCTGCTCGAGCCAGCGGGTGCGCAGCTCGCCCATCGCCGTCTGGCAGCGCAGCGCGGCCCGGCAGGCGGCGAGGGCGTGGTCCCGGTCGTCCATCGGCGCGCCGAACATCGCCACGATGGCGTCGCCGATGTACTTGTCGATGGTGCCGCCCTCGTCGAGGATGATCTCGGTCATCGTGCCCAGGCACTCGTTGAGCAGCACCACCAGCTCGTTCGGATCGAGCTCCTCCGAGATGGTGGTGAACCCGCGGATGTCGGAGAAGAAGGCCGTCAGCTCGCGGCGCTCGCCGCCCAGGCGCAGCTTGGCCGGGTCTTCGACCAGCGTCTCGACCACCGCCGGCGCGAGGTAGTGCTGAAACGCGCGGCGGATCTCGTTCTCCCGCCGGCGCGCCTCTTGCGCCCGGGCGTAGCCGAAGCCGAGGCGCACGGTGATCCAGGCCAGAATCGGCGCGAGCACCGGCACCAGCGGGCCGATGGTGCCGTCGGCCAGCCACCAGCGCCAGACGGTGCTCCAGCCGCCCATGAGCCCCAGCCCGATGAGCAGCAGGCCCACCGCCGACTGCACCGGCCACGCGATCACCGCCGAGAGGATGACCACCGCCAGGCCGATGTAGCGCGCCCGATCGGCGGCGTCGCCCTCGGTGCGCAAGAAGCCGCCGTCGAGCAGGTTCGAGATGGCCTGGGCGTGCACCATGACCCCCGGGATCTCGCGCTCCCGCGGGGCGTCGGAGGCGTCTTCGGTGCCCAGCGCGCTGACGCCGACGAGCACGATGCGGTCGGCGAAGGCCTCCGCGAGCGGCCCCGAGTCGGGCGCGGCCTCCAGGACGTCGCTGAAGCGCACCTGGCGGAAGCTCTTCGAGAGCGCGTGGTGCAGTACCGGCGCGCCGCGATCGGCCTCTGCGGCGGCCTCGATGAGCGCCTGCGCCCGATCGGGCTCGGCCTCGATCACCGCGGCGAGGGCCAGCGACGGGTGGGTCTTGTCGTCGGCGGTGATGAAGTACGGGTAGCGCCGGGTGACCCCGTCGGAGTCGGTGAGCAGGTTGACGCTGGCCTGGCGCCGGGCGGCCTGAGCCAGCCGGGGGATGTTGCCGGCGACCCGGTTGCAGCGCAGCGCCCGGCCCGGCGGCGGGATGTCGAGCGGCACCGAGCCGATGAGCCCCGCCCGCTGGCGGGTATCCTTGGCCGAGGGCACGCAGGCGAAGCCCAGGATGAGCGGCCCGAAGCGGGCGGCGTTCTCCGAGAGGTGGCGGTCGCCGTCGCGGCGGGCGGCCATGCGGTCGAGCTTGTCGGCGAGCGCGGCGCCGTCGGGGGTCGTGCCCAGCGGCGAGTCGCGCAGCACGTCGGCCACGTCGAGGGCCAGGTCGACGTCTTCCCGGGGCGCGGGGCTCTCGAACCAGGCGTCGAGGGCCACCACCGACGGCCCGAAGCCGCCGACCCGCTGCACGAAGTCGCCCCAGCGATCGCGCGACAGCGGCCAGCGCTCGCCGAGGCGGGCGAGGCTCTCGTCGTCGACGAGCACCACCGTCACCCGGTCGGACGGCTGCGCGTCGGGCAGCGCCTCGACGGCCAGATCGTAGGCCCGCCGGTCGTAGCGTTCGAAGAGTCCGCCCGGCTCGGCGGGCGCGAGCAGGACCCACGTCGCGCCGGCCAGCACGAGGCCGACGCCGAGCAGCTCGAGCCGCCGGGTCAGGCTGATGCCGCCCAGATTCATGGTGAAGCCGATCCGCTCAGCGGGCGAGGTCGAACGCGTAGACCTTCGAAGTCGGGCCGGTGAACCCCGAACCGTCGACCGCCGCGACCCGCCAGAACCACTTGCCCGGCTCGACCTGTGCGTCGACCTTCAGCTCGGGGCCGCCGCTCTGGAAGCGGCGCACGTCGTAGGTGAACTCGGCGTCGCGGGACAGCTCGACGGCGTAGCCGCTCGCCCCGGTCACCGCCTGCCACTTCAGCGCCTCGCCGCCCTTGATCTCGCCCTTGAGCGGCGCGGTGGCCGCCGGCGCGCCGGGCAGCGCCGCCGGCGCCCCCGCATCACCGCCGTCGGCCAGCGACGCGCCTTGACCCTTGGCGATGGAGATCTTGGGCTGCTCGCCCTTGCCGGCCAGCTCGACGACGCCTTCGAGGGTCTCGAGCCGGGTGCCGCCCTCGCCCGCCGCCAGCCGGAAGCGCGTACCGCGCACCCCGGCGGTGCCGAAGCGGGTGTCGACGTCGAAGACCGCGGAGTCGCCGCCGGTGCGCACGTGGGCCTCGAGGTCGCCGCTGACGAGCTGCAGCCGCACCACCCGCTCGAGCTTGTCGTCGAGGTGCAGCCGGCCGATGAAGAGCAGGCTGTTCTCCGAGAGGCGCAGCCGGGAGCCGTCGGCCAGCCCGATCCAGGCGGTGCTGCCGGCGCCGGTCGCAATCCAGGTCTCGGGGTCGACGGTGGCGCCGCGGGCGACGGGCGCGAGCTTGCTGCGGTCGGCGCCGACGGTCACCGTGCCGCCCATCGACTCGATGACCGCCACCGAGCGCTCGGCGCGCTTCTCGGCGTAGGTGATGGCCACGGTGCCCTGCTCGCCCTCCGCCGCGCGGGGCACGACCACCGAGATGCGGGCGTCGGGTACCCCGCCGGCGGCGAGGGCCGCCTTGAAGCGCTCGCCGATCTTCAGGCCGACGCCGGCCGCGCGGGCGGCGTCGGGCAGCTTGACCGCCACGGTCACCGAGCGGATGCCGGCCCGGGTGCCGAGCAGCTTGCCGATGGCGTCGGCGCAGGCGGCCTCGGGGGCGGAGAGCGCCTCGGCGGCGCGCAGCACGCGGGCGGACACCACCCGCCCGGCATCGAGCGACAGGCCGCCACACGCGTCGTCGGCCCGGGCGGTTGCCGGGCCGAATCCGAAGCCGACGACGAGGGCGAGCGGTGCGAGGATGCGCGGGTTCATGGGGGACCTCCTGCGGCCGAAGCAGCGGATCGGGGTTCCGAGTAAGACAGTTCCACTCTGCGGTTCTTGAAGCGTCCCTGCAAATCTCGATTGCTGGCGAGGGGTCGATCGGGCCCGTAGCCGAACGAGCTGAGGCGGTATGCGGCCACCCCGCGGGCGATCAACCAGGCCCGCACCGAGGCCGCCCGGTCGTTGGACAATTCGAAGTTGCGCTCGCGCTCGCCGGTGCTGTCGGTGTGCCCGTCGATCTGCAGCCGC
The DNA here is from genome assembly GCA_030427205.1 of bacterium. Lineage (GTDB taxonomy): Bacteria > Myxococcota_A > Bradymonadia > UBA7976 > UBA1532 > JACKDM01. The sequence goes on along the minus strand of JAUHXC010000007.1, from coordinate 15,842 downwards.
AGCCGCGGGTAGCGCTTCATGACGCCGAGCACCCGCTGCAGCACGGGGATGGCGCCGGGCATGAGGTCGGAGCGGCCCACCTTGAACTGGATGCGCTCGACGACGCCGGCGATGGCCGCCACCTGGCTCGGCGCGCGGTCGGGGCAGCCGTCGGCGTCGTTGTAGAAGTTGATCGTCTCGGCCTCGCGGGCGCAGCGGTCGAAGATGTCGGCCACGCCGTCGCCGTCGTCGTCGAGCTCGGGGCAGCCGTCGCCGTCTTCGAAGCCGTCGAGGTCTTCGGGCACCGTCGGGCACCGGTCGTCGGCGCCGATCACGCCGTCGCCGTCGGGGTCGCCGGCGGGGCTGAGCGGCGAGAGCACCTCGGCGGCGATCACCGGGGGCGCGCCCTCGGCCTCGGGGCAGCCGTCGTGATCGCGCACGCCGTTGGGCGACTCGGGCTCGAGGGGGCACAGGTCGTCGGCGTCGCCCACCGCGTCGCCGTCGCCGTCGGGGCCCACGTCGGGGCAGCCGTCATTGTCTTCGAAGCCGTTGACCGTCTCGGCCAGATCGGGGCAGCGGTCGGCGCCGTCGGCGATGCCGTCGCCGTCGGGGTCGTCCTCGGGGCAGCCGTCGCCGTCCTCGAAGCCGTCGCGATCTTCCGCCGCGTCGGGGCAGACGTCGTCGGCGTCGGCCACGCCGTCGCCGTCGGAGTCACGGGCGACGGGCAGCGGCGGCAGCGGCGCGGCGACGGCGACGACCGGCGCGTCGGGCTCGGGCCCCTGCCGCCCGGCGATGCCCTCGGGGCAGCCGTCCCAGTCGCGCACGCCGTTGACCGTCTCGGGCATGGTCGGGCACAGGTCGTCGCTGTCGCCGATGCCGTCGCCGTCGCCGTCGGCGCCCACCGCGGGGCAGCCGTCGCGGGGCTCGGCGGCGCCGTCGTTCTCGGCCACCACCGGGCACTTGTCGACGCCGTCCTGCACCGTATCGCCGTCGGGATCGGCGTCGGGGCAGCCGTCGCCGTCCTCGAAGCCGTCCCGATCCTCCGCCGCGTCGGGGCAGAGGTCGATCTCGTCGGGCACCCGGTCGCCATCGGCGTCGGGCAGCGGGCCCTCGGCGCTGTCGAGTTCGAACGCGGGCGGCGTATCGTCGGGGCAGCCGTCCTCGTCGCGCACGCCGTTGATCGTCTCGGGCTCGAAGGGGCACGCGTCGCCCTCGCCCACCCCGTCGTCATCCGGGTCGGGGTCGTAGGGCAGCGGCCCCAGCGTGCCGACGGGCAGCGCCCAGTCGAGGCCGAGCATCACCCGCCACGCCGGCGCGCCGACCCCGCCGGTCAGCCCGGCCCCGCCGCCGATGCGCAGCGCGATCTCGTCTTCGAAGCCGAGCGGATCGATCACCCGCCAGCGCACCGCGCCGATGGCCTCGACCGGGTCGTAATCGGTGGTCGACTCGGTGCGGCTGTTGTCTGCGGGGTCGACCTGATCGACGAGGTGGTGGGCCCCGAAGACCGAGGCCTCGACGTCGAGCAGCGGGTGCGGCGTCGGCGCGCGCAGGCCCAGGCGCCACTTGAGCTGGTTGGCGTTGACCAGGGTGAAGAACGTCGTCTGCGGGCGGATGTGATAGCCCACGTCGGCGGCGGCCAGCCAGCGGCCGCTGCCCGCCGAGACCAGCAGCCGCGGTTCGAAGCGCAGGCTGCCCTCGCCTTCGAGCCGCTCGGTCGAGCCGACCGGCAGCCACGCGGTGAGGTCGAGGCCCAGGCCGACGCCCCAGCGGTCGTAGAGCGACTCGCCGCCGAAGAGCGCGCCGGGCTCGAGGGTCAGCGAGAGCCGCGGATCACCCAGGCCGGTGCCGCCGAGCTGCTCGGTCGTGCGCCCGCCGACCGCGAAGTCGCCCTCGTCGAGGCCGATGGCCAGCGGCAGGGCCAGCGAGACCTGCAGCCCGTCGATCAGCCCGTAACCCGCCAGCAGCTCGACCCGCAGCGTCTGGTCGACCACCACCCCGCCGGGGCGCGGGTCGCCGTCGATGACCGGCACCAGCCGCAGCGGATCGTCGACCAACACCGTCCACAGGCTCAGGGTCAGCGCGCCGCCGTCGAGCGCCTCGCCCGTCTGGGCGTTGAGCAGACCGCTGCCGGCGGCCCGCGGCTCGAACTGCTCGAGCTGCAGTTGCACCTGATCGACCGGCGCGCCGGTATCCTGAGCCTGGGCCCCCAGCGGCAGGAACAACAGCGACGCGGCCCACGGCAGCGCGGCCCACAGTGGCGAGTTCGACGGCTTCACGATCCCTTGCGGCCGCGGCCTCACGGCCGGGCCTCCACGACATGCCCCGGCATCGTACCCCCGGCGGCGCGGCGGGGCCAATGATGTGACCGACTCGGACGATAACGACGCCCCTCGTGGGCCGCGGCAGCGCATTGATCGGGCCCGTCGGGGCGGCTACCGTGACCCACCGACCCGGAGGCTCCCGTGCTCGAGATCACCCGCCGCCACCCCAAGGCGCTGTCCCCCGCCGGCCTGCGCCCCGCCGACGCGCCGGGCTGGCTGGACGATACCGCCGCCCCGCACATCGACAACCCCTATCTGCACGGGCTCTTCGCCCCGATCGTGCACGAGCGGGGCTTCGACCGGCTCGAGGTCGAGGGCGAGCTGCCCCGCGACCTCTTCGGGGCCTATTTTCGCAACGGCCCCAACGCCCGCTACGGCCCGCTCAACCGCTACCACTGGTTCGACGGCGACGGCATGGTGCACGGCATCTGGTTCGAAGACGGCGAGGCCCGCTACCGCAACCGCTGGATCGAGACCCGCGGCCACCGGCTCGAGCGGGAGAAAGGCGCGGCCATCTGGCCCGGCGTGCTCGGCCCGTTCGACTTCGACCTGCCGCTCGGCCCGCTCAAGGACACCGCCAATACCGACCTGATCACCGTCGGCGATCGGCTGTTCGCCCTGTGGTATGAGTCCGGCGAGCTCTACGAGCTCGACCCGCACACCCTCGAGACCCGCGGGCCGACCCGGCTCGACGATCGGGTGCGCGGCGAGGGCCGGGTGCCGCGGCGCATCTCGGCGCACTCCAAGGCCGACCCGGCCACCGGCGACTTCATCTTCTTCGGCTATGGCGACCGCCCGCCCTATATGCGCTACGGCGTGCTGCGCGCCGACGGCCGGCTGCACACCACCGACATCACCCTGCCCGGCCCGCGGCGGCCCCACGACATCGGCGTGACGCCGGATTACTCGATCCTGCACGACTTCCCGATGTTCTTCGACCCCGAGTACTTCGCCCGCACCGGCAAGCGGGTGCCGCTCTTCCACCGCGACGTGCCGACCCGCTACGGGGTCATCCCGCGCTTCGGCGGCGACGCCGACGTGAAGTGGTTCGAATTCGAGCCGTGCTACATGCTGCACGTCGTCAACTGCTGGCAGGACGGTGACGACGTCGTCATGGTCGGCTGCCGCACCGACGACCCCAGCCTCAAGCCCGATCCGGCCGACGGCAGGATCGCGGCGATGCTCTCGGGCATCAAGCTGCAGGCCAACCTCTACGAGTGGCGGATGAACACGGCGACCGGCGCCACCGCCGAGCGCAAGCTCGACGCCATCAACGCCGAGTTCCCGATGATCGACGACCGCCGCATGGGGCGCCGCAACCGCTACGCGTACCTGCAGGACATCCCCTATGAGATCCCGGCGACGTTCGAGGGCCTGATCAAAGCCGACCTCGAGACCGGGGCCCGCCAGCGCTTCACCTACGGGCCGGGCATCTACGGCTCCGAGGCGCCCTTCGCCGCGCGGGCCGGCGCCGACGGCGAAGACGACGGCTACGTGATCACCTTCGTGACCGATACCCACGACTGGTCGAGCGCCTGCTGGGTCTTCGACGCGCAGGACATCACCGCCGGCCCGGTCGCCAAGGTGAAGATCCCCCAGCGCATCCCGGCCGGCTTCCACGCCACCTGGATGGCCGGCGCCCAGCTGCCCGCACGGTGACACCGCGACCCGCTGATCTCGTCGGCCCGTGGCATCTCGATCGCTTCGTGATCACCTTCGCCGACGGCCGCCCGCCGCTCTTCCCCTTCGGCGAGGACGCCCGCGGCCAGCTGCTCTACACCGCCGACGGCCATATGAGCGCGACCCTGTGCCGGGCAAAGCGGGCGCCGCTGGGCAGCCGCCTCGAAGCGGCCTACGCCGCCGCGCCCGACGCCAAAGCCGGCGCCTTCGACGGCTACCTGGCCTACGCCGGCCGCTGGCGTATCGAGGGCGACAGCGTCGTGCACGCCGTCGAGTTCGCCCTGACGCCCGACCTCGTCGGCCGGGAGAACCGGCGCACGGCCCGCCTCGAAGACGGCCCCGACGGCCCGCGGCTGCACCTGTCGTACACCCTGACCGCGCGCTCCGGCGTCGAGCGCCGCTACACCCTGATCTGGAGGCGTCCATGAGCGTCTGGCTCGACCGCCACCGGGCCCGGCTCGACGCGGCGGTCGCCGCGTGGCACAGCCGGGCCGCATTCACCCCGTTCGTCGAATCCCCCAGCCGCAAGCACCACCCCGAGGGGGCCCACCAGAAGGGCAAGGCCACCTTCGAGGCCCGCCTCGGTCGCCCCTTCGACCTCGACCTGCCCGGCCACCCGCATCCAGCGGGCGACGGCGTCGTCGGCGCCGAGGTCTCGCCCTACACCGGCGCGCCGCTGGGCATCACCTACCCCCGCCCGGCCATCGAGCCGCTGTTCGCCGCCATCCGCGCCGGCTGGGACCCATGGCGCCTCGCCCCGCCCGAGCGGCGGGTCGGCGTCTGCCTCGAGATGCTCGACCGCTGGGCGAATGCCAGCTTCGAGAACGCTTACGCGACCATGCACACCGCCGGACAGGGCTTCATGCTGGCCTTCGCCGGCAGCGGCGCCAGCGCGCTCGACCGCGGGCTCGAAGGGCTCACCGCCGCCTGGGTCGCGATGCGGCAGATGCCCGTCGAGGCCACCTATACCCGCCGCTTCGGCGGCGCGCCGGTCACGCTGCACAAGCGCTACCGCCTGATGCCGGTGGGCGTCGCGATCGTGCTCTCGTGCGGCAGCTACCCGGCGTGGAACGCGTGGCCCGCGGTGCTGGCCAACCTGGCGACGGGCAACCCGGTCGTGCTCAAGCCGCACCCCGACTGCATCCTGCCGATGGCCATCGGCGTGCGCATCGGCCGCGAAGTGCTCGCCGAGGCCGGCTTCGACCCCAACCTGCTCACGCTGGCGCCCGATACCTGGGACGCGCCCGTCGCCCAGGCGCTCTTCGCCCATCGCGACACCGCCATCGTCGACTTCACCGGCGGTCAGCGCTTCGGCGCGTGGATCGAAGAGAACTGCCCGCGCCTGCAGGTCTACACCGAGACCGCCGGCTGCAACGCGGTGGTGCTCGAGTCGGTCGCCGCGCTCGACCCGGTGCTCGACGCGCTGGCCTACGGGCTCAGCCTCTTCTCGGCCCAGATGTGCACCGCGCCGCAGAACATCTGGATCCCGGCGGCCGGCGTGCGCACCGCCGACGGCGTCGTGGCCTTCGACGACGTGGTCGCGCGGCTGGTGGCGAAGATCGACGGCCTGCTCGCCGACCCCCGGCGGGCGGCGGGCATCTGCGGCGCGCTGCACAGTTCGAAGACGCTGACCGAGATGGCCGCGCTCGAGGTCGCCGCCGGCGAGCGCGTCGTGCGCCACGGCGGAGCCTACGCCCACCCCGAGTTCGCCAACGCGCGCACCGCGACGCCGCTGCTCGTGCGGCTCGACGCCGACGATAGGGCCCTGGCCCAGCAGGAGCACTTCGGCCCGATGGCCTTCGTCATCCGCGCCGCCGACCGCGCCGCGGCCCTGGCCGGCGCCGCCGACGACGCCCGCCGCTTCGGGGCCATCGCCAGCTACGCCTACACCACCGACCGGGCGTGGCAGGCCACGGTCGAAGACCGCTTCGCGCTGGCCGGCGCGAGCGTGGGCATCAACCTCGTGGGCCAGCGGCCGATGAACTTCACCGCGGCGTTCAGCGACTACCACGTCACCGGGCTCAACCCCGCGGGCACCGCGTGTTTGACCGATCCGGCCTTCGTCAGCCGCCGCTTTCGGGTGGTGCAGAGCAAGGTCGAGGCGCCGGCCTCGAATGACGACGCCGCCCCCTGAATCAGTGGCTCGACGTTCGCCCGCGCGACACCGACGGCGGCCGCGATACGACGGCGCCAGCACGCCGAGCGCGACGCGTTCCGACGTCTGTTCGCCCCGTTTCGACGTCGAGCGCGTCATCGAGCCCCACGAAGGCCTCGTCGATTCTGCGCAACACGGCGTGGGTTTGATCGATGAACCCTCTGCGAAGACCTCGCGGAGGAGCGGATCATGGGCCGACCACTGCAATTCGTCGACGAGCCGAAGCGCATCTTCGAGATCACGGTGCGCTGCATCCAAGGCCGGTTCTTGCTGCGGCCGAGCCCGGAGTGCAACCGGCGCATGCTGGGGGTGATCGCCCGCTCGCTGGAGGTCTGCGGCGGCCACGTCGAGCTGTACCTCGCGGGCGGCACCAGCAACCACATGCACTTCATCGTCGGCGTCACCGACGCCGACTGGAAGGCCCGCTGGAAGTCGCACGTGCTCACCAACCTGAGCAAAGAGATCGGCGACCTCCATGACTGGCCCGGCCCGATGTTCGAGCGGCGTGCCCGGGACATCCCCATCCTCGACGACGACGCGCTCGTCGATCGGCTGGTGTATACGCTCGCGCAGTCGGTGAAAGAGGGGCTGGTCGGCGCGTGGGACGACTGGCCCGGCATCAACTGGGTCGGCGCGGTGACCCGCGGGGACGCTCTCGAGGGTGCGTGGTACGACCGAACGCTCTGGCATCGGCTGAGCCGGCGGTGGGATGGCGCGGGAGAGGGCCGTGGGGTCGCGCCCTGCCTCGCCGACGTCGCCGAGACGAAGACCGTCGAGCTGGCGGTCCCGCCGATGTGGCGCCATCTCGACGAGGCGCAGGCCCGCGAGCAGTGGCGTGAGCTGGCCGGGATCGCGCTGGAGCGGTTTCCGCCGCCGGAGAAGGTGCTCGGTCGTGCGGGCGTGCTGGCGGTGCATCCGCACCACCGGCCGACGCGCAGCAAGCGCAGCCCGGCGCCAAAGGTGCATACGACATGCCGGCGGTTGAGGTCGGCGTGGTTGGCGGGCTACGCGGCCTTCGTCGATGCGCACCGCGCGGCGCTCCAACGGCTGCGTGAGGGGTGGGAGGATGTCGGCTTCCCGCCGCAGGGGTGCTTGCCCGCGTGCCTGCTCGGGGCGCCGGGCGGGTAGCGTCGGACGCGGGCCCCGTGGTCACGATTCGAGTGTTGGCAGCGCCGCGGGCGCAAGGGGTGTGGTGCGTCTGCTTCGGATGGACATCGTGAGATGCGGCCACCGGAAACGGTTATCGGATGCAGTTGTGGTCGATCGACATCCTCTCTCGGTATTCGTGCGCTGCATTTGGTCCGCCCGGCGCGTCTCGACCGCTGGCTCATCCACCACGCTCCACAATGTGGGTGGCACCGCTCCCGGCGGTTGAGGTCGGCGTGGTTGGCGGGCTACGCGGCCTTCGTCGATGCGTACCGCGCGGCGCTCCAGCGGTTGCGTGAGGGGTGGGAGGATGTCGGCTTCCCGCCGCAGGGGTGCTTGCCCGCGTGCTTGCTCGGGGCGCCGGGCGGGTAGAGGCGGACGCAGGCCCCATGGTCACGATTCGGGTGTTGGCAGCGGCGCGGGCGCAAGGGTGTGGTGCGTCTGCTTCGGATGGACATCGTGAGCCCCGGCTACCGGAAGCGGTCCTCGGACGCAGCTGTGGTTCGGTCGACATCCTCTCTCGGTATTCGTGCGCTGCATTTGGTCCGCCCGGCGCGTCTCGACCGCTGGCTCATCCACCACGCTCCACAATGTGGGTGGCACCGCTCCCGGCATTTGGTCCGCCCGGCGCGTCTCGACCGCTGGCTCATCCACCACGCTCCACAATGTGGGTGGCACCGCTCCCGGGGCCCACCCCTGTTTGGCAAGCGAGTGGATTAGCCTACCTCCCACACTTCATCGCTTTTGCCATCAACGAAGCCGGAGATCTTGCCGTCCTCTGAGATCTTGATCGCCAAGCCGAGGTTGGATAGCGCAACGGCTGCGGCTCGCCTGCCGCCTCCTCCTTCACTTCCACCAGGCACGCGTACAATTGCTCCGGCTGTTAGGATGTACCCTCGATGGTCCAGGACGATTGCACCGTCCATGGCCATCAACTCCATCCGAATACGTCGGTCGAGTTCCTGAAAGCGACTAGTCTCAAACTGTTTCAGAAACGCCGGGCGCAGGTTTCCATCGTAGTCATCTTGCTCGACCAGATCTCGTGAATCCACAAACCCCACATCGCCGTCTACCTCTACCGCACTGCGCTGGTCGTGCTTAGCCACTGCGATACAGCCTCCAGTCCGGGCGAAGGAAACGTCAAGGCAGGACTGGTAGATGGCTTCTCGCAAGCCCCGATCCCTGGGTACCGGCATCCCAGCAATGGTCTGGTCATGGAGAAAATGGTGCCACCGGCCACGCCGCTTTGCGAAAGCAAGCTTGGCGTCCTGGATGATCAGAATCTCTCCCAGGCGATTCAGGACCACCGCCAACCTGCGGAAGGATTGCTCACCGAGCAGAGTCCATTGGCAGATCTGGGCCAAACGCAAAGGGGCAAGGGTCGCAGCCCAATCGTCTGTACCAAGACTTAGCGCAAGTGCCTCCAGTCTACCGACGCCACCATCGCGACCCACGCCAAGAAGCGTGTCAAGCCCGTTTGAGAAGGCGCGAGAGAAATCCTCACTGCTGAAGTCCCTGATGGGAACCCCTGTGCCTTCAGCATCGTATATTCCAAGAGCCATGGAGATTCGGCCTCCTTCGTATGTCTGCGAGGCCAACTCGTTCACGATGTCTAGGAGGCTTGCCAGTACGGGTTGCTCAAAGTACGACACGAGAGCGAGTTCAGGCAACGCCCGCGAGATCGTGGGCCAGAGTCCATCCACCTGTGTACTTGCGTTGGCGTCGTTGAAGCTACGTACGAACGCCTCGGCCAGTTGTTGCTCGGTCTTCAGGAATTTCTGCTGACGGAACAAGTACAACGGAGTAGCTGCTCTGTACTGACGAACAGCCAATATGCGGCCACCAGGAAGTTGGGATACCAGCCTATTGCCAGTTCGTGCCGGCGATACTGGGGCTTCATTGAATCTAGCTCCCATCATGGGCAACAGATGGGTCTGGATCGCCTGACGAAATCGCGTCATGCCGCCTGAAGCCTCAGTCATCGACTACTTCCTAGCATGTCTGGTTGGAGATCTCGGAATCGGAATTGGTGTCGGCCACCCGGAATTGGTGTCGGGATAGGTGTCGACCAACTCTTCAGCACCTGTTCCGTGCGACTGCATCATGCCCCATAAGGTACTCACTCTACGCCTGCTTTTGAACGGGTACGTTCCACGCTCGGACTATCGCCGCCCCGACACTCCAGATTCGTGCCGATTCTCGGGTCAGCCCTGCTCGTCGTCACCGCCCTTGCCGACACCGGACCAAGGCGCCGGGCACCTCGGACGAGGTCTAGCCGCATAGGCCAATGGCCTCACACCACCCGACCGCGGTGTCGTGCTCTCGAACAAGGCCCGCGCCGGCTCAATACTCGCAGATCGTATTGCCATGCTCGCATGACTGCTCACGGGCGCAGTCGCGATCGCTGTCACAGGCGTAGAAGCACAGGTCGTGCTCGCACAGCATGCCGGCGGGGCAGTCGCGGTCGTTCTCGCAGCGATAGGTGCACATGCCTTCGCCGCAGTTGCTGTTCTCCCGCTCCAGGCAGCAGAAGCCCACCTCGCAGTCGCGATCGCTGTCGCACCACGCGCCGACGAGGCCTGGGCAGCGGCGCGGGTCTTCGCGGCAGGTCTCGGAGGTCACGGCGTCGTCGTCGCAGCCCACGACGAAGGCGACCATGGCCGCTCCGGCGAGCGCGAACATCAGCAGCGGGCGTCTTATCGGCAGGCTCCCCACGCAGATACGTGGCGAGCATAACTCAAAAAAGCAACAAACCGCAGCCGTCCACGCGCGCTCAATGCACCAGCGGGGCGTCCTCGCGCAGCTGCTCCAGCCGGCGCCTGGCCAGCAGCACCATGCGCGCGTCGGGGAAGCGCCGCACCACGTCCTCGTACAGCTTGATGGCCATGGGCACCGCCTCGATGAGCTCGGCGGTCTGGGCGTGCACCAGCTGGAACATGAAGCGATCGGGGAAGAGCCGGGCGGTCGTGCGGGCGGCGCGGTACAGCGCGCGGTTGTCTTTGGCCTTCTGATGGCAGATCTGCACGTTGCGCAGCACCCGGGCCACCAGATCGTCAACGCTGCTCGCGTCGAGGAAGTCGTCGCGCCACTGCACCTTGTCCCGGGTGAACTGCTTGACGATCGAGCGGCAATGACCGGCCGTGATCGGCCGCCCGCTCGCGAACGGGTCGACCAGCTGCCCGTCGGGCCCGCCGACCCGGGCGATGAAGTGCCCCGGCAACCCGACCCCGTGCACCGTCAGCCCGGCCCGCTCGCCGACGATCATCCACACCGCCGCGAGCAGGATCGGCATGCCGCGCCCGCGCTCGACCACCGCCGAGAGGCCGCAGTTGAGCGGGTCGTAATAGGCCTCGGTGTCGCCGGCGAGGCCCGCCTGATCGACGAGCACATGGCGCAGCGCGGCGGCCTGATACTGCGGGCTGTCGTCGACGACCAGGGTGCGCACGGCGTCGGTCCACTCGGCGATACGGCGGCGGGTGGCGGCCACCGCGTCGGGCCCGGCCCCTTCGACGGCGAGCAGCGCCGCCATCAGATCACCGGCGTCGAGCGCCGCCCGCGCCCCGCGCAGCGCCGCCTCGTCGGCCTCGGTCCAGAGCGATTCACCGTGCATCGTATGCAGTGTAGCAGGGCCGCCCGCCCGCGGCGCGGGCAGATGTCAGCGCGCGGCAGATGTCAGCGCGCGGGCACCGCCGCCGTCACCGGCGCGCCGACCCGCAGCCGCCAGTCGGAGAGGTAGGGCTGGCCGTCGTCGGCCTTGGCGTCGGTGTTGAGGTGCCCGACCATCCAGTACAGCCGGTCGGCGGCCTGCCGCTCGGCGCCCGGCGCGCTCGCCGCGGCGAAGCGCTCTTCGAGGTAGGCCGGCGGGATCGACTGCGAGTACAGCGTCACCCGCACCGACGTCGCCTGCGCCCGCTGCGCCTCGGGCAAGGTCACCCGATAGATCAGCGAGTCGGCCCCCGTCAGGCCCTTGCCCGGCCGCTTCGACAGGTCGTAATCCGGGTCGTCGGCGGTGTCGGTGTACTGCGCCAGCGCGGGGAACTTCGGGTTCTCGTAGGCCATCTCCGGCGGCTCGGGCCACCAGTGCCGCTCGGGGCCGCGGCCCGGCGCGGTGGCCTTGCCGTACTCTTCGCGCAGGTTCGCCTGGGGCAGCTTCGCCGGATCATAGCCCCACGGGCGCAGCCGGTTGTCCTTGAGCATCCAGTAGCGGTGGATGAAGCTCGACGTCAGCTGCTTGGACTGGTTCTGCGTGGTCTCCTCGTAGATCTGCACCTGGTCGTCGCGGGTGATGACCTGATAATGCGCCTGGAAGGGCAGCCCCGCGGGCCCGGCCTCGCCGCGCTCGGTGGGCAGCACCGTATCGCCCAGCCCCTGCACCAGCTGACCGATGGCGTTGGTGCGCCCCGACGCCCACAGCGCCTCGCCCTGGCCGTCGAGCACCACGAACTCGACGAACAGCCGGCGGAAGCCGACGCCGCTCGGCAGGCTGTGCCCGCTCTTGTTATCGACCTTCACCGTGGCCTCGAGGGCGTCGCCCTTCCAGGCCACGCCGCTGACCGTGACGTCGGCGGTCTCGCGGCGGGCCACCTGCAAGACCGTCTCGCGGCCGTTGATCAGCGGCGCGCGCACGTTGCCGTTCATGTAGTTCTGCTGGCGAATGCCCAGGATGATCGGGAACTGCTGGGCGAACGCGTTGAGGAACGCGTTGAGCCCGTAGAGCTGGTGCCGGTTGTAGGGCCGCTCGGGGTTGTCGATCTGATCCTTCGGCAAGAGATAATCCGCCTCGGGGTAGCGGGTATCCTGCACGTTGGCGATGCCCGTCTTCAGCGGCGGCTGGTCCTCGTAGCGATTCTGCATATGGCAGTCCTGGCAGCTCTGGAAGCCATCGCCGGGCACCGCGAAGTCGCTCAGCAGCCACTCGAGGTACGTCGTCTGCTCGTAGGCGGTGCCCGCCAGCGCGCCCGCGTCGTCGAAGACCGGCAGGAAGACCGTGTGGCAGGTGCCGCACATGGCCGAGTCGGTGATCTGGGCCCCGAACTTGGGCTCGATGGCCATCGTATTGACCATCGGCGCCGTGATGAGGTCGTCCTTCGAATCGTCATTGGGGAAAGGCCCGTAGAGCGTATCGGCGGGCCCGACGCGGTAGTTGCCGGTGAAGGTCTTCTTCAGGTTCTCCGGCTCGAGGTCGTCGGCCGACATGCGGTGGCAGATGGTGCAGTTGATGCCGTCGCGGGCCAGCGCGCCGTACTTCGCGTCGGCCGGGTTCTCGTCGCGCCAGGCGAAGACCTTGTCCCGGGTGAAGAGCTTGCCGCCGTAGTCGGTGGCCAGCCGCTCCTCGACCGTCTTGGGCAGGAAGTCCTTGCACGGGTCGCCGGCCGGCCCCTGCCCCGCCGTGTCGATGTTGTACTGCCGGGCGCCGGGCGCGCCGTGGCAGTGCAGGCAGGTATTGTCGATGCAGTCCTTGATGTCGGCCAGGCCCGGCTGCGTGCGGGCGATGTTGCGCTCGAGCTCGAGCTGGGCGTGGAAGATCGGGTCGCGGCCGGCGAGGCCCATCGGCGAGACGCTCCACTCGGCCCACGGCGAGAGGTCGACCTGCACCTCGCCGTCGTCGACGACCATGTACGGCCGCTCGAGCTGGCCCGCGCCGCCGGCCTCGTGGCAGCCGAGGCATTGATCCGAGGTGAGGAAGGTCGAGTGCTCGGGCGGCGCGCCGTCGACGCCCACCTTCGAGACGACGTGATCCCAGGTCTGCGCCGGCAGGCGGCCGTCCCAGACCGCCGCGTACTGCGTGCCCAGATCGGTGAAGGCGCGGGCGAAGGCGTCGACCGGCGCGCCCCGCGGGTCGGGGAACGGCCCGCGGCTGTCGTCGGTATTCTTCGGCGGCTTCGACAGGCCCTTGGCGTGGTCGTCGTGGTCATAGGTGACCTTCGGCGTGGGCTGCCAGCGGTATTCGATCTCGGCGCCGAGGATGTTGCTGATGCTGGCGAAGGTATTCTCGCCCTCCGCAGAGGCGTGGCAGTAGGTGCAGTAGTTGCCGAAGCCGTAGTTGTAGAACTGCACGTCGGGCACGCCGTAGCCCCAGTAGGTCGGGTACCACTTGTCGTCCGGCGGCGTGGTGACCGGCTCGCCGTCGCTGCCCGGATATTCGGTCGCCGAGAAGGCGGCCCGATCGTTCAGCGGCGGGTTGCCGCCGCCGGGCTTGCGGGCGAAGTAGGCGTAGTACCAGCCGTCGGCCGAGGCGCCCGGCGACTTGATCATGATCGTCCAGCTGTCGAAGGCGTCGTCGTAGGGCTTCAGGTCGCCCTCGGGCGGCGCGATCCACAGCGTATCGGTGCCCGGCGCGCGCTTGAGGGTCACCTTGGCGGGGCTGAGCATCTCCTTGATGATCATCGCGCCGGCGGGCAGGTCGTCGGCGTCGGGGATCTGGTTCTCGCCGCGGCGCGCGGTGCACAGCCACTCGACGACCTCGGGGGAGTAGTAGATGCGCACCGCCGGGTGCGGCCCGTGGTCGACGCCGTCGGGCGGGCAGCCGGCGTAGTCGCCGGTCAGCCGCCAGCGGGCGTCGTGGCGCCAGGCATAGGGCGCCTCGCGGTAGGCCAGCGAGCGCAGCCAGGTGGCCACGCGCACCGCGTAGGTATCGGAGAGCGGCGCGGTCTCATCGGGCCGCGGCGTGGCCTCGGCCCACTTCTCGCCCCAGGCGGTATCGGCGCAGAAGGCGTCGACGTCGTCCCACGGCAAGTCGACCGGTGACTTCTTCGCCTCGCCGATGCACGGGTCGGCGGGCAGCGCCGTCTTCTCGGCGGGCGCTGCGGCCGTCTTCTCGGCGGGTGCCGGGGCCTTCTTGTCGGCGGTGGGTGACTTCGAGGGCGTGCAGCCGACGGCGATATACGCCGCGACCACGCCCGCTGCGAGCGATCGGGTGTTCATGGTTCCCCCTCCTGTCACCCATGAGACAACAGGCGCGGGCCGAACACCAGGACGACGGGGCGGGTCAGCGCTCGGCGGCGGGCCGGCGCACGAGGTAGAGCAGCGGTCCCACGCTGCCGGTCAGCGCGGTCAGCGCCATCTCGGGCGCGCTCGACGTGCCCCGGCGGCGGGCGTCGCCGTACATCCAGACCATGCACAGGCCGAGGGCGAGCACCAGATCGGCCGCGAGCACCCAGCCCCAGGGGCCCATCTCGGCCAGGAAGGTCCACAAGCCGTCGAGGCCGGCGGTGGCGAAGGCGTAGACGTTGAGCGCGACGAAGTCGACGAGCAGGACGGCGGCGAGTACGCGTTGGCGGGTCATATGACCTCCATGGTGAGGGCGCCGGCGAGCCGACGCGGGGTTCGCCGCCACCCCAGAGCGACACCCGTGCCAGACCGCCAGATCGCGCAGAGACGCGCCGCCCGGCCCATGGGACCCGCCGCGCGCGTTGCGGGCCCGCCGCGCGTGTTGCAGTCTTGCATCGTCACGCGACTCGACGTCGCCGACGTATGCATCCCACGAGCGCGAGCAGGCACCCGAACGGCCAGACGACATCGTACGCAGCGCCCACGCCGGGCGCTGCTCGACAGCCCAACGCGAAGCTGCGGGTATTCAACTCGGTCCGGGCCCGCTTCTCGACCACATCCGTCGACGTCGAACAGAAAGGCGTCCGATCGCCGGGGGCAATGTCCCCCGCCTGGACCGCGGCCGCCAGCGTCTCACAGCGACTGTCGACGCCATCACATGGATCACCGATGCCGTCCGAATCGACGTCGCCTTGCTCCGGGTTGACGTCGAGCGGACAGTTGTCGTCGACATCGGGCACGCCGTCGTCGTCATCGTCCTCGTCACAGGCATCACCGCCATCGCTCGCACCATCGGTATTGAGCTGATCGAAATTGGCCACGCCGGGACAGTTGTCCACCGCGTCGATGATCCCATCGTCGTCGTCGTCGTCATCGCAGACATCACCGCCGTCGGCCCGACCGTCGGTGTTCGTCTGCGCGGGGTTCTCGACCAGCGGACAGTTGTCATCACCGTCGAGCACCCCATCCGCGTCGTCGTCCTCATCGCATGCGTCGCCCGAACCATCGCCATCGGTATCCGTCTGATCGGGGTTCACGATCAGCGGACAGCTGTCGTCGCGGTCGAGCACCCCATCCGCGTCGTCGTCCTCATCGCACGCGTCGCCCGAACCATCGCCATCCGTATTCGTCTGCTCGGGGTTCTCGACCAGCGGACAATTGTCATCGCCGTCGAGCACCCCATCCGCGTCGTCGTCCCCATCGCACGCGTCGCCCGAACCATCACCATCGGTATCCGTCTGCTCGGGGTTCGCGATCAGTGGACAGCTGTCGTCGCCGTCGAGCACCCCATCCGCGTCGTCGTCCTCATCACACGCGTCGCCCGAACCATCGCCATCGGTATCCGTCTGATCGGGGTTCGCGATCAGCGGACAGCTGTCGTCGCCGTCGAGCACCCCGTCCGCGTCGTCGTCCTCGTCGCATGCGTCGCCCGAATCATCGCCATCGGTATCCGTCTGCTCGGGGTTCGCGTTCAGCGGGCAGTTGTCGTCGCCGTCGAGCACCCCGTCCGC
>JAUHXC010000064.1 GCA_030427205.1 bacterium | reverse complement strand
GCCACCTCGCCGGGGTCGACCCGCAGGCGTACATCGCCGACGTGCTCATCAGGCTGTCCGGTGGATGGCCCAAGGCGAAGATGGATGAGCTGCTGCCGCACCGCTGGGCCGAGGCCCGGGTGGGTGCCTCAGTGGCCTGAGCCCACCGGACCGGGCGCCTCGACCCTGCGCCGAGCCCCGGTTTCGGCATCCCGTCTATCTGCTGGGGTTCGCGGAGGGCTTACGTCGCAGGTCGCATTGGGGCTTGGGTCGGCGGCACGCGGGCGGCATGATGCGCCCCATGGATGACGTGTTCCTCGCCCTCGGTGAGTTCTATGCCTTCATCGCCCCGCTGGGCATCCTGCTCGTCGCGCTGACCGCGCCGAGCATCCTGCTGCGGCGCCGCGGGCGGCCGAACGCCGCCATCGCCTGGCTGCTGTTCGTGGCCTTCGCGCCGATCCTGGGCGCCATGGCGTGGTGGCTGCTGGGCCGGACCCAGCTCGAGAAGCACCGCGAGCAGCGTCAGGCGCGGGTCAAGCGGGTCGAGGCGCGCCACGGGCCGATCCCGATGGACGGCGAGTCGCTCTTCCAGGGGCGCATCCCGCGGGCCGCGCTGGGCGACTCGGTCTTCCCCAGCGTCGGCAACCGGGTCGAGCTGCTGATCGACGGCGACGCCGCCTACCCGGCCATGGAAGAGGCCATCAATGGCGCGCAGCGCTCGCTGATGGTGCTGTTCTACATCTGGAAGCCCGACGAGACCGGCCGCCGCCTGCGCGACCTGCTCGCCGAGCGGGCCCGGGCCGGGGTCGAGGTCCGGGTGCTGGTCGATGCCCACGGCAGCCCGCGCTTCGATTCCCGCTTCGCCGCGCCGCTCGTCGAGGCCGGCGCCGCCGTCTCGCGGGTCATGCCCTGGCGCCTGCTGCGCTGGACGCCGCGGGTCAACTTCGTCAACCACCGCAAGATCATCATCGTCGACGATCGGGTCGCCTTCACCGGCGGCATGAACGTCGGCGACGAGTACCGCCACGTCTGGCGGGACCTCATGATGCGCATCGAAGGCAAGGCGGTGCAGGCGCTGCGCCAAGTCTTCCTCACCGACTGGGCCGCGGCCAGCGGCGGGCCCGCCGAGGCCCCGGTGCTCGAGCCGCTGCCCGCTCCGTGCACCGAGCGGGGCGCGGCGGCCGAGATCGCGGTGGTCGCCAGCGGCCCCGATACCGACCAGCCTTGGATTCACCTGGGCTATTTTCAGGCCTTCACCCGGGCCGCCCGCCGGATCTGGATCGCGACGCCTTATTTCATCCCCAGCCCGGCGCTGTCGGTCGCGCTGCAGGCGGCGGCGGTGCGCGGCATCGACGTGCGGCTGGTGGTGCCGCTGGACAACGACGTGCCGCTCGTCGCGTGGGCCTGCCGCTCGTACTACCCCGAGCTGCTCGCCGCCGGCGTGCACATCTTCGAGTACAAGGGGCCGATGCTGCACGCCAAGGCGTTCGTCGTCGATGACGATCTGTGCTCGGTGGGCACCGCCAACGTCGATACCCGCAGCTTCCACCTCAGCTTCGAGGTGGGCTGCTTCATGGTCTCGCCGGCGCTGACAGCGCAGCTGGCGGACTGGTACGCCGAGCTGGTGGCCGACAGCGACGAGATCTTCCTCTCGCAGATCGAGAGCCAGTCGACGCTGCGCACGCTGCTGGAGTCGGCGGCCCATCTGGCCAGCCCGCTGCTCTGACGCCGGGGTGCAGTCGGCCGCTTCAGTCGACGGGCTCCGGGCCCGCCAGCAGCCGGCCCGGCAGGCCGAGCAGCCCCGTCTCGGGGCCGGTGACCTCGACGGCCACCTCCCGCGTCGAGCCCAGCGCGTGCACCGCGAAGCCCAGCGCGCCGATGCGCTCGGCGAGCGCGCGGCCGGCGGACGCCTCGGCGCTGACCACCGCCCGCTGCACGATCAGCGGGTTGTCGAGCGCCGCGATGGCCTCGAACATCGCGCACAGGATGGCCTCGCGATCGGGATCGAGGCGCTCGATCGCGGTGCGCTGCAGGACCCAGACGATCGGACCGGGCGTGCGGCCCAGGCGGGCGCGCGCCTCGCGCAGGGTGCCGTGCATCTCGTCCAGGTCGGGCCCGAAGTCCACGAGCAGCGTGCCGGTATCGGTGCGCAGCACCGCCGGGCGGGCGGCCGGCAGGACCAGACCCACCCGGTGGCCATCGGGCACCTCGATGCCGGTGCCCCCGAGTCCATCGCGCACGAAGAGCGGCACGCCCCGCCGGAAGACCGCCTCCCGCTGCGGCGCCGCGACGATGAAGACCGTCGGCGGCGGGCGCCCGCGAAACAGCGTCGCCAGGTGCCCCTCGACCCGCTGGACCACGTTGGCCCGCCCGCTGCGATCGACATCGGTCGCCACGGTCAGGGCCATGCCGAAGGCCCGGTCACCGGGGGCCAACGGCAGCTCGACGAGGTGGGCGCTGGCCACCCCCGGCTCGCGGCGGGCGATGAGCCCCAACGCGGCGCAGAGCCCGTCGGGGCAGGCGCGCGCCGGACCCTCGATCGTGCAGCGCAGGCGCCCGGTCACCCGCCAGCCGCCGCGCCCGTCGGGCACCAGCCCCGCGGCCAGCTTGCCGGCGTGACGCGGCTCGACCTCCATGCCGATGGGCGCCGATCCGTCGCCCGCCGTCGGGTCGATGTGCAAGGTCAATGCGAAAGCCGCCGCGCTGCGCAGCGCGTCGAGGGCGGGCACCGGCCGCGGCGGGCGTCGACCCCATACCGCGCGCAGCTCGGCGGGCGCCGTGAAGAGGCGCCAGACCCGCGTCGCCGGATCGAAGCCGATGACCGGCTCGGTGACCGCGACGAGGCCCGGCACGACATGCCCCGAGAGATCGCCCGCCCGCGGAGACGCCGTGTAGAGCGTCGCCACCCGCAGCGCCTCGGCCACCGCCCCGATGGACGCCCCGCCGGCGGCGTGCAGCTCGAGCAGGCGCCGGAAGACGCGGGTCTCGGGCGGCGGGCGATGCCGGCGGATGAAGCGGCGAATCACGGAGACGACCCCTCGGCGAGCGGCGACCGCCCCAGTGTCGCCCAGCGGCGGGTCTCGATCCAGGGCCCGCCTGTGGGCCCCGGTCGGCGGCGGTCGGCCCCTATCGGCCGAGCACCGCGAAGGGATCCTCACCACCGGCGAGCGCGGCGGCGCTGGCGGCGGTCTTCACGTCGGTCAGCTCGAGCGGCAGGAACCCGCCGATGCTGTGGCGGGTGCTGATGGCCGCGCCGGACTCGGTGGTGATCCAGTTCTCCCAGGTCGCCAACAGCCCGCCGATGGGGATGATCGAGACCCACATCTTCCACGCCTTCGGCTTGCCGTCGTCCCCGCGGATCCACAGGTAGGCATCGCCGGGGGTGACCCCGCCCGAGCCATAGCTGATCAGCAGCCCTTCGCCGTCATCGGTCTTCACGATGGCCCGGGTCGTGCCGTCGTCGAACAGCTTGCCGAAGGGGTTGAGCCAGAAGCTGTCGTTGGCCCAGTGGGCGTAGGCCTGATCGAGCAGCGCGCGGGCCACCTCGCCCTCGACCCGCTCGCCGGCGGTCTGCGCGACGCCTTCGCGGGTGCCCAGATCGAGCCAGACCCGGTGCTCGCCCCAGCTCACCCGGGCCAGCATGCGCTGTTTGTCCCACAGATGCTGCTGGCGGCCGCCGAAGCCCCACTGCACTGCGCCGGTCTTCTCCCAGGCGTCGAGGGCCACGCTGGCCTGGATCTCGCGGGCCAGCGCGTCCGCCGCGGGCCCCGGCTCGCCGGTCGGGCGCGGCTCGCTGGCGATGACCCCGGCGAGGACGACGGCGAGCACCAGCACGCCGAAGACGGCGGCGAGACCGATGAGGATCTTACGGGCGCGGCTCATGGAAGGGGCTCCTCGGGCTGTGGCGAATGGGGGGACTCGGCGGGCGGCCCGTCGGCGTTGGGGATGTCGATGCCCCACACCAGTTGCACCAGGCCGCCGGTGGACGCGGCGGCCATGATCACCGCCCAGAAGCTCAGGGACAAGGCCAGCGCCTCGGCCTGCTCGATCCCGAGCGGCGCGAGCAGGACGACGAGCGCCGCCTCCCGCGGGCCGAGCCCGGCCACCGCGATGGGCAGCATGCTGGCGACGATGGCCAGCGGCACGATGACCATCAGCGTCGGCACGTCGAGGGGCAGGTCGAGGGCCAGCGCCAGCACCCGGAAGACCGCGATGGCGCAGCCGTGCATGCCGACGGCGAGCAGCGTGGCCCAGACCAGCGGGCCGATGCGATCGAGCTCCGCCAGGGCCAGCCGCGCGCCCAGTCGGGCCTCGACGCGGGCGACGACCTGCCGCCCGAGGCCGATGAGCGCCCCCAGGAACGGCCAGGTCTCGACGCGGGCCGTCAGCCGCCGGGCGCTGGCCAGCGCGACGACCACCAAGAGCCCCACGGCGCCCGCGGCGAAGACATAGGGCCCGTACTCGCCGATGGCCGGCAGCGGCGGCGCCAGCAGCAGGCCCAGCGCGAACACCGCGATCAAGCTGGCCAGCCCCACGAAGCGCTCGAGGAAGACCACCATGACGCTCTTGCTGACCGCGCCGAAGCTGCGCCGGGTGATGACCCCGCGCACGAGATCGCCGCCGATGGCCCCGGGCACGTAGGCGTTATAGAAGTTGCCCACGAAATAGGCCCGGACCAGCTGGGCGATCGGCGGCAGCGGGTCGGCGCCGAACGCCGCCATGATGAGGCGCCAGCGCACGCCGGCGATCACGGTCACGGCGATGCCGACCGCCATCGCGGCCAGCAGCGGCCCCGGCGGCAGCCCGCGCAAGGTCTCGACGAGCTGCGCGGCCGCGTCGCCCCGGCTCAGCCACCACGCCAGCGCGCCGAGCACCGCCAGCCGCAGGGCCCACGAGACGATCCGTCGGCGATCCCACCCGCGGCTCATCGGCGGGTGCGCTCCCGCTCCAGCTCGATGCGCAGGGCCACCAGCTCGCGGAAGGTCGCGGCGATGCGTTTATAGCTCGTCGCCTTGCTCACCCCGGCGACGCGGTCGTGCACGTCGATGGCGATGGTCTCGACCCGGTAGCCGAAGCGCTTCGCCCGGATGGGGATCTCGAGGGTCAGCATGAAGCTGTCCGAGCGCGCGCCCAGATCGTGCAAGACCGTGCGCCGCACCACATAGGTGCCCTCGGTGCGGGCCCGCGTACCGACGATGGCCGCCGTCAGGACCCGCAGGCCGACGCTCAGCGCCTTGCGATAGGGGTCGTACTCGCGGTTGCGGTAGACCGAGGTCACCAGATCGGCGCCGGTGCGCTCGATACAGGCGAAGAAGTCGGGCAGCGAATAGGGATCGATCTGGCCGTCGCTGGGCAGCATCGTGACCCACCGCTTGCTCGCGGCCGCGTAGCCTTTCTGCAAGGCCGCGCCCATGCCCCGATTGCGATCGAGGTGCAGCCCGACGACCTCGGCGTGCTCGGCGGCGAGCCGATCGACCACCGCCGGCGTGCCGTCCCGGCTGCCGTCGTCGACGATGATCAGCTCCGGATCGGCCACCCAATCCGCGAAGAACTGGCGCACGCGGGCCACCGTCAGCGGCAGCGCATCCTCTTCGTCGAAGGCCGGCAGTACGATGGTCAGCGAGGGCCACATGCGGCGGAGCGTAACAGCGGCGAGGCCCGTCGGCGACCTTCCAGCAGGCGGACATTGGAACTGACCAGGGATCGCGCAGACCGATTCGGCGAGTGCAAGGCGCGAGACGCAGACGCTGCTGGGGGCAACGGCAAGTCGAGCAACGCAGCAATCGGCGAATCGGGCCAGCGAGCACGGTCAGTTTCAGTGTTCGCCTGCTGTACTCCCGCGCCCGCCGGCCGCGCGCCCGCCGTTGCGCCCCGACAGCCGGCGTGCCACCATCCGCGCCATGCGACGCTTCCGCAGCCATGGAGACGGCCGGTTCACCCCCGCGCAGCTGCGCGCGATGGGCGAGCACGTCGTCTTCGAAGACGGCGTGCGTATCTGGCACCCCGAGAACGTCGTGCTCGGCTCGAACGTCTACGTCGGCCACGAGGCGATGCTCAAGGGCTACTACAAGGGCCTGCTCACGGTCGGCGACGACTGCTGGATCGGCCAGCGCGCCTTCCTGCACGCGGCGGGCAACATCACCATCGGCCGCGGCGTGGGCATCGGGCCGTTCGTGAAGATGCTCACCTCGAGCCACGAAGAGTCGAGCCGCAGCCGCCCGATCATGGACGCCCCGCTCACCTTCGGCCCGATCGCCATCGGCGACGGCTGCGACATCGGCGTCGGCGCCATCGTGCTGCCGGGGGTGACCATCGGCCGCGGGGTCCAGGTGGGCGCGGGCGCCGTGGTCACCCGGGATGTGCCCGACTTCGCCGTCGTCGCCGGCAACCCGGCCCGGGTCCTGCGCACCCGCCCCGAATGAACGCCCGCCGACCCGCGTACCGGGGGTCATGAACGACCCGACCGACAGCGCCGCCCCCGCGACGAGCGCCCCCGCCACGGCCACGCCCGCGAACGGCGCCCCCGAGGGCCCCGGGCCGGGCAGCGTGCGCTGGCCGGGCCTCGTCGCCGCCGCCCTGCTGACCGTGTGGTCCCTGGCGACGATGGCCCGGGATCTGATGTGGTTCGACACCGGCGAGCTGGCGCTCGTGGCGGTGCAATTCGGCCTGGGACACCCGCCGGGTCAGCCGCTGTACACCGCCGTCGCCGGCCTCGCCGCGCGCATCCCCGGGCTCGATCCGCTGCTCGCGCTCAACGCCCTGTCGGCCATCTGCGCCGGCCTGTGCGCCCTGCCCGCCGACGCCCTCGCCCGCCACGCCGCGCCGACCCTGGCCCCCGCCGTGCGCTGCGTCTGCCTGCTGGCGATCGGCGTGCTGGTGCCCTTGTGGGATCAAGCGAGCCGCATCGAGGTCTACGCCCCGGCCACCCTCGGGGTCCTGTTGCTGCTCGCCGGCGGCGCGCGCGCGGCCGGCGGCGACGGCGCGCGCGTCGACGATCGGGCGCGGGTCTGGCTCGGCCTGGGGGCCATCGCCGGCCTCGTGGCCTGCATCAACCCCGTATTCGCCATCGCCGGTGCCCTCGCAGCCGGCCTGGCGGCCCTGCCAGGGCTCGTTCGGGGCGGCGCGATACCCACGATGAGGGCGATCGGCGCGGCGGCCGCAGGGGGCATCCTGGGGCTTCTGCCCTATGCCTACGTCGCCGCCGTCGTGGGCCACCACGACCGGCTGATCTGGGGCGAGTGGGCCTCGGCCGACGACGTGATCGGCTATCTCACCGGCCGCGACTACGCCCACACCGACCATCAGGCGTGGGGCATGATCCCCGACAACCTGGGGACGTGGCTCGGCTGGTGCCTGGAGCACGGCGTGCTGCCCGCGGTGGTGCTCGGCGGGGCCGGCTGGCTCCTGACCCCGTGGCTGCGGCGCCGGGCGGCGCTGTGGGGGCTGCCGGTGCTCGCCGGCGTGGTCTTCAGCTTCGGGCTGGCGATCTTCGAGCCCGACGTGCCCGACTACCAGAGCTACCTCGCCCCGGCCCTGTGGATGCTGGCCGTCGGCCTCGCCGGGCTGCTCGGGCGCCTCTCGCCGAGCCTCGCGCTGCCCGCCGCGGCGGTGGTGCTGATGTTCGGCGCCGTCGCCGGCGAGCGCCCGCTGACCGCCCGCGATCGCGCGGCCGTCGATCTGCCCCGGCGCCTCGCCGAGGCATGGCTGGCGGAGGTGCCCGACAGCGGCATCCTGATCGTGGCCAGCGATCACCTCGTCTTCCCGTTGCTGTATCTGCAGCAGGCCGAGGGTCAGCGGCCCGACGTGGTGTTGATCAACGCCGGCTGGGCGGCGAGCGGGTGGCACTGGGCGATGCTGCAGCGCCAGCACCCCGATCTGGCGCGCATCGAGCTGGCGGCCCCCGACAACGGCACCCGCCTGCGCCGGCTGCTGCTCGCCGAGCGCGATCGCCCGGCCCGAGTGGAGTCGATCGGCCTCGCCGCGCAGGTGGGCATCCGCCCGTGCGCCGCCACCTGGGGCTTCGCGCTGGGCCCCGCCTGCGAGGCGGCCACCGACGACCCGGGGCGCTTCCAGGCGGGCATCGACGGCGGCTGGCGCGGCCCCGCCGGGCGCGATCCCATCAGCCGGCGGGTCCTGGCGTGGTCCGGTCAGACCCGCGCGGCCGGCATCTGGGCCCTGGGCGACGCCTCCGCCGCGCTGCGGGCCCTGCGCACCGGCGCGCCGCCCGACATCGGCGACCTGCCGGTGCCCGCCGGTCTGCGCGCGCCGCCGCGGGTGCCGCTCGACCCGGGCCCGGTCTTGATCGGCGATCCGGCGCTGAACCTGCTGCTCGGCGCCGAAGCCCTCGACGCCCTGGGACAGCCGGCCGCCGCGACGGCCTGGCGGGCGGCGCTGGAACACATCTGAGCCCACCCGCCGCGGCCGGCCGCGGTATTGCGCGGCGGCGCGGGCTCTGCGATACACGATGTCGGCGCCCCGACGGGCGCCCCCACGGATGGAGCGACTTTGGCGGCATCGGCGATCACCCTCGAAGGGCTGGTCAAGACCTTCGACCTCGGCTTCCTCGGCTCCCTGCCCGGCTTCCGTCGGCTGTCGGGGCGGCTGCAGCTCAAGGGCATCGCCCACCGGGTCGAGGCGGTGCGCGGCATCGACCTGCAGGTCGAGCGCGGCGAGATCTACGGCTTCCTCGGCCCCAACGGCGCCGGCAAGACCACCACGATCAAGATGCTGATGGGGCTCATCCACCCCACCGCGGGCGGCGGCACCCTGCTGGGGCACCCGCTCGGCCACCGCGAGGCGCGGGCCCGGCTGGGCTTCCTGCCCGAGCACCCCTACTTCTACGAGCACCTGCAGCCGGTCGAGTTCCTCGACTTCTACGGCCGGCTCTTCCGGCTGACCGCCCGCGAGCGCAAGCAGCGGGCCGACGCGCTCATCAACCGGGTGGGCCTCGACCACGCGCGCGGCCGGCCGCTGCGCAAGTTCAGCAAGGGCATGATCCAGCGCATCGGCATCGCCCAGGCGCTGATCAACGACCCCGATCTGGTGGTGCTCGACGAGCCGATGAGCGGCCTCGACCCCATGGGCCGCAAAGACGTGCGCGACATCATCTTCGAGCTCAAGGAGCAGGGGAAGACGGTCTTCTTCAGCAGCCACATCCTGCAAGACGTCGAGATGATCTGCGATCGGGTGGCCATCGTCGTGCGCGGGCGGGTGCGCAACCAGGGCGCGCTGCATACGCTGCTCGAGACGCCGACCCACCGGGTCGACATCACCGTCGCCGGCCTGGACGCCGCCGCCGTGACGGCGCTGGCCGACAAGGCCGACAGCCACCGCACGGTCGCCGAGCAGGTGCGCTTCACGGTGCCCGAAGAAGACGCGGTCAATGGCTTCGTACAGGCGGCGATCGCCGCCGGCGGCCGGCTGGTGGCGGTGACGCCCGAGCGCAAGTCGCTCGAAGAGCTGTTCGTCGCCGAGGCCGCCGCCGTCGAGCGCCGCAGGGCCGAACAACGCGCTGCCGAACGAGACGCTGCCGAGCAGGCCGCCGCCGACGGCGAGGAGACGCCGTGATCGGTCAGATCCTCGCCATCGCCCGCAATACCCTGCGCGAGGCGGTGCGCAACAAGCTCTTCGCCACCCTTGGCTTCTTCGCGCTGGGCATGCTGGGGCTCACCCTCGCGGTCAGCTCGGCCTCGCTGCACGAAGAGGTCCGGCTGATGAAAGACGTCGGCCTCTTCCTCATCAGCACGTTCTCGGTGCTCATCGCCGTCTTCACCGGCGTGAACCTCGTCTACAAGGAGCTCGAGCGCAAAACCATCTACACCGTGATGCCCAAGCCCATCTGGCGCTGGCAGTTCCTCGTCGGCAAGTACCTCGGGCTCGCGGCGACGATGGCGGTGCAGGTGGCGGTCATGATCGCCGTGCTCGGCGGCCTCATCCCGCTGGTGGGCGGCGAGATCGGCGTCGAGCTGTGGCAGGCCGGCTGGCTGGTCTACGCCGAGGTCTGCATCGTGCTGGCCGTCGCCCTGGTCTTCTCGAGCTTCTCGACGCCGTTTCTCTCGGGCCTGCTGACCGTCGGTGTCTTCGTCGTCGGCCGCTTCGCCGACGTGCTGTCGACCCTGCGCCTGGGCAAACCCGAAGATCGCACCGAGCTGACCGAAGGCATCAGCGCCACGGTGCGCGCGGTGGCCCAGGTGGTGCCCGACCTGTCCATCTACGACGTCACGCCGCAGCTGGTCTACGGCACCCCGCTGACCGCCGGCTATGTGCTCGAAGCCAGCGCGCTGGCCGGCACCTACGTCGTGCTGTGCCTCGGGCTGGCGGCGGTGCTCTTCCACCGACGCGACTTCACCTGATGAGCGCCGACCCGACAGCCGCCGAGGACGCCGCCGAGGACGCCGCAGCCGCGCCGGGCCCGGTCCCCTCCCCCGCCCGCCGCTTCAACGGCCTGCGCTGGGCAGTGATGGCGCTGCTGGGCATCCTGCTGGTCGCTGGCGTGCGCATGCACCTCGACGCCCGCGACGCGCTCGCCCGGGCCGAGAGCGCCCAGCGCGCGGGCGACCGCGAGGCCGCCATCGAGCAATATGGCTATGCCATGCGGGCCTATACACCCATCGGCGGCGCGCCGACCGTGGCCGCCGACGCGCTGTGGGACATCGCCGACGACGCGACCGGCCGCGGCGAGCGGGCGCTGGCGATGATGGCCCTGCGCCGGCTGCGCGCGGGCATCTTCTCGACCCGCGGGCTCTTCTGCCCCTTCTGCGACCTGCGCGATCCCGTCGACCAGAAGCTGGCGGCGCACATCGCCGACGAGCAGCTCGCGCTGGGCCAGCCGACCATCCGCGGGCGCGATCGCCGGGCGCTCGTCGCCGACCACCTCGCGCTGCTGCGGCTCGATCCACTACCCGATCCCGGCTGGTCGCTGCTGGCGATCTGCGGGTTCTTCGCCTGGGTCGGCGGCGGCTTCCTGCTCGTCTTCCGCGGGCTCGACGTCGATCTGCGGCGGACCCCCGCGTTCACCCCGCTCGCCGGCCTCGTCGCGCTCGGCCTCGGCGCGTGGGTCGTCGGCCTGATGCTCGCCTGATTCGCCCGAATCGCCCGAATCGCGGACGGCTCAGCCCAGCGACTTCTTGACCAGATCGCGCACCATCGCCGGCTCGACGTCGGCCTTGTGGGCCTTCATCACCGCGCCCATCACCGCGCCGAACTTCGCCCGCTCCTTGCCGCCGAGGCCGGCGATGGCCGCGTCGACCCAGCCCTGAACCGTCGCCTCGTCGGCCTTCTTGGGCAGCCACTCCTCGAGCACCGACAGCTCGTAGTCGATCTGCTCGACGTGGCTCGCGCCGGCCTCGCCCACGTCGGCGTACTGCGCCCGCGCCTTCTTCTGGCTCTTGGCATAAGCCTCGATCACCGACTGCCACAGCTCATCGCCGTCGTTGCCGTCGAAGCCGGCGGCGGTCCTGGCCTCCTGCACCCGGCTCTTGACCATGCGGATGACGCCCAGCAGCCGCTTGTCGCGGGCGCGCATGGCGTCCTTCATGCGGGCGGTCATATCGGCTTCGATGCTCATCGTCTCCCTCCTCGATCGGTCTGAAACTGGAAGAATGGGGCCGGTGGCCTCGGGCGGCCGCGGCGCGTCAATCGGCCTCGGTGAAGTCCAGCACGAGGCTGTCGCCGAGCTGCTCGGTCAGGTAGGCCTTGAGCCGCTTCTTCATGCGGGCCTCGATCTGCCGCACCCGCTCCCGCGAGACGCCGAAGCGCTCACCGAGCGCGGCGAGGGCCAACGGCTCGACGGCCATCAAGCGCTCGCTCCAGATGGCCTGCTCGCGCTCGTCGGTCAGCTCGGCGGCGAACGCCTGCATGTGCCGATCGACGGTGTTCATCAGCTCGGAGTGCACGACCTCGCTCTCGACGTCCACGTCGTGGTCGGCGAGCGTCTCGCCCAGGGTGCGGCCCTCTTCGGGATCGGACGAGCGCGGCGCGGTCAGCGACAGCGTCGGCAGCTTGAGCTGCTGCGCGGCGACCACGTCGTCCTCGGTCACGTCGAGCGCCTCGGCGATCTGCAAGGGCGTCGCCTCGCCGGTCTCCTGCATCAGCCGGTTGCGCTCTTTCTCCAGCCGGAAGAAGAGCTTGCGGCCCGCGCGGGTATTGGCGAACGAGATCATCCTGAAGTTCTTGAGGATGTACTGCAGGATGAGCGCGCGAATCCAGTAGCGGGCGAAGCTCGAGAAGCGCACGCCGCGATACGGATCGTAGCGCTTGACCGCCTCGGCCAGCCCGATATTGCCCTCCTGCACGAGGTCCATGACGTTGGCCCAGGCGCGGCGATATTCGAGGGCGATCTTGACCACCAGCCGCAGGTTGCCGGTGACCAGGCGCCGGGCGGCGCTGACGTCGCCCTCCTCGTGAAAGCGGCGGGCGTACTCGGTCTCCTCCTCGCGGGTGAGCAGCGGATAGCGTCGGATCTCGGCCAGATAGCGGGTGAAGCCGTCGGCGGCCAGGAGCTCTTTGCTCGATACCCGGGCCGGCGTGATCGGGCGGTCGGGGATGGGCCCCTCGATGATCGCGCTCGCCCCGTCGCGCCCGTCGTCCCGTGCGCCGCCGGACGTCCCTGCGTCCGCGGCGGGCGCGGCGTCGTCGGCGATGGGCTCGGGCGGGGCGTCGTTGGTCGACACGGGCGACTCCTGGGCTGCAACCGGCGCCATCCTACTCTCCTGACGGCTCAAATCAACGGGGCGGCGGCGACCATCGGCCCCGCCCGGGCATCTCGTGCTTTCGATGGGGCGCGCTGCGCGTCCGTCACCGAAACCTCGAGAGGAGAGAGGATGGACCTGCAGGCCGAAATGATGCGCCGCATCGAAGATGCACTGCCCGGGGCGAAGGTTCGCCTCAACGACCTGACGGGCACGAAGGACCATTGGCAGGCGGTCATCGTGGCCCCCGGCTTCGAGGGTCTCAACCGGCTCAAGCGCCAGCGGGCGGTCTTCGCCGCGCTCGGCGAGCTGATGCACGGCAGCAACGCCCCCATCCACGCCCTCACCATGCAGACGATGACGCCCGCCGAGGCGGAGCAGGAGTAGACGATGGCAAGCGCCCACGATCGCATCGACGCGATGGTCAAGAAGTACCCGGTGATGCTCTTCATGAAAGGCACGCCCGACCAGCCGCAGTGCGGCTTCTCTCAGCGCGTGGCCATGGTGCTCAAGGACCACGGCAAGCCGTTCGCGTCGTTCGACGTGCTCAGCGATCCCGAGATCCGCCAGGGCATCAAGGAGTACGGCGAGTTCCCCACCATCCCTCAGCTCTATGTCAACGGCGAGCTGGTCGGCGGCAGCGACATCGTCAGCGAGATGTACATCGCCGGCGAGCTGCAGGACATGCTCGACAAGGCCGAGATGCCCGAGTAGCCGCCCCGCCGCCCCGACCCGCCCCCGAGCGCGCTGCCGACGAGCGCGCCGCTTTCGAGCGCCAGCCATGACAGCCCGACAGACGATGCACGGCCCCGTGGTGCCGCACGGGCGCCGTATGCGACGATGTCGGCCACTGGCCGGGCGAGAGTCGCGAACGGGCCGGGCACGGAGGAGCATATGTGGCGCTGGATGGCTTGCCTGATGACCGCGGGTCTCATCGGGGCGTGCGTACCGACACCGGATGACGATGGGGCGAGCGACTGTGTGGGTACCGTCGTGCCCTGCGCATGCGACGACGGCGCGTCGGGTCTGCAGAGCTGTGACGACGGGCAGCTCGGGGCGTGCCTGTGCGGCAGGCAGTCTGACGCTGCGGTCGGCGGCGACGGCGAAGGAGAGGGCGAGGGCGAGGGCGAAGGAGAGGGCGAAGGCGAAGGAGAAGGCGAAGGAGAGGGCGAAGGTGCAGGCGAAGGAGAAGGTGAAGGAGAGGGCGAAGGCGAAGGCGAAGGTGAAGGAGACGGCGAAGGCGAAGGAGAGGGCGAAGGTGAAGGAGAGGGCGAAGGCGAAGGTGAAGGCGAGGGCGAAGGCGAAGGAGAGGGCGAGGGCGAGGGCGAAGGGGAACACCCCCTCGGGACCTGCGCCAACCCGCATGTCCTGGTCGCTGCTGGCAACGTCTACGGCCTGGACGGGCTGACCGCCGACGCCCGCCATACGGGCTCATGTGCGACGCCCGGGACCGACGGCACCGAGGCCGTGGTCGCCTTCACCGCGCCCGCGACCGGCCTCTATGGCTTCGATACGACCATCAGCGAGCCGACCGACACTGTCATCTATGTGCGCACGCAGTGTGAGGTGCCCGACAGCGAGCGGGTCTGCGGCAATGACTACGACGATCCCATCCGCGGCGTGGTGCGCCAGGGGCTCGTCGCACTGCTGCTCGACGCGGGCGAGACGGTCTACATCTTCGTCGACGGCGACTACCCCGATCCCGACGCCGAGCACCCGTCCTGGCGCTTCGCGCTCCTGGGCACCCGCCTCGCCCGCGCGCCGCAGATCGATACGCTGGCGGCCGTGCAGGACGTCGAACGCCAGCGCCTGCACCTGCGGGCGAGCGGCACCATCATCGAAGCCGAGATCGTCGAGGTGCAGGTGCGCCTGCTCGACGAGAACGGCACGCCCGCCGCGATCGGGCCCTTGCGCCGCCTGCGCTTCGGGCCGGGGGATCCGGAGCTCATCGCGTTCGAACAGTCCCCCGCCGACTTCTCCCTCGAGCTGCTCACCGAGCTCGACGTGTCGGTGGATCGACCGTTCGGGCGGGTCGACGTCGAGCTGACGGTCTTCGACCGGGCCGGCGCCTCGGCGGTGATGCGCATGCCGCTGCAGGAGCCGGAGGTCCTCGAGCCCGAGGCCGCCTGCTGGTCGGAGGACCTCTTCGGGGTGTGTCCGCCGGGCACCGCCTGCCGCGATACCGACGACGCGCCGGGCGAGACGTGCGAAGGCCCGCGGGCTCCGCGGGTCGACGGGCTGCGCGCGGTCTACTCCGAGCGCGCGTCGACGCTGCACATCGGGGTCGACGGCTTCGACCCCGACGAAGACGTCGACAAGTGGACCCTCACCCTGCTCGACGCCGACGGCGAGGTTGTGCCCGTCGAGCCGGAGAACCCCCAGCCGCGCACGTCGTTCGACTTCCTCGGGTTCGAGCAGGGCCACTACAGCGGCTACAAGGTCTATCGGGACATCGATCCGGCGTTCCAGCGGGGCCCGCAGGTGCCCGTCGCCACGGTGGCCCGAGTGCGCGCGGTGATCCACGACCGCAGCACCCGCGACAGCCCGCCCATCGAGGCCGTCGTCGAGCCCGCGCGCCAGGTCGGCGAGGGCGAAGAGTGCGTCTTCAACAACGAGCAGCTCGTCTTCTGCGGCCCGAACATGGAGTGCCGCCTGGGGGTCTGCGCCGACAACGGGCGGGCGACGCTCTCCTCGGTGCAGGCGTCGCTCAACATCATCGACGCCCAGCGGCTCTCGGGCTATCTCGGCGTCGTGATCCGCGGCTATGTCCCGCGGAACATCCAGCAGTGGATCCGCCTGGAGTTCCTCGACGCCGACGGGCAGCCGATGCACGACATCCTGCCGCCGCAGCTCGAGATCGGCCGCCGAGGCGCGGAGATGCCCAACGGCGACTTCACCGTCTACGCCGTGCCGCACCTGCGCGAGCTGTTCCACTGCGGGGAAGAAGACGATCCGGACTACGACGCCTGCGCCCGGCGCAGCTTCGATCGCATGGCGTCGGCGACGCACATGCGCCTGTGGGCGGCCAATGGCGACCGGGTGAGCGATCCGATGGACACCCCGCTGATCAACCCCGCGCGCCTGCCCGAGTACGCGCTCTGCGAGCCCAACCCGGCCTTCATGGGCCCCTGCGCCGACGGCCTCGAGTGCGTGCGCGCGGTGCGCACGTCGGGGTTCTTCTCCTGCCGCCTGCCCCGCGAGCCGTGCCCGCTGAACTGGATCGTCGAGTCGATCGACGACGCGTTCGACCCCGAGGCCGGGCATTGGCGGGTGACCCCGGAAGCGCTGCGCTTCTTCGATCCCGATCCGGGCACCTGCGGCGGCGTCGGCCGGGCGCACCCGATGATCTTCACGCCGCCGGAGACCGGCCTCTACAGCATCCGGGTCACCGACGCGGGCGAGGGCGATCCGGTGCTCTACCTGCGCAGCCGCTGCGCTGATGACACCGCCGAGTTCGAACTGGCCTGCAATGACGACTTCGACGTGCGGCTCAGCGCGGTCGAGGCCGAGCTGACGGCCGGCGAGCGGGTCTACATCTTCGTCGATCACTTCCCGGGCAGCGCCGCCATCGACCGGCTGACCCTCGAGATCCGCCCCGGCCCGCTGCAGTAAGGCTTGGAAGGAAATTGCTGACAAGCCCCAAGCACAGCCGGCGCGTCGTCACGCCGAACGCCCCGATGACGCCCGCCCCACGCGCGCTCGGCGCAGAAGTCTGGTAGAACCCCGCCGACAATACCCGCCGGCAGCGCCCATCGACAGCGCCCACAAAACGCAGGCGGGCCGGACGCAGGCCGAGGAGACCGTGATGCAGCCCTCCCCTCCCCCCCGCTGGGTCGTGCTCAAGTACGGCGGCACCAGCGTCGCCTCCCGCGCCCGCTGGGAGAAGATCGCCGAGCGGGTCGCCGCCTGCATCGAAGAGGGCCTGCGCCCGGTCGTGGTCTGCTCGGCGGTGTCCGGCATCTCCGACCGCCTCGATGCGCTGCCCGCCGCCGCGTTGAAGGGCGAGGCCGAGGCGCCGCTGGCGGCCATCCTCGAGCGGCATCGACGCCACGCCGCCGATCTCGGCGTCGACCCGGGCCTCGTCGCTGACGATCTCGATCGCCTGAGCCGGCTGGTCAAAGGCATCGAGCTCGTCGGCGAGACCTCGCCGCGGGTGCACGCCCGGGTGATGGCCTTCGGCGAGATCCTGTCGACGCGGCTCGGCGCCGCCTTCCTGCGCGGCCGCGGCCTCGACGCGGGCTGGGTCGATACCCGCGAATGCCTCGACGCCCTGCCCGATCCCGACCCGCGGCGCGCCTTCCTGCAGGCCCACTGCGGGCATGGGCTGGACCCTGCGCTGGGCGAACGGCTCGACGGCGTGGGCCGGGCGGTGGTGGCCCAAGGCTTCATCGCCCGCGACGCCGACGGCCAGACCGTGCTGCTCGGCCGCGGCGGATCGGACACCGCCGCCGCGCTCTTCGCCGCCCGCCTCGGCGCCGAACGCTGCGAGATCTGGACCGACGTGCCCGGCATGTTCACCGCCGACCCGCGGCGGCTGCCCGACGCCCGCCTGCTGCGGCGGCTGGACTACGACGAGGCCCAGGAGATCGCGTCGACCGGCGCCAAGGTCTTGCATCCGCGATGTATTCCGCCGGTGCGGGCCCATCGCATCCCCTTGTGGATCCGCTGGACCGAGCGCCCCGAGGTCGAGGGCACCGTCGTCGGCAGCCGGGTCGACGACGCGCCGCGGGTGCGGGCCATCTCGACCCGCACCGGGCAGTATCTGGTGTCGATGGACACCCCCGGCATGTGGCAGCAGGTGGGTTTTCTGGCGGATGTCTTCGCGGTCTTCAAGCGCTACGGGCTGTCCATCGATCTGGTCTCGACCAGCGAGATGAACGTCACGGTGTCCATCGATCCGGCGGGCAACGCCTTCGACGCCGAACGCTTCGCCGCGCTGTCCGACGCGCTCGCGCCGCACTGCCAGACCAAGCTCATCGGCCCGTGCGCCGTCGTCAGCCTCGTCGGGCGGCACATCCGCGCCATCCTGCACCGCCTGGGGCCGGCGCTGACCGCGTTCGAAGAGCACCGGGTGCACCTGCTCAGCCAGGCGGCGAGCGACCTCAACCTGAGCGTCGTCGTCGACGAGGATCAAGCGCCGCGGCTCGTGCGCAACCTGCACTGGCTGCTGTTTCAGGAGGCCGCCCGCGATCCGGCGTTCGGGCCGTCGTGGCTCGCGCTGAGTGATGTCGGCGAACAGACAGCCGAGGTCGAAGGCATCACGCCCTGGTGGCATGCCGAGCGCGAGCGCCTGATCGCGTTGGCGGCCGAGCTCAGCCCGCGCTATGTCTACCACGGCCCGTCGGTGGACGCGGCGGCCGCCCGGCTGACGGCGCTGTCGAGCGTCGACCGCGTCTTCTATGCCATGAAGGCCAACCCCGAGCCGCGCCTGCTGCAACGCATCGAGCGCGCCGGGCTCGGCTTCGAATGCGTCTCGCCCGCCGAGATCGACCGGGTGAAGGCCGCCTGCCCCGACATCGCGCCCGATCGCATCCTCTTCACCCCCAACTTCGCGCCGCGCGAGGAGTACGTCGCCGGCTTCGAGGCCGGCGCCTGGGTCACCCTCGACAACCTGCACCCGTTGGAGCACTGGCCCGATGTCTTCCGCGGGCGGGATGTCATGGTGCGCATCGACCCCGGCAAAGGCCGCGGGCACCACGACCACGTCAAGACCGCCGGCGCGCGCAGCAAGTTCGGGGTGTCATTCGACCAGATCGACCGGCTGAAGGCGCTGGCCGCGCAGCACGACGTCACCGTCGTCGGCCTGCACGCCCACAGCGGCAGCGGCATCCGCACCGCGGCGCAGTGGGCCGAGGTGGCCGAGCGGCTCGTGGAGGCGGCGCAGCGGTTCCCGACGGTGCGTCACCTGGACGTGGGCGGCGGGCTGGCGGTGGCCGAGAAGCCGGGGCGCGCGGGGGTCGATCTGGACGCGGTCGACGCGACGCTGGCCGCCTTCAAAGCGAAGCACCCACGCTATGCCTTGTGGATCGAGCCCGGCCGCTATCTGGTCGCCGAGGCGGGCGTATTGCTCGCGCGGGTCACCCAGCTCAAGAAGAAGGGCCCGGTGCGCTACGTGGGCGTCGACGCGGGCATGAACAGCCTCATCCGGCCGGCGCTCTACGGCGCCTACCATGCCATCGTCAACCTCGACCGGCTGGGTGACGCGCCGACCATGGTGGCCAACGTGGTGGGTCCCATCTGCGAGAGCGGCGACACCCTGGGCTACAACCGCGATCTGCCCGAGACCCGCGAAGGCGATACGCTGCTCGTGGCCACCGCCGGCGCCTATGGCCGATCGATGGCCTCGCATTACAACCTGCGCCAGCCGGCGCTCGAGACGGTGATCGACTGATCGCTCGAGGCGCCCGCCGCGGGATCACTCACAGCGACCGGCGACGCAGGCGGTGCCATCGGGGCATGGGATCGCCTGCGGCGGGTAATCACACCGCGGCAAGCCATCGACCTCGCTGCAGAGCCCGACCCGGGGGTAGGCGTTGCGCGTCGCGCCGTCGGCGCAGTCGGCGAAGGGCGGGAAGTCGCACGGGTTGGGCACGCAGACGCCGAAGGCCTCACAGGTGCCATCGCCGTCGTCGTCATCGTCGACGCACGCCGCGCCGATGCAGCGATCGACCTCGCCCTGCGGATCACATCGCGCGCCGACGGCGGGGCTGTCGTAGACCCGCAGGCGGTAGTCGAGATAGTGATCGGCGCCCGACTCCTGCACTTGGATCAGCCATCGACCGGCGGGCAGCTCGACCTCGACCCGCGCGCACAGGCCCACGCCACCGTCGTCGTCGAACGCCAGGGCATCGGCGGGCGTGACCTCGCCCGCGGCGTCGGTCCAGGTGGCCTCGTCGAAGACCATCAGCCGCGGATCGCCCTCGCAGCCGCCGACCGCCCCGCGGGTCTCGATGACCAGCGCTCGCGGCTCGGCGAGCTCCAGGGCGTAGAGGTCGACGATGTCTTCGAAGCCACACGGTGTCAGGGCGCCGATCATCTCGGCGCCCGGCCCGATGGCGACGACGTCGGCCATGGCCGGCAGATCGTTGCGCTCCGTCTCGACCACCGGCGACCAGATCGGCGCGCAGACGCCGGTGCCCGGCACCGCGGTGGGCACGCACGCCATGCCGTCGGCGCAGCGATCGCTTCGATGGGATCGATCGCAGGCCTCGCCGGGTCCACGGGCGGGCAGCTCGGCCCGCACGTCGACCTCGATGATGGCGTGCCCGGGGCAGGCTTTGCCGGGCGCCGAGCCGGCCGCGCCGATGACACCGAGGCCGATGACATAGCGCCCCGGCTCGGGGAACCACGCCCGCGCGGTCGCGCTGGTGGTGTCGTCGACGAAGCCGCCCAGCTCGGGGCGCGCCGGATCGACGAAGGCTTCGACGATGTCGATCCGGGTGGACTCGGGCTGCTCGATGACCGCCC
This sequence comes from bacterium, assembly GCA_030427205.1. GTDB lineage: Bacteria > Myxococcota_A > Bradymonadia > UBA7976 > UBA1532 > JACKDM01. Next base: position 27,983 of record JAUHXC010000064.1, on the reverse strand, counting down.
AGCGCCAGTCGACGATGCCGCCGACGGACGGGGTGCCGTTGAAGAGCACGACCTCGCCGGGCTGGATCTCGAAGCGATCGGTCGTGACGAGCGGGAACGGGCAGACGACCGTCGGATCGCAGCTCACCCCGGAAGCCGGGGCGACCGGGCCGCCTCCGCCTTCGCCCTCACCTTCGCCCTCACCTTCGCCCTCACCTTCGCCCTCACCTTCGCCCTCACCTTCGCCCTCACCTTCGCCCTCACCTTCGCCCTCACCTTCGCCCTCGCCCTCACCTTCACCCTCGCCCTCACCTTCGCCCTCGCCCTCGCCCTCGCCCTCACCTTCACCCTCGCCCTCACCTTCACCCTCGCCCTCACCTTCACCCTCGCCCTCACCTTCGCCTTCGCCCTCGCCCTCGCCCTCACCTTCGCCTTCGCCCTCGCCTTCGCCCTCACCTTCACCTTCGCCTTCACCTTCGCCCTCACCTTCGCCCTCGCCCTCGCCTTCGCCCTCGCCTTCACCTTCGCCCTCACCCTCGCCTTCACCTTCGCCCTCACCTTCCCCCTCGCCTTCGCCCTCACCCCCACAGTTGGTGCACGGCTCCTCGCCCACATGCCATGTATAGCTGACGGTCAACGAGAAGCTGACCCCCTCCCCCGACGGCGGATCGGGGAAGTTGCCCTGCACCTGCGGCAGGCCGACGCCATAAGCGATCGCGAAGACATCGGCGCCGTCGGTGCTCCACCACTGCGCCGCCTCCTGCGCCGAGTGGGCCGGAGACAGCCCCGCCCCGATATTGGCGCTCACCCCGGCGGCGACGATGTTGCTCAGGTAGGGGATGTTCTGCTCTTCGATCCACTTCTTCCAGCGGCGCTGCAGGAAGCCGATACCCACGCTGAGGTTGAGCGCCCACCCGGCCACCGCGCCGCCCGTCGCGCAGTTCGTGATGCGAATGCGCAGGTCGGGCGGGATCAGCGAGTTGGGGGTCAGCGACGTACCCACCGAGACCCCGAGGCTGGTGCTGGGGTTGGTCACCCCCGCGCCGAACGTCACGTAGAACGCCTTGCGATCGAGCCATGTGGACTCGGGTGTATTGAAGAACAAGCCTTGCTCTGATGCGATGCCGACCGTCCACCAGCCTATGCCGGCGTCTATGCTCGACAACGGCCCCACCACCCCCCGCGGCCCGTACTTGACCGTCACCGCGTAGTGCTTGCGATTGCGCGGATCGAAGGCGCCGAAGTAGATGCCCACGATCGCCGCCACCGAGATGGTCGCCAGGGTCGCCGCGATACCCATCGAGACGCTGACGCTGGCCAGGCTGAACCGCCCGTCGGGGTCGATGAACTGCACCGGGTCGCCCCAGGCGTAGACATAGCGGTTGTACGAGCGCGGCTCGGCGTCGAACGGCGGCGCCGGGTCGGCCGAGACGAAGCGCAGCATGCCCGGCGAGTACCAGCGCTGCTGCATGAAGACGAGGCCGGTGGTCGGATCGGTCCAGTGACCGGCGAAGCCCGGCCCCTCGGGCAGCCGCCCGCGCGGCCGGCCGTAGGCGTCGTAGTCGAAGCGGCGCACGCCGTCGGCGCCGATCCAGGCCCGCACGCTGCCGACCTGATCGAGCACGGCTGGCTCGAAGGCGCCGGTCGCGCCGACGATGCGGCCCATCAGCACCTCGCCGTAGACGAAGCGATGGATCAGCGCGTCGTCGCCGTCGCGGATCTCGAGCAGGCGCGGCGCGATGCCGGTGGTCCGATCCCAGATGAAGCGGGTCACCACGCCGTCGGCGGTGCGCTGTGCGATCAAGCCATCGTAGTCATAGGCATAGTCGATGCGTCGCGCGCCGGCGCCGGCCCGCTCGACGCGGCTGATGCGGCCGCGGCCATCCCAGATGAAGCGCTCGGCCCGATCGGCCCGGGTGCGCCGGGTCATCCGCCCGTTGGCGTCCCACTCGTAGGTCCAGACGCCGTCGTCGAGCAAGCGATCGTTGCCGTCGTAGACGAAGTCCTGCGCGCCGTTGCGGTCGGCGCGGCGGGTGATGTTGCCATGCCCGTCGTAGGTATAGGTGATGGCGTCGGCCCGCCCACCCTCGACGATCGTCTCGGCCACGAGGCGCTCGTCCTGGTCGAAGGTATAGTCCACCCGGCGGCCGGTCTCTTCGACAAGGCCGGCGATCATGCCGTTCTCGGCGTAACTCCAGGCCAGCCCGATCCGCTCGCCGGTGTCATCGGTATAGCTCGATCCTTCGAGCCGCCCGTCGGGTCCGCGGTCCCAGCTCCAGGTCGGGCCGCCTTCGCCCCACTGCGCGCCGGTCGCCACGCCGGTCAGATCGCGGGTGAAGTCCAGCTCGACGCCGTCGGCCGATATGCGATCGAGCCGGCTGAGATCGCCGTAGGTGTAGAGCGTCTCGCCGGCGTCGGTCGCGACCCGCTGCGGGCGGCCCGCCGCCTGGTGGGCATAGAGCGTCAGGCGGCCGTCGGGCGCGGCCCAGGTCGACAAGAGCCCCTGCCCGTCGTAGCTCATCTCGAAGCGGCCGGCGTCGGTCTCGGCGGTCAGCACCCGTCCGCCGCCGTCGTAGACCATGCGCTCCTCGACCCCATCGGGGCGGGTGCGCCCGACCATCTGCCCCTTGGCGTCGAAGGCGTAGTCGGTGCGCTCGCCCTCGAAGTCGACGAAGGCGGTCACCCGGCCGGCGGCGTTGCGTTCCCACGAGGCGCTCTGCCCCTCGGGCAGCTCGATGGCGAGCATCTGGCCGGCGACGTCGCGGGTATGCAGCGTGGTGTGTCCGTTGGGATCAGTGATGGTCTGATACGATCCCATCGAGTCATGCCCGAAGAGATAGGTGGCACCCGAGGGCAGCGTCTGGGTCTCCAGCGAGCCGGCCGGGGTATAGCTCGCCCGCCACATGCCGCCGTTGATGCCGCCGCGGGCGATCACCCGACCGTCGGCGTCGTACTCGAAGGTCATCACCTGGCCCCCGGCCATCGCGATGCGCACCGGCCGGCCCTCGCCGTCGAGCTGATAGTCGGTGCGGCGCCCCTCGGCGTCGATGTAGGCGATCGGCCGGCTGGCCCGATCGTAGATCACCTGCGACCGCCCGCCGCCCTCGCGGCTCACCGCGACGATGTTGCCCACCGGATCCCGCTCGATGCGCAGGTTGCCGCGCCCGCTGCGCGACGCGATCATGCGCCCGGCGTCGTCGTAGGTGCGCCGCACCCGCTCGCCGCCGGGCAGCCGCATCTCGATGACCCGGCCCGCGGCGTCGTAGACCTGCTGGATGCGCGCGCCGCCGGGCATCGTGATCGCCGTCGGGCGCTCGAGCGCGTCGAAGTCGGTGCGCAGCTCGCTGCCGTCGGGATCACGCCGCGCGCGCAGGTTGCCGAGGGCGTCGTAGGTCTGCTCGTAGACGTCGCCCGCGGCGTTGGTCACCCGGGTCGGCCGGTTGAGATCATCCCGCTCGATGACCGCGCGGGCCCCCGAGGGGTAGGTCACGCTGTCGACGAAGCCCTTGGCGTCGGGCTCGTAGTCATAGCGGATCTCCTGCGCGCCGAGGTGGTTCTCGTAGACGAAGCTCTCCGACGTGGGCACGCCCTCGTCATCCGATCGGATCTCGCGCACGACCCCCATGCGATCGGTGGCGACGACCGTCGCGCCGTTGGTCTCATAGGCCAGGCTGGTGCCATCGGGGAAGGCCACCTCGCTCAGCGTGTCGCCGTCGTAGCCCGCCGTCCAGGTGTGCCCGTTGGGGTCGGTATACGCCGTCAGCCGGCCGTCGTCGTCGTAGCCCCAGGCGTGCGCGTTGCCTTCGGGGTCGGTCTCGGTCAGCCGCCGCCCGCTGTCGTCGTAGGTGTAGCTCCAGACCTCGCCGTTGGCGTCGGTCATCGTCAGCACGTTGCCGTCGCCGTCGTAGCTGAACGCCGTCGAATGCCCCAGCGGATCGGTGCGCTGCAGCAGGTTGCCGTCGCCGTCGTATTCGAAGCCCCAGATGTTGCCCAGCGGGTCGATGCGCTGCACGACGTTGCCGTCTTCGTCGTAGACGTAGACCGTCTGCTCGCCGAAGGGATCGAGCACCGCCTCGGTGCGCCCCACCACGTCGTGGGTCAGCTCCATGCGCTCGCCGTTGGCGTCGACCACCGCGATGACCCGCCCGGTGGGATCGTACTCGACGCCGCCGGCGGTCGAACCGAGCGGGTCGATGACTTCGGTCAGGTTGTGATCGAAGTCATAGACATAGTCCACCCGGCGCTCTTCCAGGTCGAAGGTGGTCACCAGATCGCCGTGGCCGTCGTAGACATAGGTCCGCGACTGCCCGTCGGGCATGATCATGCGGGTGATGCGATCCTGACCGTCGCGCTCGATGAGCACCGACTCGCCGCCGCTGTGGTGGATGCCGCGCTCGTCGATGACGATGGTATTGCCCTCGTCGTCGCCGATCTGCCTCAGCCCGCGGTTGATGTCGTAGATGAACGAGCGCCCGTCGTCGAGCTCGATGGAGAACAGCTCCGGCTCGAACGGCGTGAAGGGCTCGCCGGCCACCACCAGCTCGCCGTTGATCTCCCACAGCGCGCCGTAGCCGATGGCGACCATGGTGCCTTCGGTGCCCGGCAGCGCGGTGAACTCGGGGATGACATCGCGATAGCCGAAGCCGCAGGCGTTGAACTGCGGGGTGAACGCGAAGCGAAAACCCTCCTCGCCGTTGCGGATGGTGATGACGTGGTTGAGCGTATCGTTGATCTGTCCCGGCGCCCCGAAGACGCCGATGCAGCGGCCGTTCCACGACCAGTGCAGCGCCAGCGGGTGGCTGACGTCCATCTTGCCGCCGCCGATGTCGAGCTCCCAGGCGACGCCGAAGTCACCGAGCACTTTGCGCCCCGAGTCATAGATCCGCTTGATGACGAAGGGGATGCCATCGACGGGCACCACCGCGTCGATGAACTCGAGCCGCTGGCTGCCGAAGTGCATGCCCGGGGCCACCGTGATGCGGGTGACCGACTCGGTGAAGTTGCCCCAGTCGTCCTCGACCCGCAGCCGCAGGTAGTGAATGCCCGGGTCGATCGAGGTCACGTCGATGAGCCCCAGCACGCCCTCTTCGACGGGCTGCGGATCGTGGTTCTCGTAGAGCGTGATCCACGCGTCGCTGCGATCCGGCGCCACCTGCAGGCTGTACCACGCCAGATCGTCGCCGCGGATGGTGCCGATCACGTCGGCCCACTCGCGCACGTCGTTGGCGTCGCGCGGGGTCAGGATCTCGGCGAAGGGCGCGCCGTCGTCCTCGGCGCCCGCCGGGTGCACGTAGACGTTCTCTTCGACCCGCTCGCGGTTGCCGGCGTTGTCGGTGACGATGACCTCGACCGTATGCCGCCCCGGCTCGTCGAAGCTGACGTCGACGTTCCCATTGGGGTCGAGGGCCACCCGCTCGCCGTCCACGAAGACCTCGATCGCCGCCACGCCGCTCGGATCGTCCGCGTCGACCGAGACCCCGACGGCGCCGCCCACTTCGGGCTGCGGCTCGTCGATGAACACCTCGACCTGCGGCTGCTGGCGATCGCTGTCATCGAGCACGTTGACGATATGCCAGAAGGGATCACTGTCGAGCAGGCCGTCGTCGACCACCAGCTCGACCCGATAGCGGCCGGCGACGTCGGGCACGATGCGCGCCACCGACCCGTCGGCGTCGCGCACGACCGCCGCCGATCCGGGCGGCGCCTCGGTCAGCTGCCAGCGGAAGCTCAGCGGGTCGCCATTGGGATCGCTGCTGCGGCGGCCGTCGAGCTCGACGGTGCTCTCGCGCTGCACCCGCCGCGGGCCGCTGACCGTCGCCAGCGGTGGGCGGTTGACCTGCACCACGCCGCGGGCGGTGTCCTGCCCGGCGGGGTTGGCGACGCGCACGCTCCACGCCACGTCGGCCTCGCCGGCGAAGCGTACGGCCACCCGCGGCGAGGTCAGGTCGCCCTCGACGATCTGCGCGCCCGGCAGGCTCCAGCGCCAGGTCAGCTCTTCGCCGATGGAGTCGCTCGCGTCGAAGACCACCAGCGTCTCGAAGGCGTCGCCCTCGGGCAGCCGATCGGGCTCGACGGTCACCACCGCCTCGTAGCCGCCGGGCACGACCTCGACCTCGGCCAGCTCGACCGCCGTATTGCCCAGCGCGTCGGTCACCTCGGCGACCACCTCGACCCGGCCCACCGCGGCGACCCGGAAGCGGGCCCGGCCGCGATCGTCGATTGCCAGCGGCAGCCCGTCGATGGTCACGCTGATCCGCTCGATGTCGCTCTCGTCGCGGGCGATGACCAGCACCTCGACGTACTCGCCGACGAAGACCCGATCGTCGCTGAGCACCACGATGACCTCGGGCGGGCTGATGTCTTCGCAGATGTCTTCGTCGGTGCGGCCATCACAGTCATCGTCGACGCCATTGCACGCCTCGACCACCGGATCGCCCGCCACGCCGTCGCAGCCGGGCACGCCGCCGCCGCAGGTGATGCGGCCGACCCGGGCGCAGGCGCCGACGCCCACCAGACACGGCTCGCCGATGTCGGTGGGATCCTCGTCGACGACGCCGTCGCAGTCGTCGTCCAGCTCGTTGCAGCGCTCGGGGCGCGCGCCGAAGAAGGGATCACACAGCGGCGCCTGCGGCACGCCGGCGATACACATCTCGAACTCGCGGCGGCAGACCCCCTGCCCGCAGACCATCGGCGCGATCTCTTCGTCGACCGCCTCGTCGCAGTCATTGTCCAGGCCATCGCACAGATCCTGGCGCGGCGGCAGGGCCGCGGCGTCGCACACCACGCCGTCGCCGGCCCCGTTGCAGACCAGCGATCCCTCGACCCGGCACTCGCCGGTGCCCACCGCGCAGGGTTCGCCCACCGGGAAGCCATTGGTCGGGTCACCATTGCAGTCGCGGTCGATGGCATCGCAGCGCTCGGCGTCGGGCTGCCCCGGCCGCGCGTTGCAGGCCGTACCGCCCGAGCCGAGGCAGACGACCTCGCCCAGCGCGGTGCAGGCGCCGGTGCCCGCCTGACAGATGGTGCCGACCTCGGGGAACTCTTCGTCGACCGCCCGATCGCAGTCGTTGTCCCGGTAGTCGCAGGTCTCGGGCACCGGGTCTTCGCAGGGCACGACCGAGATGTTGAGCGTCGTGACCGTCTGCTGGCCGTTGACGTCCTCCGCCATCAGGCGGATGGCATAGTCCCCCGGCTCGAGATCGCCGGCGGGGATGACCCCCAGCGGCCCGTTGCGCACCGACTCATAGCCCTCGGCGAGCAGCGTCGCGGTGGGATCGTCCGCCGGCCCGAAGGTCAGCTCCCAGCGGTAGAAGTTCGCGTCGTCGACGGTGCCGGCCACCTGCGCCCCGCCGGTGAGCTCGGCGGCGTCCCGCGGGCGGGTGATCTCGGCGGTGGGGAAGGTCTCGTCGTCGGGGTCGAGCACCCGCACGACGCGCACCTCTTCGGTGATGTTGCCCGCCCCGTCGGTGGCGGTGGCGACGATGCGATAGACCCCCGGCGCGTCGAGCGCCACGACCGCGCGGCCGTTGACGTCGAGCTCGATCGGCGCGCCGTCGACGGTGACGACGAGCGACTCGACGCCCACGTCGTCCTCGGCCTGGGCCTGCACGCTCACCTGCCCCGGCCCGAAGAGCACCGCCGCGTTGACCACGAAGACCACGTCGGGCGGCGTATCGCCCTCGCAGTCGGGCACCAGCTCGTCGGCCCGGCCGTCGCAGTCGTTGTCGATGGCGTCGCAGATCTCCTCTTCGGGCGCGCCGGGCTCGCCGTCGCACTCCAGGCCCGGGGCGACCAGATCGGCGAGGGCCGCCTGCACGATGCCTTCGCGATCGCCATAGTACGGCGCGGTGTAGAGCGTCAGCGGCAGGCGCACGTCGGTGGCGGTGATGGTCACGTCGTCGCCGGCGCGGGCGTAGACGATGCCTTCGGCGTCCTCGAGGTCGCCGGGCACCCAGAAGTGGGTCACCGGCGGGTCGTTGGGCACGCCGTCGGTGGTCCACAGGTACTCCAGGTCGACCCCGCGCAGCGACACCTCGCCGCGCTCTTCGACGGTGGCGTTGTTGCTGCCCAGATCGCCGGTCAGCCGCACGGTCACCCGGCGGTCGTCGCCCTCGACGACCGGCTCGATGCTCACCCGCCAGACGTTGCCCGACAGCTCGCTGCGATAGCGGAAGCCATACTCCCCCGCCCCGCCGTCGCGCACGCCGGGGCGCACGTCGAAGGGCGTGGTGGCGTCCCCGAAGGTCAGCTGCAGCCGGCCATAGCAATCGAAGGGATCGCGGGTGCCGTCGTTCCAGCAGGTGGCGTTGAAGTCGGCGCTGGGGGTGTAGCCCCGCGGGTCGACCGGGTGGCGGATGGGCTCCGCCGACGAGCGCAGGATCTCCGCGTCGCGGCAGACCTGCCGCCCGGGCACCGCGCAGGCGCCGACGCCGGCCACGCAGGGATCACCCACGCCGAGCGGGCGCCCCTCGTCGATGCTGCCGTCGCAGTCGTCATCCAGGCCGTTGCACGCCTCGAAGTCGGCCGCGAGCTCCCGCGGCGCGCAGGCGAGCGGGGCGCCGTCGACGCAGTTGGGCAGCTCGCGCTCGCAGACGCCTTCGCCGCAGATCTGGGTGCCCAGGCCCTCGTCGACCGCGCCGTCGCAGTCGTTGTCGATGTCATCGCAGGCCTCGTCGGCCGGCTCGGGGCCGGTGCAGACCCGCTCGCCGTCGACGCAGCGCAGGCGGCCCTCGTCGCAGGCGCCGACGACGCCGACCCGGCAGGCCGGCGCGAAGATGTCTTCGTCGATCTCGCCATCACAATCGTCGTCGACCTGGTTGCAGCGCTCCTCTTCGGGCACCGCCGGCGCGGCGAAGCAATACGCCGCGCCGTCGTCGGCGCAGGCGAAGACGCCGGCCCGCTCGCAGATGCCTTCGCCGATGAGGCAGACCTCGTCGAGGCGGAAGCCTTCGTCGATGGTGCCATCGCAGTCATTGTCGATGGCATCACACAGCTCGGGACCGGGCGCGCCGGGCACGGCGCCGCATTGTGACTCGTCGTCGGCCACGCAGACGGTGACGCCCTCGGTGTAGCAGACGCCCTCGCCGACGGCGCACGACCGGCCGACGCCGAAGCGCTCGTCGATCAGGCCGTCACAGTCGTTGTCCAGATCGTCGCAGATCTCGTCGGCGGGCAGGCCCGGCACCGCGTCGCAGCGCACCGCGCCGAAGGGGCTGCAGCGGGTCACCCCGTCGCGGGCGCACCGGCCGACGCCGCGCTGACAGGCCACGCCCAGTTCGAAGCCCTCGTCGACGAAGCCATCGCAGTCGTTGTCGAGGTCGTCGCAGATCTCGTCGCCGGCCTCGCCGGGCGCCGCGTCGCAGCGGATGCCCGCCTCGCCGTCACAGACCACCGTGCCCTCGGCGCGGCAGACGCCGAAGCCCGCCGCGCACGGCTGCCCGGCGCCGGCGACGCCCTCGTCGACCTGACCGTTGCAGTTGTCGTCGACGCCGTTGCAGATCTCGACGGTCGGCACGACGTCGGTGCACGGCTCGAAGCCATCCGCGCCGCAGCGCTGCACGCCCGCCCGGCAGGCCCCGATACCCTCGGTGCCATCGGGACCCGAGTAGCACACCTGCTCGTCGCCCTCGGCGCAGGCGCAGTCCAGGCCCTCGTCGGTCTCGCCGTCGCAGTCGTTGTCGACGCCATCGCACAGCTCGTCGAGCGGCGTGATGGCGCCCTCGCAGGCCCCGGCCGCGCCGAAGATGCACGCGCTGCCGCCCGCGCGGCACGCGCCGACGCCGGCGGTGCCCGGCGGGCCGTCGTAGCAGCCGAGCACCAGCGCGCCGTCCCCTTCGCCGTCATCCACCATGCCATCGCAGTCATCGTCGATGCCATTGCACGCCTCGACCTGGGGCAGCACCTCGCCGGCGCAGGCGCCCCACGCTCCGTCGACGCAGGCCCGGGTGCCGCCGCGGCAGGGCGCGAAGCGATCGCTGCCCGCCGGGCCGCCATAACACGGCTGGCTCAGCGGCTGGCCGCCGGGGCCCTCGTCGACGCGGCCGTCGCAGTCATCGTCGATGCCATTGCATGCCTCGACCCCCGGAACGCCCGGGCGGGCGTCGCAGCGGGTGCGGCTGCCGTCCGCCAGGCAGACGACGGTGCCTTCGCGGGCGCAGGCGCCGACGCCGACGGTGCACGCGGTGTCCACCGCCGGGTGGGTCTCGTCGGTCTCGCCGTCGCAGTCGTCATCCAGCCCGTTGCAGATCTCGTCGCCGCCCGCGCGCGGCTCGCCGTCGCACTCGACGCGATCCTGCGAGGCCGCGCAGACGAAGCGCCCGGCCGCCGCGCAGACCCCGTCGCCCGAGATGCAAGGCAGCTCGAGATCGGCGTAGTCTTCGTCGAGCGCGCCGTCGCAGTCGTCGTCCAGCCCGTTGCACAGCTCGTCGGCCGCCATCGGGAAGGCGCAGATCGCCCCGCCGTCTTCGCCACAGGTGATGGTGCCGAGGCCGGCGCAGATGCCCTCGCCGCCGGCGCAGGACTGGCCCAGGTTCAAGCCCTCGTCGGCCTCGCCGTCGCAGTCGTCGTCCAGGCCGTTGCAGGCCTCGGCCACCGGCTCGGCGAGCGGCACGCACAAGACGTCGCCGTCGAGCCCCTCGGGACAAGTGGTCGCGCCGTCGGCGCAGATGCCCGCCTCGCCCGTGGCGCAGGGCTGGTCTTCGACGCAGGCCCGATCGCACAGCAAGGGATCGTCGACGATGCCATCGCAGTCATCGTCGCGGCCGTTGCCGCAGATCTCGACCCGCTGGCAGTCGACGAATGGCACGCAGATGTGGTTGGCGTCGCAGATCTCGCCCACCGGGCAGTTATCGGGCTCGACGCGGCAGCCGCCGGCGCAGGTGCCCTCGGCGGTGCACCACGCGTCGTCGCTGCAGTCGTCGTCCCGGTCGCAGCGGTCGGGCACGCAGTAGCCGGCGGCGGCGCAGTGCCCCTGGGCGCAGCCGCCCGGCACGCAGCGGGGCACGCAGCGGGCGTCGGGTCCGCAGAGGAAGCCCGGATCGCAGTCGGCGTCGACGGCGCAGCCCACCGGCTCGGCGTCGGGCACCGCGTCGACCACGGCGTCCACCGCCGCGTCGACCGCGGCGTCCACCTGCGCATCGACCGCGGCGTCCTCGTCGTCGGGCGGCAGTATGCCCCGATCGCCGCCCGCGTCGGGCGTGGCGTCCAGCGCCAGATCGGGCGCCGCGTCGAGCGCCGCGTCGGGCATGGCGTCCGCCGGCACGGCATCCGGGGAGGCATCCGCAGCCATATCCGGCATGGCATCCACAGCCATATCAGGGATGGCATCCGGCATCATGTCCGGTATGGCATCGGCAGCCATATCGGGTATGGCATCCGGCGCCGCGTCGGCCCCGACATCGGCCGCCGAGTCGACGGCCGAATCGAGCGCGCCGTCTACCGCCGCGTCGTTGGTGCCGGTGTAGATGTTGTCCGAGCAGCCGGCCAGCAACAGCAGCGCCAGCCACGGCCCGTGCGCCCGCATCCCGCGCATCGCTTCACTCACAGTCATCGGTCACGCCCCCGGCGACGGCTCAGGCCGAACAGCAGCAGGCCCAGCATCCACGGCGAGGGTCCCGAGTCATCCGCCGCCTCGCATTGACAGCCCTCCGAGCCGGTATAGGCCCCGAAGCCCAGCGGGCCGTCCCCTTCACCGCCGGCGACCGCGCCGTCGATCTCGCCCGGCGGGATGTCGCCCGCGTCGGGCGTCGGCGTACTGTCCGGCTCGACTTCGCCGTCCGGTCGCGGCGGTCGATCGCCGCCGTCGGCCTCGATCTGGGCGTCCGGCCCGCCGTCGAGGTTCACCCCCGCGTCCGGGCCCAGGTCGTCGTCGATGAGCGCCATGTCCGGCGCCGGATCCCCGGCCATGTCGACCGCCATGTCATCCTGGCCGGCCCCGCGGTCGAACACCGGATCCCCGGCCATGTCGGCCGCCATGTCGTCGTCGACGCCCAGATCGCGCCCCGCGCCCGGGTCGCCCTCCATGTCGGGCGCCATGTCGGGCGCGGCGTCGGGCAGCGCCGCGTCGGGCAGCTGGATGATCTCCTGCACGATGCGGAAGACGTTGCGCGCGGAGTACTCGCTCTGGCCGCCGCGGTCGTCCCGGGCCCGCACCCGCCACGCGTAGCGGCCCAGCCCCAGCTCGCCGGGGTACTCGATGGTGGTCTCGGGCGTCTCGGCCGACCACAGCAGGTCGTTGGTCACCCCCACCAGCAGCACCTCGTAGGTCACCGGGTCGCCGTCGGGGTCGACCGACGGGCTCCAGACCAGCGGGCGCATCGCGAAGAGCTCGTCGCCGTCGGCCGGATCGAGCGCGACCGGCGCGCTCGGCGGCTCGTTGCCCAGATCGACCCGGAAGCGCGCGCTGGCCGCCGGCCCGCCGACGAAGGGATCGCGGGCCTGCACCCGCCAGTAGTAGGTGGTGTTGTCCTGCAAGACCTCCGGCGCCGGCCAGGCCGTCTCGCCGTCCCCTTCGGGCAGCGGCGCGCTGACCCAGGTGCTCTCCGGCGGGAAGGTGGGATCGGGGCTCAGCCAGAAGACATAGGTCAGCGGCTCGCCCTCGGGGTCGACCGCGTTGCCCGCCACCAGCGTCGGCTGCAGCTCGGCGATGGTCGCGGTGTGCGGCGGATCGATGATCGTCGGCGCCGTCGGCGGGTCGTTGGCCAGGTTGATGGTGAAGCGCGGCACGTTCGACCAGTCGCTCTCCAGGCCCGTCTGATCGACCGCCTTGCAGCGGGCGCGATAGGCGGCGTTCTCGTCGAGCGGCGCGTCGGTGGGCACCTCGGTCTGCGGGCCCTCGTCGGCGTCGGGGGCCTCGCCGCCGGTCAGCGGCACGAAGACGATGCCATCCAGGCTGATCTCACAGACATAGCGCAAGACATCACCCGCGTCGGGATCGGTGGACTCGTCGAGCAAGAGCGTCGGCTGCAGCTCGGCGATGGCGTCGCCGTCGGCGGGCCAGACGATGGTCGGCGGCGTCGGCGGCTGCAGCTCGGCGTCGATCAGGAAGCGCTCGACGGGCGCCGGCGGGCCCCAGCCATCGCCGTTGAAGGCGCGGGCGGTCCACCAGTACCAAGTGTTCTCGTCGAGCTCTTCGTCGACCGTCCACTCGGTGGTGTCGGGCGTCTCGGGCACCAGCGGGGAGACCGTCACGATGTCTTCGAGCGCCGCGTCGGCGTAGACCGTGTACTCATAGCTCAGCGGGCGGTCGAGGCTGTCGCGGGCGTTCTCCAGCACCAGCGCCGGGGTGACGCTGTCGACCCGCGCGTCGTCGACGGGGTCGAGCAGCACCGGCGGCGTGGTCTCGTCGGGCACGTGGGGATCGGTGCCGCCGTCGTACTCGGCGCAGTTGTCGATGCCATCCCCGTCGGCGTCGAGCCCCTCTTCGCAGTCGTTCACCGTCGGGTCGAGATCGTTGTCGACCTCCCAGGTATCGGGCAGCCCGTCGCCGTCCTCGTCGAGGTATTGCGGGGCGCAGACCACGGCCGCTTCGGCCCGGCCGCCGTCGTCGTCGCGGGCGATGATCGCGAAGCGTACCTCACCGGCCGCCTGCTCGTAGGTCGGGGTCCACAAGAGCCGGCAGGCGGCGGCGTCGAGCTGCGCGCCGTCGGGGATCGGCGGCACGAGGCCGCACAGCACCGGATCGGCCTCACCGGCCGGATCGCCGGTGACGAACTGCATCGCGACCGGCGTGCCCTCGACCGCCGCCGGACACGGCGGCGCGACGATGGTGGGCGGCAGGTTGGCGATGACCACCGGCGCCGAGAAGGCCACCGCCTGGCCGCCGTCGTCGTCGTCGACCACCGCCGCGACGACGTAGACCCCGTCGTCGGCGTAGCTGCACTCGACGCTCGAGGCGAGGCTGTCGAAGACATCGATGACCCCGTCGCCGTCGCAGTCGACGCTGTAGATCAGCCGCTCGGCGTCCGCCGGCGCGGGGTCGGTCGCGGCGATGTCGATCTGCACCGTGCCGCCCTCGACGCCGTTCTGCCCGGCCACCGACGCGATCACCGGCGGGCGGTTGATGCCGACGACCTGGAAGGCCAGCCCGCTCTGGGCCCCGGCGATGTCGCTCACCGCCAGGGTGCAGTCGAAGCGCTCGCCGTCGGCCGGGAAGTCACGATCGCCGGCCCGCAGCTCGATCACCCGGCCGTCGGTGCCATCGACGACCACCGGCTCGATGCCATCGCAGCGCCACTCGAAGACCATCGGCGATCCCTCGGGGTCGGCCGTCGGCCGGCCGTCGATGCGCAGCGTGCCGCCCTCGTCGAGGAACTCCACCGGGCGAATCGCCGGCACCGGCGGCTGGTTCTCGACGACCTCGACGGTGGTGAAGACCGGGGTCGAGGTCTCGGGGCGGCAGTCGACGCCGACGACGCAGTCGGGCGGGTTGAAGCGGCCGGTATCGCGCACCCGCAGGCCGATGACATAGCGCCCGATCGCCGGGAAGGTATGGGTGATGACCGGCTGATCGGTCCGCACGTCGATGGCTTCGAAGAACGGCCCCTGCTCGGTCAGATCCCACTCGTAGAGCGTGATGCTGTCTTCCGGGTCGAGATCGAACGAGCCCGAGCCGTCGAGCTGGAAGGGCACGCCGGCGGCGACCCGATACGGACCGCCGATGTCGGCGATGGGCTGGTAGGGGGGATCCTTGACGGTCACCGCGCGCACGTCGGTATCGGTCTGCGGCGGCACGTTGTCGTCGGTGACCCGCAGCCGGGCGTACCAGATCTCGGGGTCGTTGCCGTCGATGTCGGGCTGCGGATCGGGATAGGTGAAGACCGCCCGCGGGTCGCGGGGATCGTCCGTGGTCAGGTCGTAGACCCCGTCCCCGTCGAAGTCCCACTCGTACTTCACCAGCCGGCGCAGCGTATCGCGGTGGGTCGACTGCGAGGCGTCGAAGCGCACCGGGATGTCGAAGGCCCAGGTGATGTCACGCCCGGCGTTGGCCACCGGCGGTTGCTGGAAGAGCGTGGGGGTGAGCATGATCACGCCCCAGGCGGTGGCCATCTCGTCGTCGGTCCAACTGATGCCGGTGTACCAGCGGCCCCAGTCATTGCGGGTGTGGCCGGCGATGCGGCTGTCGAGCAGCCGCCGGCGCAGGCCGTCGACCGGATCGTTGAACCAGTCGAGCCCCGTCGCGCGGAAGCGCTCGAGGCCGGCGAGGCGCATGGCCTTGACCTGGGCGAAGACGGCGTACTCGTTGTCCTGATGCGGCCGCCAGCGGTTGGCCATCCAGTTCTCGCCGTTGGTCCACAGCGGGTCGTCGATGGAGACGTCGTTCATGACGAGCTGCACCATGCCGCCGGCGGTGGTCGCCGGCCCGCTGCCGCTGCCGCTGTAGCCGAAGCCGGTGCTCGACGACGTCGCCCGCAGCCACGCCATGTTGCGGTCCTTGACGTACTGCGGCACCGGGATGCGGAACTGCTCGCGGGCGGGGATGATGCCGATGGCCCCCCACTGCGCCGCCGAGTTGTCCGATCCGCCCGAGTTCCAGCTGTAGTACCAGCCGCCGTTGCGGCTCTGCCCCCAGTAGTAGGCGTCGGCCATGTCCCACACCAGCTCGTGGTAGAAGCGGTGGCGCAGGCCCGCGTCACCCGAGGGCGCGTAGTACAGCGGCTGGTTGGTCGAGACGAGGGCGTCCATCGAGGTGCCCATCTGATAGGCATCGCGGCCGTCGTTGGTATCGACCGCCAGCCCGTTGCCGTTGGTATCGTCCTCGTTGCCCTCGATGGAGAACGAGCGCAGCCGGCGGAAGAGATAGTGGAAGCCGTCGTAGACCGTCTCGGCGAACGGGTTCTCGCGCAGGTCGCCGAACTGGTCGTGGCCGTGCAGCACGAAGGCATGCAGCGCCGACGAGGTGGGCGAGGTGTAATAGCCCCGGCTCTCCCACCAGCCGTCGTCGCGCTGGGCCTTGTGCAGCCACCACAGGCTCTCTTCGATGGCGATGTTGGTCTCGGTGTCGAGGTCGTCGGGCTGCACGATCAGCGGGTAGATGTCGCTGCTCGACTCGCCCGCTTCGTCCCATACCGTCAGCGTCGCGATGAAGGGCGACTCGATGGGTGACACCGGATAGGTGTGCGTGATCTCGATGGCATCCTTGCGGCTCACCGGGGCCGGCTCGGCGGGGGACGGCGGGCTGC
This sequence comes from bacterium, assembly GCA_030427205.1. Lineage (GTDB taxonomy): Bacteria > Myxococcota_A > Bradymonadia > UBA7976 > UBA1532 > JACKDM01. The sequence goes on along the minus strand of JAUHXC010000064.1, from coordinate 11,826 downwards.
CGTCGCCGAAGTCCCACTGATAGGTCAGCGCGCCGGCGTCGCGCACGATGGCTTTCAGCCGGGTGGGTCGCCCGTTGATGATGTGATGCCGCGACCGCGGATCGGCGGCGACCCAGGGCACGGTGACCACCTCGGGCGGCAGGTTCTCGACGATCTCGACGGTGGCCTGATCGGTGGCGGTCTGGCCGGCCCCGTCGGTCACGGTGAGCGCGATGGTGTATTCGCCCACCTCGGCGTAGGTCCACATCGGGCGCGGGCCGACGACGTCGACGTCGTTGGTCGGGTCGCCGTCGCCGTCGCTGTCGACGGTGATGTCGACGTCCCAGAAGTGCTTGACCACCCCGAAGTCGTCTTCGCTCTCGCGCCCGTCGAAGTGCGCCGGCGGGCCGCCCGCGCCGCCGCGATAAGGCCCGCCGGCCTCGGCCACCGGCGGATCGCTCGCCGCGCGCACCACCACGCGGATCGTATCGGTGTCGCTCTGCTCGGCGCGGTCGTAGACCGTCAGGGTGACCTGGTAGACCCCCGGCTGCCAGTAGCTGTGATTCGGGCGGGCGCCGACGCCGGTCATGCCATCGCCGAAGTCCCATTCGAAGCGCGAGATGGCCACGTCGTCGGTGGAGCGGCTGCCATCGAACGCCACCGGCCAGACCCCCTCGGTGACGGTGTTCTGGCCCGCGTTGGCGATGGGCGGGTCGGAGCCTTCGTGCTCGACGGTCAGCGTATCGATGTGCGGCTGCAGCGCGTGGTCCCAGACCCGCAGCCCGACGGTGTCGGTGCCCGCGCCGAAGAAGTCGGCCTCGACCTCGACCCCGACCCCGTCGACGTCGAAGCGCTCGCCGTCGTAGTCGAAGTCCCACTCGTAGCGGTACAGGCCGTGATCGTCGGTCGAGCCGCTGCCGTCGAAGGCCACCGTCCACGTGCCGCGCTCGGCCTCGGCCTCGCCGAGCACGACGTCGGGCCCCGCCTCGGCGACGGGCGGGTCGTTGGCCCGCAGGGTGACGCTGGTCTGCACCGTGGCGCTCTGTTCGGCCTGGTCGTAGACCGTCAGCTCGACCGGGTGCTCGCCCACGCCGAAGAGCCGCCAGGTGGGCTCCGGTCCGCCGACGTAGTGCCGCACCTCGCTGACCACCACCGAGCCGCGATAGACGTCGATCGCCGGGTGCAGCTGCGCCTCGCCGGAGTACGTCGAGTCGTAGACCTGCGTCCACGCGTCCTCGTCGGCCCGCTTGAGCGAAAAGACCGCGCCCTGGGGATGTTTCAGCTCGATGCGCAGGTCGTAGTCGACGCCGTGGGCATAGTCGATGCCCGTATCACCGCGGTTGTTGGCGCTCTCGTAGATGTAGATGCTGCCGCCGCTGAAGTAGAAGGCATAGTGCATCGAGCGATAGGAGAGATCGGCGACGTCGGGGCGCAGGCCGAACATGGCGTTGTTGCGGGTGGCCCGCACCCGCATCTCGAAGGGCAGGCCTTCGGTGCGGATCATCGGCTGCCGCAGATAGGCCCAGCGCGCGCCCCAGGTATTGCTCGGGTTGCCGAGGTGCAAGCCCGTCTCGCTGCCGTCGATGAAGGTGAAGACGTTCTCATAGGTGCCATAGGCATTCGACGAGATGCCATTGGCGACGCTGCCCTCGAAGGACGCCTCGGCGCCGCCGAAGCGATAGTCGACCACCCCGGCTCCGCCCGGCGGCAGCACGCCGGCGTGCATCGCCGCCAGGCAGACATACGAGTCGGCGGTGTAGGTCCCCGTGCCCCACAGGCGGCCTTCGAGCGCGCAGCCGGCGGGGCATTCGAGCCGGAAGCGGCGCCCGGGCTGCATGCCATATCCGTCGGCGCGGAAGGTACAGGCATCGCCCGGCGGCGGCACCGTCTCGACGGTCGCGTTGTCGCGGTACATGACCCACTTCTCGGGGTTGTAGCCGCCGGTGAAGGTGTCGACGCCGAAGTCCCAGACCCAGCGGATATCACTCTCGTCGTCCCGCGAGGCCCGGCCGTCGAGGGTCACCTGGAAGCCACCGCCGATGGCATCGCCGGTGAACTCGTCGAAGACATACGGCCCGCCGTCGGCGCCGGTGCCGGCGTTGGCGATGGGCGGCTGGCCCGGATCGGTGGTGACGGTGACCACGTCGATGTCGCTCTGGCGGGCGTGGTCGGTGACGCGCACCGCGACCCGGTGGATGCCTTCGTCGAAGACATGCTGCGCCTGAGCGGCGGTGGCGCCCGCCGCCGGCTCGAAGCCCGCCTCGGGGTCGTAGGAGAAGTCCCATTCGTAGGTGTCGATGCCGTGGTCGTCGGCGGACGCCGCGCCGTCGAGGTCGACCGTCCAGCGGCCGCGGACCGCGTCGGGCTCGGCGAAGGCCAGATCGCCGCCGGCGTCGGCCACCGGCGGGTCGTTGGGCTGCAGCACCACCCGGAACGGCGCGGTGTCGCTGTTGCCTACGCTGTCGGTGACGGTGAGCGTGCCGTCGTAGGCCGCCGGGCCGGCCAGCGGGATGCTGGCTTCGGCCCCCGCGGCCATGCGCCGCCAGTCGTCGAAGACCGCGGTGCCGTCGAGCACGTCGAGGCCCATGCGGAAGGTGGCGTGGTCGCTGTGCCCGCTGCGGTAGATCTCGCGCCAGATGCCATCGCCGTCGCTGCGGCGATAAGAATAGCGCGCGCCGGCCTCGGGCAGCACCTCGATGCGCACGTCGTAGTCGGCCCCGCGGGTATAGCCGGCGCGGGTACTGCGGCTGGCGCCGTTCTCGTAGACCGCCAGCGAGCCGTTGTTGAAGTACAGCGCGTAGACGTACTGCTGGTAGGCGGCGGTGTCGTTCTGGTTCTTGAGCCCCAGCATGAGCCGGTTGGTGGCGTTGATCCGGCCTTCGAAGACCAGCCCCTCGGCCCGGGTGAAGGTGCCCCGGGTGAAGGCATAGCGTTCGCCCCAGCGGCCATTGCCGACGATGCGCAGCGCGCCGTCCTGGGTGACCCCGGCGTCGCTGGTCATCCAATAGCCCCGGTCGAGGGTCTGGCCGTCGAAGGTCTCGGGGCCGAGATCCCATTGCCAGGTCAGCGCGCTGCCTTCGGGATCACTCGACGCGGTGCCATCGAGGGCCGCGGTATACACCCCCTTCACCGCGGCGCCGGTGAACTCGTCGAAGGCGTGCGGGCCCGGGTCGGTCACCGCGCTCGGCGCCTCGCCGGCAGATACGATGACCGGGATCGTGCGGGTATCGACCTGCCCGGCGGCGTCGGCGACGGTCAGGTCGACGGTGTAGGCCCCCGGCGCCTGGAAGATGCGCGAGAAGGTGGGCCCGCTGCCGATCTCGCGCACCTCGAGGTTGTCGAAGATGGCATCGGTCTGATAGGTCGACAGGCCGACCATGCCGGCCTTGAAGCTGCCATCGCTGACCCCGCCCACATACAGCCCGTCGACCCACGCGTCGAGCCGGTTGCCCACATGGGTCACCCGCACGTGATAGGTGCGCCCGGTGGTGATCGGACGCAGCGCCGAGCCCGCGGGCTGGTCGATCTCCATGCGATTCGAGGTGCCGTTGTTGATGCGGCGGTAGAAGAGCACGTCGTCGGCCCCGCGGCCGCGCAGGATGAACTCGTAGTTGTTGTAGATGTCCTGCGCGCCGAGCAGCAGGTGGATCTCCTGCCCGTTGCCGGCCACCATGCGCACGTCGAACTCGATCTCGACGTCGCCGGTGTAGCGCATGTCGCGAAACAGCACCCGGCTGCGGCTGCTGCCGGCGTTGGTCTGGCGGAACGAGGCCGCCCCGGCGAGCGGCGCGGCCTCTTCGCGCACCCAGGTGCCTTCGGTGAGCCACCAGCCGTCGAGGCCGGCCTCGAAGTCTTGAGTCAGCCGATGACTCGACCAACGCTGCCATGCCAGGCCCATGTCTTCCTCGACGAGCTCGGCCACGTCGAAGACATGGCTCCACTCGCCGCGCGCCGCGTCGGCCTCGCCGAGCTGGATCGGCGTCGCGTCGATCACCGGCGCTTCGCCCACCGCGGCGATCTCGACCCGGGCGACGTCGGCCTGACCGGCGGCGTCGTAGGCCTGCAGCGTGATGGGGAAGATGCCTTCGGTGAAGAAGACCGGGTTGACCACGCCCGGCCCGCCGTTGCCCTGAGGGCCGGGGGCGAAGCCGAAGTCCCAGGCGAAGCGGGCGACGTCGGTCGAGCCCGTGCCGTCGACGGCGATGGGCACGTTGATCGGGGTCTCGGCCCCCGCGGCGATCAGCGCCCGGCTCGCGGCGGGGTTGGGCAGCGGGCCGGTGGCCGAGGCCATGCAGTTGCTGGGGGTGGCGGTCAGCGCGATGGGCGCGGCGAAGGTGCCGTCGCCGTTGCCCGGATACCAGCGCATCTGGCGCCCGGTGTAGTTGCAGGCGACCACGTCGAGGTCGCCGTCGCCGTCGAAGTCGAGCGCGTCGAAGCCGCCGTGGTTGCCTTGATCGAGGGTCGGCGCGGCGATCCCGGCCTGGAAGGTGCCGTCGCCGTTGCCCCGCCACCAGGTGATGTCGCCGTTGCTGCCGGCGTTGGCCATGACGTCGGCGAAGCCGTCGAGGTCGAAGTCCCCCGCCACGAGCCCGTAGGGATCACCGCCCGCGTCACCGACCCGCTCGGCGCCGCCGAAGGTGCCGTCCCCCACCCCGCGGTAGACGTCGATATAGCCGCTGCTGTACCGCGCGCGCACCAGATCGAGGTGCCCGTCGCGGTCGAAGTCGGCCAGATCGAGCCCGCGCCCGCTGCTGCCCAGGTCGCGATCGGCGATCTTGACGAAGCGTCCGGTGCCGTCGCCGAGGAAGGTCACCATCCACTGGTTGTTGTGGTTGGCGACGAAGTCGAGGTGGCCGTCGTGGTTCAAGTCACCGGCGGCCATGTCCATCTGCGTGCTGCCCTCGCGGGTCGACTCGCCGATGAACTGCTCGCCGGCGAAGCCGCCGTCCTCGCCGCGGGGGATGAACTGGTACCACGTCCAGCCCGACGACATCGCGCCGGCGATCAGGTCGTCGTCGCCGTCCCCGTCGAAGTCGCCGACCACGATGCCCCGGCGGGTGCCGCCGCCGCGCAGGCTGGCGATCTGCGCCGCCTCGGCGAACCCGCCGGCCTCGGCGTCGAACTCGGTGCCGAAGATCCGGCCGGCCTCGTCGATCACGGTGATCAGCGGCTGAGCGGCGACGCCGAACGGATATACCCACGCCGCGGCCAGGGCCGCGAGCAATACGCTGCGCATGTCTCTCTCCCCCATCGGGGCCCGACGATCCGGGGGAGGGTGCCGGGCCGGCGACCTGCGTCACGGCCGCCGGACAGCGGCCGAAATACGCGCAAAGAGCATACGGCGGATGGGGGTAAAGTTACGAATTTGATTCACCGCAAACGGAAAACTCCCGTGTAGCCGGCCGTTCGCCGGCATGGTCCCGAGGCATTATCCGGCGGACATCTCGCCGCAGCCCGGCCGATCCCGTCGATCGGGGGATCTGTCGAGCCGTGCCCGGTGCTACACTCCGCCCGGACTGGGAGGCAGCATGAATCAGGTGTGGACCCGGGCCGCCGCGGGGCGGCCGAGCGTGGTGTTGGGCGGGCCGATCCCGGTGGCCACGGTCGAGGGCGTGCGCCCGCTGCGCATCCCCTGCGACCTGCCGCGGGGGCCGCTGGGCCCGCTGCTCGAAGCCCAGGCGCGGGCGCGGCGGCTGCTGGGGCGCAATCAGCCGCTGCTCGAGTCGGCCGCCGATCGGCTGCGCACCGGCCTGCGGCGCACGCTGCTCGGCGGCGGCGGCCCCGAAGACGCGGTCTCGTCGGTGGTCGCCACGCTCAACCTGCTGGCGGAGGTCTCGTCGGTGCAGCGAGCGCTGGTGCTCGACGCGGTCGAGGCGGCCGATCCGGCGACGCTGACGGCGCTGCGGCGCATCATCGAGCGGCCCGGCTGGCTGCGGATTCCGCTCATCCTGGGCGTGCGGTCGACCGAGCGCGCCGGACAGATCGCGCGGCTGGTCGAGGCGGTGCGCGGTCAGGCAGGCCCCGAGGCGATCATCGAGGCCGAGCCGGGGGTCGCCGAGGCCATCGAAGAGTCCGCCGAGGGCCCGCGGGCGCCGACCGATCGCCTGCCGCCCGAGCTGCCGGCGGACGTGCGCCGGGTCTTGCGGGCGGGCGCGCTGGCCGGGCCGGCGTTCGAAGCCCGGCTGGTGGCCGACCTGCTGCAAGTCGACGAGCAGACGGTGCTCGAGCGCCTGCAGGACGCCGCCGACGCCGGGGTGCCCGTAGAAGACGACGGCGAGGGCGGCTTCCGCCTGCCGAGCGCGCTGGCGGCCCGGGTGAAGGCCGGGCTGCTGCCCTCGCTGGCCCGGGCCTGGCATCGCCGGCTCGCCGCGCTGCTCGCCCCGGCGCCGAACCCCGCGGAGAGCATCTCGATCGTGCCGCCCGCCGAGCCGGGTCCGGCGGACTCGGTCGAGCTGGCCCCCGAGCTGCCCATCCGCGGGCCGCGGATCAGCGCCCAGCCGCTGGGCATGAGCCCGGAGGCCATCTGGGCGGCGGTGGTCGAGGCAGAGCAGGACGCTCGCGCCCGGGCGCGCTCGCTGGAGGCCTCGCTGCATACCGGCGGCGGCGTCGAAGGCGGCGGCCACGATCGCCCCAGCAAGCCGCCGGCCGCGTTCGCCCCGCCCCTGGAGACCACCCGCCTGTCGAACGTGCCCGGCGGGCCGGCGGAGTACGACGCGATCGAGACGCCCTTCGGCTCGGTCGACATCGCGCCCGGCGAGCCGCTCGATCGGGATCGACGTATCACATCGGGTCCGGCCGAGCTGATGGAGGACGCCCTGCGCTCGGCCGAGGGGCTGCCGCCGGACGACACGCCGCTGCAGGCGGACGTCGAGCCCGACGACTCGGTGGACGTGGTGCGCGGTCTGCCCGGCCTCGATCCGACGTGGCCCCCGCCCGACGACAGCATGGACGCGCCGCTCGAAGCCGATCTGGCGGGCGGCCTGGTGGCCCGGGCCGAGGGCGCGGCGCCGACCGGCCTCGGCCTGCGGGACGCGGCGTTGGCCGGCACCGGCTTCGATCGCACGCCCGGGGCGCAGCGGCCGCAGCGGGCGTCGCGGCCATCGCCCGGCCGGGTGACCCAGACCATCGGCGACGCGGCCCGCGCGGCGGACCACCTCGCCGCGGCGGGCGATCCCACGGGGGCGACGGCGAAGCTGATTCAAGCGGCGGTCGACGCGGCCAACCTCGGGGCCGCCGAGCGGGCCCTCAACCTCACCGAAGAGGCGCTGGCGGCGCTGGATCGCCTGCCCGACATCGCCGCCCACCGGGCCCTGCGCGCCCGGGCCCTGGCCGAGGCGGCGCGTATTCAGTGGACGGCGGTCGGACCCGACGCGCGCTTCACGCTGGAGGCCGCCCGGGAGACCGCCGCCGCCGCGCAGGACGCGCTCGACAAGAACGCGCCGGCGGCCCTCAAGGGCGAGATCGCCTCGCTGCGCGCGCAGATCCTGCACGATGTCGGCGGCGAGGAGAGCCTGCAGGAAGCCCTGGACGTGCTGACCGCCGCCAGCCGCAGCCTGGAGGCCTCGGGCGATCCCATCGAGGCGGCCCGGCTGTTCAACGATCAGGCCGCGATCTGGGTCCGCATGGGTGATCCGGTGCGGGCCCACGGGCTCTTGGAGGCGTCGCGTCGGGTCTTCGCCGCCCGCGCCGAGGTCGACGCCAGCGCCCGGCTCGAGCTGGCCGATACCGACCATCTCATCGCCCGCCTGCCGCTGCACGTGGCCGCGCGCCCCGGCCGGGAGAGCGACGCCGCCGCCTTCGGCCTGCGTCACGCCAGTGATGCGGAGCGGACCTATGGGGCCCTGGGTCGCCCATGGGATCGGGCGCGGGTGTGGGAGACCATCGGCCGGCTGGAGCTGATGCGCGGCCGGATCGATCAAGCGATCGACAGCCTGGAGCGCGCCGCAGCGCTGCAACAGCGGCTGGGTGACGCGCTGGGGCTCGCTTCGACGGTCGAGGCGCTGGCCCGTTCGCTCAACTCCGCCGGGCGCCCCGAGGTGGCGCTGAGCCTGCTCTATGACTCGCTCGCGCTCAACGCCGAGAAGGGCTCGGTGCAGGGGGTGGGATTCCTCAAGCGCACGACCGAAGCGCTGACGGCGAGCCTCGATCCGACCACGCTGCGGCGGTTGGCAGAGCAGATCCGGCGGCTCTCGGCCGAGTTGGAGCGGGTCGAGCGGGCGCTGAGCACCCACTGAACACACGCTCGCTGAGACGCATCCTCAGGGATGTACCGCCCGGGCGTGCCACTGCCCGGCGGCGTCGCGGGCGTGCAGGGTGCGTCGGTGCGGCTGCGGCGCCAGCTCGACCTGATCGACCCGCTCGGGCCAGAGCACCAGCAGCGCGAAGGTCGCTGGCGGCGGCCCGTCGGCCGGCGGCGTCACCGTGCCGATGCGCGGCTCGTCGAGCGGTCGACCCGGCGGCCCGCCGATGAAGCCGGCCCGGACCTCCTCGGAGAGCGTGCGCCAGACGTCGCGCCGCCGGCTCTCGAGCGCGGCGTCGGGGCAGTCGCCGGCCACCGCGACCATCTTGCCGGCGATGCGCAGCTGCATCCGGCTCTGCGCGAAGTTCCACAGCACCTCGACCCGCGGCTCGTGCCGGATGTGGCGCAGCTTGGCCGATCGGGTATCGGTGGTGAAGACCAGCGCCTCGCCATGATGACCGCGGAAGACCACCGTGCGCACCGCCGGCGCGCCGTCGGCGCTGACGGTGCCCAGCTGAACCCAGCGGGCGGTGGGATCACGGGTCTCGGCGGCGAGCTGGGCGGCAATGGTGGACTGCCAGTCCGACATGGGTGCTCCTGAGCGGTCGGCGTGCGCCGGGGCACGATATCAGACGGGGTCGCCGACCGCAGCGTCGCTGTCCGCCGGAGGCAAGCACAGGGCCGCGCGCTTGGCATGCGTTGTTGCGCTCGCTACAATCCGGCTGTCGGCATCCCGCCGGGCTCATGACCAATGGGGCAACATCATGCGCACGCTCTTCATCGCCGCCTTACTGCTGCCGCTCGGCGCCTTGGCCGCCGAAGTCCCCCAGGGCGGGGACCGGGTCGAGTTCGACAATGCTCAGCCCGCCGTGCTGGTGGTGCAAGACGACGAGCAGCTGCCCCAAGACCTGTCCATCGGCGGCGTGGCCGTTTCAGCGATCACCGTGCACCGTCAGGGTTTGGTGGCGTTCGAGGGCGGACGCTTCGACGTCGCCGCGCCGGTACAACTCGGCGATCTGGCTATGGCTTCGCTCATCGCGCCGTTCTGGGCGCCGTTGTCTCCGACCGCCGACTGCCCGGCGGGCCTCGATGAGGGCGACGCGGACGGCCCGCCCGAGGATCGGGTGATGCGGGTCGACGGCGAATCGAGCGTCGCGTTCGTCTGGCATGACCGGCCGCTGGCCGGCTGCCCGGTGGGCGGTCAGCGGGCGACATTCGCCGTCGGGATGACGTGGGACGCCGACGGCGTCGTGCACCGGGTCGAATTCACCTACGAGGCGCTCCCCGGCGAGACGCTGGTGGTCGAGCCGCGAGCCGGCTTCCGGCTGGCGCCGCGGGATCAGGAAGCGCGGGTGTTCGAACTGCTGCCGGATGGCGACGCCCCCCTGCGCGGGCGGGCCAAGCGGCTGGCCGACGGGTCGAGCGACGGTGATCCCGGGCGGTGGACGATCGATCTGGGCGCGAACGGCGAGCTGATCGGCGACCTGGAGCCGTTGGAGCCCGGGCCGGACCTGCAGCTGGATGAGCCGGACGGCGTGCGGGCCATCGACAACTGCCCCTGGGTCTTCAACCCGCTGCAGGAGAACTCGGACACCGACGGGCAGGGAGACGCGTGCGACACCGACGATGATGATGACGGAACCGGCGATACGTCCGACAACTGTCCGCTCACGTTCAATCTGTCGCAGGCCGACCAGGATGGCGACGGCCGCGGAGACGCCTGCGACTTCGATCGTGACGGCGACGGCTGGAACAATCTGGTCGACTGGTGCCCCGACCATCATGATACGGGCAACATCGACCGTGACGGCGACCGGCGGGGAGATGCCTGTGACCGGGACGCCGACGCCGACGACCCATGGGCTCGCGCGTTTCGGCGCTTTGGCGCCGATCGTTGCCCGCTGCTCTTCGATCCGATGAGGATCGATCGTGACCGGGACGGGCTGGGAGATGCATGCGACCTGCGCCCCGATGTACCGTGCATCCATGACTGCGCGCATCAGGCGGACGCCGACGGAGACCGGATCAGCGACGTGAACGACCTCTGCCCCCGTGTCTACGATCCGGCCCAGGCGGACAGGGACGGCGATGGCCTCGGCGCCGCGTGCGATCCCGATGACGACGGCGACGGCGTGGCCGACGCCTTCCAGAGGGCACGAGTCATGCCCGATGCCTTCGGGGGCCGGCTGCCGTGAAGCGAATACTGCTGCTCGCTGGCGCGCTCGCGCTCATCTCGACCGCCGCGCGCGGGCAGGAGGGCGCCCCGCTCATCACCGGCCTCGGCGGCCCCTTCGACGTGGGGCCTGCTGTCGAGGAGGATCCGACGCTCGTCGATACAGCGCCGGCTTTCCCTGACGGGATGAGGCTCTACACCGACTCTGTACATCGCGAGCTCTACGCGAACTGGCAGGGCACCCTCTCGTTCATCATCAGAGACCCGGTCCCCCAATCTCGCATCCCACGGCCCATCAACGGCGATCCCGGTCCCGGCATCCCGCGCATCGTGCCCTATGGCATGGCCGTCGCGCTGTTCGAGTTCGGGGGCGAAGGTCAGCAGGTCTCGCCCATGTTCCTGGCCAACCTGCCGCCCGATCCCGACGGCACGCCGGGTCGCCTGATCGCCACATGGTATCGGGTGCACAACCACACGGAGCGGCCGGGCCTGCCGCCGACGGCGTACAATACATTCCAGCTCATCCTCACCGCGGGTCCCGATCCGTCCAACTACGACATCGAACTGCGCTACGCCCTCTGTGGCTGGACCTACAGCCTACTCCAAGTCGACTTCAAGGCCGCCATGGGCTTCGACGGCGGACTCGGCGAGCGCGGCCCGGGTTGGGAGTGGGGCGGCTCACAAAGCGACGACATGCTGCTGCTCTGCCAACTCTCCAACGTGCGCGAGCCGGGCGTCTATCGCTACCGCGTCGTCGACGGCGTACCCACCGGCTGCGGCATCGACGCCGACCCGCCGCCCGGCGAGGGCCGCTGCGCCGACGGCAACCACCTGCCCGGCGACGGCTGCTCGCCGGCGTGCTACGTCGAGCCCGACGTCGACCAGGACGGCGTCTTCGAGGCCCCCTACCCCGAGGCGTCCGACCCGCAGGGGGTCTACGACGACTGCCTCGACGTCGACAACCCCGACTGCAACGGCAACGCTGACGGCGATGGCATCCCGCCGCACCGCGACAACTGCCCCGAAACCAACAACCCCGAGCAGTTCGACTACGACGGCGACGACTTCGGCGACGCCTGCGACCCCGACCCCGACTTCGACAGCATGGAGGCCGAGGACGGCCCGGTCTATCCGGCCGATCTCTGCCCGCTCATCTACAGCCGCAGCACCCGCCGGCCGGATCCCGCGCTCTCGACCCTCTACCAGCAATCGGACATCGACGGCGACGGCCTCGGCGACGCCTGCGATCCCGACGACGACGGCGATGGCATCCTCGACTGCGGCGGCGATGGCATCTGCCACCCCGATGACGACGGCTACAACAACGACTTCGACAACTTCACCGACGAAGGCGACGAGTGCGGCCCCGACACCAACTGCCACCACGGCGCGCGGGACTTCTTCGACAACGACGCCGACGGCTTCGTCGACGAGG
>JAUHXC010000063.1 GCA_030427205.1 bacterium | reverse complement strand
TGGCCGCCGACAGCCGGCTCGATGTGCCTTGGGCGCCCGATCTGACGGTCACCGTCTTCCGGCTGAAGGATCGGGACGACGCCGCGCAGCTCGAGTTTCTCGAACGCATCAACCGCACCCAGCGAGTGCTGCTGTCGAGCACGCGGATCGGGGACGCGGTCTACCTGCGACTCGCGATCCTCTCCGCCCGCACCCACGCTGACCGGGTCGACGAGGCGTTGGAGATCATCGCCGCGGCGGCCGACGCGATGGCCCGGGGCGTTGGCGCGCGCTGACCTGGAACCGCGGTGCCGATACGCCGCTCGGGCGGCCATCAGACCCCCAAACACCTCCCGAATCGGGCAAATATCCGTACAGAAAGCAGGAATCCGCCCCGGACGCACGAAACCCCTCGGCCGATCCTGGGGGCGACCCTCACGGTGAGCCTCACCGTGACCTTGACCCGACCTTGGGGGTGACCCTCGCGGTGAGCCTCACCGTGACCTTGACCCCGACCCTCGTAGCGACCCTCGCGGTGAGCCTCACCGTGACCTTGGCCCCGACCCTCATAGCGACCCTCGCGGTGAGCCTCACCGTGACCTTGGCCCGCATCCTGGGCGATTCCAGGCCCTTCGGGGGCCAGATCTGGTTCTCGCCGCGGTCGTCGCGGGATTGAGGAAGTCGCCACGATTTGTCAGGATGGTCATCCATCGGCGCCCGAAAACGCCGAAAGGAAGGCATGGGCGGTGAGCGGCTGCCCCAACTGAATGGCAGGAGGTCGTTGAAATGCGTCGACTCTGCGTCGCGGCCCTCGCCCTGGGGCTGTTCGCCTGCGATATGCCCGATATGGGCGCGCCCATGGACGATGGCGGGGGCGCAGGCGACATGGGGCCGATGGTCGACGGCGGGCTGCCGGGCGACGAGGTGCTGCGCATCAACCAGATGCAGATGCGGGCGACGGTCAACAGCTATCACGACTTCTTGATCGAGCTCCGGCCCGAGGAGGAGTGGGGTCATGTGAGGTGGCGCCACCCGCGGCCGATCGAGCAAGTGCAGAGCGGTATCCGGGTCTTCGACTTCGACGTGGCTGGGGATCGTCTCGGATGGATCAACATCGAGCCGATCACCGTTGAGTGGGCTGGCGACGCGTTCAACAACTGTGGGACCGTCCGCGACGGAGAGCCGCTGACTGGCGATCTGCGACACTGCTTGTGGGATCTACGGGACTGGTGCGACGCCCACCCCGATCACCCCTTGATCGTCGTGCTGCTCGGTGAGGCCGATACGTTCGACCAACCCTCACAGGTGATGTGGCAGCTCGACGATCTGGAAGGCTACGTGGTGAGCGGCCTGGGCCGCGAGCGCCTCTACGTGCCCGCGGATCTGCGGGGTGAGCACCCGAGCATCTGGGCGGCGATACAAGCCGACGGGTGGCCGACGATCGCGGAGACCCGGGGCAAAGTGATGGTCGTGCTCAACGACCGCGGACCGACCCGGGCGACCTACCTGATGAACGGCGGAGACGACCCGGATGACCGGCTGCTGTTCGTGATCGGCGACCCCGACACGGCAGGGGACGAGGCGGTCGCCGACGAGGTCGTGTTCACCTTCGAGCCGAGCGGTCTCTGGGAGTTCGAGACCGATATGGCTCATCTCGAGCGGATGCGCGAGTTGGTCGACCGCGGTTTCCTGGTGCACGCCATCACTGACGATCCAGAGAAGGCCGCCCTGCTTCGTCGAGAGGGGGTGCACTTCGTCGGCACCCGCTTCCCCGAGGAGGTATTCGGGCCAGCGGGCGAGCACCCGGTCACCTGCAACCCGGTGACGGCCCCCCCGTGGTGCCGGGACGGGGTCTTCGAGTCCCGCTGAGGTCAGTCGCCGGGCGCGCCGCACAGGTTCGCCCGATCGACCGCTTCGAGCCGCCGGAACTCGACCACGATCGGCAGGTGCCACGCGTCGCACGCGCCATCGGTCCCCTCCGCGCAGTCCAGATGCTGAGAGGCGAACCGCCGGACCTCGGCTTGGCGCCCGGGGCCGACGATCTGGCTCAAAGCGTGCTCATCGATGCGCAGCAGCTGACCGATCACCTGGCGACCATCGGTCCGAGACGACGGCGTATCAACCTCCATGTAGGTCGAGCAGGCGGGGCCGAAGTCGTTGTACTCGCCGTCCCAGACGACCGTCAGCGTCGGTGCGGGCAGGCCGATCGTCATGGACTCACCGGGCGCGCTGGCCGGCTCGTCGATCCACCACTGCTCGTCGACGGCGAATCGCGCCTGACCGACCTCGACTGGCCGGCCCTCATAGGTCACAGGGTGGCGGGCCAGCCCGGTCAGGTCTCCGGCGAGCGCTTGAGCGAGCAGGTCCTCGATGGCTGCGCCGACGCCGCCGGTGGGCGTCACCCGCCAGTCTACGCACGTGCGCCTGGCCTGATATACGCGGTCGCCGACCGCATCTCGAACCGACCGATCCCCAGCCGTCGCCGTCCTACACCGTGCGTAGTCCCGCGCCGGCACCGTCGCCGAGTAGGGCGTAGGCGTCGGCGCGGTGTCGACGGATGTCCGGGCGCAGCGCACGCCCAACTCCGCGGCTTGAGCACCGGGATCGAGGGCAATGGTGCGGTCGCCGGTCTCGCCCGCTGGGCTGAACAAGCTCCGGCCACGCGACAGGCGCGGACCAACGGAAACATCGACGTCGTCGGGGATCCCCCACGGCTGCGACGACGTGATCTGCGCGCACGTCGCCCCGTCCAGTGGGTCGGCCAACCACTCGTCGGCGTTGCCGAACAGGTGGAAGAAGTACCGCGCCATCGGCAGCACCTCGGTCCCGATGGGCACGGCGCCCTCCAGACCATCGACCCGGTCCAACTCCAGCGTCTCGGGCAGGTCGTAGCACTCGGCGACCATCGGCGCCGTGCCGACCTCGGCGACCCATTCGCCGCAGACGTCGGGCCGGGTGAAGAGCCCCCGATCCACGTCGACCATCGCCTCGACCCGGGCCCGCTCGATCAAGGTCGGCAGCCGCCCACCTACCGCCTGACAGGCCTCGTAGGCGTGGCACCACGACAAGCCAGTGATCGGCCGCGCCTCGGCCTCGGCGTCATCGAGGCACAACTCGACGCACAGCGGCGGCTCGCTGCCCTCGCAGGCACACTGCAAGACGAGGTCGCGATACATCGCCCGGCTCATCTCGGTGGTCATCAACTCGAAGTCGTGCTCGATGTGCGCGGTGCAACTCTCGCCGCAGACGTCGCGCACCTCCACCTCGGTGAAGTAGCAACTCCGATCGACCCGATCGCGGCAGTTGGTCGAGCGCCCCGGCACCAGGATCCAGTCGGGCTCCAGCGGCGGGTCGCCGACCACCAGATCCACCGGCTCGACGATAGGTGGTGTGATCGGCGCTTCCACCGGCTCCATCGGCAGCGAGGCGACCGGCGCGCAGGCGTAGCCGCGCACCACCGGCCCCAACGCCGGATCGAAGTCCGCGTCCCCGACGAAAACGCAGTCGACGTCCACCCCGCCCTCGAATCCAACGCACGTCCGCCCCGACCCACCGCAGTGGATCCGCGTGCTGTAGTTGCACTCGCCCTCGACGCAGGTGACCCCGTCGCCGCAAGCGTTCCCGCACCCGCCGCAGTGGTTCGCGTCGGTGGGCAGGTGAGCTTCGACCTTACCGGTCGGCGTCGGGCACAGGCGCCACGCCTGCATCTCGCGGATATCGAATCGAGGCGTGTAGAACGCATCACAGCCGCTGACGCTCAGGCACGCCGCGATGACGAGCAGATGGCGCATGGACACACCCCGGATCCGATGACAGTAGGACGCTACCACTCTGGTGATAGGCGCGCCAGCGTCGAGGCCGACGAGCCGCACCAACGCACGAGATCGACCTTGCGGGTATCAGCCGGCGGTGTTCTCTTGACGGTCGGCCCCCGCGCCCGATCTGGCAGGAGGAACATGCCCCGCCCTCGCCCACCGCTGCTCGCGTTGCTGCTCCTCACCTTCGCAGTCGGTGCCCGTGCCGAGCCGATCGAGACCTGCGCGCCGCTCGAGGAGGCCGACGCCCGCGCGCCGGTCTACGTGCTGCTCTATGGCTACCCGCACGCGACCGAGCGCCCACAGACGCCATCGCTGACGATGGTCGCCCACGACCTTCGCCACATGGACCGGTTCTTTGCCGCGCTGGGCCCCACCAAGCGGTGGGTCCACGCGGAGGACGCGTTCGGCCTGCACCACCCGTTCGGCCCCGAGCGCCGCGAGCCGACGTGGCGGGCGCTGTCGGGCACCGTCGCCGAGATGGTCACCACCCTCGACGCCGCCGACCACGACGTGCGGCCGCAGATCTACCTCTACTTCGTCGGCCACGGCGACCAGCGGGACAACGCGGTGATGGCCCGCGGCGAGCTATACGCCCGCCCCGATCCCGAGCGCAGCGGACCGGGCCACAACGGCATCATCGACGCGCGCCTGCTCGCCGATCGGGTGCTCCGCCCTCTTGCGGACCGGGCCGACGTGCACCTGATCGTCGACGCCTGCCAGAGCTTCTACCTGCTCTCGACCCGCGGCGGTGCGGTGAGCGGGCGGACCAAGCGCGCGATTCCGGCCGAAGAGCTGATCTCGCCGTTCACCGAGAGCCTGCCCGGCGTCGGAGCGCTGCTGGCGACCAACGGCACCGCCGAGCTGACCTGGGAAGACAGCCGCTACGGGGGCCTCTTCAGCCACGCCGTGCGCTCGGCGGCCATCGGCCCGGCCGACCTGAACCGGGATGGCGTCGTGACCTACGGCGAGATGCACGGCGTCGTCGGCTGGATCCTGTCCGGCTCGAACAGCGGCATCCGCCCGGCCACCGCGCCGCCCGGCATGGACCGCGACGTGCCGTTCATCGACTGGCGCCAATCCGACGCCGCCGCCCGGATCTGCATCACGCCCGGCGTGCCGGGGCGCCAGGTCATCGGCACGTCGGCGAATACCTTCGCGACGGTCAACGCGCCGCCGGGCCCGCACCGGCTCTACCTCGCCAAGGGCTTCGCCTTCCGCTTCGAGCGCCAGGGCGGACCGTTCGAGTTCACCGCCCGCGACGGCACGCTCGACGTGAGCGGACGCACGGCGCCCGAGGACTTCGAGAAGTCGTACATCGAGCCGTTCCGCCATCCGCTTGTCGCCGAGCTGCTCGGCGAGATGCCGCTGGCCCCGCCGCTCGTACCCGGCTGGTACTACGGCGTCGGCGCCGTCTGGCACTTTGCGGGCATGATCCTGGCGCTGCCCGACGCCGACTTCGGGCTCGACTTCCGCGGGCGCTTCGGGCGCGGGCTGCACCGGGTGCTCGTCGACGTGGGCATCAGTCGCCGCGATCACGAGTACCGCATCGGCGGTGACGGCGACGGCGAGGTGCTCGACCCGATCTTCGGCGTGGTGGGCACCCGGCTGGGCTACAGCTACCTGTGGTACCGCGACGGCTGGGAGATCGACGCCGGGTTGGTCGGCGGCGTCGGCTGGACCCTCAGCCGGCGCTGGGAGAGCGGGTGGCTGCCCGACGCGGCGCTGTCCACCAGCGCGGTGAGGCCCTTCGACGGGGGGAAGTGGGCGCTGCGGCTCGATCTGCGGGCGGGTGCGCTGCTGCTCGCCGACGACGTGATCGAGCCGTTCGTACAGCTCGGGATCGGCGCCGACTACGAGAGCCTCTTCGAGTAGCGACGAATCGGGACGCTGGTGGGGGTCAGCGTCCCGATTCCGGGCAAGCGGGCCGTCCGGTTGCCCGGAATGATGGTGCCAGCGGCGGCCAACCCTCTGATCTCGAAGGCGGGACGAGAACTTCGAAAAAACGCTTGTCCGCGTATCGAGAGCGCTTCGTAGCCTGGATTGCGACACGAACCACTGCCTCATGGAGGCAGCGATGACGCACGACGAGACCAATCCCGCGGGCTGGCTGACAACCGCCGAGGCCGCCGCCTACCTGGGCTACCGGAGCCCGCAGGCCATCCGGTCCCTCATCGCCCGTGGGCGGCTCACGCCGGATGGCCGGCGAGGACGGCGCGGGGCCTACCTGTTCCGGCGAGCCTCGCTCGACGCATGGGCCCGCCAGAGCGCCGAGATCTCGTCGCGCGCCGCCGACAAGGGAGGGAGGCATGCCTCAGAAGACCAACAACAAGGGGACCTGCCAGCGCGGCGTCCGCAGGCTGCCGGACGGCCGATGGCGCATCCGGGTCTACGCCACGAACCAGCGGACCGGCAAGGCGCGGGAGACCCAGCGCACCCTGCCGGAGACGATGCCGCGGGCGCAAGTGCTCGCCGAGGTGGCCCGGCTCAAGCAGGTGCTGGCGCGGGGCGGCGTCGCCCGCCTGCCCGCGCGGAGCTCGCTGAACGACTGCGCCGTGCGGTGGCTCGAGGCCGTCGCCGCAAGGACGAAGCGCAGCACCAGTGAACTCTACCTCGACGTGCTCGAACGGCGGGTGCTGCCGGTGCTCGGCGAGCTGTACGTCGACACGCTGCAGCGGCCGGATATCCAGCGGTGGGTCGAGTGGGCCGAGCAGCAGCGGCGCCGGGACGGGAAGCGGTACGGCACCGAGACGGTCCGCGGCTGGTGGCGAGTGCTGGTGCAGTTCGTGCGCGACGTCTGCGCCAACCACGGCGTCGCCGATCCGATCGTGCGCATCCGACCGCCGAAGGGGCGCTCGGGCCGGACGCGGGAGACGCGCACGCTGAGCGCCGCCGAGCTGGGCCGGGTGGTCGCCGAGGTCGACCGGGCTGCGCCGAAGCGCCATACCGAAGTCTACCTGCTGGCGTTCACCGGCATGCGGGCGGGCGAGCTGTACGCCTTGGAGTGGCGGGACGTCGATGAGGCGCGTGGGCTGATCGCGCTCGAGCGGGCGGTGTGGCACGGGGCGGTCGCCACGACCAAGACCGATGACCCGCGGGAGGTCGCGCTGACCGACCGCATGCGCGCGCTGCTGGATGAGCATCGGCGGATGCAGGCCGTCGGTGAGCAGCCCGTGTCGGATCGGGGGCTCGTCTTCCCCTCGATGCGCGGCGGCTTCCGTGGACCGGAGAGCCTGCACAAGCCGCTGCGCCGCGCGGCCCTCGCCGTCGGTCTCGACGTGCGGGTCGGGCCCCAGGTGCTGCGGCGCACGTTCAATACGCTGATGGTCGACGCGGGCGTCGACCGGATCGTACTCCGCTCGCAGATGGGCCACTCGTCCGAGGAGATGACCGAGCTGTACAGCGGTGTGCCCATCGAGCCGAAGCTGCGCGCGGTGTCCAGGCTGGAGGCGCAGGCCCTCGGGATCCAGGCCACGACCGACGCCAACGAGAGACCCCGTTGAGCACCCCCGCGCATCGCCCGCGCTCCTTCCCGCGCATCAGCCCCCGCATCGCCCGCGCTCCTTCCCGCGCATCAGCCCGCGCATCGCCCGCGCTCCTTCCCGCGCATCAGCCCGCGCTTCGCCCGCGCATCGTCCCGCGGTTCGGAGGTCTGGGCAGAGCCGGGCCGCGTCAAGCGCACCGCGTGGGGAGCCCAGGTCGACGTCTGGCTCTTCTCGCGCTCCTCCGAGGCGGGCGCCTGGAGCCCCTCTGGCTGTTCGGGCACCTCCATCCGCGAGAACAGGCCCATACAGCGCGGATCTCGGGCGATTCGGGCTTTGTTGCCGTCCGATACGGCGTTTCGCAGCAGAAAGTACTGGTTTGCGCTTCGATGGAGCACCGTTGACGATTTCTCGGCTGCCCACCGCAGATCCGGCGGCCACCGGCAGCGATTTTGACCTGACCTGCGCCTTCTGGGACAAGAAGCCCACCGACGAAGCGGCCGGCGCGCACCATACGGAGCGACCTTCGCGGGCATCCCGCCTCAACGACGAGGACCCGGGTACCTGCTCCGAGGATCCGGCCCGGCCAGGAGGCACGAGATGGCCAGAGGACGATCACTCGGCGTGGCGCTGACGCTGGCGTGCATAGGGTGCGTCGAGTGGTTCCCCGAGCGCCCGGCGCTGGGGCCCCGCACGGATGCGGACGGCGCGCAGCTCGACGCCGGACGCGAGGCCGGGCTCGATTCGGACGCGACGACCGACGCGCGGCCACCGGCGGACGCCGCGATTGATCGCGGCCAGGACCCGCAGCTCGACTTCTACCCCAATCCCGGCCCGGACGCCGCCGGACCGCGCGTGGACCAGGGCATGGGCACCGACGGCGCCGCCTGCGGGCCGGAGCGCTGCAACGGGCTCGACGACGACTGCGACGGCGCGACCGACGAGGACAGCGACGAGCGGGCGCTGTGCGTCGCCGGGCGCGCCCGCTGCAGCGCCGAGGGGTTCACGGTCTGCGAAGGCGGCGTCCAGGTGTGCAACGTGCAGCCGCTGCCCTCGGAGCCCGAGGCGTGCAACGGGATCGACGACGACTGCGACGGCGTCGTCGACAACGGCGGCTGCGAGGAGATCGTCTGCGCGGAGGGCATGCGCGGCCCGCCGTGCAACGGCTGCCCGGCCGGCACGGTCATCCCGGTCGACGCGGTGTCCGGCGATTGGGTCTGCATCCCGGCCGGTGTGTTCACGCTCGGCAGCCCGGCGGACGAGTCCGGGCGCGCCGACGCCGAGGGCCCGCAAGTGCTGGTCCGCATCACCCGCCCGTTTCTGATGCAGGTGCACGAGGTGACGCAGGCGCAGTGGCAGGATATCATCGGCAGCTTTCCGCCTTACCACCAGCAGTGTGATCGGGCGGGCGACGCGCACGACCGCTGCCCGGTCGAACGCATCAACTGGTTCGGCGCGGTTGCCTACCTCAACGAGCGCTCACGGGCCGAGGGCCTCGAGCCGTGCTACGTGGCCGAGCAATGCGGTCAGCGGCCGCCCGAGAACCGCCGGTGCCAGCGCGTCGCCCGCGTGCCGGACTGCTCGGGCTACCGCCTGCCGACCGAGGCCGAGTGGGAGTACGCCGCGCGGGGCGGCACCGCCACCCGCTTCTGGTCGGGGGACGCCGACGCCGACCTCGAGCGCGTGGGCTGGTGCAGCCCCGACGGCCTCGGCACCCACCCGGCGTGCCGGCTGCCCGCGGAGGGCGCCGGGCACCCCTGGGGCCTGTGCGACATGCACGGCAACGTGGGCGAGTGGGTCGAGTCGTGGTACGGCGAGTACCCCGCGCCGCCAGCCGACGGCGGGTCGCTCCCGAACCCAACCGGACCCGAGGACGGCGAGCGGCGCGGCGTGCGTGGGGGCTACTTCGAGGCCTTGCCCGCGAGCTGCCGGTCAGCGGCCCGCAGCGGGGCGCCACCGGAGGTCCGCGACGAGTACACCGGCTTCAGGGCAGTCCGTACGGTCCCCCAACCGTGATGACCCACCCCCGAGCGCCGCGAGAGGATCGATGGACCACGCCCGCCTGATCGGCCGCACCATCGCCGGGCAGTATCGGGTCGACGCCCTGCTCGGCAAGGGCGGGTTCGGCGCGGTGTATCGCGCCTGGGACGTGGCGCTCGAACGCCCGGTGGCCATCAAGACGATCCACGCCCACCACGCCGGCCAGCTCGCCGATCGCTTCCGGCGCGAGGCCAAGGTCCAGGCCCGGCTGCGCCACCCGGCGACGGTGCGCCTGCTGTCCTATGGCATCGAACCCGACGGCCTGGCCTACGCGGTGCTGGAGTTCGTCGAGGGGCGCACGCTGGGCGCCGAGCTGCGTCAGCGCGGCCCGCTGGACGCCGAGGCGGTGGCTGCGATCTTCGGGCCGCTGCTCGACGCGCTCGACGAGGCCCACGGGCTCGGCATCGTGCACCGCGACCTCAAGCCGGGCAACATCATGCTCACCGAGACCCGGCGGGGTCGCGAGGTGCGCCTGCTCGACTTCGGCATCGCCAAGCTGCTCGCCGACGCCGAACCGAGCGCCGAGCTGACCGAAGAAGGGGTCGTGCTCGGCACGCTGGCCTACATGTCGCCCGAGCAGGCGGGGCAGCAGCCGATCGTGCCGGCCTCCGACCTCTACAGCCTGGGCTGCGTGCTCTATCTGTGCGTCACCGGCGACAAGCCCTATCGCGGCCCGACGCGGGAGGTGCTGATCAGCCACCTGCGGGCGCCGCCCCCGCCGCTGCCCGCCCGCGTGCCGGCGCCGCTGGCGGCGGTCATCCAGCAGGCCATGGCCAAGCCGCTCGGCGAGCGCTTCTCGAGCGCCGCCCAGATGAAGGCGGCGCTCGACGGCGCTCTCGACGCCCTGCGCGCGGAGCAGGACGCGCTGTTCGAGACGGTCGTCGATCAGCCGGCATGGGCGGCGAGCGATCCGACCCCGGCTCCCCCGTGGCCAGCGCCCGATGCCGAGCGCGAGACACGGGCGACTCGCTCGACCCCCCGAGAGCGGCGCGGCGGGTGGGCTGCGGCGCTGGTGGCCGGGCTGCTGATGCTCGTGCCGCTGATCGCCTGGCTCACGGCGGACGACGATACGCCGGGGGTCCATGCGGTGCGGGAGGCCCCCGGCGCGGGTGCGGCCGGGACGCCGGCGGGATCAGCGGCATCACCCGTCGGCGACGCGGACGCCCCGCCCGCAGCCGCCGACGCCGCCGAGGACACGTTCGGCGACGCTCAGCCCGACGCCGCAGCAGAGCCAGCCGATGCCCGCTCGACGGCGGCCGATGGCACCGCCGGGCGCTCGGAGGGCGCCGCGCCGCCTTCCGTCGATGCCGCCGAGCGACCCCCCATCGCTGCCCGTGAGGCGGCGGGGCCAACGCCGCCGGCCCGGGAGACGCCCCCGCCACCCGTCCGCGCCGAGATCGCCCGGGCACCCGCCGCAGCAAGACTCCGGCAGCCCGACGAAGACAACCCCCGCGAGGCGGCCGTGACGACGATGCAGCCGCCCGAGCCCGGCGCCCGGGCGGATTCGCCGCGGGTGAAGCGGCCCCGGCCAACGCCCACGGCGGCCGAGGTGCTTGCCCGGATCGATCGGGCGCTGGAAGGCTGTGACCGCTGCGACCATGTCGAGCAACTGCTCGCCGAACTCGGCGCGCTCGAACCCGGCGCAGTGCCCGCGGCGCGCAGACGCTACCTGAGACGCTGCCGGCTCCCGGTCCGCGGGAGCTGTGTCCTGGGAGGTGATCGATGAAGCATGCCCTGTCCCTGCCGCTCCTGGCCACGGTAGCAGTCGGCGTGCGCCCGGCGAGCGCCGATTGCTACCGGGCCAGCGCCGCAATAGCCGCCGAGGCCTGGACCGACGCCGAGGCGACCTTGAGGGCGCTCGTGGAAGATCCGGCCTGCGAGGCAGCCCGGGTCGATCTGCACTACAGCCTGGCCTACGTGCTCGAGCATCAGGCCTCCGACGGTTCGACCGTTGCGTGCGATGCGCGCGCCCTCTACCTGCAGGTGGCGGCCGCGAGCCCGGACGACGCGGTGCGCGCCGACGCGCGGGCTGGCGCCGAGCGGCTCGACGCTCCGTGCGCCAGCGCTCGTTCGAGATACGCCCCGGTCGATCGCGAGGCGGCGCCATTCGCCGAAGAGACCCCGGCGGTGGAGGCACGTCCTGCCGCCGAGCCGACTACCCCCAGCGACCCACCGGCCCAACTACAACCTGCGACCGCTGAGCCCTCGGTGGACAGCCTGCCGTGGCTGATCGGATCGGCGGTCTCCTTCGCCGTCGGCGGTACCCTTCTCGCGCTGTCGGTCCAGACGGACGCCGAGCGGGAGGCGGCCGGCAAAGACTACGTCGCGGCCCACGCGGCGGGGCGTGATGCGGCGCGCGACGTGGCCGGGCAGACCTACGACACGGCCGGCGAACGGGCTACGTGGCTCAACATCGGGGGATGGGGCGCGGTGGGGCTTGGCGCGGGGCTCTGCGCCGTGGCCGCGTGGCGGGCGTTCGCCGACCCTGATGGGCCGACGGTGACCCTACGCCCGGGTGGCGCGACCTTCTCGGTAGCGTTCTGACCGATCCTCCGGCCCGCCCGGACGCCCAGCCGCCTGGCCTCATGCTGCGAGGCCAGCCGACCCGGCCCGAGGAGACCCATGCTGCCGTTGCCCTGGACCATCGAGACCGTACCCGCCGCGTTCTGGCGCCGCCTCGACGCCGGCGAGGGCAGCGCCGAGGCTTCCGCGCCACGCTACAGCAACCGTACACTGAACCTGACCGTGCTCGCTGGTCCGATTCGCCGATGGCGGCGTTGCTCGACTTGCCGTTGCCCCCAGCAGCGCCTGCGTCTCGCGCCTTGCCCTCGACGAATCGGTCTGCGCGATCCCTGGTCAGTTTCAATGTCCGGTCGCTGTAAGATCGCATCCAAGAGGTGCTCGGCAAGCTCGGCTTCGGGCAGGCCGCCGCCGCCGACGGCTTCGTGGCCAACAGCACACAGCACATAGGCGCCGACTCCAACATCGACGCGTACGACAACGACGGCGGCGACTTCGACGATCGCACGGTGGGGACCCTGGGCACGCTGGTCTCCGACCGGGCGCTCCTGCATCATCTTCATCCCCTGCTCCGGCTCGGCGCAGACCGACGCCTTGCAAAGCGATCAGGTGCGTCAGAACCTGCGGAAGCAAGTCACCCGCGGCGGCAAGATGTCAGCGCGGGCCGCGAAGAACGCGCGCCTCAACGCCGACATGGAGCAGAAGGCCCGCGAGGTGTTGCTGGAGGTGGAGATCAGCCGGATCAAGCACGCGGGCATTCGACCGGAGCTGAGCCGGAAGGCGCCAAGGCCCAATGCAGCAAAGGCCGGGCTGTCCGACAACATCGACAAGGCGTTCGACATCGCCGATCACTTCATCGAGCGGGTCAACCGAATGGCCGACAGATTTGGCAAGACCAAGGGCGCCGATCAAGACTCAGGCTCGGCATCAGGGGACGAACCACCGGCCAAGCTCGACGATGGCGCAGCGCAGCCGGACGCCGGGGGTGGGTAATGCCCTCGCCGCCCGCGGCCCTACTGCGCCGCGCCGCGGTTGAACTGGTCGACCAGCTCGACGGCGTCGGCCCGCCAATCCGCGTGCTCCGGCTCAGCGCGCGCCCCGACCACCGCCGCCTCGAAGCGGCAGAAGACGGCCCACAGATCGCGGTAGAGCCGGGCCGCGGCGATGAGATCCGACGCCCGCGCCTCGGGCGACGCCGTGCGCGGATCAAGGTGCGGTTCGGGTGGCAGCAGCTCGATCAACTCGACCGCCCGCTGGCGCCAGAGCCTCGGGATCAGCGGGTCGCTGGTGAGCGCGGCGAGGTGCTCGCGCAGGTGTTCGGATACACCGGTGGTGTCGTCGGCCATGCCGTACTCCTTGGCTTTCAGCGGATCCAGCGCCTCATCTGGCGCGACCTGATGGTTTACATAATCAGATTGAAAGTTGAAGATGCCCCCCTTCTTTTTCGGCTGAATCGACCGCGTGGGGTTCGAGATGGACGTCGATCGGGACACGCTGCTCGCCGAGGACATCGAGCGGGCCGCGTGGTGGGTGCGCAAGCTGGCCAAGGAGCAGGGCATCCGGCTGACGGATCTCGGGCCGACGTCGGGGGTGAACCGCTCGACGATGTTCAGCCTGCTGCGCGAGCGGCCGTGCACGCTGCGCACCCTCACCTACGTTGCGGCGACCCTCGGCGTACGAGCGCGCGATCTGCTCGCCGACATCCCCGACGGGCCAGAAGCGCTCGAACACCGCTCACGGCTGGCCAGAAAGGCCGAGATCGGGGTCTGGGACGGCGATTAGCGCTCGCTGGGCGCCGATTCTTGCCGCTGGCTGGGCCCGCGGGGCCCGCCCGCCCGATTGCCGGACCCGTTGACGGTCCCGTTCCCCGTCCGTTGGCGGACCCATTGACGGGCCGGTTGCCCGTCGTTTGGCGGTGAGTTGCCAGCGGTTTGGCGGTGAGTTGCCGGCGGTTTGCTGGAGAGTTGCCGGCTCGCGGCTTCGCGCGTCCCGCCCGGACCGCGGGGGTAGTACGGACAGCGCGCGCCCCGACCGCGACCTGCGCATGGCAGACCACGACGGACCAAGCGCACCACGTCGCAGCCCGCGACGATCGATGACCCGACCCGCTCGGCGCCCAACAAAAAAATCGAGCGGGTGCCCATTTTCTTCTTGTCTGCGCCTCGACCCGCGGTCGCAGCTTGGAGGGCACCTCAACGACGAGCGAGGTGCTCGATGTACATCCAAAGCCTCCCCCGAAGCCGGCGCAGCCGGAACCGACGTCGCAGCGGCCGCTGGAAGCGCTGCGCCATCCTCGACCGGCAGTGGGTCGCGCCCAGCGCGACGATCGGCCTGTATCTGCTCGACGACAAGCGTCGCGAGACCGAGCGCGCCGTCGACCGAGACGGCGAGCCGATCGCGCTCGTGCCAACGTCCTCGGAGTACGACCTGCGCCACGCCATCCGACCGTATGGCGAGGGGCGCTACCGGCTGGTCGCCCGCAACCGGAAGGGGCACATCCTCGCGCGCCGGGACTTCGTCGCCGCCGCCGTCCGCCACCGCCTCGATGTGGCGAGCCATGAACCGCGAACCGAGGTCGAGCGCCTGAAAGCAGAGCTGGCGGCGGCTCGCGAAGAGGCCGAGACTGCCCGCGCTGAGCGAGACGCCGCCCAGGCCCAGGCCGAAGCGTTGAAGGAGGCCGTCGCCGAGCGGGACGCCGAGATCGCTGGCCTGGAAGCGGCGCTGGATCAGCAGGGCCCCGCGCTGCGCCGGGCCCGGCGGCTATACGCCGAGCTGGGCAGCGCAGACGCCGCCAGGCCTCGAGCCGGTGAACACGCAGGCGATGACGACCCCGAGGAGGCCGAGCAGGAGCACGAGAGTGGACATCGAGAACGCGCTGCACAGCGGCGCTCGGCAGCGAGCGGAGCAGATCAAACCGCGGGCAGCGTCCATGAGCCGACGGTCTTGGAACTCTGGTGTGCCGGAATGAAGCAGATCACCGGACTGGTCAAGGACGTGCTTCGCGATGAGCCGGCGAGCGGGTCGAACGGCAGCGCCGGAGAGCCCGCCGAGGACGAAGGCTCGGATGGCGACGAGGCCGGGCCATGATCGCCGGCCGCCGACTTTCCGCCCGTCCGATGTCGATTTCTCTGGTCTGCGCTTCGATATGCAGTCGCAGGCTGAACGGCGACGTCCACGACCGCCTCACCGGAGGCTGAGATGACGACGCGCGACGCTGCACCGACCGAGGGCTGGCTCACCACCAAAGAGGCCGCGGCCCACCTCGGCTACCGGAGCCCGCAGGCCATCCGGGCGCTGATCGCCCGCGGCAAGCTGGCCCCCGACGGCCGCCGAGGCGCCCGCGGGGCCTACCTCTTCCGCCGATCGACCCTCGACGCCTGGGCCGCCGCCCACGCGCCCCGCTTGGATCGAGCCGAGCCGGTGATCTACGCTCCTGCCCGGCATGCAGCGCCGTGCGTCACCGAACGAGGAGATGCACATGTCGAAGAAGACGCACGGCAAGACGAAGAAGACCCGACAGCGCGGCGTGCGCCGGCTGGCGGACGGACGATGGCGCATCCGGGTGTACGCGACCGACACCCGGACCGGAAAGCAGAAGGAGACCCAGAAGACGTTGCCCGCGACCCTGTCCCACGCCGAGGTGCTCGCCGAGGTTGCCCGGCTCAAGAAAGAGCTGGCGCTGGGCGGCGGCGCGCCGCCGGCCGAGCGGACCTCGCTGAGCGACTGCGCGGTGCGGTGGCTCGAGGACGCCGCCGCAAGGACCAAGCGCAGCACGAGTGAGCTCTAACTATCCGGTAGATCCAACGCAACCAAGCGGGGGCGCGGATTCGGCCGAAATATCGGATAGTTGGGTGTACTCTTCAGTGTCGCTCTCTACCGCTTCGTCCACCTCTTTCGCCGCTGATCCTGGAACGTCCGACGGAACATCCCGGCACGCCGAGGCGCCCCTCTGCGCCACGTTCCGGCGTGTCGGGCGGCGCCCGACACGCCCCCGTTGATCGCCCCCGCGACCTGTGGTGACCTCCCGGTCGCCGGGAGGACCGATGTCCGAGATCGATTGGGCCCGCCTCGGGCTGGAGCTCCGCTTCGTCACCGAGACCCCGATCGCCCGGTATGCGTTGTGCTCGCGTCCCCGGGTGACCGCGCACGATCCGTTCCACCGGGCCTATCAGCCGTCGATAGCGGGCGTCGAGCTGCCCGCGGCCCTGATCCCGCTTCGGACCCGCGGGGGTGGGCCGGTCGTTTGACGATGCTGGCGACGACGGTCACCTACCTGAATCGGGCCCGAACCGATACCCGGGCGCTCTCTTGCAACCACTCCCGAGCGTAGGAAGCCGGGACACCGTCTCGAACCATCCCCGCGAATGCATAGGCGTACTCGTCATCGAGCCGAGTGGCGAATTGAAGCGGGTCGTCGGCGGATAGAGTCACCGGAACGACACCTGCTTCCTCGCGGCTGGTCGGGCGACGCTGAAAGAAAGGCTGCGCAAAGGGCTTGTCGGCTCCACCGATGATCAAGTTCGACGTTGGGTTGGCCTCGATAACGAGCTGCCATCTAGCAGCACGCTGCAAGAGCCGCTGACGGATACCTTCGAGAGCTTCGACGAGCGCGCCATCGACATGGGAAGCGCTACTCGTAGTGGATAGCTCCGGGCCCAGATCCCATAGGATCGACTGCTGCTGGAGCACTCTGAATACGAACCGCCGATCTGGTGCGGTGGGCAATCGTGTCTTGGGGCGAATGAGGGCTTCCACAAACCCACCGGCGCGGCCCAGGCCCCGCCAGACCTGATGGAGGTCGAGGGTGACGGGGAAGCCGGACGCCTCCAGGTGTAGCCGCAGCTCATCCCTGAGTACCTCCGAAAGCACATCGTTGTTCGCTTCGGGCTGGCCCAGGAACCAAGCTAGATCCAACATGCGAACCCAACGAGGGCACTGAACCCATTGAGCTCGGGCCTCCCTCACTTCCCGGCCGAGTATCAGCGCATGCCCAAGTCGGTCGCCTCGGCGGAGCAGCTTCCACACGAAGGGTCCATCGATGGCGCGTAGCCTGCCGATGGTGGACCACCCGTCTTCTCCGACGTGCAACGTCAAGCCGGGTGGCTCGACCCCGGCTCGGGCGGCCGCTCGATCGCCAACCAACCGCAGGCGGTGGAGGGCATGTGCTGCGCACCAAAGCGGCCCTCCGACCTCGTCGCCAGCCAGATCGAAGCCCCGCAGCCAGCACAACAGCGCTGGATCGCTGTCCAGGGCTTTCTCCAGCGCATCAACTTCCTGGCTCAGCCCGCGCGCTCGTGTGCCGAGCGTCTTTGGCGTGGTCCGAATCAGATGAATGATCAAGCGAAGCTGCGGCCCTCCCTGTCGAGACGTGAGCGCGTCTACATGCTTGCGCATCGAGGGTATGTGCGGCCGAATACGGGCCTCGACATGTTCGATGTCGAGGACAGAGTCTGTCGGCGGGGCGGGCAACAGGCCGCGGAGCGCGTGCAAGTATGGATATGCTCGATGGAAAGTCTCGCTGAAGGATCCCAGCCCGGCAGCTCGGCCATCGACTGGGGCCTCGCAGGTGAGGTGCCGGTAGAGAAGACAGGCCATTCGCACGTAGCGGGTGAGGGCCCGGGTGAAGAGGATGCCAACCTGACCCTCGATCACGGCCCGCTTCGCGCGAGCGAGCAGATGGGTCTCCGCGCTCCCATCCACGGACCCGGAGAGCGGAAGCCTATCAGCAGCCCAAACGTGGTCGGGCTTGAGGAACAACCCCGTCGCGGGAGCATCTGGCAGGGCCATTCGAGCGAGCAGCCCTTCACGGCCGACGAAGCCGTTGTCCAAAGGGGCGTCGCCCACGAACTGCTCGAGTGCTGTTCGGCGTGCGGCCCGCGCACTGCCCGAGGGGGCCACGGCGCAGATCTCATCCAGGCTACGCCCCGACTGGACTGCTTCGGCCAGCATCCGCCGCACGAGCATCGCTCGGACGAGCATCGCCCGCCACCGTCGGCGGGCATCGTCTCCACTGCCCAGCGGAGAGTCTTTGAGCAATTTGGGCTCGGGTATTCCCCTGGCGGCCAGTGCGCTCCAGACCAATTCGAACGAGGCCACCGCGTTGAGGTGCAGGTGGAGGTGCGCCACCGGCCCGGACGGTGCGACCATACGATCGAGCAATCGGACCTGATTTGGTGGTGGCAGCGGCTCGGGCGGCGTATGAGCCGCCGCACACCAAAGCATCGAAGGCAGGGCGAGCGATAGGAAACGCCAACGCAGGACTTCGTCGCCAACCTCGTCGGGCTCATCCGGTTCGCGCAGCACGTAGCGCGGCCCGGCTCGGCGAAGTACGGTCCGGGCGTAGCTCTCCAACTCCGCCCATCGGTGCTCGATTGGCTCAGGTCGCTCCAAAGCGGCCAGCTCGACCCACGGAGCGGCGAGTTCTTGAGCGTGTTGTCGGTGAGTCTCGCTCATCGATCAGAATACGATCTCGATACCTGGAGGTTGCCGGGCCTCGACCAATCCAGCCTCGACAGCTTCTCGTTGCGCGCCTTGTAGCAGCGCGCCAGGGTTGACCTCGGCCCACCAATCGACGAGGTCAGGCGCCTTGTCAGGGCCGGGCAGCCCCCGAGCCGCGTTTCGCAGCCTATCAGGCGGCCTCGGGTAGTCTGGCGCATCCGGCTCGTCGATAGCCCGGCCGTCAGGCGTCGGCTTCATGATCTCTGGAATACGGTCGAGCCATCGCTCGACGAGCGCCGCGCGCGCGACTGGCGCGGACCCTTGAGGGAGCTGTGCGGATGCGAGAGTCTCTATGTTCTTTCGCCACCAGATGCAATAGCGCTCAGCCTCGACCCATGTCGCGAGCGGGGGCATTGGCAGCACATCTTCGGGATCCAAGACCCGGGGGCGCTCGAATTGCAGTCGCGCCACGGGGCGGCCCAAGTCGTGCCACACCGACTGGAGCACCATCGCCCAGGCCCCCAACGCGTCGCGTCCAGCCGGTTCAACGTCGGACAGCTCCGGGCACTCGACCTTCCACGCGTTGGGGACCGCCAAGACCAGGTCCGTACCCTCCATCATCCATTGGTGCTCGGGGTCGACATCCAGCTCTGGGACACAGGTCAACCGCGGGCCAGCCCACTCTGAATCGAGCCAGCCATCTGTCAGGACCACCCAGCCACCTATTTCGGCAGCAAGTTCGCCAGATAGCATGTCCAGTTCCAGGCATGCTGCGACCAATGTCGACCAGATCCGAGCCATCCAGAAATGAGCGGAGGCGCTGCTTGTCCGCTGCATTGGATCGAGAGACTTGGTCCAGTCGACTTTCTCCAACACTGCCTGAATGCGATGAGTACCCCAGTGGTCCAGATCCCAGCGACCTTGCCCGTCCCGCCGATGCAGAAGGCGTACACGCTCGCTCAGCGTTCCCGTCTCCAAATCGGCGCGAGACAGCCAGGAGTACACGGTGCGGCCGCGTACCTCTACGTCGAGCCACTTCTCAAGCGCCGCATCGACCTTCGGTGCCGAGCGGTAGCGCGTATACCAGGGCGAATTGGTGGCTTGACGCTCGACCTCGTCTGTGAACGAGTCTATATCGAGCCGGTCACCTCCAGCCAAGTACGCTTCCCGGTCGAGGTGGGAACGCCGGGCACCATCCCAAGGGCTACTCGCCTTGCGCCTATCGAAAATCTCTGCCAGTTCGTCGCTCTTGCCAGGCGGCAAGGCCACTGACTCACCAAGCGCCAGCAACGCCTCCTGCATCGGCGCCGACAGGCCGAACTCGGGAGCCGCCAGAATTGGCAGACGATCGCGAAGCCACTCCGCAAATCGCGGTCCGAGGAAGATCAAATTCTCCCGAGCGAACTCCACGAGCTTTGCCCATCCCTCTCCATCCGGCCGCCCTCGAAAGCCGCGCTCCGAAGCTGCATGCTCTATATGAAGGGCAAGCCACGACTCGACAGCGGCCTCCTTGGTCGGACCGAACATGATCTGATCGAACCGGTCTACATCTTCGTACAGCTCTCGAAAACGTCGGAGCATGCGCGCTGGTGTCGATGGTCGGCTGAAAGTCATCATTGGCCAAGGCAGGAAGACGGTGCGACCATGCCAGTTGTACATACTCTGAACGAGACCACCGACAACGTGGCCGAAGATGCGATTCGTGCCGAGCACGCCGGCTTCCGCCAGTGCGACTACGGCAGGTGGGGCCCGCTGTATCTCGGTCAGCGAGTGCAACCCATCGAGGCGCGTCCCGGCGGGCGCCCACCCCACGCCAGTATGATGAGCGATCATTGGCCCGAGGTCGGCCCCACCATGGCTGACAGCGTAAGCGACGAGCGAGCCAGGAACCTGTACTTCGAATCCGAACAGCGGCTCGGGCAGGTCTCGTACGCTCAACCAGCCTTGAGGTCGCGCGTGCTCGACCAGCTCTGCCATCAGGGCCTCTGCGGTTGTCGCACCGGCGACCACATGTGCCACGCTACGAATCGGCAATGTGGGCTCGGTCAGCGCGGGCAGGCCCTCGGCATTCCAGCCTCGCGCACGCTCGCCAAGCCGCTCGCGCAACACCCCACTTTGCCAGTCGAGCGCTTCGAGCCAGCTCAGGGCCCTCACCGGAAATGTCTGTGCTCGTGGGATCGACTTGTCGACCAACGCCTTCGCGAGTTCTGGGGCCTCGTTGGGTTCGATGCTCGGTGATGCCTGACTCATTCGCCCGGCCAACTCTCGGCGTACGACCCTCTCCAGGTGTGCCCTGTCGCCCGTCAACACGAACAGCACACGGGGGTGATAGAAGACGCGCATCGCCTGGAGAAGGTCCAACGCACCACGGGGCTGCATGTCGATGTCGTCGACTGGAACCAGCACCAACTCGATCGTTGGCTCTGCCTGCAGCAGGGCGTCGATGAACGCTCGCCAGTGATGGCTGAGGTTCAACCACCGCTCGGTCTTCTGGCTGGCGTCGATCTCGGCATCCGCTGACGGGAGCGGCCACCGTGACTC
The DNA here is from genome assembly GCA_030427205.1 of bacterium. Classification (GTDB taxonomy): domain Bacteria; phylum Myxococcota_A; class Bradymonadia; order UBA7976; family UBA1532; genus JACKDM01. The sequence continues at coordinate 28,035 of JAUHXC010000063.1, read as the reverse complement.
GGTCTGCCAGCCGATCGCCGCGTTCTCGGCCAACCGGTTCCAGCGGGTCAGCAAGTCGGGCTCGTCACCCCGGCGAGCATCTCGCGGGGTTGTGGCGTCGATGGCGTCGACCAACGGTTGAAACGCATGTACGAGCCACGCGTAGACGGGCATTCCAGGCGGCTGGGGATCAAAATCGAGCAAGTCCAGACACGCGATCCGTTGGCCGATTTCGGCGAAGGCTCGCGGTCCACCTGACGGCCCATCGTCTAGGTCAGCCCGCGAACTCTGCTGCTCCTCGGGACAAGTCCACCAAGCCATTGCTGTCAGCAGGAGCGTCGTCTTGCCGGTGCCTCGGGGGCCGTTGAGCATCGCAACCCGGCCTTCTCGGACGCGGTCTATTCTCGGACGTCGACCACCGAGGTTGTGCTGCTGGCGGGCCTCGATGCGTGCGGCGCCGTTGAGGCAATGACCGATGAACCGGTTCAAGCCCTCGAGAAGCTGGCGCTCGTCGTCGAGCAGTTCACCCCACGATCGTGGGGCGGTGTCGAGTACCGGCCGGCGTTCCATATCTGTCCTCCGTTGTGGGTCCGTCATCCGCAGGTGAGCACTTCGACCCGACTATGGCTCAAGCACATTCGCGTGTCACGCCAGGGTTGGATCTTCGACGGGTACGGTGCGGTAGCGCCAAGAAGGACAACCCCCACAGGATCACCGACCCCGCGGGCCGCACCAGCGGCCAGGCGAGGCGGCTGCTCGGTCCGGCGGAAGAACTGCCGCCGGTCGAGACGCCGCGGGCGGCCGTCGAGGCGGTGCTGCCGACCCAAGCGCCGCGGCAGGAGGCGCCGTCCGTCGAGCCGGGCGCCGAGGCCATCGAGGCGAAGTGGCGGACCGGCGCTGGCCTCCAGGCCATCTGGGAGGCCCTGCGTGAAGAGCACGCCGACTTCACCGGCGCCCGGTGGGCGGTGGGCGATGGGCCAGGCGAGCCGGTGCGCTCGATGCCATGCGGTCATTCACTGCCCGCTTTCGGGCGGCACGCCCCCTGCGCCAGATGGCACCGCTTGGCCAACTCCCGCGTCCGGCGGATGTCCAGTTCGACATCACCCGCCAGCGCGTCGGCGCTCTCGCAATCGCAGTCGGCCAGCGCGCGGTCGAAGCGTTCGAGCGGCGTTGGCTCTTCGGGCACCGCCGCCGCAGGCGGCGCAGGTGGACTCGGCGCCCGATGAGACGCAGACGGCCAGATCATCACCGAGATCGCCACCGCCGTCGCCACCCCGGCCACGAACGCCAGCCCGACCGGTGCCCGCCGTGGTGGGGCGGGCTCGGAGACCAACTCCCCTGAGACATGCGCCGGCTCGGTGGCCGGCAACGGCTGCGTCGGAGGGAGCGGCGCGGCGGGTGAGAGCAGCGCCCGCAGCTCGGCGGCGTCGGGGCGAACGCCGGGATCCTTGCGCAGCGCCCGGGTGATCGCGTCGGCCAGGCCGCGGGGCACGCGCTGGGGCAGCGGCGGCACGTCGGCTTCGAGGTGCTGCCGGGCGACCTCCAGGGTCGTCGGCGCTCGGAACGGCGGGTGGCCGGCGACGGCGGCGTAGAGCGTGGCGCCGAGCGCGTACAGGTCGATCGACGGCGCGACGACGCCCTGCCGGATCTGCTCCGGCGCCATGTAGGCCGGGGTGCCCATCACCAGCCCCGAGGCCGTGAGCGGGTCGGGGTCGTCGACCGGTCGAGCGACGCCGAAGTCGATGAGCGTCACCCGCTCGGCGCCGTCGACCCCCCGGTGCAGCATGATGTTGCCCGGCTTGACGTCGCGGTGGACGAGCCCGGCGCGGTGGGCGCAGTCGAGGCCGTCGAGCACGGCCCGCCCGATGTGTGCGGCGCGTGCGGGGGGCAGCGGGCCCGACGTGCGCAGGGCGTCAGCGAGGGAGAGCCCGTTGATCAGCGGCTGGGCCATCCACAGCAGCCCGAGGTCGGCGTCGTGGCCCAGATCGAAGACGGTGATCAGGTTGGGGTGGTCGAGGCCGGCGAGGGTCTGCGCCTCGCGTCGGAAGCGGGCGGCGAGGTCGGGCGGGTGGTCGGGGCACGTCTTCAGGGCGACGGCGCGGTCGAGGCGGCGGTCGTGGGCCCGGTAGACGGCGCCCATGCCGCCCGATCCGATCGCGGCGGTGACCGTGTAGCGATCGGCGAAGTCATGCCCGATGACTCGGGCCGGGTTCAAAACCGGCCCCGCACGCTGATGCCACCAGGGCCCGGGGCGACTTCGAGGTCTTCGTCGGCGGTGAGCCAACCGTGGAGGGCGAAGCCGGTGGCCGTGGCGGCGAGGCCGGTGGCGAGGCTGCCGCAGATGAAGTAGCCGAGCGCTTCGAGGCGCGCGTCGCGGAAGCGCCGGAGAGTCGCCGACTCGGCGGGTGAGCCGGCCGGGTGATCGCGCCACCGGTTCCAGGCGTCGTCTCGCTCGGCGGCGGCGTCGACGCCCCAGCCCCACAGGATGACGCTGCCGACCGCCGAGGTGATGGCGACGCCGGTCCAAAGGTAGACGGCGCCGTCTTCGTCGGGTGGGGGCGGCGCGTCGGGCTCCGGGGTGAGCGCGCTGGTGGGCTCTGGCGGGTCGGTGATCGACCCGTGGGTATCGACCGGCACGCTCGGCGCCGGCTCTGTCGGCGCGGGCTTCTTTGCCGGGGCGGCCGGTGGCTCGGGCGCTGGCGGGGTCGTCGTCGGCGCGACGACCGGCGGGGCCGCGGGCGCAGGTTGTGGCGAGACCGCGCGCTTTCTGGCCCGGCGCTTGGTGGGCGGCGGGGCGACGGCGGGCGGCGCCTCGCGGGTTGCTTCACACGCTCGACGGTGCTCGGCAGCCCACAGCGACGCGGTCGACCGCAGATCGTCCTCGGCCGCCGCCGACGCGACGAACGTATCGGCGCGCTGCGCCAGGGCGCAGGGATCGCCGGCCTGGGTGCGGGCGATCTCGAGCGCGCGGAACCGCAACAGGTCGGCCAGACCGACGCAGCGGGCGTCAGCGGCGGCGGCGTCGAGGGAGGCGACCGCCGCGGCGGGGGGCTGCTGGTCGGCGGCGCGCATGCGATCGAGGCACGGGTCAGCCAACCCGAGGCCCGGGGTCAGCGCGATGAGCAGCCGTATCTGGCCGGGTCTCATCAGAGGTCTTCGCGCGCAGGGATCGGAGCGATCCGGCAGGGGTGAGCCTGCACGCAATCGGAGTCGTCGGCCTGGAAGTCTGTGACGTCGACGAAATCGCTCATCCCGTGGCGCCTCCCGCGATGCACGGGTGAGTCATAGCACGCGCCGAAGCGCAGGGGACAGCCGACGGCGGTATGCGGCCGACGGCGCTTGACGATCCGCTCGATGCCTCGGATGCTCGATGGTCGGGGCGGGCCGGGTGACCGGCCGGTGAGGACCGTCGCGGGTGGACTCGGGCGCGTGTCGAGCAGTCGAACCACGCCCGCACGGCGGTGAGGCAGGTCCATGAGCGGGCCGGAGCGCGAGTATCGCAACGGGGCGGCGCACGACGCGCCGCGTGACGGTTCGGTGGAGGCCGCTGGCGCGTGGTGGTCGTCGGCCGCCGCCCGGATGGCGCAGGGTGAAGGGGCGGCGGCGCGGGCTGCGGCCGGTGGTCGGCACAGTCGGGCGTTCGCCGGCGCGATGAGCCGCCGAGCGCAGGCGGCGGACGTGCAGGGCGCGCTGGGGTCGGGTGGCGGATGGTCGAGCGCGCCGGCGCGGCGACGGAGCGGGGTCGAGGCCGCGGACGACACAGCGGGGTTGGTGTGTGAGGCTGCGCCGCAGGACCCCGGAGCCAACGGAGCCATGTCGCGGCCAGCCAAGGCCGCCAGCCAGCCAGACGCCGCGCGGTTGGGCGACGGAGCAGAGGTCGACGGTCCGGTGCATGGTCCCGTCGGCCCTGACGACGTGGATCTGCCGGTCAGCCCCGACATGCCGCTGATGTACAAGCCGGAGGGCGGGCGCGTCCTGGTACTGCCGATGTGGACCGAGGCGCCGGCCGCCGGGTGGCAGGCGGTCGAGCCGGGGGCGCAGACGTGGCCGCTGTACTTCGCGCTGTACCTGGAGCGCACCGACCCCGGCGAGGTGCGCTACGGCGAGTTGGGGCCGGTGGTCGGCGAGGCGTTCGGCCCGATGCTGCTGGCGTCGCTGGGGCCGCTGCCGGATCAATTGCCCTGGAAGCAGCCTGGCGACATGCCGGGCCGGCTGTACGTCGGGATGGAAGCGCACAAGGGGATCGGCGCGCACTACAAGGCGAGCAACGGGGGGCGACCCGACATATTCCTCAATGACCTCTCGATCTCGTCGATCGCGACAAGACTCCGAAAGGCCGACCCGCGTACGTATGGGCACCTCCGACCGGCGCTGGGCGGTATGAGCCGCCCCGACATCACGGACGCCACCTTGCAGCATCTATACGAGATCAAGCCTTGGCGCTCGGCGCAGACGGGTGCTGCCGAGGCCCGGCGATATGTGGAGGCGTTCAGGCGGGTGGGCTGGGCGATCCGCCTCGGAGGCAAGGGTGTTCCGGGCACGAAGGGTCGTATCGCCGGGCCCGGTGGCTGGTTCGCCTTCGACGTCATGCAGCCGGGGGTCATCGGCTACCGCTTCAAGCAGAAGGAGCCGGTGCCCGAGTTGTTTCCGCTGCCTCATCCGGCACCCCGCCGCGAGCCCCAGAAAGACCCCGAGCGCCGCATCTTCGAGTGGAAGTATTGGGAGGAGGTCACCGGCCTGACCGGCGCTGCGCTGCTGGCCTACCTGATCATCTCCGAAGGCTCGCGTATCATCCCGCTGCGCAACGCCATCCCCGTGCCCTGATCTGGAGGCCGAACCGATGAAGCTGCCCGCGTTCCTCTATGGTCGTGGCCGAGAAGCTCGCCGCGAGACGAGGAAGATCATCACCCGCCTGCGCCGGGGGCAGACGCTGCCCGAGGCCGTCGACGAACTCGGGGGGCTCATCGAGGTCGCCGAGCACCCGGGGTGGGTCATTCTCGGGGGACCGAGCCAACTCGCCGGTGCGCGCGACGGCTTTCACTTGTACCGGCTGCTCGCGGAGTTGGAGGAGCGCCACCACGACGAGATCCTCGAACCCCATGAAGAGGCGCTGTTCGAGAGTCTGATCAGTCGTGAGTGGGGCGTCGCGCTGCTGATGTCCTCGCGGGGCAGCTACTTCGTCTTGAACCACGAGAAGACGCTCGCCAATGGCCGCTACCATCGTCTGCTCGACGCGGCATGTGAGCACTGGCCGGCCTTCGAGTCCATCGGGCCCAGATGGTCAGAGAGCGGATCACAACTCGACAGGCCATTGCCGTGCAGCCGGACCCTCGAGATCGTCCTGTTGCACTGCAACATCCCGTTCGAGGTCATCCAGGCTGAACAACAACTCGGTCTGCCCGAGCTTCTCCGTCGGCATCCCCCCGAGCCGGAGAAGTACACGCCGCCGTCCGCTCCGCCGCAGCCCAGGACCGCCGAGGAGAAGCGAGCGTGGTTCATCTCGACATATAGCGACTATTATCGCTCGCTCGTCGAAGACTTCGATCTGCCCCCCAAGCACCTCCGCTCTACACGAGAGCTGTACGATGAAGATGTATTGGCAGAGGGGCTCGACCCCGCTGACCTCGACCCATACTGGAATCAGCGTGATTGAGGACGGCTCACTACTCGGCGTCGGTGATCACATCCCAGAACAGCCTGGAGAGTTCCGTTTCGCCCGCGGGCACGAGGAATCGACAGCTCTCATCCAACCACGGCTCGGGTACGCCGAGGCAGAGTGGATCGGGTCGTAGATGGTGGATCCCGTGACCGCAGAAGTGCTCCTGCATGAAGACGAGATCGGCGCCTTGCTCGACAGCGATGCGCATGTACTGCCCGTTGATGTGAGCCAGCATCTGGCCGAAGAAACGCTGGCGCTCATCCGGCAGGGCGGGCCAGTCCCGGCAGGCGGCCGTGTCGCCCCGACCGTCGGTCCAGTCCGGCACGTTGCTGAAGACGACGAAGCTGCCCGCCGGGAAGCGGACCGGATCCATCATCCATCGCACGGCCTGTTCGAGCGCGTCGATGCTCTGGCCGGCAACGCTGAGGGTCTGCCCGTCATCAGCCCCATCGGCGAGGACCCCGGTCAGGCGCCTCACATCTCGGATGCCGATGGTGACGATGAAGAGCGTTCGCCGCCCATACTCCTCGGGCAGTAGACAGTCGACGAGCAAGCGCGGGCCGTCGAGCAGATCTGCCACCTCGGCCAAGGGATCGGCGCACGCGATGAAGTCGCCGCTGCGGCGCAGCGCTGGACGCCCGGTGAGTGGATCGAGCCCATGCCACTCGGTCGCTGGCGGCTGTAGCCCGTGCCGTTCGGCAAGCGCCGTCGCCACCTGGGCCCGCATGGGCTCGACAAGGTTCACCCGGTTTCTCGTGCTGCTCGTCATCAAGGCATCGCCAACGAACACCACTTGCTCCACGTCGACGATCGCTTGGTGGTCGGTTCCGCGGCAGTGGCGTCCGATCACCGGGTCGAAGATCGCGTAGTCGGCGATGAACGGTGCACCGTCGAGCAGCATGCCGAGACACTCATCGATCATCGGCCGAGGGGCAGCGTCCTGTCCTCCGTCCGGTGCGGGGGCTGCGTCCGGCATGACGTCCGGCCCATCGGACACAGAGCCAGCATCAGGTCTGGGCGCAGCCTGATCGGCGTGCATGATCGCGTCCATCGGCAGCGCGACATCTCGGGGCTCGATCTGACCATCGTTCATCGGGTCCATATCACCCGGCGTTCGAGCGTCGCCGGGCACCGGCGGTCCCGGCGCTGCCGAGTCAGGCTGCGTGATGCAGCCGGAGAGCGCCATCAGAACCAACAGCAGGCAGCTACTCCCGCGCATGGGCTGTCTCCCCCGGCCGGACACCAACAGCAGCATAGGCCGTCGAGCAGGAGCAGACCTCCCGCTCTCGGTCGCTGTGCTATTCGCTCGGTCCAGTCGACAACGCGCGCACCAACCGTGCGCCGGTCACATAGTTTCGCTGCCGTGGATCGCGGCTGCCTCGTAGGGCTCCGCGGCACCAGACGGCGGCGTCCTCGGCGGCGCAGTCCCGGGCGACCCTCACCTCGTCGCCCTCGAAGAGACCCGCGCCGACAGGGTCGGTCCGTGACTCGGGTCCGTAGAGTTGGAAGTCGTCATACACGAGTTCGGTGACATTGCCCGGCATGTCGTGCAGCCCCCACGGGTTCGGCGGGAGGCGTCCAACGACCTGGGGCCGCCGGTCACCCGTGGCAGAGAACCATGCCACATCTCGCAGGCAGCGCTCGTCATCGCCGCACCAGAATCGGGTCGTCGTGCCAGCGCGGGCCGCATACTCCCACTCAGCCTCGGTTGGCAGCCGGTATCCGGTGCAGCCCTGGTTCCACTCGGCCACCGCGCACTGGAAGCCGCCGCAGTTGTCGAAGCGATCTCCTTCACACCCGGTTCCCGGCTCGCCCTCGCACTCTTCCAGCCGGTAGCACGGCTCCAACCCCTCCTGCAGCGAGCGCGCGTTGGCGTAGAACAACAGGTCTGCCCAGCTCACCCGCTCTACCGGGCTCAACGGGTGCCGCTGGTTGAGCGCCGGGTTGAAGCCGAGCACGTCGATCCACTCCTGCTGGGTCAGCTCGGTCGCCGACATCAGCACCGGTCGAGTCAACACCACCTCATGCTGTGGGCCCTCAAGGTCCAAGAACCCTTCCTCGCTCGCCGGCGCGCCCATCATGAACGTGCCCGGCGGGATGCAGACGAACCCCTCGGGGATCGCCGAGCCGCTGCACGCGGTGCCGTTGCACGGCGGATCCTCGTCGACCAGGCCGTCGCAGTCGTCGTCCACGAGGTCGCAGGTGGCGTCGCCATCCCCCGGCGGGCCCGCTTCAACCGTGCAGCGCACGTCGCCGCCGCTCGGGCCGCACGCCATCACCCCTTCTCGTCGGCACCCGCCAACCCCCGCCTCACACGCGTCCCCGACCGGGTGCGGTTCGTCGAGCTTGCCGTCGCAGTCGTTGTCCAGGCCGTCGCACGTCGCCTCGTTTGGCTCGTAGGTCGGCACGTACTGGAGGCGCGGCGGGCCCCAGCCGGCGGTGCCTTCGCAGACCTGCGGCAGCCCGGCGCAGACCCCGATCCCCGGCGCGATGGGCGCGTCCCACTCGACGCCCTCGTCGGTGGTGCCGTCGCAGTCATTGTCCCGCCCGTCGCACGTCTCGCCGGGGCCCGCCGACGGCGCGCAGACGGTCTCGCACCCGTTGGCCACCTCGCCGTCGGCGCTCTCGAAGCCCGGCTCACACCGCTCGATGATGCACACCCCGGCCTCGCAGGTGGCCGTGCCGTGCGGCACCTCTGGCCGGCACACCGCGCCGCACGCGCCGCAGTTGCGGTCGTCGGTGTCGAGGTCGAAGTCCTCGTCGGCGGCGCCATCGCAGTCGTTGTCGTAGCCGTCGCAGACCTCGACCCCGCAGACCTTCGCGCCCTCGGGCTCGGCGCGCCACGGCGAGTAGCAGCCGGCGCAGCACAGCGCCACGAGCAGGGCGAGGGGCGATCGCATCATCTCCTCCGGGTGGTCCACCACCTCCGGGCTACCACGGAACGCGGGGGCACCGACAGCCGGGCACGGGTCAGATCGTGCAACGCCGCCGGTCAGAGGTCCAGGCCGTGGGTCGCCAGCCAGCTCAGGACGGCCGATCGGCTCCACGGGGTCAAGACGCCGTCAGCGCTCCAGGCGCGCAGTCGCAGGCTCTTCCGATGATTCAGGGTGACGAGCACCGGCTCGGGCTGACCCGTCGAGAACAGCAGGGCGAACTCGCCCGAGCAACGACACCTGCCCCAACTGGCGGCGGGATCGACCGCGACCCGCTCGATGAGATCGGCGATGGCTTCCGGGTCATCGACGACCAGCAGCCGCTCACCGCTGATGGTCTCGACTTCGAGCCGGGTCGCGCCGTCCAAGGCGGCGTACCACGGACCCATCCAGCGATCGTCGATGACACCGCGCCCGGTCTGGCACCCCAGGGCGAAGACGCACAGGCAGAGGAGGCCGGCCCACGTCCAGGGGCGCGCCGACGCGCTCCACGCCGACGCGCCCCGCAGGCGCCGGGGCGGTGACCGCTCGCCCCGCGGGCGCAGGCTGTCGATGGAGGGAGAGACATCGGCTGCCCGCCGCGGGAGCATGTGGCATGGGAGATCAGGCATCAATACCGAACACTGCGGATGGGCGCGGATCACTTCTGGAGGGGCACCGCGGTGCCATCGACGGCTTCGAATCGCAGGCCGCGCGCCGTGAACGTATGCCCAGGCGACAGCCACACGCTCGTCGGTCGCAGGAAGCCGGGCAAGGTCGCGAACAGGTCGGAGCCGTCCCGCAACTCTCGGGTCGCTCCGGGCGACGCACAGACCCGGGCGGCGGGGCTCTGGCGCCAGCGCAGGAAGGGGGTGTTCGGGTCGCCGTCCGGCGCGACCACAGTCGACTTGCGGAGGCGGCGGTCGGCGCGCGCGGCGACGGCGAGCGCGCGGTCCATCTCGCCGTAGGTGATCACGCCGTCGCGATCGGTATCGGCCGGTCCGATAGCCGCCGACCGCAGCGCGTGGCTGAACAGGCCGGCCAGCGTCGGGTCTTCGAGCGTCACGCTCCGGCTGGCGAGCTGCGTGCCGACGTCGGGGAACGATTCACTGAACGGCGTGACGTAGTCGACCTCCGGTGGCGGGAAGAAGACGGTCTCCACCCTCTTCATCTCGCGGGTCTGGAGCAGGGTGTAGGCGAAGCAGACATCGGCGACGAGATGCACCCGAGCGCGAGCCGCGAGCGGGGTCAGGATGTGCTCGGCGAACAGCGCCGAGTCGATCACGCCGTTGTATCCGGGCGCTTCGCCGTCCGGCTCGCCGAAGATGAGCAAGCGCGTCTTGTCTCCGATTCGAGCCTTGCGCCCGTGACCCGCGAGATAGATGTAGACGTCAGCCTCGGTCGCGCCCGCGGGCGCCTTGTCGATGTCGGACGCCACTTCGGCCACGCTCTCAAGCAGGCTGCGCCATCTCGGCGGACGGACGCCGAAGCTCGACAGTCGGGCGCTCGCCGCGCGATCCGGCTCGCCGTGGATGCGCATGCGCTCGGGGCCCAGCGCCTGAAAGAGCCGCGCCATACGGACGAGATCATCGTCGACCATGGGCAGGTCCGGCCGCGGGTAGCCGAGGGAGAACCACGAACTGTCGACCGGCCCATCGTGGGGGTAGCCGTAGAGGATCGCGTAGACCGGCGGGCCGGCGGTGCGCTCGATCGGCGGGCAGGCGTCCTCGGCGTGCGCGAGCTGTGGGGCGGGCAGAGCAAGGCCAGCGAGCAAAAGCAGCGCGCGAATCATGAGGCATTCTCCGTCAGGCGATACACCGTCCACGGGTGACTAAGGGACGACGACCCCGATCTGACCGCGAGCGTCCGCAGAAAGTGGATTTTTCTGGGCGTGCTGACCATCGCTACGGGTGCACGAGCGCCGCGAAGTCGAGGCCCGGTGCCAGCTTGAGCGTCGGCGCCGTACGCCTCGGGCTTGCGGCCCTACGTCGGGCTGCACACCCCGAACACATCGCAGAACCGGTCATCGGGGCAGTCATCGTCGTGGGTGCAGCCTTCGGTCGGCGCGCATGTCACTGCGGTGGCCCCGGGCAGCGCGCAGCCGGCGGGCAGGTCGGCCTCGGCCGCGGGGCGCACGCGCTCGCGGGCCTCGTCGAGCACCATGCAGGTTCGGGCCGGATCGGCATCCAGGGCCAGGCAATCGGCCGCCTGCCAGCCCAGCGCGGGGCCGTGTCCGGCCTGGGCGCAGGCCATGTCGGCGCAGGCTCGCGGCGTATCACACGGGCTCGGCCCGCCGCAGGGCTCGGCGCCGTAGCCCAAGGCGGGATCGAGCAGCACCGGCTCGCCCGGGGCCGCTGCCGGCGGCACGAGGCCCCCGTTGACGAACCACGAGAGCAGGGCCTTCTCCCGGGGGGTGCGCTCGGCGAGGCCGGCGACGACGTCGGGCGACATCAGCCAGATCTCGCCCTGGAACCGGGTGATGTAGCCCAGCGAGATGCGGTCCCGCTCCCAGCCGCCCAGCCGCCTCATGTCGGTCAACGGGCTCAGATCGGGCCCGCAGTCGCTCACCTCGGGGGCCGGCTCGAAGTCGACCTCGGACCACAGCGGCGCGCTGTGCGACAACTGGAAGGCCGGCATCACGCTGGCCCCGCACTCGCCGAACCGCGCCTCGGCGTCGATCTCGTCGGCGCCGGCCATCTCGGTGAACGTCACGGCGTGCACGACCGCGTCGGGGCCGAGGGCGACCACCCGCAGCCCGGCGCCGATCGCCCGACGCCACGCCTCGCTGTCGCCCTCGAGCCGGCCGCCCGGCAAGACGAGCACCGCCCGGGCGGGGTGGGGCAGGACCGCGGTCGTGAGGTCGAGGCTGCACCCGTCGACGATCTCGAGCTGGCCCGCGCCGCCTTCGTCGAGCAGCGCGTCGAGCGCGGGCGTGCGCGCGCCGCACACCACCAGCCGGCCGCGCAGCGGCGCCCGGCAGCGATCCTCGTCACAGCCCCGCCCGCAGATCCGGGCCGTCTCCCGGGTCGGGTTGACCTCGTCGACGCTGCATCGGCCCTGCCGGCTCGCGAAGCACGTCTCCTCACGAAGCTGCGAGCTGCAGTGCGGCTGCCCGAGCGAGCGGAAGAACCCGAGCTGCTCGGGCTGGAAGCCGTCCCGATCGTCGGTGTCGCAATAGGTCCATTCGCTGCGCGGGATGCGGACCCGGAAGCCGAAGCTGTGGCGGCCGCCCGGCGGCACGTTGGCCCCGAGGTTCGACGGCCCGAACCCGTCGTACCCCGCCAGGCCCGGGTGATCGGCGTCGTCCCAGCGCGCCACCGGCCGCAGGTCCTGCCAGAACCATTGCTCGACCCGGGGGTCGCTGCCGAGCGGGCCATGGCCGATCTGCACCTCGTAGCGCTCCGCGGTGTCGACCCCCGGGGTCAGGGTGGTGAAGCCCTCCTCGAAGACCGCGACCCGATTGTCGTTGACCCACTCCCCGGCGGCCCACGCCGTGGCGCGGTCCCGCTCCGCGAAGACGCAGCGGTCGACCGTCGGCCCTTCGAGGCAGGCGTTGGCCTCGCAGCCGAAGAAGCAGCTGCCGTCCCGCTCGATGCGCCCGTCGTCCCCGCAGACCGTCATATAGTGCGCGTCGCAGACATCGAGCGGCGCCCCCGGGGTGCACTCCGGGTAGCACGCGGTGCCGTCGGCGCACCCGAAGGCGCACGGCTCGAGCAGGTCGAAGCCCAGCCCGTGCTCGGCGCACTCGAGGAGCTCACCGTCGCGGCAGAATACGAAGCCGGGGTTGCATACGCAGACGTCGAACGTGCGCCGGATGTCCGAGAACGCCCCGTAGAGCCCGTCGCGATCCTCGGCGAAGAACGGCCCCGGAACGGCGGTGCCCCCCGCCTCGGCGATCCGCCCGAGCAGCGCCCGGTTGGCGTCGGGGCCGATACCGACGGCGAACACATTCACCCCCCGAAGACGCAGGGCCTCGGTGGCGGCGATCACCGCCGCCTCGTCGGCGCAGGTCTCCTCGCCGTCGGTCACCAGGATGACCATCTCGCCCTCGTCGGGGTCGCCATACGCCCGGGACAGCCCGTCGAGCGCGGCGGCGATCGGCGTATCGCCGAAGCCCGCCGGCTCACCGAGGAAGAGCCGCGGGCCGAACTCCGGGGCCTGGATCCGGCCGGCGGCGCACTCGATCTGACTGTCGGGGAAGGTCCGCAGCCCGATGCGGATCCGCGGAGCCCACACCCCGACGAAGTCCTCGATGGCCTCGACGGTGGCGTCCCACTTGCCCTCGCGGGCCATGCTCGACGAGCGGTCGACGACGAAGATCAGCTCCGGCGCCGCGCAGAAGCCCGCGCAGCCCTCGCCCGGCCCCTCGCAGCTGCGGTCCTCGCCGCAGGCGATGCGGGCGCCCGGCGCGAGGCAGCCCGGCCGCTCGGGATCGGGCACGCAGAGCCGGTAGGCGCGGCCGTCCGGGTCACAGGCCGCGTCGAGAAGCGCGCCGCAGTCTTCGGGGCAATCGAGGACGCACGCGCCCGCGTCGCACCGCTCGGATGGCCCGCAGCCGCAATCGTCGGGGCAGTCGGCGCAGGTCTCGGGATCGGCGCAGACCCCGTCGCCACAGACGACCGCCGGCCCCATGTCGACCAGCAGCATGTCCGCTGGGCGCGCGTCGGCCGGGCCCGTATCGTCGACAGCCGCGTCGGCCGGGCCCGTATCGTCGAGGGCCGCATCGGGCGCGGCCATGTCTGCAGGCGCCGTATCGGGCAGCGTCGCGTCGACCGGGGCCGGAGCGGAGTCGGGGGACCCATCGGAGCCACGGGTCTCGACATCCGGCGCGTGCCCATCGGCCGTGATCGCATCACCCGGATCGCCATCAGATCCCCCATCCCCGGCGACCGGCGTACAGCCGATGGCGAGCGCCACGAGGACACCGTGAAACATGAGCCGAGTGATCACTTGGCGACTGGCCATCGTTTGCCCTCCATCGGGTGCCCGCATACAGCCCACACTACTGAACAATGCATCCCCTCGGTAGGCGTTTGTCTGCCCTGGCGAGTTGACCCGAACAGCCTGCTGACCATCGCTACGGGTGCACGAGCGCGGCGAAGTCGAGGCCCGTAGCCAGCTTGAGCGTCGGCGTGAGCGGTCGGCCGGCGACGGCCGCGCCCACCTCCGCGTCGAGTCGCCAGCCCCAGCGGGAGTGCGTGCCGAAGGGCACGGTGATCGTTCCGCGCAGCGCGACGTCGTTCACCATGATCCGTCGAGCCTTCGGTGGCCCGCTCTCACCCCACATCTGGTACAGGCCGATGAGGGCGCCGGCAGAGAGGTCGACGGCGCCCTCGGAGATGAGCTGCCCGTAGCCGAGCCGCCCACCCCAGCGATGACCGAGAATCGGCGGCGGGCCGGTCTCCGGATCGGCGCCGTCCCCGTGCAATGTAGCGCGCGCGTAGGTCGCCTCGAGCAGCAGGCGGTGGCGGCCCCGGCCCACGCGGCCGAGGACGTCGACGTGCAGCCATGTCTCGGCCTCGTCGACGCCCGCCACGTTGAAGGCTGTCGCCCCGCCCACCGCGGCGATGCCCATGCTGACCGGCAAGGAGAGCGTCATCGGTGGCTCGGCTCGCGCGCTGAGCGTCGGCTCCCGCGACATCATCGACGGCAACGGCTCCCACGTCTTGGCCGCTTCGAGCGCTTCGGCGGTCTCGGGCAGCGGGGCGTCGGGATCTTCGGGGATCGGCGGCGGTGCCGGTGGGCGGACGTAGGGTGACTCCGCCATGAAATCGGCCGGGCCGTCGGCGGCGACGAAGTAGCGACTGGGTACGCCGGACGTCGCCAGACCGAGCGTGCGCCCCGGCGGCAGCCAGCGCAGCCGCGGCGCGCCGGGCAGGTAGACCGTCGCAAAGATGTCGAGCGCGTCCATCAGCCGGAACCGGCCTTTCACGTCGGCGGGCAGACACACCCGAGCGGCCGGCGTGCTGCGCCAGTCGATGAACGGCCGATCGCGCTCACCGGCGGGCGGCATGACCTCGGGCTTGGGCGCCTGCTCGATGTGCGGGAGGACCTGGGGCAGCGCGTCGGCCATCTCGCGGTAGGTGATGATGCCATCGCCGTCGAGGTCGGCGGCGCCGATGGCCAGCGAGCGCACGAGATGACTGAAGATGCCACCGAAGGGGTGCACCTCGGGCGTCTCGGTGCGGCCGGCGAGTAGCGCGCCGACGGTCGGGTACTGCGCGGCGAAGTCGAGGCTGTAGGCCAACGCGAGCGGTGGGCGGGGAGTCAGCCTCTCGCGGGTGTAGGGCCCGCGGGTCTGGACCATGTGATAGCTATGGCATGCGTCGACGATGAGATGCACGTCCGCTCGAGATGAGAGCGGCTTCAGGATGTGCTCGGCGATGAGGTGGGAGTCGATGTTGCCGTCGTAGCCTGGGCCGGCGCGCGGCTCGTCGGGCGCGGTGAAGAGGCGCAGGCGGTCATTCGGCTCGACGGTGCCGTGGCCGACGAAATAGAGGTACACCTGCGGTCGGGCCGCGCTCTTCGGGGCGTCTTCGATGTCATCGACGATGCTCTCGACGCTGGCCATCAGCGCCCGCCATGTGGCCGGGCGCCGGGTCTTGCCGAAGCTCGCGTCCGCGCGGAACGAGTTGATGCCGTGCACGAACGCGCGCTTGGGGCCCAGCGAGCGGAAGAACTGCCCCATGTTGATGAGATCCGCATCGACCATCGACAATGGGTCGAGCGCTGGATTCGGGCTGTATGGGTAGCCATGCATGATGACATATACTGGCGGCCCGTCGATGCGTTCGAGCGCTGCGCACGTCTCGGTGGCGCGCGTCGGGGCAGCGAGGGCGATGACGGCCAGGGCGAGCAATCCGCGAAGCATGGGGAGACCTCCGGCCGAGTGTTCGGGCGCCATCGAGCATCGCGCTGCTGACACGGGCCGTCAACCCGGTGTGGTCGACCGGGCGGGGGGCTGGTATTCTCCCTGTGAGTCCTCGTACGGGGAGAACGATGCGCCCGCTGACCCTCGCGTTGATCACCGCCGCGCTCGCGCTCGGCTGCGCATCTCCGTCGGAGCTGTTCGATCACGCGATCATCGACGCGACGTACTACCACGACTGCTCGAATCACGAGGGCGACGAGTGGACGCTGGTCTGGGACAACCCGGCGCACTGCGGGGCGTGCGGCAACGACTGCCCGGCGGGCGTGCCCTGCGTAGGCACCGCGTGCCAATTCGACACGGTGCTGCACTGCGGCGAGGCCGACCGGCGGTGCGTGGCGGCCGGTGACCAGCCGCGGGCCGTATCGTGTGTGGCGTTCGGCGAGGACGAGACGCCGCCCGACGGGGTCGAGGTGATCAAGGGCCACGGCTGCGTGGCCCTCGACCCGCCGCCTCGGGTCGTGGTCGGGGGTGACGGGGAGCCGGAGATCGTTGAGTTGCCAAAGCTCGACGGCGTGCGCTGGTTGACCGTGCCGGGGCACTCGGCGGCGTGCGACGAGGGCCTCGACAACAACGCGTGCGCGACGGCGGTGGTGGAGTACACCGACGCCTGCGCCGAGCCGATCACCGAGCGGTTTGCCTACGACTTCGCGATCATGACCAGCGAGATGAGCCGGGGCCAGTTTCGGGAGGTGATGTGCGACTGCAACGCGCCCGCGTCCGGCAAGTGCGTCCGACTGTGCGACGAAGCAGCGTCGCCGAACGCCGCCCTATTGGCGGATCAGCCGATGACCGGGGTGAATTGGTGCGATGCGTACACCGCGTGCCAGAAGATGGGCGCTCGATTGCCCACTGTGCGGGAGCGGGCAGTGCTCGAAGCGCAGGCGACCACACCGCGGTCTCTGTTCGAATCGCCATTGAGTTGTGGGGCGTGGGCCGAGAATACGCGGTGGGTACCCTGGGTCGCCGAGTGCCTGAACCGGGCGACCGACGAACTGTACTTCGATCGGGTGAAGGGCGAGCCGGGGCGGGTGGTTGTGGTCGGCGGTGCGCTGGCAAGCTCGGAGTCGCTCCACCACCTGCCAGACAATGCTGCCGAGTGGATGGCCGACCCGGTGACAGGCCTGACCGAAGGCGTGTCTGGCGCGGCCGGCCCCGCGTGGGGGCTGCCAACGACCCCAGCCGAGTTCGACACTCCTCGAATGGTCCGCGGTCGCAGCCTCTACAGTCCGGCGGGCAAGCCAGGCGCACAGTTGATCGCGGTCGAGACGAGTGTCGCGGCCGAGGATCTGGGCCTTCGCTGCGCCGTGACGATCGACTCGCCGTTCGACGTGCCGATGCCCTACAACTCGACCGTTGACGCAGAGTTTCACGCCCGGTGCGACCAGGAGCCGATCGGGCTGCGCCCGGTCCGCCGCACGGTCGGGGAACAGGTCTTTCGCGCGGCAGAGATCTGCGTCGACAGCGAGCGGGAGTTGCCGGGCGATCTCCACCAGAAGCTCATCGGGCGTGGCTATGACCTCTTCGTCCGCAACCCCTACTTCGGCCCTCTGGCGCGTCGCGCCAACGCGGGCGACTTGATGGCGATCGGTCCGGCGCGCTTCGCGATGGATGAGCAGTGGTGGCTGACAAAGCCCGCTCGGCAAGCGGGCCAGCGGCTCGACCTCCGGGCTGGGGACATGCCGATCGAGTTGGAGTGGACCGGCGAGGCGTTCCCTCGTACATCAGCGTGCATCTCGATGGCGGAGGACGAAGCAGCGAGCGAAGCCGCCTGGGATCGTATCGTGCGGAGGCAGACCTTCGTTCTCGACCGGGAGGACATCTGGTTGCTTGATCGCTTCGACGTAGCCGATGCCTGCGAGCACCTCGACTGCGTTGATCGCGACGTCGACATCGAAACGTGCGAAGCAGACTGTCGGGGCTGGGTCCTACCCTGGGCCATCGCGTTCAGCCCGGTCGAACCGAGCAGCGTGGACCGGTTCTGCCGCTGACCGGGGCTCGGCTCAGCGCGGCGCTGCCTCGAACTCGGCCGGGTCACAGTCATCGGGGCGGGTCACCAAGTTGCACGCGACGGGCCCCGCTGGCGGGATCTCGCCAAAGACATCTTCAGGGTATCGGGTGGCGACGAAGTGGGTCCCAGCCGCTTGGAGGTCGTCAATCATCTGAGGGTCGTCGCTGACGCCATGCACCAGATAGCCGGCGGCGGCGAGATCCCGCATACGCTCCAACTCGGCCGGCTCGGTCTCGAAATACCACGGGTCGCCGTCGAACTCTGGCTCGAAGGAGAAGATCACCTCATCGCCGGTGTCTGGGTCCTCCGCTCGAGCGGGCTCGCCGATGAGGAACAAGAGTCGGTCTTCGGGATCGAGTCCCCCGCGTTCCAGATAGCGCGTCCGTGCCTCGGCCCGGTCGTTCAGCACCAGCATGACCTTGCCGCGTGCCTCCTCGGCCGTAGGCCAGCCGCGCTGCTGAATGGCTTCCCTCAGCGTGCGATACTCGCCGCGTACGTCGGCCGGGGTCAGGATCCTGTCGCGGCCCAGGGTCAGCACCGCGTCCTCTTCGAGGTCGTCGAGTTGTTGGAACAGGAAGGGCGGCGAGTTGAAACGCCACGACTCGGCGATGAAGAAGACGAACAACGCATGCCGTGGGTTCTCGTCCATCCAGAGGTCGAGTTCGAACAGGCATATGAACCACGAGGGACAGATCGTCTCGATGTCCAGGGCATCGCTGACCCGCGGCTCAAGCACGATGCTCGACTCGCGGTCGGGATCGAGATCGAAATCGAAGAAGCGGATGCCCTGCTCCCCAGCCTGCTCGCTGAGCGGCAGGTGGTAGTAGTCCCGAAACTCGAGATCGAACGGGTTGGTGTTCGTGTGGTAGCTGTTGTTGGTCCCGCGCACCTGCATGTGGTTCACGCGCAGCGGGTTGGGGTCGGCGTCGGGGGGCTCGACGTCCGGCGGCTCGGCGTCGAGCGGCCCGATGTCGGGCATCATCCCGTCGGGCATGTCGACCGGGACGTCGGGGCGGCCGCCGTCCATCGGCCCGCCCTCCATCATGCTCGCCATCTCGCGCTCGCACCCCAGCGCCGCGAGGATGACGAATAGCAGCGCGCGTCTCATCGGTCGCCCTCCACGCCGGTCGAGCCTGCGATCAGGATAGGGCGAGCCGGCTCGACGTCATCGACCGGGCCCGGAACACCGAATGGAGCAAGAGCGTCGGCCGATTCGGCCGTCCGAGCCTCGCCAAGTCCCCGGTTGGCCCCCGGTCGGGCCCCGGCGGAGCTCCGGCTGCGTCCTGGCCCATGTCCGGCTGGGCTCTCGTGGGCCTCTGGCACCGCTCCGGTCGAGGTCTGGCGACCGTCTGGGTTCACTCTGGCCCGGCTCCGGTGGTCTTCTGGTGCTGTACTGGTCGCTTTCTGGTGAGCATCTGGTTCGACTCTGGCGGGCATCTGGGTGCCCGCTGGCCCGACAGCCCGCCACTGCGCCATTTCCGGCGATTTCGGGCCAGCGCCAGGGCGCAGCGAGGCCAGCGGCCCGCTTGACCGCTGGCTCTCGGCCCTGGCCACCCACCCCCAACTGAACCGCTCTCGCGCCGTCGCGTCGATCCGGGGCGGGGGCCATTCGGGGCACCGAGTTCGGGTGCGGCGATATCCTCCGCGCATCGTCCCGCGGTCCGTCCTGTGCATCGTCCGAGCATCGCCCCGCGCATCGTCCGAGCAGCGCCCCGCGCATCGTCCGAGCATCGTCCGTGCATCACCCCGCGCATCGTGCAGGGGTCGCAGGCTCTGGCGGGCTTCATCCGTCGCCGGCGTGCACCCCATGAGCACGGGGCGCAGAACGTCGGCACGTCGCCGTCCAGTCCGCGCCGCCTCGGCATCCACGACGCAAAGACGACGCCGCAGAGCCCCGAGGTCCCTCACAGAAGCCGGCGGGCCCAACGAGCTACTCACGGCTCTCGCTGGGGCCCAGCACGCGCGCGCAGCGGGGCCAGCACCAGCCGGATCGATGGCAACCATGCCCGAGACGCACCGGCGGCCCGTATCCGGTCTGCATCCAGCTCGTGTTGGGCACTCGCCCTGTCTACGACGGCCAGCGGGCTGGTTCGGACGGCTGGCCCAACCGCATTGGCCCGGACGACACCACTCGTTCTCGGTGTCGGGCTCGCCGGGCTGCCGTTCCCGCTCGAATTGGAACCCCACCTGCCCAGCTTCGGGCCCGAACGCGCCCTTGAAGGCCGTCTCGGGGGCCTCCAGACGGCGCAACGCACCGTTTCGGAGCCCGTGAGGCCCTGGCCGGGGCCAGTTCGACCCCAGACCCCCGTTCACCCCCAGGTCGCGGCGAGGTTCACGGTGAGGCTTCCCGCGAGGGTCTCTATGAGGGTCGCGGTCAGGCTCACGGTGAGGCTTCCCGCGAGGGTCTCTGCGAAGGTCGCAGCCAGGCTCACGGTGAGGCTCTCCGCGAGGGTCGCGGTGAGGGTCGCAGCCAGGCTCACGGTGAGGCTCACCGCCAAGGTCACCCCGAGGCTCGGCTGAGGCTTTCGGCCCGTAAGTGCCTGAAATTACGTAAACGCGCATTTTCTTCGGGCCTCGCGCGCGATCGCGATTGTGCGCGCGCGCGCGATAGGCCGCAGACCGCCGAGAGACCGACCAATCGGCACCGCACAGCACGCGACGAAAGGGCTTCTCCTGCGCCCACCGGGAGGTTGTCAACTGCGCGGCATCCGCTCGCCGCGCATCCGGCTCGATCGACCAGCCACCGGGCCTTCGGCGGGTTGCATCCCACTCTTTCGCCGGCCGGTAGATGTCTGGTGACAGACCGTGGGCAGTAGGGGGTGGGTACCCTACGTCCCGAGCCCTCGGACCGGACGCGGCGACGCGCCGGTGCCCAGGGCACGCGGCGAGGGAGGCGCGGGTGTCGGACACGCTGCTCATACCCGACGAGGTGTGTGCTCGGCTCCGCATCAGCCGCCGCCACCTGTACCGGCTCGTCGCCCGCGGCGAGCTGCCGCACCTGAAGGTCTCGAACCGGCTCCGCTTCGAGCCCGAGGCCGTCGACCAGTGGATCGCCGCTCGCCGGCGAGGAGGGGGCGCCGATGGCGGCGAAGCAGTGGCGCGGGAAGTGGGTCGCCGACTTCACCCTCGACGGCAAGCGCATCCGGCGGGTCAGCCCGGTGCAGACGAAGCGCGGCGCGGAGGCGTACGAGGCCGAGCTGCGGGTCGGCTTGTCGACCTCGAACGCCTCCTCGGGCCCGAGCCCCCGGCTGAGTGACTTCGCTGTGCGCTGGCTCACCGAGCGGGTGCTGGTGCGCAACAAGCCGAGCAGCCGGGTGCGCAAGGAGTCGATCCTGCGGGTCCACCTGCTGCCGGCGCTGGGGTCGAAGCGGCTCGACGAGGTCACGACCCACGACCTGGACGCCTACACCGCCGAGAAGCAGGAGGCGGGGCTGGCGCCGAGCACGATCAACGGGCATCTGGCGGTGCTGTCGACCTTGATGAAGTGCGCGGTCGAGTGGGGCCTGCTCGACGCAGTGCCGAAGATGCACAAGCTCACGGTGCCACCTCCCGAGTTCGACTGGCTGCGCCCGGCTGAGGCCGAGCGGCTGCTGACTGCTGCGCGACCCGAGGCGAAGTGGTCGGCTATGTTCACCGTCGCGCTGCGCGCCGGCCTGCGGCGAGGCGAGCTGCTCGCGCTGAAGTGGTGCGATGTCGACTTCGACGCGCCGGCCGTCGATGTGCGCCGCTCGGTCTACCGGGGCCGTGTGGGCTCGACGAAGGGCAACCACCATCGTCGAGTGCCCCTGACGGCCGATGCGGTTGCGGCTCTGCGCCGCTGGAGGGCGAAGGGCGGGCCCAGGCAAGGCTGGGTCTTCCCCGACGCTGCGGGAGCCGTTGAACGCTGCCCACAGCGGGTCAACGAGGCTCTGGCGCGGCTGCTCGACGCCGCCGGGCTCCGAGGCGTCCGGGTCCACGACCTGCGCCACAGTTTCGCGTCGCACCTCGTGCTGCGGAGCGTGTCGCTGCGGGTCATCCAGCGTTTGCTCGGGCACGCGTCGATCACCACGACCGAGCGCTACGCCCACGTCGCCGACGCGTCGTTGGTCGCGGCCATAGCGGCCCTCGAGTGCGAGAGCGCGCGTGATGTCCGCGTCTCGTCGACCACGAAGACCAGGCGGCGATTTCGTCGTCATCGGCTCACCCCCACACGGTGGGGGCCACGGCCAGCCCGGTCAGCAACCCCCGACCACACAGGCAGGCGGCGACGCTCGGGTGGGCAATGCGGCTGTTCATAGGGAGAATGTACCCGAGACCGCCCGTCTCGTCTCGGCCCGCTCCATGAGATGCTGACACGCTAGCTTCGCACATGGCCGACGGACGCGGTCACGTAGTGTATCGGTGGCGTCGCGCGGCGGGTTGGAGCAGGGCCCCAGGGCTTCTGGTCGCGGTTGTTGGGGCGCTGCGCGCCAACCACGATGCCCCCACTACGGCTGGAGGGAGCTTCATCTACGCATGGTCGCCACCGATTTGCTCAATATTTGCCGTTCCGCAGCGGCTAACCTGCGGACCACATCTCGACGAGCGGCGTCGGCCAGATCTGGCATGGCAGGAGCCGGACGGCGCGCACCTGCGCCGAGGGGTCGACCACCAGCGGCACCAGCTTCCCGGTCAGGTGGCCCTGCGGCAGGTGCGCGCGCTGCAGCATCAGCGTCTCGTCGTAGATGATGCGCGCGCCAGCGATCATCGGCGGCAGGCGGATCCGGCTCCGGCGGGTGTACTCGTCGCGGCTGTGGGCGACGAAACCCTTCAGGCCGGGCACCTCGGTCAGCGGCTGCCCGTCGGAGAACCCGCCGCTCTTGACGACCCAGTAGGCCGCGCAGGTCGCTTGCAGCAGCCCGGGGTCGTCCTGCAGGAGCGGATCGGGGCTCCACAGCACGCCGGCGGCCCGGTCCTTCTCGCCCGGCGCGTAGATGTCGACGTGGGCCATCAGCATCCAACCCCAGCGGATCTCACCGCGCTGCCAGAGCGGCAACGCTGCGCGGCCGTGGCCGAAGGCTTCCAGCTCGTCCTGGGCCCACGGGGGCAGAGGCAGGTGCCACCAGTCCGAGGGCCTCGAGGGTCGATCGGTCCAGCGCTGCCGCATCTCGCCGAGCAACAACCGGGGCGTCGTCATGCCAGCCTCCCGTCCCGCAACACGTGCTCCAACTGCGCCGCCGCCGCCCGGATGGCCTCCGGCTGCTCCCGGGCGAGCGCGTCTTCGAAGGCGGTCAACGGCCCGTCGAGAGACCGCCGACCGGCGGCGTCGAGCCGGGCGTGGCGGGCCAGTGCCTGCTCGAGCAGCACCCGGTTCGGCAGCAGATCGC
This sequence comes from bacterium, assembly GCA_030427205.1. GTDB lineage: Bacteria > Myxococcota_A > Bradymonadia > UBA7976 > UBA1532 > JACKDM01. The sequence goes on along the minus strand of JAUHXC010000063.1, from coordinate 5,201 downwards.
GGGGGTGCACCTTGAGGTCATCGAGGCGGCGCAAGGCGGCCGCGCGCTGCGCCGGGGTCATGTGGCCCGCGCGCGCGTCGATGACGATGGCCCGCGCCTCGCCGGTAGCCACGATCCGGGCTTCGACTTCGAGCAGCCCGTCGAGGGTGTGCGTGAAGGCCACGTCGAGGGCCAGGCGGCCGTCCTCACCCTCCGCCGACGGAAGATCGACGACCTCGAAGCGCCCCAGGCAGCGGTTGTGGCGCACGTAGCGGTGCTCGCCCTCGTAGACGGCGATCACCAGCCGGCTCTGCCGCGGGTGCATGGTCCAGAACCGCTCGACGCGCCGCACCGGCAGCGTGGTGTTGCGGTGGAGCACGGGCGTGAAGTAGCCGTCGAGGACATCGCGGCTGCCTTCACGGGCGGTCTCGACGCCGAGGGAGTGCGACAGGACATCGGTGACCACCAGCTCGCGCACGGCGGCGTGGCGGCTGGCGAGCCCCGCCTGGATCGCCGCCCCGAGCGCCACGACCCGGTCGGGGTCGAGGCGGCGGGTGGGCGCGCGGCCGAACAGCCGCTCGACGAGGTCGATGACCGCGGGCGTCCGGGTCGCGCCGCCCGCGAGGATCACCTCGTCGACGTCGGCGGGCGCCAGCGTCGCGTCGCGCAGCACGTCGACGACGCGCTGCCGGATGCGGGCGACGAACGGCGCGCAGGCCGCGTCGAGATCCGACCGGGTCAAGGACAAGCGCCGGCCGCCCCCGAGCGGCACCAGCGCGCCGTGGGACGTCGACAAGATGCGCTTGGCGTCCTCGCACGCCGCCCGCAGTACCGCCGGGGCGACCCCGTCCGCCTGCGCCCGCGCCATCAGCGCCGTGGTGATGTCCTCGCCGCCGAGCCGGCTGTCGCCGCCGGTCGCGATGACCTCGACGATGCCTTCGAAGACCTCGAGTACGGTGACATCGAAGGTGCCGCCGCCGAGGTCGACGACCAGCAAGCGCCGCTCCCGATCGGCGTCGGCCAGGCCGTAGGCCATCGCCGCGGCGGTCGGCTCGTTGACCATGCGGACCACCTCCAGGCCGGCCAGCCGCGCCGCCTCCAGGGTCGCCGCGCGCTGCGGCTCGCCGAAGTACGCTGGCACCGTGATCACCGCCCGCTCCACGCGACGGCCCAGCCCGCGCTCGGCGCGCACCCGGGCCTCGCGCAGCACCAACGCCGACAGCTCGGTGGCGCTCAGGCGCAGCTCGCCGAACGCCACCGGCGCGTCGGATCCCATGTCGCGCTTGAAGCACCGGGCGCCGTATTCGGGGGCATGGTCCAGGCGGGCCCGAGCCGCCTCACCGACGAGCAGCGTCCCGTCCTCGGCGACGGCAACCACGCTCGGCAGGAAGATCTCGCCAGCGTCGTCGTGGACGACCCGCGGCCCGTCGGCGTCGAGCGCCGCGACCACAGTGTGGGTGGTGCCCAGATCGATGCCGACCGGCGCGCTCATCGACCCGTCCCGCCCGATCGCCCCCGCGCTTCGAGTTGCTCGGCCTCGGCCGCCGCGCGCCGCTCCAGCCGCTCCAGCCGCCGGACGTGCGCGGGTGTCATCTGGGCGATCAGCCACCCCAGATCGTTGAGGCCCGGCTCGACCTGCGCCGCCCGGGCGCGCGGATCACCGATCGTCCACACCCCCGCGACGAGCTCGTGCGGCCACACCCCGGCCGCAGCGCATTCGCTGGTCATGCGCGGCCAGTTCAAGGCGTGGTGCATGTTCGAGTGCAGCTCCGCGGCGCCCGCGTGCCGGCCGATCCACCAGCCGCCTACCGCGAGCAGCGCCACCGTCGCCAGCCCGACGACGGGGGCCTTGATGGCCGCGCCCAGCATGAGCACGGCACCGACGTACATCAGCCGGCTCAGGATACGCAGTCCCCGCCCTCTCGCGGGCGGCGATACGTCGGGCGCCCGCAGGCTGGTCCGGATCACCGTGTCGACCTGCGGCTGGTCGGGCATGTCGGGCGGCTCGCCGCGATAGGCCCACGCCCACAGGTACGCCCGCTGGTCACTTGCCTCTTCGTACATCTGCCACAGGGCGGCGTAGAGGCCGGGGTGTCCACGCTCGAGCAGCGCCAGGGCGCCGTCGAGGTCGACATCGCACTCGACGAGCCGGCGCAGCGCGCGGGCGGCCTCCACCGGAGGCGCGCCGTGGCCGGTGCGGATGATGTCCAGGACCGCAGCGGGCACGCGGTGGGCGCCGCGCACCGCGCGGGCCGCGTAGAGCAGGTCGGTGGCCTGATCGACAAGCCCGTCGTCGAAGGGATGATCCGCCCGGCGCAACGCGTCGACGAGTCGGTCGAGCTCGACGGGCGCCAGGTGCCAGCGCAGATCGGCCAATGCCATCTGAAGGACCCGCGCCTGGACCGGCAGCGTGTGATCGGCGCGGCTCTGCCAGCGACGCCAGGTCTCGGCCGCGCGCTGCGGGTCGAGGTGGCACAGGCCCGCCAGCAAGGCGCCGCGCGCGTCGGCCCGAGCGCCCTCGGGCAAGGCGGCAATGGCGGCGTCCAACGCCATCTCGGGGGCCCGGCCGCCCTGCTCGTACAGGCGCGAGACCACCAGCGACCAGCCGCCTGCCTCCAGCGACGCGCGGTCCATGCCGAGCAGGGCGCCGAGGTCGACCACCGCGCGCGGCGGACCCTCTCCCTCCCCGTCGACCGCCGCCGCGCCGCGCTGCAGTGCCGCCCGCGCCTCTTCGTAGAGCCGCCGGACATGGGCGAAGACATCGGGCGCGGACTCGGGCGAGAAGACGCGGATGAGCTTAGCGTAGGCCCGCTTGAGGCGGCGGAGGTCGCCGACCGCAGCGGCGCCGAAGAGCGCCTGCGGTGTCTGCGCGCTGAGCGGGTCGGTCGTCAAGTCGGGTTGCCTCGGCAGATCGTGTCCGACCGCATAGTGGCACAGCGCCGCCCCGACCGACCACCCCGCTCGATCACGCGGCGCCCGGCGGCGTGGGCGGCGGAAAGGTGCCCTCCTCCCCCGCTCCGGGTCGTATTCGCCCCGGTTACGGCGAGCCGTTCCATCTCCCGAGATCCGAGATCCGAGTCAGGGTCGCGACGAGGCTTCCTGCGAGGACCAACCCCAGGGTCGGGCCCAGGATGACGACGACGCAGACCACGAGGATCGACTCCAAGATCAGGCCCAGGAAGGCGACGAGGTGCACCGTGAGGGTCGACTTCAAGGCCGGACTCAGGATCACGGCGAGGCGCAGCGCGAAGGTCATCCACAGGATCAACTCAGGCTTGAGGCCGATTACCCGCCCAGAGGCGCAAGAAGCGGGGCGATCTTCCACGAATCGAGGCCTGCGAGACCCCTCATCGCAGCTTGCCAACCGTCGGAGACAACGCGACTGTCGATCACGAGGTGGCCGCGCCGAGCCGGCATGACGGGCGCCGTGCTCAGAAACGACGAGCGCCCCCAAAAAACGACGGGCGCCTGTCATACCCGCCTGATGCCCCCGCTACCCTGGATCTACAACTGCTGGCGGGAGGCCGAGTTCATGAAGAACGCATTGATCGAGACCGAGCCGGAGGGGCTGGTCCCGGTGACCGATCCGACGCCCGAAGCGCTCAAGGAGCACCTGTTGCAGGTGTACGAGGAGAGCGGCTTCGGCGAGATCATCCCGATCGACGAGCTGCGGGCCGGCTTCGACGACATCCTGGCGGACGCGGCCGTCCTCCTCGGTGAGTTGATGCGCGCCGCGCGCAAGAGCGTCCCGCTCGCCCGCGCCGTCGTCGACACCGAGAACTACCCGCACCTGAGCCGGGTCCACGGCTACGCCACCGACGTGATGCGAGCCGAGGTCCCCCAGGAACTCGACGGCTGGATCCGTCGACTGAACGCCCTCGGCGAGACCGACCCCACCCGATTCACCCGGATCGGGCAGATCGCCTTCGCCATGATGGTGAATGGCCACGCGGCGAACCGCATGCTCGGCCGGTTCGTCGTGTTCGAACTGCTGTGTGTCGGCCTTCGGCTCACCAACGACTGGACCCGGGATCCGAGCCTCGGCCCGCGGCCCTTCGAGTGCGAGACGCCGACCGAGTTCGTCGAGCACCTCGCGGAGCACGAGCTGGACACGATGCTCCAGTCGCCCGACTACCAGCGGGAACTCGGGGTCCTGAGTGACCCGTTCGTGCCGCCCACGGCCATGATGAAGGTGCTCTTCGACACGCACCACGACGAACTCGCCGAGGCCCTGTGCTTCATCAGCAAGGAGCAGGGGGAACTGCTGGAGCGGCGACAGCGGCTGGTCGAGGTCATGCACAGCCTGCCGCCTGCGGAGGCCGTGCTGTTCCGGCGCAACTACGCCAAGGCGATGGGGGAGCAGTCGAAGCCGAGCTACGCCCAACTCCGACGACGCCACCCGGTGCTCCTCGCCGATACGACCGACGCAGCGCTGGCCCAACGCACCAAGCGGTGCCGGGAGGGTTGGGAGAAGCTGCTGACCCTGGAGCCCACCGACGAACTCGAGCCCTGGCAGGGCGTCACCCTGTCGACGGTCCTCGCCCGAATCGAAGAGGAAGACTGATGAACGACATCCTGAAGCCCGAAGCCACCTGGACCGACGCTGTCCGCGCCCTCTGGCCGCCCGAGTCCGGCAAGCGCCTGCTCATCCCGAAGCACCAGATCGCGCACCCGACGGCGGTGCATGGCATGACCCGCACCGTCGGCCTGCCCGAGGGCCAGGTCGGCGACTATCGGCTCCAACTCGCGCCGACCCAGGCCGGGTTGCATGTGCGCGAATTCCAGGAGCACTACGAGGCCATGCTCGCGGTGATCGACTTGTCGGTGAAGGCTTTCGACTACCTCGCGGAGGCCCCGTCGTCGGTCGGTGCAGCGGCGACCTTCGGCGCGATCATCGGCGCCGCTGTAGGCCGCAGCGGCGGTGCTGCAGCCGCTGGCGCGGTCATCGGTGGCCTGCTGGCGTCGTTGGCCGATTCCGTCGACGCCGAGGCGCTGCCCGAGCCCGACGAGAACTGAGCCGGGGGCGTCGCCCCTACCTGCCCGCCTCTCCCGCCAACACCTTGCCTTCGTCCACCGGCCGGGGCACGATGCCCTCGGCCGAATCCACGCGCCCGCCACCGACCACGGAGAATGGTCATGGCGGTCAAGAAGTGGAGAGGAAAGTGGGTCGTCGACTTCATCGTCGACGGCAAGCGGATTCGGCGGGTCAGCCCGGTGCAGAC